>JAPMTS010000047.1:0-30407 GCA_026552955.1 Candidatus Methanoperedens sp. | reverse complement strand
TTCAGGCGCCTTAAATGGCTCTGAACTTTTCCAGGATATTCATGATATGTTTTTAGCAAAAATGATCAGTAATAATATTTCAGCGCACCCAGGGCGTTCACGATTTGCGGTTCATCAGGTACCTGTATTTCTGTCTGCAGAATATCCTCAAGCGCTGACAACATTCCTTTATTTTTTACTGTCCCCCCGATCAGGACAAGTGTTCGTGCTCCAGGTATCATAAACGAGATCCTGCGCGCAAATGCGTAATGCATCCCTGCTATAACTTCTTCTGGAGTGAAACCCGCCACAAGCTGTGAGATCATCTCGGAAAGTGCAAATACTGCGCATGTGTTATTTATTGCAGGTATTCGCTTAGCCCTGCTGTGGAATGAACCCAGTTCCTTTAGCTCGATCTTGAAATAATTTGCCACGAATTCAAGAAAAGCGCCTGTGCCTGCACTGCATTTATCGTTTATTATGAAATTATTTTTTTTGACATCGATGACCTTTGTGTCCTGTCCCCCGATATCCACGATCACATCCACATCAGGAAAGTAATACCTGACCCCGTAGATCGCAGCTGTTATCTCTGTTACAGAAGCGCAATGCGGGACTGAATTTCGAAAATACCCGGTCGAAATAATATCATTGCCGTCAATTCCTGTAATCAGGTCTTTCCAATTGTGGGTCCCTGTTATCTGATATTTTATTTCCCCATCTTCAATTGAAACTTTTTTTGCAGTAGTACTGCCCACATCAAGCCCTATCATGCCCTATCAAGCGCCTCCCTGAAGGCTTCCAGCCTCAATTTTATCTGCTCAGGTGTTTTGCCGGGGAGGTCTCCCTGGATGGTCAGCATGGGATAATCAAGCTTTGACCTCATTATCTCATCTTCAAGCATGTGGTGGCAGGCGAACTGTGTATAATGTACTATTCCGTCAATATGTCTTTTTTCAAGTTCCTTTTGAAGGAACCTTATCCTGAAATCAAGCGGTCGCGCAAAAGTGTAGTTGCAGTAATCACGGGCGATAGTATGAATATCATTTCCTGAGTGCCTGAGAAATTCAAAGGGGAGTTCATCAAATACTACCTGCAGGTCCAGGGACTGGGCAACATCATGGAAATCATGATATATCGGAGGTACCCCAATTAATGCGACCCTGTTATTCATTTCAACTTTTTGCTCTTTGAGGGAGTTAATAGCTTCCCTGAATACATCAAGATCACCCATGAGGTCGGAAAAAGAGATCATTATACGAAAAACATTCCCTGAAGAGAGCTTACCTTGTGCCCTTTTCGCATCAATTTTTTTCCCAATCTTCTTGAGTTCTTTTATTTGCCCGGATTTTTCCGGGGATTCAATTGTTCCTAAAAAATCAACAAGGTTGTACAGTTGTGATTCCAGATAAAGGGGATCCCCATCGAAAGGATAAAAGAAAAAATGAGTGGGGATCCCGCTCATTTCAACTTTTTGCCCATCTACGAGCGCATTATGGCAATCCCCTCCTGCTACTACGATAAGGGAGTCCAGCTTTAACTCTCTTTTTGAAAGCATCTCCTGCCAGATGGCAGTCCAGGCGCACAATTTGTTCCTGGGATATTTTTTTGAGCCGGGGATGACATTATTGACATCAAAAGGCGAACACCTGCACGCAAATATTAATTCCGGCGGGACAAGAGCAGTTAAACCAATCTTTTTTTGCACAGGCATCAAATGTATTCTCAGGTAATTTATATTTTTGTATGATCCAATTTGCAGTTCAGTCTGTTTGTCTTACCTTGAACCATGACGTAGAGGTATCTTATCTTTCGCAAGGGGTATGTAATCGATATTATTTTCATCAAAAATATGATCTTTATCAAATAATCCATTCACATCCGGGCAGGTGCGGCTAAATCCTGTGCCATCAGGATATTTTCAGCATGTCTTCAACCTGATTCGCCAGTTAATCTCTTCAAAGATAAATACAAAACCAATTATTTCATTTCTATCAATTTTAATGGTTGAACCAATAACATCAACATACCTTTTCATTCCTTCCCTTGTCACCAATACAGTATTGTCTGCAAGACCGTAGAACCTTTCATCTCGAATTGCCTTTGCTATCGGGTCTTCTATCTTTTCATTGATATTTTCACTAATAATATTGAAAATGTCTGCCAGAGGCTTCCCTAAAGCTTCATTCTGCTTCCAGCCAGTCAGCGCCTCTGCTATAGGATTAATAAGTTCTATTGTTCCTTTTGGGTCAGTTGCTATCACTGCGTCGCCTATGCTTTCAATTACTGCAACAAGCCACTGGTTTTTCTCCCTTATTGTCTCATAGCTTTCTTTTAACTTCGTTTCCATTATATGTTTATATAAAGCAATATCAATAGTTATCTGCAATTCTCTTTCTTTAAATGGTTTTATTATATATGCATAAGGTTCTGTGATTTTTGCCCGTGAGAGAGTTGTATCATCAGAAAATGCAGTGAGATAGATTACTGGAATATCTGAAAAAGAATGAATTATCGATGCTGCTTCAACCCCATCCATTTCACTATTCAGATTTATATCCATTAATACAAGGTCGGGTTTATTTTCTTTCACTTTTATTATTGCTTCCTCTCCTGAGCATACTATTGCAGGTACATCATATCCAAGATTTTTCAACCTTTGTTGAATATCCATTCCTGTAATTACTTCATTTTCGACAACCAGTATCTGTTTTGTTGCCATCATTTTGCACCCACAAAACTAATTTGAAATTCTGTTCCTCTTTCTCTATTTAGAATTATCTTACCTTGAAGTTGACCTTCTGCAAGAGCAGTCACCAGACGTAAACCCAATGATTTTGTATTTTGAATGTCCAGTTCTTTCGAAATACCTATGCCATCATCACTGATTGAAAGTTGGATATTAGTATCATCAGATTTTAATATAATTTGAATTTTTCCTTGTCTTTGGTCAGGAAATGCATATTTTAAGGAATTTGTGACCAGTTCATTAATTATTAATCCGCATGGAACTGCATAATCGATTTTTAGGGGGATGTTTTCTGTATTAATATCGAATTTTATATTGCTTTTTACATTATGAGATTCTACTATATTTGAGACTATGCCATTAATATACTCTTTGAAATTAATTTGTTCAAAGCTTTCAGATTGATAAAGTTTTTCGTGGATAAGGGCCATTGAAAATATTCTGGTTTGGCTATCAATAAACATATCTTTATATTTTTTATCTTCAACGTTTTGGGATTGAAGCCTCAGAAGACTTGAAACTATCTGCATATTATTCTTGACACGATGATGGATTTCCCGAAGAAGCAATTCTTTCTCGTCCAGAGCTTTTCTTATTTTTTCTTCCGAAAGCTTGCGTTCAGTAATATTTCGAGCTATGGCAACTAAACGATATTTTTTTTCAAAATCGATAAACTTAACATTTACCTCTGTAGGAAATGTTGTACCATCCTTACGTCTATGCAGTCCTTCTACAATCATACTCCCTTTTTTCTTAATCTCTTTAACATGGTTCTCCCATGAAAATGTATCAGGTAAAGTAGTTTCAAAATCATACACATGCATAGTTAGTAGTTCGTCTCTCGAATATCCCAAACTACTGCTGGCTTTTTCATTGGCATCCAAAATAATACCAGTTTCCGAGTTAACAATCGTTATAGCGTCGTTTGATTTGTCAATCAAATAACGAAATAAGTCTAACTTCTCTTCTCCATGTTTCCTTTCGGTAATATCCTGCACAGTTCCACTCATTTTGGCAGGTTTATTTTCTCTATCAAAACAAACTTCAGCCTTTGCATTAACAATGCGCTCCTGACCGTCGGGTCTAATGATACGCATATCAATATCATATGTTTTGCCATGAAGAGCTTCGTTTATTGATTCTTGAACAAATTTCCGGTCATCAGGATGAACTGTAGTTAAGAACGCTTCAAAAGAAGGTCTAACATCTCTGGATAAACCAAACATGCGGTAATTTTCTTCTGACCAGTACAATTCATTAGTTTTTATGTTCCATTCCCAATTGCCTATATGTGCTATCCTCTGAGCTTCTGAAAGTCTGGCTTCACTTTTTTTAAGAACAATTTCCATCTTCTTGTGCTCAACTATCTCCCAGACAACATCAGCAAGATAAGTGACTATGTTAAGGTCTATTTTCGTGTAATCATACGGCTTATTCCCCACTCCAAGGATAGCCATGATACGCTCATCTCGAAAAATCGGGATGGCTAATTCTCGCTTCACCTCCGCATGTCCTTCCGGCATTCCTTTTCGGTGAGGGAGGGACGCATAATTGTTGTGTATCACAGGTTTGCGTTGACGGATGCAATCTGCCCAGACACCAGCTTCGTCTATGCTGTAATGCAATCCTCTCCCCTCGGCTTTACAAAACCGTTCGAGTGTTAAAGGAGACCATGCTTGCAAGGTGAGGGTATTCTGGTCGGGTTCTACAAAATGATAGAAACCGATGGGGCTATCCACAAGTCTGCCGATTTCAGCAACAGCTTGACGGAGCAGTTCCTCTAACGAATGTCCTGCTGCAAACTCGAATAATCTTATTCGAACCTTAGTCAGCTCTTCTGTCAGCTTGCGCTCAGTGATGTCACGCATAAATACAAAGAACTTTCCACCCCCAGCTTCACTATAATTAACACTGGCTTCAATTTCAACAACTCTGCCATCCTTGCATTTGTGTTGAGTTTCAAAGCGTTCCGGGCCTACCTTTAAAATTCGATGAATGCGTTCGGCAATCATTTCCTCTGAATCTATTGCATCAATATCCTTTATGCTCATACTCAGCAATTCTTGGCGACTATAGCCTATCAGAGAGCAATAGGAATCGTTGACATCCAAAATGCGCCCCTTTGAATCAACAACATAAAAACCATCCATGGCTGAACGGAGTACAGTTTTATATTCTAAATCCATCCTTTTATACTCAGTAATATTTCTGCCTATTTCACAAATGCCTAAAGGTTTACCATTGTCGTCCTTAAGCAACATTCCATTAAACTCGTAATTGATACGCTCCCCATTCTTTGTAACCATTTCAGCTTCAATGCTCGCAGTTCCATTATTAACCACCATTTCTCTAGCATTCAAGAACCTCTGAACATCTCTTCCCAAGAAAAAGTCTGTAGGTTTCTTTGTTGATATTTCTTTATCGGTATAACCTGTAATAGCACTGAACGATTTGTTCCATCTCAAAAATCTGCCATTTAAGTCAAATACATATAATATGTCGTGCAGTGAATTAAAAATAATTTCATTGAACGCTTTTTCTATGTTAAATGCATTCTCAACCTGCGTGTGCTCATTTATATCTCGTTTTATATCCACCATTGGACACCATTAAATCATTATTATAATGGAGCGTCCATATATACTTTGCTAAAAAAGTGACCGTTACATTACATGTTGGTGATATCAGGGTAATTGGATGAAATCAAACATCGATTCTGAAGTTATCCCCAGAGCAATCAATGTATTCTTGTCCTCAATAATCGGTTGGAAAAGGGAAAAAGTATTTCTAACGGAGCCTGTGCTCACACGTTTCTTTTAAACTATATTCGCATTGAAGATTCCCCGAACCTTATAATGCTATGAATTATCTATAAATTCCTGGGTTTGATTTCATCCCCGACAAGTCTCTGTATGTCAGGTAATGGTATGTGATATTCTTTTGATACAACTTTTTCTGCCTTAAGCAGGGCTTTATGTTCTGTTATACCTCGATCCATCAAAGTAGTCCTTCTCTTTGATACGGCTGATAAAACGTCGAATATGTCCATTAGTCCGCCTCCTTAGAATAATATTATAGTTTCATGGACTTAAAGCTATTTGGGATTATTAATAATTATAATTAAATTCTATCGATTCTTTCTTCCGTATGAAATAATTTCATCGATACTTTTCTTATCCACAACCCCGGGCTCCGTCATTTTCCCTGCATCAAGGATCTCTTTCATATATTTCGATGGGATAATATCCTTTTCAATAAGCACCTGCTTCAGTGATTTATTCTCAGAAAGAGCAGTTTTCACCAATTGTGCCACCATATCATAACCGATATACGGATTCAACACAGTTGCAAGGGTATGGCTATTTTCAATGAACTCATTGCATCTTTTCTCATCCACGATCATTCCTGAGAGGCAATCTTCACGGAACATCCTTATTGTATTCGTCAGGAGCTCAATGCTCCATAAAAGGTCAAATGCGATAAGCGGTGTCATCACATTAAGCTCAAGCTGTCCTGCTTCTGCGGCCATTGCAACAGCATGGTCATTACCCGCGACCTGGAAACAAACCATATTCACTGCTTCGGCAATTGAGGGATTTATTTTTCCTGGCATTATGGATGAGCCCGGTTCCACCTCCGGCAGGACAATTTCCGAAATTCCGGTACAAGGCCCGGAATTAAGAAGACGCAGGTCATTTGATATCTTGTTCATTTCAATAGCAAGCATTCTCAAGGAATTGGAAATATCCACAAAACCGGTCATGCTCCATGACAGCATGATGCTGTTGCCAGCATGGAATTCAAAGCCTGTAAGCGCATTTAACTCCGAAATGACCATTTTCTTGAAATTCGGATGTGTATTAATACCTGTCCCCACGGCTGTGCCGCCAATACTGAGTTCAAGCATACTTTTTTCTGAAGTTTCCAGCCGTTCCATGCTTTTTTCAAGAGATGCTGCATATCCATTGAACACCTGGCCGTATCTAATGGGCACGGCATCTTCAAGATGAGTCCTTCCGACTTTGATCACATGGTCGTGTTCCCTTGCTTTTAAATGAAATGCGTCTATGAATTCTTCCAGTTCCTTCTTAAGCGGCAAAAGGGAAAGAAGGACGCTTAACCTTATTGTGGTCGGGATAACATCATTTGATGATTGCGCCATGTTAACATGGTTGTTGGGGTGGACTTTTGTGTAATCACCCGGGTCACCGCCCAATTTCAATATCGCCGCATTTGCGATAACTTCATTCATATTCATATTAAAAGGAGTGCCTGCGCCTGCCTGGAACACATCAAGGATGAACTGGTCTTGATATCTTCCTTCGATGACCTCATCACATGCCTGGATTATCACATCCCCGATGGTTTCATTGAGAATGTTAAGCTTAACATTGGCTTTTGCGCATGCTTTCTTGATGGTGGCGAGTGATCTTATGAAATGAGGATGGGCTTTGATACCGCTAATCCTGAAATTCCTTGAAGCGCGCGTAGTAAAAGCACCATATAACACATTATCGGGAACTTCCACCTCTCCAATACTGTCCTTTTCAATTCTGCTCATCTTAACTCCTTTATTGTTGCACTGTATAATATTTGTTCGGTTAAAATCTTATTGGAATCACCATAATTCTTTAGCCTTTTAACATAATATTATACTATTCCATTATGTCCATAGATAAAATCATAATAAAAGGCGCACGCGTACACAACCTCAAGAACATCGACCTGGAACTTCCCAGGAACCAACTTATTGTCATAACCGGACTTTCCGGTTCGGGAAAATCTTCCCTTGCTTTTGATACACTGTATGCCGAGGGCCAGAGAAGGTATGTTGAATCGCTGTCAGCATATGCCCGCCAGTTCCTGGGACAGATGGATAAGCCTGATGTGGAATATATCGAAGGTCTTTCTCCCGCCATCTCCATCGAACAGAAATCAACAAGCAAGAATCCCCGTTCAACGGTAGGTACCGTCACGGAAATCTATGATTACCTGCGTCTTCTTTACGCAAGAATAGGAAAACAACACTGTCCGAATTGTAGAAGCGAGATAACACCGCAGACCGTTGAACAGATAGTAAGCAGGCTGATGTCGCTTCCGGAAAGAACAAAGCTTCATGTTCTTGCTCCTATTGCGAGGCAGAAGAAAGGAGAATATAAACAGATATTTGAGGCCCTTTCACAATCCGGGTACAGCAGGGTTCGAATAGACGGTAAGATCTATGAACTGAATCAGGAGATCACTCTTAACAAACAGCAAAAACACGATATCGATGTTATCGTTGACCGCCTGGAAATAAAAAAAGGTATAGAAGAAAGACTTGCGGATTCTGTGGCAACAGCGCTTCGTGAAGGGAATGGCATTGCAGTGGCACAGGTGCTTGAAGGTAAAGAATTTCTGTTCAGTGAGCATGCAGCATGCGTAAAATGCGGGATCAGTTTTGAGCCTCTTGAACCGAACATGTTCTCATTCAATAGTCCGCGCGGTGCGTGTCCTTCCTGCCAGGGACTTGGCAGCACGATGGAATTTGATCCTGACCTCATAATCCCGGATAAAAATAAATCCATCAGTGAAGGGGCCATAGAACCCTGGGGTTATGAGCATGGGTATTACCGCCAGATGCTCCAGTCTGTTGCGAGACATTATGATTTTTCACTTGATGTGCCTTTTTCAGAACTTAAACCTGAACATGTGCAGGTAATTTTGCATGGAAGTATTGAAGCGATACTTTTCAAGTATGTGCCCCGGGACCGGGACGGCCTGTGGGAACATCGGAGCGTTTTTGAAGGGATAATTCCGCATCTTAGAAGAAAATACAGGGAATCGCAATCAGAAGAGGCGCGGGAGAAGATCCAGCAATATATGAGCATCAATCCCTGTACGGTATGTAATAGTGAAAGGTTAAAACCATCAAGTCTTGCGGTCACGATCATGGATAGATCCATAATTACCACTACCCGACTGTCCGTGAAAAAAGGTCTTGAGTTTCTTGAGGGAATAACTTTTTCTGAAAAAGAGAAGATCATATCGAAACCCATAATGAAGGAGCTGCGTTCACGCCTTGGATTCTTAATGGATGTTGGTCTTGATTACCTGACCCTTGACAGGGCCTCAGGAACTCTTTCGGGAGGTGAAAGCCAGAGGATCCGGCTTGCCACACAGATTGGCTCAAGTCTTGTAGGGGTTCTTTACATCCTTGACGAACCCAGTATCGGTCTTCACCAGAGAGATAACGGGAGGCTAATAAGTATGCTCACGCGGCTTCGCGACCTTGGAAATACGGTGATCGTGGTTGAGCATGATGAAGAAATGATACGAAGCGCGGATTTTATCGTGGATATGGGGCCCGGGGCAGGAGTTCACGGCGGCGAAGTCGTGATGACCGGAAGCCTTGAGGATATTATCAATTGTGATAAATCCTTAACGGGTGATTACCTCAGCCACCGCAAATACATAAATGTCCCATCCCGCCGAAAAAAACCAAAAGGAAAAATAACAATCGTGGGAGCAGGTGAAAATAACCTGAAACAAATTGATGTAAACATTCCCCTTGGGGTCATGACATGTGTCACAGGTGTTTCAGGCTCTGGAAAGAGCACTCTTGTTAATGATATACTATATAAGGCCCTTGCGCAAAAGTTCTATCATTCAAAAGAAAAACCCGGAAAGCACAGGGGAATAATCGGTCTTGAGAATATCGATAAGATAATAATAATCGACCAGTCGCCCATAGGAAGGACACCGCGTTCGAATCCTGCAACCTATACCGGACTTTTTACGCCAATAAGGGATATTTTTTCAAAACTTCCCTTATCGAAAGCGCGGGGTTACCAGCCCGGGCGTTTCAGTTTCAACCTGAAGGGGGGACGATGTGAAGCATGCAGCGGGGATGGGATTATCACAATAGAGATGCATTTCCTTCCTGATGTTTATGTTCCATGCGAGATCTGCCATGGAAAGCGTTTCAACAGCGAGACGCTTGAGATCACCTATAAGGGAAAGAATATCGCACAGGTGCTGGATATGACCGTTGAAGAAGCCCTGGCGTTTTTTGAAAACATCCCCAAAATAAAACGGCAGCTTGAGACACTTTTTGATGTGGGACTGGGTTATATCAGGCTCGGTCAGCCCGCAACAACCCTTTCAGGGGGTGAAGCGCAGCGGATCAAGCTTTCCACAGAGTTGAGTAAACGAAGCACAGGAATGACGCTTTACATACTGGATGAACCTACCACAGGCCTGCATTTTGCAGATATACAGAAGCTTCTTGATATGCTGTCACGGCTGGTAGATGCTGGCAATAGCGTTGTGGTTATCGAACACAATCTTGATGTGATAAAAGTTGCCGACCATATAATTGATCTTGGGCCGGAAGGTGGGGATAATGGTGGGCGGATCATTGCCGAGGGTACGCCTGAGAAAGTGGCAAATGTCGAGGGATCGTACACGGGATTTTTTTTGAAGAAGGCTTTGAACCGGGAACACGACTGAAAAATATGTGCTCTTTTTTCAACGACGATACAGCATCCATTGAGATCCCGATAAGACTTGTAGTATATGTGATCCTCACCGGGGCCATACTTGGGATATTTGCTATCGGACTTTCAAATATCTGGCCTGGTATGACCACCAATGGTATGGAAAAGCAAAGAGGCGAAATATTAGTCTCATTGACCTCAATGCAAAATGGTGGGGCTCGCAATTTGATCGACGCTGATTCTCCTTCCGGAAATATCCGCACACTTAAGATAAAGATCCCGGAAGATGTGGATTATCTTGCCTTTGGTGCTGATCCTGACCCTGATAATGACCATAACCTCCTAAATACGCCCGAAGGAATGCTTACCGGGAGAGGAAATGTAATGTATTACAGTGGGAAATCCGGAAAGATCAGGATTCCCCTTGATGAATATATCGAACTTCGAGAAGGTCGGCTTGAGAGCAATAGATGGGTCCTAAATGAAATCGGAGGAAAACAATACGGAGTTGTCCTGACCGGAAAAGGAAATTATGAACTGGCATTCGAACTGGTTTATGATCCCATCTCAAAAGAAAAATATACACTTGTTCATATGACCGACGAATTAAATGCATATATAAATCCATACGATCCGGCGGTCCTACCAAACAACCTGTGGGTTTCCGTGAATCCGGGTTCCATACCTGCAGACGGGATTACCAATGCGGAAATCCTGGTCAAGTTAAAGGATAAAAAAGGCAGGGATGCGCCAAATGATGGGATTAACATACATTTATCAGGATCACTTGGACATCTCTCAGGATCGAACCTGACAACGGTCAAAGGAAAAGCCAGGGCTACCATAACCTCAGATGTGGTTGGGACATCTATGATAACTGCAACATCACCGGGATTGAATCCGGGTTCAAGCTCTTTGACAATAAAGCCGGAACCAATAATCCTTGAATTCAACCGGTGGATATATGATGAAGATGAAGAACTCAACGGGCAATTCTTCACGGACCAGGAATTGGAATATAGTATTTCATTTACAGGATATGGGTCAAAATTCTCGGTGCCCCTGGCAGGGGTCTGGTGGCCTAATGTAAGTATAGTGATCGATGGGGTTGCGCTCGGTGAAGAAATTATTGATAGCGAATCAACTATTTCCAGAACACTCAAGCAGGCAACATTGCCCGCTGGTAACCATAACCTGAATATCAGTTTGAAAAATGATAACTATCTTCCATTATTGGGAGATACAAATATTTATGTCGGGAAAATAGTTCTTTCGGGCTGAAAGTTGACTTTATCTTTATTGCCTTTTCCGTAAATTATAAGTTCATTAATAAACTCTTGGAACATGATTTGAGAGCATGGACCTTAACAAATACAAAAACCTTACTCGCGGTATTTCTGACACTTATGTAAACGTGCACCCCATCCAGCGTGGTGGAGTCCTGACAGCAGAAGCGCGAAAAGCCCTTCTTGAATTCGGTGATGGCTACTCAGTGTGCGATTATTGTTTCGAATCAAGAGTGGACCTTGTGGATAAGCCTCCTGTTCATGATTTTACAGCGGATGTCGCAGAATTCCTTAATATGGACGATGTGAGGTTCACGGCAGGCTGCCGCCATGCGAAATGGGCGGTGATGCATATGGTTTGCGAGCCGGGTGATACTGTTGTGGTGGATGCTCTTGCCCATTATACCTCATATCTGGCCGCAGAGGCAAACAAATTGAATATTGTAGAAGTTCCGCACAATGGTTATCCCAGGTTTGAAATTGATGCCCGGGGGTATGCCAGTACATTTGAAGAGGTAGAGCAAAAGACGGGAAAACTCCCCTCGGTTGCAGTGCTCACACATGTGGATTACAGATACGGCAATATTGCAAATGCAGAGGAAGTGGGAAAGATATGCAAAGAATATGGCGTCCCGTTCCTGCTTAATACAGCTTACTCATCAGGTATAATGCCTGTTGATGGCAAGAAGCTCCATGTGGATTTTCTTTGCGGTTCGGGGCACAAAAGCTGGGCAGCATCTGCACCTATCGGAATACTTGCAACCACTTATGAATGGAGCAGCAAAGTGTTCAATAAATCTACCTGCAGGGGTGACTGGAGCGGACGCGGTTTTTCAAAAAAAGAAGTTGCGTTGTTCGGATGCTCCCCCGTATTCGGGGCACCGGTGGCAACGCTCATGGCATCATTTCCCGCAGTGGTAGAACGTGTAAGTCGCTGGGACGAAGAGGTAAAAAATGCGCAGTATTTTGTAAATGAGCTTGAAAAGATAGAGGGGTTTCACCAGATGGGTGTTAAGCCAAAACAGCATCCTCTTATGAACTTTGAAAGCCTGCCGCTCCATGAGATCGCCCAGAAGGATAAGCGCAGGGGATATTTCCTGTATCATGAATTAAAAAAGAGAAAGATAGTCGGTCTTCATCCCGGTATGAGCAAGAATTTCAAGATCAATACATACGGTTTGAAGCGCGAACAGATCGAATATGTAGCCGGCGCTTTTAAGGATATAGCAAGAGAAAACGGAATAAAAGTAGAGGAATAAGATGAAATACGCAGAATTGTCAATGAAATTCAGGAAATTTTTTGAACTCCCTTCTTCACCTGTTGCCATCAGGATCATAAATGATAGCTCAGAACAAAAAACAAGCAGTCAGCCCATGCGCTTTTGTGAAATGATAAGAAGAAGCGCATTTTATGGGGAAAGTTTTGTGTTTGGCGTAGAAGAACTCACCTGTACAAGCGCTGAACTTGCTCTTGGTTTCACAGAGCCAAGTTATGGTGAGATATATCCCCGCATAAAACCGGCAAATACGAAATTAGTAAGCGTCAGCTCACTTGAAAAGACGGATAAAAAACCCGATGTTGTCGTGATAGTTGGAAATCCCAGGAAGATTATGCGCGTATCTACGATCCTGGCGCAATTGCACGAAAAACAACCGGTTGAGGTAAAGTTCAAAGGTGAGTTTGCTGTGTGCGGTGAGTGTACTGCCATTCCTTTTATGGAGAAAAAGGTGAACCTCTCGCTCCTGTGTAATGGGGCAAGGATGTTCTCCGGCTACCGCGATGATGAAATCGTAATGGGTTTCCCGCTAGATGATTTTGTTCGCGTATCCGAAAGCACGGAAGAAAAAGAGATAACAAGCGCATTGTGCGGCTGTATTATGGACGACATTCCCGCAGGCGCAGTTTCTGCTATTGAAAAAATGGGGTTCGGAAAAGGGACTGACCAGTTCTTCGGACGTTTCGGGAATGAGATCGTGCGATTATACACGCCCAAGGAAAAGGACGGAAAGATAACATCGCTAACGCTTCATGTGCCCATAAAATTCAAAGACAGCCAGACCGCTTCTATAGTTAATGATAAAGCAAAGAAAATACTTGAGAAGCCAATGCTTCATCGGGTAAGAGATAATTGGGTAGATATTGCGCTTCCCCTTGACCTCGGGGAGACTCTTAATAGGGCAAGTATGCGTGGTGAGAAGTTTCATGCCCTGGTCAAAAGCGGTATAGATACTATCTTAAAGGAAACAGAAAAAGTAAAGAGGAAAGCAGCCGGATAAAACATCATTTTTTTTTCGACATAATACTTTCAGTGTGCAGATAAAGATAGTATATGTTCTGTTGTTTGCATACTGAGAGAAATGAAGGTTTTCATTGACCACAGGGAAATGCGTTCCAGAGTAGCGGATGAGCTTATTGAGCTGGGCGCAGAGATCGAGATAACCACCCTTAAGATAGGTGATTATGTCGTAAGCGATCGAGTGGCATTCGAAAGAAAGACGGTCGATGATGTTTTCTCAACCCTGCTTGAGCGCCGGGAGCTATTTTCACAACTTTCTGACCTGGCGAAGTCCTACAGGAAGCCCATTTTGATTATCGAAGGTGAAGATATTTTTTTCTTTTCAAGTCGCAGGGTGAATCCCAAAGCGATACAGGGATTCCTTAATACCATCGCCCTTATGCGAATCCCAACTCTCTATACGCTTAACGAAGCAGAAACGGCACAGGTTATAAGTATGATAGCTTCAAAAGAGCAAAACGATAAAACCAGACCTTTCAACTTGCACGGAAAACGCAGCCTTCTCTCACAGACTAAAATGAAAGAATATATTGTAGCATCACTCCCCGGCATAGGACAGGTAGCATCAAGAAACCTGCTAAACCACTTTGGCAGTGTGGAAAATGTCTTAACAGCGCCGCATGATGAACTCATGAAAGTGGAACGTGTTGGTTTAAAGACCGCAAAGAAGATCAGGGAAATTGCAGGAGGGCGATATGAACCAGAATAAAATAATAATTGAATTTAAGGACAATGAAATAATCCTTGACAAAAAGCTATCAATAAATGATGACAAGATATTGGATTTTTCGGAAATTCTAGTTAAGAACAATATCCGGTATGTGCTATTTTCAAGATACATTCCCATTCTCTTTGGAAATAATGAAACAAGCGAAGATATTGACATTCTGGTCCAGAACATTTCATTTGAGAAATTCCTGAAATTATGGCTGGAAATAGAAAATACCTATGAATGCAAAAATACGCAAGATCCCATAGATGCATACAATGCTTACCTGAAAAACCATCATGTAGTAAGGATAGTGAGAACGGAAAATCAAATTCCGGAGTTCAGGATAAAAATCATCAAGAATGAAATAGACAGATTCACTCTGAAATATCGGAAAAAAGTAATACGTGGTGACAGGTATTTGTTTATTTCTCCTTTTGAAATGCAGATACCGTCAAATTTATCCCGTGGTTCTCCAAAAGATATTGAGGAGGCAAGATTTCTATACAAATTGTCAAAAGATACACTTAATTTGACATTGATGGAGAGGTTTTTAAGTGAATTGAATATTCCAAAAGAAAGCTTTGATTTGTTCCTTACTTCACAATAGCTCTATCATCTGTCACGTTTATCGTAAGTGAACTGAATCTGGCGCTGGCTATTCTGAATGCTCCTGATATATCCCTCATTTCCACCCTCTGGACAGGATCGTAATATTCCAGGACCCATGTTCCATTTCCATAAGATGCATTAACGGCCACCGAATGAGCCCTCCATTTGAACATTTTCAACTGCGGGAGTTCATCCGCAAGAACAAGTGCTTTTTCAAGCTCCCTCCCTTCTGAGATCACATTCAGGCGCTGGAAGGAAGTATTATAATTGGATTTCCCTTCCCACCCATTATATTGATATATGTCTATTTTCGTCCCTTCTTCTTTCTGGGCATACCATTCAAAGGGATTCATTGTGGGAAAGGATTTTATGCTTCCATCATGGAAATATTGCTCAGTATTGTTCTTCTCTACAAACCGCAGGCCTCCCATTCCGGCCAATATGATAAGGAATATAATAAGTAATTTTGTGATATTTTGAGTCCGGAAAGGTCTTCTCAATAAAAATATTACCATTATCAGGCTGGCTATTGTGATGTATATGTCCGTATAGAAGAACAATTCAGCGGAATATCTTGTTACATCAAATGGGTAAAACAGCGGGACTCCTCTTGTTGTCGAATAATCAAGAACCAGGTGTACTATGATTCCCGCAAAAGCAAAAACCATGTTCCGGCGCGAAAAAACGGGTTCAAAATCAATATGCTTTTGCACTATATTTTTAACACTGTTACGGGAAGCAACGTATAATACTATGATACCTGTGAAAAATCCGAAAAAAAACGAGTGGGTTATGCCCCGATGGGTGATCAGGAAAAAAGTAGGGTATAGGTATTGTATCAACAACAGAAAAATATCAACATCAGGCGCTATTCCCCCGATGACAAAAGCTGTTATCTCCTCTTTCCTTTTTTTGAAGTAATTCCCCAGCAAATACGGAAATAACGCATGAGAGAAAAGGTCCATTACATCTGCTTCCTGCCGTTAAATAATATCAGTAAAACAGCACCCAAAAGCGCTATCAAGCCGCTGATTGTATACATGACCTGGAAACTGAAGTATTGCAGGACCAGACCCAGGAGAATAGAACCCGCCCCAATTCCAAGGTCAAAAGATGCTGTGAAGGTACCCATGGCAGCGCCCCGGCCCTTATCACCCACCATGTCAACAAGGAGAGCCATGAGCGAGGGATGCACAAGCCCAAAACCAAGACCATAAAGAAGAGCTGCCACAAGAAAACTATCCAGCGTGCTTGCTGTCGATAAAATCCCAAGGCCTGCGGCAATAAGCACCATCCCCGGTATAATTACAACTTTTCGCCCCTTTATATCTGAGAGCTTGCCTGCCAGCGTCCTGACAAGAATCAGGGTCACTGCAAACACGGTAAAAAAAATTCCGGGGTTTGCTATTCCCTGTTTCTGTGCAAACAGTGAAAGAAACGATACAATTGAACCGTATGTCAATGATATCATGAACATCAGGGCTGACGGGAATAACGCTTCCCTGCTGAAAAGGGGAGTTCTTGGATGCACGACCATGGTTTCAGATATGGGAAGTACAAGCAGCAAGGATAGGAGTGAAATGCCTGCACTCATTGAAAAAAGAATGGGGAAATCATATTTTTGAAGCAATATCATGCTCAAAGCAGGCCCAATCGCCATTGCGACATTCGATGCCATTCCGAATACTCCCATTGCTTCGCCTCTTCTTTTTTGAGGGGCGATATCTGCAATGAGCGTTGTTGCGGCTGTTGTCGCAGCGCCCCAGCCGATCCCATGGAGCACTCTTAAGAGAAGCAGCAAAGTAACATTTCTTGTATAATCATAAAGGAGCATTGAAATGAAAAAAATAACAATGCCTGAGATAAGTATGATTTTTCGTCCCCGCCTGTCAACCTCTTTTCCTATGAACGGTCGAAGCAGCACCGCAGATATGGTAAAAACACCCAGGATCAATCCTATTTCGGATTCAGAACCACCTATCTTCTTAATATAAATGGGGAGTGTGATAAGGAGGAAATAGAAACTTGTGAAAAGGGTAAATGTGGATAAGCTTGTTAGAACAAAGTTCCTTGAGAAGAGTTTTTCGTTTTCTGGCGTTTCGTTCATGTCATATCCTTTTTTGAAATACACATATATTAATCCACTCTTTTCAAATTTTCAGATATGTTTGAATTATGGACTATTTATTTTCTTCTTATACGAAAAAACCACAGAGTCCCCAGAGTACACAGAGAATCATACTACAATTCATATATAGCATAGTATTATTAAATGAGTTAGAAGATAACGATTTTCTGATGAAATCTCTGTTTTTCGAATGAAGCAACACGCTGAAAAACGCTCCTATGAATCAAAATCTTTTTTAACGCGTCAGCACGATTAGTAGATAATATATATTAGTCGTGTGTTTCTTACGATTAATTTAACGATGTTTTACTGCATAATTAAATATAGCACGCATTTTAAATTGTTCTTTGCTTGCTTATTAGTATCGCTGCTTCCATAAAATATGATTTATTAATTTCCGTAACGGGATTATAATTTTAATAGCTGTTTCTTTATATACTAAATTCATTTTTCTTTCTATACTTTAAAAGTCCAATTGTCAAATTGCAGAAGGGAAGGATTTACATCATTTTGGTCGAAGTGGAAAAGTCAAATTTATATATCTATCAAGCTTAACATTGGGTTATTGACATGTTTGCATTAATCAATTCAATTTAATATCATGATACTAATAAAACTTGGCGGAAGTCTGATCCAGAGTGCAAAAAGGATCGTAAGAGACCTCATGGAGTACACAAACTCAACCGGGGAAAGCATCCTCATAGTACCGGGGGGCTCAATATTCGCAGATACGGTGCGCAAAGTAAATCCCTCGCAAGAAGCTGCGCACTGGATGGCGATACTTGCAATGGAACAGTATGGATATTATCTGGCCGATGGAACGAACGTGAAACTCACTGACAGACTTGAGAATACCAATGAAACATTCATTTTGCTTCCATATAACCTTCTCAAGAACAATGATGAACTTCCCCATACATGGGATGTAACCTCCGATACCATTGCTGCATGGGTGGCTTTGAAGCAGAAGGCAAGGTTTATCAAACTCACGGATGTGGATGGTATTTACCTGGAGGGTCTACTCCAAAATGAGCTCAATGCAAAGGATCTCATAGGTAAGGAAACATGTGTTGACGCAGAACTTCCGCATTTTCTTATGAAATATAACATGAATTGTGAGATCATTAATGGAAATTGTCCGGGAAGAGTGGTAAATGCATTAAAAGGCAATATTATAGGGACAAAAATTAGAGGATAAATTTAATAGCTTTCGGATGTGTATGGAAGTCCCAACATAAGGAGAATATTATGGCAAGAAAAGAAAAAGCAACAATTTGTGTTTCATGCGGAGTAAATCTTATTGAACGTGGTTATGCACGATTTCCATGCCCACAATGCGGTAATGAAATCGGAAGATGTGCTGCCTGCAGGCACCAGAGCAATCCCTATAAATGCCCTGGATGCGGATTCGAAGGACCGTGAGAATAATGGGAGAAGTCGCAGCAAAGATAAAAGTTATGCCTACGGGTATGGATGTTGACCTTAATAAGCTTAAAGATGCCCTCACAAAAGTGATGCCAGAAGGAGCGCGAATTCATGGATTCTCAGAAGAACCCGTAGCATTCGGCTTGAAAGCCCTGATGGTAGTTGTAAAAGTCGGGGATATTGAAGGTGGAACCGAGAAGGTCGAAGAAGAATTTGGCAAAGTAAAAGATGTAGAAAGCGTTTCAGTTGAAGAACTGGGCAGGATGTAAAAACCCCATTTCTCCATTTTCTGGGCCTGTAGATCAGGGGTAGATCGTTGCGTTCGCAACGCAAAGGCCGCGGGTTCGAATCCCGCCGGGTCCATTACGCCTCTCGTAAGAGTCCTATACCTTTTATAGTTGTATGAATATAAGGGTATATCATGGCAAATGTGGACGATATTCATGGAATTAGTTCGTGGTATCAATCGGCTATGAATCGGCTCAAGGGAGTTAGTCCGGTCAATAAGAAGCTTATACTACAATTCCTTTCCAGAATGCAGAAGCAGGGTGCCACATTGAATACCCGCGCCTCAAGGCTCAATATCCTAATCAGAATGGATATCCATTTCCAAAAGCCATTAACAAATATTACAGAGACAGAATTTGATGCTTTTCTATCAGAACTTGAATTAGATGGTTATAAACCTGGTTATATTGCAAATTATCAGAAGTCGTTTAAGAAATTCTGCAGGATTATGCTTGATCCTATGCCACGATGGGTCGTCGATATGAAGATTATCCGTTCAGAGAGCCTTGTCCAACCACATGAATTAATCACCCAGGAAGATGTTCTAAAAATGATTGATTCTACCAATAGTATCAGGAATAAAGCCCTGATTGCCGTGCTCGCTGATAGTGGAATGCGAATAGGTGCGGTGGGAAGCCTTCGCATCCAAAATGTTGTAATAGAACAAAAATATGGTTTATTGTATATAAGCAAAACAAGCAATAGCCAAAAGACTACAGGAGCAAAGGGAATACCCATTACCTGGAGTACTGGCTATCTTGGTCAGTGGTTATCAGTTCATCCTTGCAAAGAAGATTCCAATGCGCCACTCTGGGTCAGTGAACTAAAAAATTCAAAAACAAGGCAGTTCGAAGCATTAAGTTATGGCAGACTATTCACCATCACCAAAGAGATTGCAAAGGAAGCTGGCATAACCCGGAGCGTTCACCCACATAGCTTCAGGCATAAAGCGATCACTACATGGGTTCTCGATAAATTAAGCGAGCAAGAAATCAAGCATCGTGCTGGATGGAGCAAGGGGAGCAATCAGATGTTCAAAATTTATGCGAATTTCACGGATGCAGAAATTAATCAGGGTATTTTAAATCATTATGGTCTTGGAAAAGAAGAAAAAAAGGTGACCATGGAAACCTGTCCGCGTTGCAAGGTAACACTTCCTCCAAATTCCAAGTTTTGCCATCAATGCAGTCTCGTGCTGGATTATAAAGCCCTTACAGATATTAAGAAATATGACGATAATATGGCACAGCTGATTGAGACACTTCTAAAGAGCGATGAGGCTCGAAAGATAATAGAAAAAATGAAAGTTTAAAACCATAAGTTCTCCTTTTCCGCACTGCAAAGGTATAAATATCCATATGTGGTATAATACGTACACAGTGAAGCGGAAAGAATTGAGTGAAGCAAGTGTGCGAAGAAACTATGCATTCAGCCAGCGCACAATTGAAAACTTGAAATGGCTCATAGACCACAGGATATGCAGGAATGAGACAGAAGCCATTGATCTTGCAATTGAACGCATGCGGACTATGTATGAAATGCGTGAAGAAACGTCAAAACCGTCAATTCCAAAACACCCAGAAGATGCCAAACATTCCAAAATAGTTAAGGTGGGCGAGAGTTAACAGTAATTTTAATCCGGACGATCTGGTATTTATAGCAGACCAGGTAACTTCAATGTATTCGAGGAAGGGCAATCATGGGGGAATGGCGAATATAGTCTGCAAGCAAACAATGAATATTAGTATGTTGTTACATGTTCTTGCGAAGCACACTTCCTGACTCTGGACGAATGTCCAGACACTATAGTCTCGCTGGAATATTCCTCAAGCATTTGAAAGGGTCTGGGGAATCTGTCCACAGCGCACTTTCAAGAAGAAAAAGATGATACATCTGCAGAGGATAAAGAAACGTGTGGAGTATATAGAGAAGGGTTTGCAGTCTTAGCAGGAGGATTTGTACTCGCCCCAGGGGCACCCCTGCCCCTTTATGGGGCAAGGAGTATAAATCCTCGTGGGCTGTGGCGCCAGGCATGATGACCGATGCTGGTAATGTGGGGTCATCACCCCAGCATAACCATAAGTGAAATACTCAACCGGTGCAGACGGCTGCTTGCTGGGGGATATTGACCGTAGACGGGCTTATTTTTGTCCTATCGATCACAAAAGTAACCACTTTCTCGATCCTTGACAGGGAATTAAGAAGTTCCCTGAAACTGTAGCTTTCTATGTATTCTTTAACATTGCCGAGAGGGATCTTATAGCCCATCAGATAACCAATTACCGCGGCGCTGAACTCTGCTGTTACTTCCTGATCCTTCTTCTGGCCGGGCTTGAGACCGTTGAGCCTGTCATCTACTGCATGGCTGAGCTCGTGAAGGAATACCTCGATATCAGGACTGGCAAGCCTGATATTCTTGTTGAGAAGGTTATATGATCCATATGAACCGCAAAACCGCACAGGCACAACCTTAAGGCCAAGTTCCTGGATGATGCTGTTGAACTCGCAGGGAATATCAACTTTGAAGTTTTCCTGAATCAACGGCGCACCTTCTGTGTCTTCGCTTCGAAAAACAGGAATACCCCTGAATCCTGCAAGGATCTCTTTTTCGTTCGTCTCTGTCTCGCTTGATGCCGTGGTCTTCTCTTCTTTGATCTTCTTGAACACAGGTCCCAGAATATAGAAAGCTTTTGAACCTTTCATGATAGACCTTCCGGCTTCGCGCCATTGTTTGAATCCTCTGGCGTCTTCCGTGTCATGCATGAACATCACTATGCGGTTAAAGAAGCTCCATTTATCAGATGGAATATTACCGCTTCCCCTGAAAACTGCATGGGCGACTTTCTCAAGGTTATCCTCATCGAATATCTTAAGGAGCAGGTCCATCGCTTCTTTTACTCTTGGATTGACAGGTGCTGAGGCGGTCATTTAGACCACCTCCATAAAAAGGTTTATGTCCCTGGCAACAGCGATCTCATGCTTGCAGTTGTGGTTTTTCGCATCAGGACAGGAACAAACAATATCCTGCCCCCTGATCTGTACCCTGTACCTGTGGCCGTTCTTGCCGTTTACAGCCTCGAAGTATTCAAAGCGGTTTAAAACCCTGAACCCGGCAGATCTTGCCAGCCTTTTCAGGGTGTCTGTATCCTTCACATTCTCGAAGCTTTGATCCTTCTTCATCATAGCTTCACCCCTTCTGCTACAAGCTGCCTCTCGATTTCCCGGCACCCCTCTGCCCATTCTTCCCATGCCTGATTACCCTCAACTGTAAAAGGGTTGTATTGTGGCGGTCTGGCTGCATGCTGGCTGAGCAGTCTTGTCAGTTCTTCGATCTTTGCCATCGCCGCAGAGGAGATAGATTTAATTCTCTGTGCGTTGTTTTTCATATCGCTTATTCCTCCTTAACAGGAATGAGCCGCGCCTCTGGGTGTTTGCTGCACCGCAGGGGCAATTTTGCTCTTTTCCTTAATGCTTTATACGCATGCATACTATTTAAATTTAAGCATACTAAAGCCCTTTAGAAAGTGCATGCAAAGTATTAATATAAATGCATACAATTTAACATCGAGGTATAGTAATAAATGACTACTAAAAGCATAAGGCTCGACGAGGAAACATATAATAAACTCAAGGCAATACAGGAGAGCTATAAAGATTTGACTTTTTCCCAGATACTTGATTTTCTTATTGAATCAAAAGTGGATCTGAAAAAGCTGGAAAAGGTTTCAAGATCTCCCTGAAGGCGGCGCGCAGGTGAACAGCTTTAAACCATCTGAGTTTCTGCCGATTCTCGCCAGGCTGACAGCGGGCGGAGGGCAGGCGTAACGAGCGAACAGACCCCAAGCAAACGGTTGCACAATAAAAACATCGCGGAGCGCGTGGAGATAGAGGTATCCAGGGAGGTTGGAGCCTGATCCTGCCCAAAAAAAACGATCATAAGTCAAAGCAACCAATTAGGAAAACTAAAAACCCGTGCGCCCTCCATACGGAGAGGAACATTCAAAAGAGTATATCCGTGGTGTCATCGCCTGCCCTGCCAGAAAGATGAACGACGAATGAGATTATGATGGCTCGTGGCCGTGCGATTTTTTGCCGCAGCAAAAAACCCTTCAGGGCGAGCCTTCATTATCTCATGCGTCGATGACGTTTGGCAGGAGCAGGCAGCAGCACGGATATTATTTTTTTGCGTGAACGGAGTATATAATTTACATGTGCACCCATCAAAATCACCAGCTTCAAAGTCGCAATGAGCTCCTGGAAAAAAATGATCACACATATCCATTTTTCGACATATATTTTCAGTTACTGGAAAGTGTTTTTGCAGTTACTGCAAATTTGAGACCATTATAATTGTTGTTGGTAAATTGATATATATGGTTGCGCTAGGTATTGATAGTTATATCAATTTCTTTTGCTTCGTTCGTCCCTCAACCTTGTCTATGTGAACATTAATTAGCTCTTCAATTTCAGATGAGACTTTGCCCCATATTTTACCCTGATATTTTTTTACAAGATAATTCCTGAATCTGTCCATTGTTTGGTCTTCAATTTGTACTGATGCCATAATTATCATAATATGCATCCACTCTATAAATATCTTATTCTGTTATTCTATTATATTGTAAAAGAATAGTATAATTATTTTCAGAAGCGGTAACGATTTTTTTGAGATTATTATTATAATGACGTGTATTATGATAATGTTTAAATAGAAATATTACTAATTATTTCAGACTCAAAAAGGAGTAATTTAACCATGACTGAAAACAAAATATGTTCAGTGCATAAAAAGGCATTAAACCGTCCCGCATGTATGAAGAATGATGTACCGGGAAAAGCCTTCTGCCCGGAATGTGGAAAACTCATGTGCCCTGTATGTAACCGGCATAATGTTAGCCTGCGGTCTACTAGAGTAACCGGGCAAGCGGCCTTTTGAGTATTGTAAAATCATCCCTAAAATAAACAAAGCATTTCTTACACCACTATTATTAAGAATGACTACTTTTATTGCTATTTTTAAAAAATTATATGTGTGCCGTATTGGAATAACTACCAACATGATTTGAAATAATCATTCAATATTGATGATGATTAAACTTGCAGGGGTTCGAGAAGCAGCGAAAACTGCCGATGTCCGAAGCGAAGCGCAGGGCTGAGGCAGCGTTAGCCCCGGCGGAGCGAAGCGACAAATCATAGATACTGAAGTCAGACCCCAGGAGCGGTCACAATACCCTTATCCCGGCTGCCCCCATGATATGAATACTCTCTGCCCTTCATCTTGTTATGCTCACGCGCGCCCATTCTCAGTTACCCGTTGCAACATGAATAGTGAAAGGATCACTGAAACCGGCGACTCTCTGGAGCGAGAGCGCAAGAGTGTCGCCACAGCCAGCAGCGACAATGACCGCAAGGCAAGAGCCGGCCTGAGTGAACGAAGCAATAGCGGAGTGAGCGAAGGATGCGGTGATTGGAGCGTACGGATAACCATAACGATCGTGATTCACAGACAAACAGCGTACTCTGCAAATAACCCATATACGTGCTGCTGATCTTATTTTTTGATAAAATTCTCGATAAGCCTTGGATTCAATTTAATGTTATATTTCCATCTTTTGTGCAAGTAGAATTATACTGCAACCAGGAAGTGATATAGGAATTCTTTCTTCAATTTTTGCAAGAAAAGTAAAAAAATATTTTAACCAATTTGGCGGATTATTCATATCAAGATATGTACTTGGGATAAAATTGGTTACCGAGTGAACGGTACATATTCTTAAAGTTTCTAATTGAAAATCAGAAAGCTCCTGTTTTAGCCTTTTTGAAGTAAAAAGTTTTAGTTTCATGTGAACTGGATTTTCAGTTTCTCCAAATGGATAATACGTATATATATACTGCCCTGGAGCGAAAAAAATAGCGTTAAGTGCTTCAGTTAAAGATGTATCAAAACCTATTTTTCCGTTCAAAAGTGCGTCAATAACTGCCCATGGAAGATCTAAATTCCATCTTGCTTCAATCTCCATAAGAAGGGTGCCGCCTGGCTTTAAAACTCTTGCAATTTCTGAAATTGCAAGACGGTGGTCTTCTATAAAACTAAGTGTACTACCACAGCAGTTAACATGGTCAAAGCTATTGTTTGAAAATGGTAGGCTTCTGGCATCAGCTACTTGAAAGCTTGGAGGAATATATTCATTCACCTGAATTTTCTCTCTCAAAATAGAACCAATTAATTTATTATATTTATCAACAAATTTAAAATGTACCGGGAACAAAATAAATTCATTTTGTGGTTTAAAGGATAATGATTTCTTTTTTGCAACTTCTATTAGTTTGTCAGCGATATCGATACCTACAACAAAAGCACCAGCAGAGGCATGCAAGAATGCTTGAAATCCTGTTCCACACCCTACATCTAACACAATCTTTGGATCGTACTTATTTATAATATCACTGGCAATAGAATAGTGCAATCGAGAGAAAAGCCATGCGTACCACAAATCTCGTATTTCATCATACTCATTAGCCATCTTATTAAATATTTCTGCAACATTCATTGCAAACCTCACCATCCAATTAAGCCTTTAATTAAATCCCAATAGAGGATTGGGAATGAAGTTTAACGGAAGACATTTTCAAATTATAAGGTATTATTAACCATTTTTTATCATAAAAATTTTCAATATAACTTAAAATTAAATTTAAAGGTATATAAATACTTTTCGATTTTAAACAAATAAGAAAGCTTATTTTGGATTAAATACCTCTGTTATTAACCAAAATCCAAAATCTAAATATAACAGAGGTATTTAATTTGATTCAATTCTTTAAAAAGGGCGGATTCTACATCCAGTATCAATTACCCGATTTTATCGGGCAGACATCCTTTGCAAGCAAAAATTGGAAGCCATATCATATATGCTTTTCTAAAAAAAGGGAAAAAAAGAAATCTCAGCAAATATCAGCACGATTGAATAAAATTCTCAGCGACATCAAGAAAGGCATTCAAAAACAAATAACTGACTTCCTGGGATTACTGGATAAAATAAAAGATAGAGTAAGTAAATATATACCAAGACTTAAAACAGCATTCTGTAAGAGATATGACTGATATAAGATCACAGAAACCGAAAAAATAGCTTATGAATGTTATCCTGACTACAAAGGCGATATTCGCCATTTGTATCTATTTTATGACTGGAACAAGATAGATGAAATCGAAAAAAAATATGCTGACAAGATTGGAGATTATTCTCTCAGAACGATCTTAAAAACACAAATATTCATGTGCAAGAGACGTATCAGAACTTATTCTGACCTTATTGAAGAGTTGAGAGAAAATCCAGAGCTGGCGAAGGTCTGTGGATTGAATCCAAATTGCATTCCTGATAGAAAAATATTCAGCAGAGCTGCCGAAAGAATGGGTATAGAGACTTTTAGACAGATTGCCATCGAGATGACAAAAGAGTGTCTATCTCTTGGTTTAATGAAAGGTAGAATGATTGGAATCGATGGAAGCCTAATAAAATCAAATAGCAGTGCCCACAAAAATAAAGAAACGGAAGAATATACGGACAATCTGCAGGATTATATGTTAGAGGTAATTATCTCAAAGGTATAGGTCATCTCGTATATAAGTTAGCAGATATAGAATATGGTCTTCCCATGCTGGTTCAACGCTATAAGGGTAGTGCAAATGAAAACCCTTTGTTGATTGACATTATTGAAGAGTTTCATGAAGTGTATGGATTTTATCCTGATATATTGTCTCTCGATAAGGGAATGGATAGCGAGAGAAATAATGGGTTCTGCAAAGATAAAGGAATAGGAGCATACATTCAGGCAAGAGATTTTGGAAATAAGGAACTTATTAGAACTGAAAAAGGTAAAACGTTTAATCCTGGATATGTAGAAATAACTGATCCTCGAGTATTGGAAAGAATCGCGAACAGGAGAAGTGAATGTGAACGAGAGTTCAGCCGGGATAAATGGGGATACAGACGGGATAGAATGCCTAATAGGGGCGACAAAGAAGCGGAGTTGTTCATGTTGATCACGATGATTACTACATTACTTACAGCTATTACAGCATTTTGCGTGGGAAGAGATGATCTGATAAGAAGTACGAGTGCATTCAAGAGGCTGCACTGAGAAAAGGCTATTACAAATTTACAGGCAAAATTAAGGTAATATCTGTCACAAATTTGAAAATAGAGGACTAAATAAGCTCACACCCAATCCTCAATAGAAAAAGCCCACCGTAGCACCTGACAATATTCCAAAAGCAATAGTCATGACTTTTATAACTTTTGGGCTTAGATTAATCGAAGTGGTTCCGTCTTCATTTGTTTCGATTAACTTTCGATTTATACACAACACAGGAGTTTCAACATTTCTCCGAAGAGTATTATAAAAAAGCGCATCAAGCTCGGTATCACAAGAAATCCCGATAGATTCAAGTTCTCTCAATAAATAACATAATCCTAAAATGGAAGACGCTGTATCTTCTACATCTTTCCAGTTGCCTTCACTTTCTTGCTTATCGATGAACCAATTAACCACTCTTAAAAGTATCTCATTGTTGCTGCAGGGGAATTTCTTTGTATAAGACAAACCCATAGAATTTGACCGTTAGACCATGGTTCACCTGTCCAAAGATTTTTATCTGAAATACTTTTAAGAAGGTATTCAGCAGCTTTGTTACTGGCAATATTGAATATCTCTATATCTTCTCGCTGGATTTTCAACTTATTGCATATCATTATGAAGTAGGCAGTATAATGTGGAGAAACAATCTTTCCCTCATGATCCTGGAGAGTCAAAAGCCATTTTGCTGAATCGTAAGCAATGTGTGAAAGTTCATGAGAGTGTTCTGTTTCTAATATTGCCAGAGCCGCCCATGAAGTTTCCCAGGGCTCATCATGCCAATTGTGTCGACCATTTACGTTATATAAGCTTTCAATCCAATTCAAAGTTTTTTGAAATTGAGGATCCTTTTGAGAAAACCCAATACTGTTCAGGGATATGAGAGCCATAGAGGTATCCCATATTTCTTCGCCCCATGATGCTTTATCGATTTCCCTTTGAACTTGTTGCTCTAGCAACCATTTCTTAATATCAACCAACCATGGGGAGCCTTTTGGCTCGCGTAAACTAAGCAAAGTCCAACAAGAGCGGTACTACGAACTTCTTTCCAATTGCCTGAGTAAATAGCTAATCCGAATAACCATTCATAAGCTCTCGAAATACTTGCATACATTTTCTGTTTTACTGCGTTATTTTCATCATCCATGAATTTCACCTATGGATACCATCTGGATCTTCCTGAACTGTTTTTCATTTACCCGTTATATTTTACTATTTGGGAAGTTTTTCCTTCAAGAAACTTTTCATTTCCCTTCATGGTTTTCATTTCCTTGTTTCCCATAATTAAATACTTTCCTAAAATGGGTATATGGATCATCCCCTCCGCCCACTTCCTGAATATGCGCACGAGATTGTATCTTATGGGGGAATGCAACAGAACAGTTTATTGAATAATACATTAGGACGAACACTGAGTATATGTACCGGCAAAGTTAGGACAGCGACAACCTATGAATGCACTGAAACATTAATATTACAGTTGTTACAATATTGTCACATGTGTTACAAAAATATAACAAATGGAAAGTACTTAAGGTTTTTTTTGAAAATCCTATTCCAACAGATTCCGGATTTCAACTGAGAGAGATAAGCAGAATAGCATCTCTTGCTACAACATCCGTCAAGCTTTATTTGAATGAAATGGTTGACGAAGGACTGATTGTCAAAACAAAGCACAGGTTATTTACGTATCCTGTTTATCGGGCAAATATGGATAGCTTTGAGTTCAGGTTCCTTAAAAAAATTGACACAATAATTTCCCTGGAGGAATCGGGTTGTATAGAATATCTCGAAAACCTATGTATGCCGGATGTTATCATTTTGTTTGGCTCTGCATCAAAAGGAGAAGATACTATTGAAAGTGATATTGATTTATTTCTTGTCTCAAAGGAAAGAAAACTGGATCTTCTGGATTTTGAGACTAAACTGAAGAGAAATATTAGCCTGCTCTTTAGTGAGGACTTTAGCGAACTCAGCAACGAATTGAAAAATAATATAATAAATGGAGTGATATTGAAAGGATATCTGAAGGTGTTTTGATGGAAGAAGGAATTATAAAAACTGCTCCCGATATCGAGAAAGCAAAATCTATACTGAAAATGGTAGAAACAACATTGGAATTGATAGATACCATTGATTCAAAGAAATTCGCTTCCCATGTCATAAAGGAATATTACGAGGTCATCCGCGAGCTAATTACAGTGATTCTGCTTCTGGATGGTTATAAAACTCATGGAGAAGGAGCGCATAAAAAGTTGATAGAATACATTGAGAAAAATTACGCCGAATTCAAAGTACATGATATTACGCTCATTGATGACTTGAGAATAATAAGAAACAAGATTTCTTATAACGGTTTTTTTGTTACAGACGATTATCTGGGACGAAAAAGAAAAGATATACTGATGCTCATAGACACGCTGAGAGTAATTATCTATAAGAAGTTATGATAGGAGGAACGACCATAAAGATACTTTTCAATGCGCCCACACCTGCAGTGCGACCCATCATTCATTGCGGTATAGGAAACAGCTCGACAGGTTTCAATCCCTTATGGGTTTTCCAATGCGCTGCGACGAGAATCCGCGCCAGAATAATACTTTTGAATTCAAAGTTTCAATCCCTTATGGGTTTTCCAATGCGCTGCGACAGGGTGTGAGTGTTCCTGCATCATCCAACGCAAGCGGTTTCAATCCCTTATGGGTTTTCCAATGCGCTGCGACCATAACCGGGCGGGATTCCGGTTATACTGTCGAAAAGTTTCAATCCCTTATGGGTTTTCCAATGCGCTGCGACGTGCTTCTTCTTTCATAGCGACTAGGATATTCGCAGCGTTTCAATCCCTTATGGGTTTTCCAATGCGCTGCGACCTGGCGGTGCTGGATTCATAGGCAGTCACATCATCACTGTTTCAATCCCTTATGGGTTTTCCAATGCGCTGCGACTCGTGGGGAGCTGGATATTTGAAGGAGTATAGTTGTTTCAATCCCTTATGGGTTTTCCAATGCGCTGCGACCTTCCCAGCTGCTGGCTTAAACTCCCTCGCGTTGCCATGTTTCAATCCCTTATGGGTTTTCCAATGCGCTGCGACCGCCATAGATAGGAGCTAGGAGAATGACAAGTACTGTGTTTCAATCCCTTATGGGTTTTCCAATGCGCTGCGACACGGCGGTGTGGATTATGAAGTTGTGCGGGTAACAGTGTTTCAATCCCTTATGGCCTGACATTCCGACTTTAATAGACTACAAAACCTCCTTTTTATAAAAAAATCGTTATCTATATCCAACTAAGCCTACCGATACCTTTATATACTTTGT
>JAPMTS010000044.1 GCA_026552955.1 Candidatus Methanoperedens sp. | reverse complement strand
ACCAAAGAACAAAAAGAGATTTTGAAAAAGTTGGGAATTGAAGAGGAACTTTTTAATATGTAGCCTATGAAACTCGGAAGGTCAGGTTAGAGGTGAAAGGTAAAGTCATCTTTCAAAGATATTCGATTTTTCAGTATCTAAAGACAATGCACCCCGTACTTGAAGGATGCGGGGATTGTAAAACTAATTTTTTGTTTTTCTTGCAATCCAATTATTCAATGATAAAAATGCCTCATTCCCGTGAACACAAGCGACACACCCAGCCTGTTAGCCGTTGCAATAACTTCCTTATCCCTTATCGAGCCTCCAGGAGATACGATATACCTGATATGATTCTCGGCTGAAGTAATGATGCTGTCATCGAAGGGGAAAAAGGCATCTGATGCCATTACGCACTCACTCATTATGTTCCTGGAGAATTCATCCTCGCTTACATCCGGTTTTTCCCTTTCATACAGGAGCTTGAGGTTCTCTCTTGCTTTTGTGGCCGCCAGTTTCTTTATCGAATCCACCCTGTTTGGCTGGCCGGCCCCGATGGCAAGTATCTGGTAGAATCCTTTTTCATACTCCCTGGCAATGACCACAGCATTTGATTTTGTGTATTTGCAGGTGTTTATTGCAAACTCGCAAAGCCCTTTTTTCTCTTCGGGGAATTGATGCTGTGTCACAACATCCCATTTTTCAAATAAGCCCCTGTTCCTTGACTGGACAAGCATTCCCCCCACAATATAGCGGTATGTATTCTCAAGCGGTTTTCCTTCCACCATTGACAATTCAAGGATACGAAGGTCTTTACTCTTATTCTTGAGGTACAAGAGTTCTTTTTCATCATATCCGGGGGCGATAATTAATTCCACGAACCTGCCTTTTAAGAATTCAAGCGCTTCAAGGTCGGGTTTACAGGTCATGCAGATTATACTGCCAAACGAAGAAACAGGGTCCCCGTCCCATGCCCTGGAAAGTGCTTCTTTGAGGGTATTTCCCGTCGCGAATCCGCAGGGATTGCTGTGTTTTACGATAGAGACTGCTATTGCATCTTTATAGCCAAGAACGACATTTAAGGCGCTTTCCGCATCCACATAATTGTTATAGGAAAGCGCTTTTCCATGCAATTGTTTTGCGTTTGCGATCGTGGGTTCGGTCACTCCCGGTTCTTTGAAAAATGTTGCGTCCTGGTGCCAGTTCTCACCATATCTGAGAGTTCTTCCCTCAACGAATTTCATGCGCAGGATTTCCTCGTTTCCAAGGATTTTGCTCAAGTAAATGTCAATTGCGCAATCGTAATCTGCAATCCTGCGAAAAGCTTTGACTGCCAGCTTCTTCTTTGTTTCAAGGCTTATAGCGCCGTTTTCAAGTTCATCAAGGATCTGAGGATAATCTGCGGAGTCGGTTATTATGGCTACATGATTGTAATTTTTTGCTGCAGCCCTTACCAGGGCAGGCCCGCCGATATCTATGTTTTCAACAGCATCTTCAAGACTTGCGCCCCCTTCCACGGTTTTCTCAAACGGGTAAAGGTTAACGACAACAATATCAATAAATTCGATGTCCTGTTCCCGGGCATCTTTTATGTGGGATGGCTTATCCTGTAATGCAAGGATAGCGCCGTGGATTTTCGGATGGAGGGTCTTTACCCTGCCGTCCATCATCTCGGAGAATCCCGTAATATCGGAAACTTCTTTCACACTTATTCCGGCTTTCTTCAATACCGAAAAAGTTCCGCCCGTCGAAATAATCTCAAATCCGAGCCTGGCAAGCCCCCGGGCAAATTCAATTATACCATTTTTATCAGAAACGCTTATTAAAGCTTTCTTGGGCAGAAAATATCACCTCATCTAAATGGAAAATGAAAGGTATAAGTTTTTCTGATGCATTTCACTCTTATGAAAGATTTCATAATCATAGGACATAAAGCAGTCACTGATACATTTTCCCTCAATGACCTTCCGGGCGCTGCAGGACGTATGGACATCCTTTGCCGGTGTGTTAATGCCGCGTTATTTCTTTCGCACGACTTAAGAAGGGATGTCCGTGTATTTCTTATTCACAAAGGCGGGCCGTCGCCTCCAAAATTGGTCAGGTTTGAAGGCAGCGCGGTCAGATACCTGAGCCCTGATGAACGAAGCGCGGCATCATTGATAAAAAAGGCGCTTGAAAAGAACATACAGGATTTCTGGACAGAGTCAACACCCGGGATCAGTGTAAGGAATGGGGACCTGGAGGGCCTTTTAAAGGAAATGGGTAAAAAAATAATCTATTTGCGGGAAGACGGGGAAGATGTCCGACAAAAGGAGTTCCAGGAAGTTTTTGATCCTTTATTTGTGCTTGGGGACCATCTGGGTTTGACAGGGGAGGAAGAAAGAATAGTCTTGGATTATAATCCTGAAATAATGAGTGTGGGGCCTCTCTCTTTGCACGCTGACCACTGCATTGTGTTATTGCATAATGAAATGGACAGAAACATATTTAGAACACCGCGCATAATGTGACCCCGATGATAATCCTTGATACAGCTCGTAAAATATTGCATGAAGGCCCGATATGCGATCACTGCCTGGGCCGCCAATTTGCAAAACTTTCCACCGGACTTTCCAACGACATGCGCGGCGCCTCCCTGAAACTTGTCCTTGCGATGCACGCAGGAGCAGAAAAAGACGAGGAATTGAAAGAACAACTCGCCAAAAACAGCGGCGAAATAAAATGCTGGGTATGCAATAATCTTTTCAAGAATATTGATCCATGGGTAAAAAGGGCGGTTCAGGCCCTTTCGGATTATGAATATAATAATTTCCTGGTGGGAACAAAGGTCACAGGACTTCTTGCCGAGAATGAGGAGATCCTGTGGGCCCAAAGCGGGACAACCTTTGCCGAACCTTTGAAGACCGAATTGAACAGGGAAGTGGGCAAAAGGATAGAAAAAATTACAGGCAAGAAGGCTAACCTCAAGAAACCGCAGGTTGTGGCGCTTCTTGACCTTGAAAATGATAGTGTTAATGTTGAAATAAATTCACTTTATATCTATGGAAGGTACCGGAAACTCGTTCGCGGAATACCCCAGACCAGATGGCCGTGCAGGGAATGCGGTGGAAAAGGGTGCCAGAGGTGCGAAAATACCGGAAAGATGTACCAGGAATCAGTGGATGAACTGATAAAACCACATCTATTAGAAGCGGCCAGGTGTGAAGATACTGCTTTTCACGGGGCGGGGCGTGAGGATATTGATGCACTTATGCTTGGAGATGGCAGGCCATTTGTCGTTGAGGCAGAAAAACCGCATATAAGGAGCCTGGACCTTGATGCGCTTGAAATGCAAATTAACAGGGGCGCACAGGGCAAGATTGAAGTTCTTGGACTCAAATTCGTTGAAAGTGAGACTGTTGAACAGCTAAAATCCATGAAAGCGGATAAAGAATATCGCATGAAGATCACACACAATACAACAGAGGAAAAACTTAAATCATCGATTAACGTAATAAGTGAAACTCTCATCAAACAGAAAACACCCACCAGAGTGCTTCACAGACGCGCCGACCTGGAACGAATACGCAAGGTTCACTCAGCAGAACTTGAATCATATGATGAAAAGACTGCAGTCCTCGTCATTAATTGTGAAGGCGGACTCTATGTCAAGGAATTGGTTTCTGGAGATGGTGGGCGTACGATACCCAGTGTAGCTTCATTGACAGGAAGTGAGGCAAAAGTTATTGAGCTTGAAGTAACTAAAGTAGGATAAAATAACAATCATAGTTCGGAGAAATATTATGGCAAAAACCCACGGAACAAGAAGAAAATCGCGATATAAGTTAAAGAAAACAGTCAGAGAAAAAGGATTATCCCCAATCAGCAGGGCAATCCAGGAGTTCCACGAGGGGGACATTGTGAACATCGATCTTGACTCGAGCATCCAGAATGGAATGCCGCATCCCAAGTTCCAGGGAAGGACCGGAAAAGTTACGAGCCAGCGCGGCCGTGCTTATATCGTTGAAGTCAGGGATGGCGGATTAATGAAGGAAGTTATCATTCTACCAGAGCATTTGACCCCCCAGAAATAATCGGTGAAATAAATGTTAGTAAAGCAAATAATCAGTGAAGATATTTTGACCCTAAGTGAAGTAAAGAACCTTCTGGATGAGGTCAAAGAAGAGAGGGCCAAAGAAGACAAGGAACTCGGATATGAGTTGCGAAAGGCAATCTCCCATGCTGAAATGTTTGCGAGGCTTGACCCACAGAAATCCCGGGAATTCATGGACGAGTTATTAAAACTTGAAAAAATGAAACCTGAGATAGCTGTGAGGATCGTAGATATACTTCCTTTGACCAATGATGAGGTAAGATCGATCTATGCGAAAGAACGATATACTCTCAGTGAACAGGAACTGAAAGACATTCTTGAGCTTGTGCTCAAATATACCTGAGACAATAATAAAAGTATATAAACATCTATTCTGAATATTAACCGATTGAGTTTCAAAGTGAGTGGTATTTGATGATAACCCTAGGGAAAAGGCAAGAAAAAGAAGACACAGCTTATATTCTGGATTATCTGCATTATGGGCGTTCTGATGATTCCCGCCCGATGTATCAAAAAAAGCCTTTAATTCAAGCAATTGGGGAAAAACATTTTGTTTTGATGGAGCTTATACCAAAAGAGAATGTAGTTCCCAATGTATATGATAAGGTTTATATCGGTGACGGGGACCGTCCTGTTATCGATCATGTCAAGAGGCGTATTGCCTATAATGAGCTAACACATGGTGCACAGTTAGAGCTTCCCTCTGTTATTGAAAAAATTGTCCTTGCTAACGAAAACCGGTTTTTGGCATTTTTTAATGATGCATATCCCATAACAACTCGCCTCCATATGCTCGAGTTGCTGCCAGGAATTGGAAAGAAACTAATGTGGGGAATAATCGAAGAAAAAAAGAAAGGGAAATTTACCGATTTCAAGAATCTTGTTGACAGGGTAAAAGGCCTTCATGCCCCTGAGAAACTTATAGCTCACAGGGTCATGGATGAATTGAAGGAAGATATAATAAAATATCGTGTTTTTACAACTCCGATAATGCCTAAAAGATGAAATGGTATAAGAAGGATCAGCATTTTTTAACGGATGAGCAGGTTCTTGGGAGGATTATCGAGTACGGAAGATTAAATCATTCCGATACTGTCCTAGAAATAGGGGCTGGTTATGGTAACCTGACTGAAAAACTTGCACAAAAAGCAGGCAAAGTCATAGCCATTGAGGTGGATCCGGAACTCGCATCTTCTTTTAACCGGTTAGAAAACGTTGAATTAATAATCGGGGATGCCCTGGAACAGGATTTTCCTCATTTTAATAAAGTTATCTCGAATCTGCCTTATTCGATCTCATCACAGGTAACATTTAAACTTCTGGAATACGAATTCGATATGGGTATTCTCATGTACCAGCATGAATTTGCACAGAGAATGGTTGCGGAGCCTGGCGGTAAAGATTATGGCCGGCTTTCGATCGCAGTTCAGTATCGTGCTAATATTGAAATCCTGGAAATAGTTCCAAGACTCGCCTTTCATATCCCTCCGAAAGTGGATTCGGCAATAATCAGGCTTGTACCGAGACTGCCGCCTTATGAAGTTAAGGATGTGAATTTTTTCATGAAATTCATAACAGCGGCATTTTCCCAGAGAAGAAAAAAACTTAAGAACGCCATTTTAAATAATACAGCATATCTTGGGATCAAAGATAAAGCACTGGAAAAATTGCCTCCCGATATCATTGACCGCAGGGCTGAAACCATTTCTCCGGAGGAACTTGCAGGACTATCCGACCTTCTTTTTGATGATATATTTAAATACCATTAATAATAATTGTATTATGGGGGTATCTGTATATTAACTCCTTTTTCATCAAGGGGAAATTGCCTATCCTATCCAATAAGAAGCAGATACCCTTTTTCTTAGAAAAGATAATTATTCAATAAAAACGTATATGTCATATGAAAATTGCCGTAGTTTTTGACAGTGCTGGAACACTGCTTCGTATGTACCGCGTGGCAAAGAACGTAAATAAAGGTGTTCTTGTTAATGAGGTGGTTTCAACAGAATTGGTTGGTAGAAAACCAGACTGTGCGCTTCTTGTAATGCAGGTAGATTCAAACAGACTTTTAAAATGCCCTCCAGACATGTTGATTTCGGATCTCATCAGGAAATACAGGATAGGTATCGAGGTGGGATGCTCACGATTACAGGTAGATAATGAAATAGCGTTATCAATAGTTGAAAACGATACGATAGCAACAATGTCCGATCTTTCGGATGTTATGGTTGCAGTAAAGAAGAAATGCAGGAATATTTTCTACATGGGTGTTGGATTAGTCATCGATTTACAAGAAAAGAGCATTCCCTATGTGGTCTGCACCGGCGGCAAAATATATTCCAATAGCTGTTCGGTGATACAGACGCTTACTCAGGAGGGTATTAGCGTATTTATTGCATCGGGCGACAGTATGCGAAACCTTCAACCGCTTGCTAGTAACGTTTGTGTTCCACTTGAATGTGTTTATGAGATTTCCACGCCAAAGAAAAAAGAAGAGATCGTGAAGAGATTGAAAGAACAATATGACAGGGTAGTGATGGTGGGGGATGGAATTAACGATATACTTGCTTTTAGGGCGGCTGATCTAAGTGTACTTTCCATACAACAGACCGGGAAGTGCCCGCCTTTGCTTTGTGAGGAAGCGGATATCGTGATAAATGATATTAAGGAGATAATTGGGATCGTGGAAAATCTTAGAAAAACATAGACGAGCGGGCGGGGAGTGGGAGTGGTGGGTTATATAAAAAAATCCGACCGCTCGTCATACATAATAATCATCATTATGATATTTATACTTTTTCATGGTATCGGGAGATAAAATAACTCATAATTATATCGAAAACTTTATGTGTGATTCCCCGAATTTTGCCACCAGTGTATGTGACAGGTAATATTTTTTTATTAACCCCCACTCCCCGACCTGTCACTGTACACTAAGATTATTTTTTTATTGTAATATAATATCTCATAAAAATATGTGAAGTGAGGATGTTAAATCCTCAAACGTCTGAAATTAATTGTCTTATTAGTAGTAACCTAATACTAAAAGTCCGTCATTATTCTGTACTGGTCTATCTCAGGCTGCTTCATTTCTTCAATGAATTGCTCTGTCATGGAGCGTACATCTTTTGCCTTTGTGATAGCTCGCCCAACGACGATTATGTCAGCGCCTGATTTCAATGCTTCCTTGACGCTGTCCACGCGGATGCCGCCTGCAACTGCTACAAGCATCCTCTCGGATAATTTCTTCATTGCCTGGATGTCTCCCCATGCATGTTCTGATTTTCCTTCGGTATCAATCGCCCTGTGAAGCTCCACAACATTAGGTTTTACTGTGAGGGCTTTTAATATTGACATGGGTTTATCGACATTGAGCATATCGATGACCGAATAAATACCAGTCTTTCGTGCTTCTTTTATGGCTTTTTCGATAGTGGAGATGGGCGCAAGTCCTGAGATGACAATAGCATCAGCAGTCGCATCCGCAACCATGCGTGCCTCAAGATTACCGGTATCCAGTGTCTTCAGGTCCGCTACCACGAAAGAATTCGGACGCGCCTCTCTAATGGATTGCACAACGTTCACGCCATATCTCTTGATAAGGGGTGTTCCCGCTTCTATGATAAGATGATCGCTCTGTGGTACCTGTTTCAGTATGTTCTTGACCGCATCGATATCAGGCATATCAAATGCAACCTGCAGATAAGGTGGATTCCATAACCTGACAACCTTGAATCCCATTATCGGGTGCATGGTCCTGTCCTTTTCGTACATAAGGGTCTTGACATCTGGGAATCCCTCCATCGCGCGCTCGATTGCAAGCTTTGTGGCGCCATAATTGTAGCGATATATCTTATTGTAATCCTTTGCATCCGGATGAATAAAAACGCTAACCACTACACTCAGGTCTTCGATCTGGTCTTTTGGTATTATACCTTCCTCCACGGAATCTGCCACAGCTCTTGCCACCGCGGTCTGTGCGGGTCCGAAGATCTGGGCAGCTTGTGCCATATTCTTGACTGTGACCTTTGGCACAATTAAGGTTGCGGGTTTAGCAAGAAGGTTTGGCCTCACGACTGAAAGAAGGGGGGTGTGCCCCATAGAAAGTTGTGTAAAACCATTCGCAAATGCCTGTCCGACAGGTCCTGATTTTTCTCCAATGATCAAATCAATATGAGCAAGTTCCGGTGCTTCACCGATTAAAGCTTCACCTACTAAAAACATTTATCGTACCTCAGGCCTTAAATAGGTACTTTGGTATTTATGTATTTTGTAAGAAATAATAAAATCATTAATCCAGTTTTGCATCCTTTTATGAAAAATACTCCCGAGAACAAAACATTAATATCTTTGCATACTAACTTGATACTTTGGTGATAAAATGAAAGTTTATATTTGTGAAAAAAGCTGCTGTCCCGCAGTTGAAATGATCGGGGATGAGGTATTGATCGGTGAAGATACGAATATCGTTAAATTAAAGAAAAATGAGTGGAATAAACTGGTAGAGAAAATCCAATCCGGTGAACTTCGTTCACTCTAAATCCAATCACTATAGCCTTTTTTTCCCACAAGGGGCACGAATACAACGCCCCCTTTTGCTTCCTTTTTCAAACTATCCGTCTTTGTTACAAGGTAGAGTTCCTGGTAATGTTTACCCACAGGTATGATCAATTTTCCCCCAAACTTAAGCTGGTCAGTTAGTGTCTCAAGTATGGCGGGAGATGCTGCAGCGACACTTATCCTGTCATATGGCGCAAATCCGGGAAGTCCTAGAGAACCATCCCCAACGATCACTGTCACATTCTTGACACCTGCGTTTATTAAGTTATCCCTGGCAAATGATGCCAGGGATTCGATCCTCTCCACAGTATAGACATGTCCGCTCCCAGCAAGGACTGCCATTACCGCGGCATGATATCCTGAGCCTGCGCCGATTTCAAGGATCTTCATACCTTCCTGTATATCGAGAAGATCACACATTATCGCAACCATGTGGGGGGCTGATATGGTTTGATCGCAGCCTATCGATAAAGGATAATCTCCATACGCATTTTCCCGCTCCCTTTCCGGTACAAAAAGATGCCTGGGAATGCTTTTCATGGCATCCAGCACCCGTTCACTTATATTATATTGCCGTAATCCTTCTATCAGCCGGTTCCTTTTGACCTCAAACTCCATACCGACTCCCGCTTTTTTATTACCACCCGTTCTCCCTTTGCCCTCGAAAATCGTTTTGGCTCCTTGATTCCGGAATCAGCATAAATGCGCTTTATATATTTTGCTTTGACGGCAATACCTCTTCGGCTCTTGAATCCGCCGTCCCTTATTTTTATCCGGACTATCTTTAATTTCCTGTTGTTTACTTCTACTTTATCCCCTATCACGAATTCCCTTTCACCCGGCACACGCATGGAAACAGATTCTGTGGTTTCCCTGTGACTTATGGCAAATTTTACAATAGCTTCATCAATCGCCCTTGCCCATATCGTTTTGATAACTTCCGCTTTACTTTCATCCTGTCTTTTATCCCCAACTTCTATAGAAGTAATTTTTACAAGGTATGCTTCCCCTGTAGCCTCATCATCTATTAAGATCTCATCTTCTTTTCGGATCGTTCCGGAAAGTACTGCCCTTGTATGAACGGATTCTTTCCCTTTACTCACAATGACCCTTACCAGTAAATTTTTTGGTTTTTTCTCTTTATGAACTGACTTACATTCCTGGCACTGCAACAATTCATCCTTTCTTCCTTTCAGGATAATATGGTTAACAGGAGTATCTGGCGAGCACGAAGGGCAAATAGTTTCGATATATTCCATATAATCAAATGAAGGCTTTTAAGGTATAAATAAACTGTCAAGAATGGGGGTGGATATTATTTCCCGCAACCAATTAAAATCCAAACGATATGTTTATATACTTCCTATCTGAATATATAACTCTTTCGCTGAGGTAAAAATTGAAAAGATTGGGAACTGTTCTTCATTCTATCGATAATATGTTGATAGTGCGCGCCGATAAAACACTTGAATCAAGTAATCTTTACCCGGATTCAATGGTTATTACAAAGACCATGAAAAGGATAGGCAGGGTAAAAGAACTTTTTGGGCCGGAGAAAAATCCCTACATATCTATCAAGTTATTCAATGAAATCAAAGACTCAGAAATATCGAAACTAAAAAATGAAAGAGTCTATTTGGCATAAAGGAAAGGTGTATAATGTTAGAAATTGAAAAAGTAAAGGAAATTCAGAAGACCGAACGCGAGAAAATAAAAGAAGGTATCAGGCAGAAAAAAGAAAAAGAGAAGGTCGGTCAGTTCGAAAAAGCCACCGTGGAATGCCCGGAATGCAAGAGCCATGCCCTTGTTCATGATTATGAACGGGCAGAACTTATCTGCAATGAATGCGGCCTTGTTGTTGATGCTGACTTTATTGACCAGGGTCCCGAATGGAGGGCTTTTGATCATGACCAGAGAATGAAACGGTCTCGTGTGGGTGCACCAATGACCTATACTATTCATGATAAAGGATTATCCACCATGATAGACTGGAGAAACCGGGACTCATATGGAAAATCCATATCCAGTAAGAGCAGGGCGCAGTTATACCGCCTCAGGAAATGGCAGCGCCGTATTCGTGTAAGTAATGCGACCGAAAGGAACCTTGCTTTTGCCCTATCAGAACTTGACAGGATGGCATCAGCTCTGGGGTTATCACAGAACGTAAGAGAAACAGCAGCAGTGGTATATCGAAAAGCTGTAGATAAGAACCTTATCAGGGGAAGAAGCATAGAAGGCGTTGCAGCAGCGGCATTATATTCCGCATGCAGGCAGTGCAATGTTCCCAGGACACTTGATGAAATAGGTGAAGTTTCAAGAGTAAGCAGGAAAGAAATCGGAAGGACATACAGGTTCATATCAAGAGAACTTGGCCTGAAACTTGTTCCCACCTCCCCTATAGATTATGTGCCTCGTTTCTGCTCAGGTTTGACACTGCGCGGAGAAGTCCAGTCAAAGGCTGTTGAAATACTCAGGCAGGCGTCAGAGAAAGAACTCACAAGTGGAAGAGGCCCAACAGGTGTTGCCGCAGCGGCAATATATATTTCCTCGATCCTTTGCGGTGACAGGAGAACACAGCGTGAAGTTGCCGAAGTCGCAGGCATAACCGAAGTGACCATAAGGAACCGATATAAAGAATTGGCCGAGGAACTGGATATTGAAATTATCCTGTAAAAAGTGATAGGAATTTGGAAATAAGGAAATTTAAGAAACCGGGAAGAGATTGATCTTCTCCGGTTGATTTTTTTGATCGGAAAAATGTTACTAATTTTTTTATGAAATTTGAGGAATGGGAACCGATATATAAAATAATCCTTAAGGATATGAATTTTGACAGGATATATGATGAAAATTCTGCCCGCCTGCTTTCAAAAATGCTTGAAACAAAGGCAAGGAAAAAAATTCCTGATGTAATTGAGATAGAGATTCTTCGGAATGCGATAAAAGGAAAGGATGTTCTTGTATGCGGAAAAGCTCCCTGTCTTAAAGATGATATTAAGAAATTTGATTTTGAAAAATATGTTGTAATTGCGGCTGATGGCGCAACCAGTGTCCTGATGAACAACGGGATTACCCCTGATATAATCGTTACCGACCTTGATGGCAATATGGACGATGAGGCAAGGGCTAACGAACGCGGTGCCATCATGCTAGTGCATGCTCATGGCGATAACATGGACGCGCTGGGTGAGGAATTGCCGCGCCTTAAGAGAGTAATCGGGACAACACAGGCAAACCCCATGGTGAATGTCTATAATTTTGGAGGATTTACGGATGGGGACAGGTGTGTTTTCCTTGCAAAGGAAATGGAAGCAAAGTCTATTGTTCTTGCTGGATTTGATTTCGAGGATAAGAATGTAACTCCTCTTAAAAAGAAAAAACTCGTGTGGGCCAAGAAACTGATAGGCATGATACTGGGTGAATGGAATTATTAGAAGGATTGTTTTTTTAATATGATTTGCAGAAAACTATAATTATCTCGAAATCATTTGACAATTTAGCTTTGATAGGACATGAGAAATTACTCCAGAATATCAGGTTTAGTGCATACTTCAAGTTTCTTGCATATTTCGCAATCAGTCTCACATGGCTCAATGTGGATCAATATTGAAAGATTGGGGATTTTCTCTTTAATATCCTTTTCAAGATGATCACAAAAATCATGTGCATCAACAACAAGCTGTTTTTTAGGCACGACAAGATGCAAATCCACAAATCTTTCCGCCCCTGACATTCGCGAGCGCAGGTTATGGTATTCTGCATACTGGGAATAGTGCTCATGGATTATTGATTTTATGCAATCTTCTTCGGTATCTGAAAGTTTTACGTCCATTATTCCAGATACAGACCTTTTTGTCAGGTCATACGATGCCTTAAGAATGATAAGAGCTACGATTATGGCAAGCAGCGGATCAAAAATAGGATTTTTTGTTATCTGGATGAGAATAAGACCAATGAAAACACCTATTGAAGTATATACATCCGTTGTCAGGTGATAAGCGTCTGCTTCAAGGGCAATAGACTCAGCTTTCTTTGCAACTTTCATGATCCTTGCCGACACATAAAAATTCACGATCGCCGATATACCCATAACTACAATACCGATTCCGATGAACTCGAATTCAAACCCTTCATTACCAAGGATCTTTTCAATTGATTTATATAAAATTATTATTGCTGCCACGAAGATCAGAATTGCTTCCACTGTTCCGGATACATTTTCAAATTTACCATGTCCGAACTTATGTTCATCATCAGCAGGCTGTCCCGCTTTTTTTACAGAATAATTGGCAATTATCGCAGCCAGAAGGTCGATACCGGAATGGAGGGCTTCGGATAATATGCTGATCGAACCAATGAAAAAGCCCACTGCCAGCTTCATAACTAGTAATAAAGAATTAGAATATATTGAAAGTCTCGCGACGGATGTTATTTCTTTATGGGCCGCAAAATATTTTTTATTTTTTTCTGGCATTTATTTCATATAAAATTGATGTGATAGTATAAATGCATATATGTCAAAATAACATGATCGGACATTGTTTTGTCAAATATGGGACGCGCTAACCAATCCAGCATTGATCTCCGTGGTTCAAAGGGTGGAGAAGACCCCTCCTGAGAGGGAGGGGATGAATCAGACCCTTTGCAATTGCAATACCTATCCCAAAAAAGGAATTGTTCAGATACCATTTTAAGGGATAGGCATAGTGATATGTAGTTATCAAAACCATAAATAGTTTGTTCAGATACCATGAGAAAATCATTTCAATTTCGGATATACCCAAACAAGAAGC
>JAPMTS010000024.1 GCA_026552955.1 Candidatus Methanoperedens sp. | reverse complement strand
TAGAAGTGATGAATATCAGGGGCGATTTCAAAAAATGATGATATAGCTAGTGATTTTTTTTAAAAATTGAGTTCTCAAAGATGGGTTATAAGAATGGGACCATCATCAGATAGTGATTATAAAAATAAGATGGATAAGAATCCCAAAAAAGCTACAGAGAATTATGACGATTTAAGCGCATTCGAAAATCGGTGTTCAATCTTAGGATTCTTCTTTAATTGCTTGCATACATTCTTGGGAGTCCCGGTATGAAAATAGAATCCGCTCTCATCCGCATACCATAACAGAAATCCCCTTACTCTGGGCTGGTCGCCATCAGTGGTGGCAATAAAACATGCAGGATTCTTATTTGCAAATTCAATATAATCTTTTAACTCCATAATTACTCCTCATTCAAATTTGAATTGAAGTCTTAAATATTTTGCGACTTCAATTCTTCATTTTCCTAAATTACTTTCCTAAATATGCTCTCTACTAATCCCAGAGGACCAACAGTGCCATTGAGGTGATAGGCTGGGACATGAGGCGGCTTTGCCGGGGCATGACACGTTCTGCATTCGGTAGTACTACCATGCATTAAATTACTTATGATAAGTGAAGGATCTACAGGTACTATACCACTGTTATTATGACAGCTTTCGCACATGTGAACATTGCTTCGGTTCATATCCTTTTCGTAGTGACAGGTCCAGCAGTCATTGTTTGAAACAACTCCAGTACCATCCATCGTACTGATATTGGCATGACGCCCAAAATTGGAAATATTGACATCCCCGGGAGAATGGCATGCGATACAATTGGTGCCACCAGTTATCTTATGCGGATCCCCATGGCAATCAAGACACTGGGTAGTATTATATTGAGAAAATATTGGCTCTTCAATAGGATGGTTGACAGGGGCTGCGGTATGGCAATCATGGCAATCCTTGACAACGATATTGTGCATTGCATCATGGCACATCCTGCACTGGACATCAAGGGTTCCATCATCGTTGGTATCGGCATGCGCAAAACCCGGGTTCCAATCAGGGATCTGATCAGTGGTTGAAGCGTTACCATCCCCATTTAGTTTATGGCAGCTATTGCATTCGGGTATCTTGATTATCGGTTTTCTTTCCAATGGATAATTGCTGGTTATTGTATAATTTATCTTGCCTTCCTGCCATTCGGTCACCTTTACTATCCATGTACCAATGTACGGATACGGAATTTCCATATTAATTGGTGACGCAAAGCTCTGGGCGATATCACATGGATTACCTCCACATGGCCCCTGTAGTGCTGTGGTGGTATTATCCACCGGGCCAATAGCGTATAATTCAACTATTTGTTCGGTATTATCCCCAGTTACCGTTATTGTCAGGTTATCCGGTCCGTTCACATTTATTATATAGGTGTCTGTAAAGGATTCATGAGACGTGAAGCTCGGTGAATAATTTCCAAGGCTTCCCTGTAATTGATATTGGTCAGGTGGTATTTCCGGATAGGCCAATGAACCGTGACAATACTCACAGGAAAGGGTTTCATGTGTACCAGAGGAAAAATCTATGTTCGTACCATAAAGAGTATAGCTTCCGATACTGGTTGTATCGGTTCCGGCATTATCATGAAGGAACGATGTGTGGCATTGTACGCATGTGGCTGCGCTTACATGGGATTGCACATTATACGATGGCTGTGGATAATACATTCCCTGGAGGAAACCACCACTATGCCCATATTGCATTTCATGGACATGCATCGGATTTGCTGTTAATTGAGGGCCCATAAATGGAGGTGAGCCACCATAAAAGCCGCGTGAACCACCGTGACATATGAACATACAGGATTCCATGCCGCCCCCGTCCCCATGAGCCAAGCTTGTTTCAACACCACCCTGTCTCTTATTGTGGCAGCTCTGGCACCCCAGGACTGTGGTCTGGAAGTGTGTATTAGCAGTAACCTGGGAGCCGTTAATAATAGTACTAAGTGTCACAGAATAGTTACCTGAGTACTGTTCTGCAAACGGATCGAACTTAAAATAACCAAGGTATGTTCCCGGATGATTAATGTCTTCCTGTAAATTTACCTGCTGTATATGAGTTGTATATTGCAGGGTTGTTGCGGTTGTAAGCGGATCTGTTGGATTTAAGAGCGTTAGATGCGGATAAGAAACATTGACACTGAGCGTTCTTGCCGGAGTTTCAGCATCATCACTAAATATGTTCGTTCCTGAAACAACATTGATGTCATCGACATACCAGCCTTCTTCATTTGTATAATCATCGGATGTAAACCTGAAGCCAAGGAGTATCTTGTTTCCTGCAAAAGGCGCCAGGTCCATAGTTTCCTGTATCCATCCACCACTGCTACCGGTTATCCCATTTCCAAGGTTGTTGCCGTTCGGATTCGTAGTTGTTGTATGAGTTCCGGGAAGATTGTCCCAGATATTCCCATCCATTGAAACTGCCACGTAACCGTAATCCCAATCCGTTTCCATTGCATACCATGTCATAAACGTCAGGTTTGCATTTGAATATAATGTAAGATCCACTTCCTTTATCATCCATATTTCAGTCTTATCGGGATAATTGGTTTGGGTGGTTATAGGAGATGGCTCAGTGTCGGCCTTGTAACTGTAGGATCCACCATATTTCCTGAAGCTTGCCTGCGGCCAGGAAGGATATGAGGTCAGCTCGGGAACAGGTTTTCCTGTGGTTTTATCCAGGATCATGAGATTTATGAGGTTTTTTTGTTTTTCTGTTCCAAAGTCATTTGAATCCCACCATGACCAGCCATTTCCTCCGCCCCTGAAGAATGGACCGAGCTGATAAGGTGTTTGTCCGATTGAAAGGATAGCTGTATAATTAGAATCTGCCATTGAATTAAAAATCGGCTCATTTACGGGTGGAAAAAATTTCTGTTCAGGCGGTTGAGAAGGAAAGTGACATCCACTACATTCCGGATCTGTTATATTCCCTGTTACATTCGTATGCACATATTGGACAGATACTGCAGATGCAGCATTAATGCCCAATAAGTAAATCAATATGAAACTACATATAATTAAAATTCCATTCGTCCTATTCTTATAATCATGGTTAAAGAACACTATCCCGTTTATCATCAATAATCACATCCTATCCTGACTTTTACCTATCAAGGAAACTCATCCCTATTCCTATTCAATTATCCTTTTGTAGGCTCATTTTGAGTTTAATTTATAGGGTAATAAATCTTGTGGAGCTTTTTCCAGAAAATCTTTTTTGAAAATGATAGAAATTTCTATCCGGATTTCTTCATAACTATTATTTCCACGACCCCAAGAGGACCAACAGTGCCATTTTGGTGATAGGCTGCAGCGTTATTGGGGGTAGCCGGGGCATGACATGTTTTGCATGCGCTCATGCCATGCATAAAATCACTTTTAATAAGTGAAGTGTCTGTTACATTTACTACACCCGTGCTGTTTATATGGCAGCTTTCACACAGGTAAACATTACTTCGTGACATATCTTTCTGGTAATGACATGTCCAGCAATCGTAATTCGTGACATTTCCATCACCGTCACTGGTATTGATATTTGCATGACGGCCAAATAAGGAAATATTGACTTCATGAGAATGACATGCGATGCAATCCGTGCCTCCAGCAGATGTGACTTTATGCGGATCCCCATGACAATTGAGACACTGTGAAGGTATATATTCAGTAAATACCGGTTCCTTGATCGGGTGATTTGTCGGGGCTATGGTATGACAGTTGCGACAGTCTTTGATCGTTATACTATGCATTGCATCATGGCACATCCTGCACTGGACATCAAGGGTTCCATCATCGTTGGTATCGGCATGTGCAAAACCCGGGTTCCAATCAGGGATCTGATCAGTGGTTGAAGCGTTACCATCCCCATTTAGTTTATGGCAGCTATTGCATTCGGGTATCTTGATTATAGGTTTTCTTTCTATTGGATAATTGCTGGATATTGAATAATTAATCTGGCCTTCCTGCCGCCCGGTCAACTTTACTATCCATGTACCATGGTATGGATATGCAATTTCCATATTGATCGGTGATGTACGGGAAATATCACATGGATTACCGCCGCATGGCCCCTGTAATGCTGTTGTTGTATTATCCACAGGGCCAATAGCGTATAGTTCAATTATTTGTGAAATATTATCCCCATTTACCGTTATTGTCAGGTTATCTTGTCCGCTCACATTTATTATATAGGTGTCTGTAAAGGATTCATGAGACGTGAAGCTCGGTGAATAATTTCCAAGGCTTCCCTGTAATTGATATTGGTCAAGGGGTATTTCTGGATAGGCCAATGAACCGTGACAATACTCACAGGAAAGGGTTTCATGCGTACCAGAGGAAAAATCTATGTTCGTACCATAAAGAGTATAGCTTCCGATACTGGTTGTATCGGTTCCGGTATTATCATGAAGGAACGATGTGTGGCATTGTACGCATGTGGCTGTGCTTACATGGGATTGCACATTATACGGAGGCTGCAGATAATACATTCCCGCAAGGAAACCACCACTATGCCCATATTGCATTTCATGTACATGCATTGGATTCGCTGTTAATTGAGGGCCCATAAAAGGAGGTGAACCTCCATAGAAGCCGCGCGAACCGCCGTGACATACGAACATACAGGATTTCATACCGCCTGCGTCCCCATGAGCGAAGCTTGTTTCAACACCGCTTAATTTCTTGTTATGGCAGCCCTGGCATCCCAGGATTGTGGTCTGGAACTGTGTGCTGGCTGTAACCAAAGAGCCGTTAATAAAAGTATCAAACCTCACAGAATAATTACCTGAGTACTGTTCTGTGAACGGATCATACGTGAAATAACCAAAGTATGTCCCTGGATGATTAATATTTTCCTGTAAATTTACCTGTTGCATATGAGTTGTATATTGTAATGTTGTTGCTGATGTAAGCGGATCTGTTGGATTTATAAGCGTCAGAGAGGGATAAGAGACATTGGCAATGAGCGTTGAGGTGAGCCCTGTAACCGGTTTCCCTGTGGTTTTATTCAGGATCATAATAGCTATGACATTTTTCTGTTTTTCATTTCCGAAATTATCCGCATCCCACCATGACCAGCCGTTTCCTCCCCCCTTGAAGAATGGACCCAGCTGATACGGTGTTTGCCCAATTGAAAGGATCGCAGTATAATCAGAAACATCCATTGAATTAAAAAAAGGAATGAAATTCTTTGATATATATTCTTGTTGAGAATATTCTATTTGTGAATATCCTTGTTGTGAATATTCCGGTTGAGTTATCAAATGACAACCACTGCATTTCGGATCAGAGATTTTCCCTGTACTATTTTCATGCATAATCGCATACGAGGGAGGAATGGAAAATAGAAAAACCACTATCGAAACTATCAAAAATCTATGAAAATTCCCATAAGTATGTGATATATTTATATTTCCCATCGAATACCCCTTCCTCAGCTGGATCAGTATAACTATCTTGATTTATTCTTCCTATCCCGATGATTTTCCTAATCATAATGATTGCCTTGATTCACGTTTGATTTTTGTGGCAATAAAACTTGCGTAAGCTCAGGATATTTTTCTTAATACCTTCTCTACTGCCCCCAGGGGACCCACTGTACCCTGTTGATGGTAGGAAGTTGAAGCATGACACGTTTTGCATGTGGTCATACCATGCATAAAATCACTCTTGATAAGTGAAATGTTTGTTACATTTACTATACCGGTGCTGTTTATATGGCAGCTTTCGCACAGGTAAACATTGCTTCGGTCCATATCTTTCTGGTAGTGACAGGTCCAGCAATCATCATTCGTCACATTCCCGGCACCGTCGCTGGTATTAATATCTGCATGACGGCCAAACAAAGAAATATTAACATCCCCTGGAGAATGACATGCGACGCAATCGGTGCCTCCTGCGGATGTAACCTGGTGAGGGTCCCCATGACAATTGAGACACTGGGCGGGCGAATAATTAGCAAATACTGGTTCCTGGATCGGGTGATTGAGCGGAGCTATGGTATGGCAATTATGGCAGTCTTTGACCGTTATTTCATGCATCGCATCATGGCACATCCTGCATTGTATGTCAGGATTGCCATCATTGTTGGTATCCACATGGGCAAAGCCCGGATTCCAGTCGGGTATATCATCTGTCGTTAACGCATTACCTGCGCCATTGGAATTATGGCAACTGTTACACTCAGGTATTCGTGGAAGTTTCTTTTCTTGGATAGGATATGTTGAATTTAATGTATAGTCCAATGCTGACTGTAACGTTCCAATTTTTAATCCAGAATTAAAATCATAGCCATATACCACAAGTATCCAATCACCTTGAATCGGATCGCTGTTACGATAGATTTCTGGTTGATTTGAAGTTGAACCATTAGAGTAGGGGTTATTAGATGTATTCGGGATGAAACCAGGTGGAAATAAATAGAATCCAATATTTGATGTTCCTGTCCAGTTAAGACTTAGATTTAAAGGTCCACCAGATGTCACATTTATTACATAATTATCCTGGAATTGCTGTATGCTGGCAAAGCTTGGAGTATAGTTGTTTGCCGTGTTATTGATGGTGTAATTGTCCTCTTTATAGCTTCCTTGCTGAATCGGGAGTTTCAGGTCGTTATGACAATATGTACAGGTGAGATTTGAATGGGCCCCGCCATTTAATTGAGTTGTTATGTTGTTGTATATTGGCACTGATCTATTGTTGTTGATACCCCCCGGGACGAACGTAACGTTAGTGAATGTCTGGGAGGAAAGGGTTTTATTTGTATGGCATTTTGTGCAGTCAATAGACCGATGGGCAATGTTCTGATGTGGATTTTCTGCAAAAGCATGTCCTATACCGTTCAAGCTATGACATATATAACATGCTTCACCAGACGCTGCTGATCGAGATATATGATAATTTGGACTTCCATGGCAGTCTTCACATCCCCATGGAGTTACTTGAAAACTTATTTCCTGTGTTGTAATTTTGCTATCTGCCTGGGCGGTGATAATCGCAGAATAGTTCCCGGGGAAATAACCCACTTGTGGTGTATTTTGACCATGCATCAGGTGGCAATAACTGCAACCATAATTATTTTTTGTCGGGCCGCCCTTGAAATAGAAGTTCCCGCTATAAAAACCACTGTGATTCATATCCTCATTGAGTTGAACCCCGACTGTATTGCTGGTATAAGTTGCTCCATCGTATTCCCAGTAGGTTACATTCGCGCTTACCTGGGCCCCCTGAATGGGGGCGCTGTTGTTTCCGCTATCAAGCAAAAGAGCAGATATATTATTCCTCTGAGTAATCTGTTCCGGAGGTATGATTTTTCCCGTTGAATATCCACCATTATCAACTATTTCATCAAAGAAGGTCCATCCCCATGTTTTCGGTCCAAGCCCGTTGATCCCTTGCTGGTACCAGTTTTGTCCCATACTCGGTATAAGGGTAATGTCACCAATAACCTGAGTTGTTCCAAGAGACTGGAAGCTCTGTGATGTTTGGAAATCCTTTAAGGTGTTGACAGGGAGAGTCTGTGTTCCTGACACATCATGTGAAGTGTGGCATCGCATACATTCGGAGTCACCCAGATTTTCATCTAGATTTTCATGTATATCGGTAATTGAATCCGCGGATGACGTTCCGACCGCGATCAGGCAAAAAGTCAACAACAAAATACATTGTAAGAAAATATATTTCATGTTCTTAAATTTATATTTCTGAATATCCAACATATCCTATCTCCTATATGTTATTTTGGATACCGTATGATTTTCATGTCCTATCTTGATTGTAAATATACAACCAGTTTCTATCCAAATCTATCCATTTAAATATTGAATTGCATTCTATTTAAATTTAATGTAATAAGAGTTTATATGATCATTTTTTATACATATTATTAAAAAAATAAAAAAGAATAATTATCTAACATTATTCTTTTTTCTTATTCAGTTAAGGATTCTGGATCTTTCTTAATATTTTCTCGACAGTTCCAAGTGGACCCACTGTGCCATTGAGGTGATAGCCAGAGCCTGTTGGGGCATGACATGTTCTGCAGACGGTACTATCATGCATAAAATCACTTTTAATAAGTGCAGGGTCGGTTACAATAACGATACCGGTACTGTTATTATGACAGCTTTCGCACAGGTAAACATTGCTTCGATCCATATCTTTTTGATAATGACATGTCCAGCAATCGCTATTTGTGACATTATTAGGTCCACCATCAGTTGTGTTTAAGTCAGCATGCCGGGCGAATTTAGAGGCATTAACATCTCCTGGTACATGACATCCAACGCAGTCAGTCCCTCCTGTAAGTATTACCCTGTGCGGATCTCCATGACAGGCAAGGCACTGAGTTGATGAATATCCAGAGAAAGCAGGGTCATGTATAGGGTGATCTGTGGGTGCAGTTGTATGGCAATTTTGACAGGTTTTAATTCCGATATTATGCATCGCATCATGACACATCCTGCACTGAATGTCAAGAGTACCATCTCCATTGGTATCAACATGGGCAAAGCCAGGGTTCCAATCCGGGATCTCATATATTGTATTTGCCCCATCGGTAGCTCCAGAATTATGACAATTATTGCATTCCGGTGTAGAGGGAAGATCTTTTCTTTGAATTGGATGGGTAGAATTTACCGTATAATTTATCGGTGGCTGAAGAACGCCCCCCCAGCTATTCCAGCCAGGGAAATCATATCGCAAATCATAGCCATATACTTCAAGTATCCATTTGCCTGCCATAGGTGCACCAATAACGTAGATCTCCGGTTTAGTTGTGGGAGTCGCACCGCCATAATATGGCGGCCTGATTCCATTTTTTGGATTAAAATCAGGAGGGTACAGATAAAATCCAAGATTAGCTGTACTGTTCCAGTCAAGACTGATATTAAGCTGATCCGACGATTCCACATTTATGACGTAATAGTCCTCAAATTGCTCTAAACTTGCAAAACTCGGATAATAATTATTAACGATACCACTAACATTATAGCTACCATAGCCTCCCTGAGGATCAGGCAATGTCAAATTATTGTGACAAGTATTGCATGTGAGAGTTGTATGTTTTCCACTATTTAATTGAGTTGCTATGTTGTTGTATATTGGCACGGATCTATTGTTGTTGATACCCCCCGGGACGAACGTAACGTTAGTGAATGTCTGGGAGGAAAGGATTTTATTTGTGTGGCATTGTGTGCATTCAATAGATTGATGTGCACTGTTCTGATGAGGATTTCCTGCATCGGACATACCAGAAATATTATTTATTCCATGACAAATATAGCAGGCTGAATCCATATCTGCCGATGCCCTATGCTGATTTCCACTCCCATGACAATCTTCGCATCCCCATGGAGTTACTTCGAAATTCAAATTTGAATATTTTATTTTTCCATCAGCTTCTGCTCGAATTGAAACTGAGTAATTTCCAGGGAAATATCCTATTTGATTATCGTTTTTACCATAAATTGAAGAATGACAACCATCACATGATCTCATGCCAGGGCCTGCATAGCTTGTACCTCCATAGAAGTCAAATATTCCCCTGTAGAATCCTTTTCGATTGGTATCTTCTGCAAGCTGGACAGGAATGGTATGATTCGAATAGCTTACATTATCATATGTCCAATATGTAACATTTGCTACAACAATTGCCCCACTTATCGGATTGCTATTGTTTCCATCATCAAGCAGGAGAGCATATATATTTTCTCTCTGAGTTACACTTTCATTGGGAGTCATAAATCCGCTTGGCGGATTTTCATCGAAAAATGTCCATCCCCAGCTTTTGTCATTACCTGTATTTGGCCCAAATATCCCCTGTTGATACCAGTTCTGTCCCATACTGGATATAAGTGTGATATTCCCTGCAACATTTGATGCCGCAAAAGATTGGATGATGATAGGCTCAGAAACAGGAGGAGTATTTGCTATGGTTACATTTAATGATTTTGAAGGGGTACCATCCGTTTGATGAGGAGTATGACAATCAATACAGGTTTTATTTTCCGGAATCCCATCTTGATTTTCATGTGGTGAAACAGCCAGAGAAGGGAATATGGACATAGAAATTATTAATAAAAATAATATATATTTAAATACAATAGTTTTTAAACATTTTATATCTTTATAGCTATACAAAATAATATTGTCTACTATTTTTTTATCATTCATATACTATCCCCATTTCCTGACATTCAAATATTTTATCTTTAAATTATTAATCATTGCTGTATTTTTTTTAATATATTTTCTACGACTCCCAGAGGACCCACTGTACCCTTTCCATGATATCCATTTGGAGCATGACAGGTTTTACAGGATGTCATTCCATGCATGAAATCAGTCTTTATAAGTGCAGGATCTGTTACATAGACTATTCCACTGCTGTTCTCATGACAGCTATCACACAGGTAAACATGATTTCTATCCATGTCTTTCTGATAATGACATGTCCAGCAGTCGCTATTCGTAACATTATCCGGACCGCCATCACTTGTGTTTAAGTTGGCATGACGGGCGAATCTGGTAGTATTAACATCATTGGGAGAGTGGCATGAGATGCAGTCACTACCCCCTCCTGCTGTTACACTGTCAGAGTGGAAATCCATTGGTGCAGTGCCTGTGTTAACATGGCAGCTCCAGCAGTTGCTATTATTGCTTCCTGTATACCAGCTGTGTTTTCCGGAAGTTATCTGGGTCGCATTCCCCCACGCTTTTCTTATCACCGCATCGGTCTGGATGTGACAGAACACGCAGTTTGTCGTGTCCGGCAGTCTATCGATGGTCTGGGTGAAGTGATATGGTGTACTCCTGACATCATTGGATATCCGTTTGAATGCATAAAAGCCGCCGCCTGCAGAAAGGTTCTTATAAGAATTCCCGTGACATGTTCCTTCAAGTGTAACATTGTTGAATGCATAACATGAAGAAAATGTTTTTGCTGATTGTGATGGAGAGTAAACTGTAGACTGGTTTGGTACATTCACTGTACTGGAGAAATTTGTATGAGCATATACACGAGGTAATGTATCGTTGATATCGGACCGGGTATAATAACCTGCTACAGGACCGCTCCTATTCTCAATATGACAGTCTTCACACAGTCTATATACTGTATAATGAGTACCATGGCATGACATACACGCTTCATTTGTTCCGATCGGATTGATGTCGTTATGATCATCATTCTGCCAGTCGAATCCATAGTGAATATTATTTGGCTTCACAATTTCCTTGCTATGAAGGTCAGAAGCATTGCTTGTATTATGGCAATTGTCACAGAAAGAATCCTCTTGTGATCTTGCTGGATGCCGTATCGTATTAGCCCAATATGCAGTTGCATTTTGTGAATTCTTATGGCACAAACTGCAATTAATGCTGGGTTTAACAAGGTCGGTTCTGGATGCATAATGAGAGATATTAGCCGCGCGGGAAAACCCGGAATCCGAATAAAGAACTTTACTTTTATCATGACATCCCTCACAGTTTGCATTTGAATCATTGACCGTTGAATTTATTTGATCAAAAAATGGCGGCTGGATGTGCTCGGATACTTTCCTTGTTGTGATATTGTAAATTATAGTGGAATTTGTGAATGACAGGTTGTCGGTCCTGTTATGGCAATCTTCACATGAATAGGGTGTTGCATAGTTTGTGTGATGCTGACCTGTGGGTTCTGTACCATCACCATGACATGCCCAGCATGCTTTATCTACCAGATCTGAAAGGACAGTTGAATTCGCAGCGCCGTTATTCAGATTTCCATGGACGCCCTGCTTTATTGCTGAAGCATCAATGTGTTTGGTTGCGCCTGATCCCCCCATGTCATGACATAAAACGCAATCTTCCCCACCTTCTCCCTGCAAAATATTATTCGACCCAATAACTTTTGATACTGTTCCTACTGTATTCGGTATTGAACTTTCCGTTTCTATTGGGTCAAAATCGTCCTTATGACAGTTTATGCAGTCATTTCCTGGATCCACAGCATGAATTTCTGATGCCATCGCTTCTATCTCCCCACTTACATGTCCGACAGACATCACCAGAATTCCAAAATATATTATAAATATGTATTTGCTTGTCCTTTTTAGTGAAATCATAACTTTCCATCTCTGGAATTTCCCATCCCTGGAATTCCCTATCCTTAGAATTCAATTCGTTTCAAACTGTATATATTTTTCTATTTGATAAGAGCATCCACCACAATATGCCAGACCCCGGGTGCATATTTCTTGATCCTTCGCACACCCAGGATATGCACATGCCTTCCCATTCTGTTTGAGGCTTCCAATATCCTTTCAACAGGGCGGTTCTCTACAGCTTCCGGCACAGCCTCATGATAATGGAGTATCCCGCCAGGCAGCAAAGCGTCGATCCCGTGGGGAAGGTATTCCCGGCCATCCAGGTATCCCATAATGACGCGGTCTGCCATACTTCGGGGAGTTCGTTTCGAGCAATCCCCTGATATGGGTTCTACGATATCTTTCACTTTATTGATTTTGATATTTTCTTTTAAATAACCAAATGAAACAGGATTTATTTCTATGGAGATAATTTTTTTTGGTTTTGAATGAACAGCCATTGGTATTGAAAAATATCCGATCCCTGCGAACATATCAACAACCGTTTCATCCCGTCCCAGTTTGCTCATGCGTTCTTTTTCTGCGAGATTTCCCTGGGAGAACATGATCCGCATGGCATCAAGCCTAAAAAAGCAGCCGTTCTCTTTATGAATTGTTTCGGTGCCGTTGCCTGCTATGATCTCACGCAGGGGCTGCCTCATTTGTCCGCTTATCCCCCGGTCAAGGAGCACGGTCTTGCATCCGGGATAAAGGCAAAGTAATGCTTCACCTATTTCTTTCCTGCGATGTTCCAGTTCTTCATTAAGTGTTACAATTATTATATTGCCAAGGATATTCCATCCCCGGGGTAACAATTTTTTTTCATTTTCCGGAATATTCAAACTGATGTCAAGGGTTTTTTTCTGCATATAATATTGCGGCCTGTCCTGCTCAACAAGTGTAAATTCATATTTATCAAATGATTCCGTGACCGGGATCTCAATAAAACCATTCTTTTTCACTAACTTCCTGGTCTTATCCAGAACTGAATCATTGAGAAGTTGTCTGCGGACTGATTCTGATTCTTCAAAACTTACGCGAACTGCCTTCATGAATTTCTTACAATATACAGGATATCGCTAAGGATCGAGCTTGCAGTTTCGATCGAACCTGCACCTTTGCCGCTGATAGTGATCCTTCCTGCAAGGTCAGTCAATATTGATGCTACGTTCAGTGTGCCTCCCACAGCAAGAGGATGGCGCCTGGGAACCAGCCGCGGTGCAACTGTAAGTTTTCCATCCCTTGCCTCGCATACCAGCTTGACAACACAATTATTCCGATTGGCAAGGTCAAGAGCTTCAGGCGTGATCTTGGTAATACCTGTGACATCAACATCCCTGTAAGTCGAATCCAGCCCGAAAATGGAGTTTGCAATTATTACAAGCTTGATGGCAGAGTCTATACCTTCAACATCATACGTGGGATCTGTTTCCGCTATCCCCAATTCCTGCGCTTCTTTTAACACCAGGTCATAGGGCATTCTCTCTTCTGACATTCTCGTAAGGATATAATTGCATGTGCCATTGAGTATTCCTTCTATTCCCACGACAGTATTTCCAGCCAGTGCTTCATGAACAAGATTAAAAATCGGTACAGCCCCGCCAACCGTTGCTTCGTACCTGAAGAAAAGCCCATTGTCCTGGGCTGCTTCTTTCAATTCATTGAAATGCAATGCAAGAGGACCTTTATTGGAAGTCACAATATGCTTTCCCGATTTAAGAGCCAGACGCATATTATCGAGACCTGGTTCTCCATTATTGATATTAGTAGGGGTGGCTTCAACAACAATATCATGTTCCACATTACCTATGATATCAACTGCATTGCTGGTACCAACTGCGACTGAACCTTTTTGTTTCTTTCTCAAAAGGGCTTTTTCTATATCAATGCCCCCGGCATTTATTTCACTGCCTTTTGAATCGGAAATCCCCACAATGCGCAGGTCTATTCCCTGTTTTTTCAGGTATTCCCTTTTTGATAAGATCGAACGTGCCACACCCTGGCCCACCGCACCAAAGCCGATGATTGAAATTTTTACGGTCTTCATGTTCCCACCGAATTCATGCGAATAGGTTCTATCATGAGAAGATCTTTTTTATTCGCAACTTCTCTCATGATATCGAGCGCTTTGCCTAATTCATCTTCACCAACAGCATTAATTACAAGATAAGCCGAAGATGTTTTTTCAACGGCAGGCATTGAAAGGGACATGTCAACGACTTCCGCAAAGCCAGTTGAATCTATTTTATCTATCGTATCTCCCATATCAGAATGAACAATATGACCTATGAGAATGACAGAAACAGTTGACCTGAGTCTTTCTTCTCCAACCCTTGCCACCTTTACGCCGCTGTTTTCAAGACGTTCGATAAGTTTATCCAATACCCTGTGCTCTATCTCAAATGTTATCTGCACCGGGATTGTACCGCGCGGGGTTTTCTCATCATGCTGGTGGATAACGCTCATTATATTCCCATGGAATTCCGATATTGGCGAGAGCGCCAGCACCAGTTGCCCTGGTATATCCTTAAGCTCTAGGGTCATCGATACGATCATGTTCCCAACTATGCACAGGTAATTAATAAGTTTTTTTAGTGATTCAATTTTCCATTTTAAAATATAAAGAAAGTAAAAAAACCATCAGAAAAAGTCTTTTTCTTGAGGAGGGACTTTATATGAATTCATGCACCCCAGGGTACAGAACATTTTTTCCCTGACTTGTTCACGCCGTATATATATTTCTTTGCTGCAATTCTTGCATTTTACTTCGACTATTTCCATGTTGCATTCTCCTTCAAATTCATTGTTCGGATGCATTTTAGATCGAGGAAAATCAAGAAATATCCCGTTCCCAAAACATATCCGGTTAAAGCAACCTATCAACTTATACAAATACCACTTAGTTACCTGTATTACTGTGAAGGTTTAAATGGTTTTTGCTGTTATAGCATCAAAATTATCAAAATTAGCATATGTATGAGGCAATACATATATAGTATATAAACTATTGATATCCGCTTGAGGGTAAATCATGGCAGAAACATTATTGGAAAACGTTCTTTCTTTTATATATACCATAGGACACTGGATTGGCGCAAAGATCGTTGAGCTTATTCAATATATTTCCGGAATCCTGATCCCGCCATCTGTCGTGGATGCCATCGGGATGCTTGTAATTCTTACAATATTCCTGGCAATTGCGGAAGTTGCTAAAAAGGCTATCTGGATCGTCGTGGTTATAGGGTGGGTATTCATAATAATCCGAATATTGATGCTGATGATCGGCTAAATATTCAGTTTCGCCCAAGCAGCCTGCAGGTCTTGCAGATCCTTTCACTGCCTGGCTCTTTACATTTTTCGCAGAACACGATTTGCGTATCAGCCGGATGCAAGAATTCCGAAATTGATTCATAACCGCCCAGCAAGGAGTATTTTGTCCCGGGGTGATTTACCTCATAATTATTAAGCAGTTCTCTTATCTCATTTCGTAAGGCAAAGCCTGCATAAGGGCATTCATCCATACTTACAGGAAGGTTATTTAACAATCCATAAAGAGCCACCTCTTTTTCCGGAATACTGCGAAGCGGCTTGATCCTGGGCACCATTCCTTTCTGGATAGTCCCTGGGATCATTCTTTTTAACCGGTTGATGTCCCCGCGCATGTAATTCATTAAGATCGTCTGGGATTCATCGTCAAGATTATGCCCTATTGCGATCTTGTTTGCCCCGAGTTCGCGGGCGGCTTTATTCAGGATATTTTTTCGAAGCACACCACACAATGTGCAGGCACGATTCTCTTTTTCCCGGGTCAAAGCGTCAAGTGTTGTTTCGAACTCATCCTTAAAAGACCTGATAATATGCCCTATCCCAAGTTCACCGGTGAGTGTTATGGCATGTTCAAGTGTATTTTCACGGTAACCCTTTATTCCTTCATCTATAGTAATGGCTATAAATTCAAGGTCAGGCCGATTCCGGAATATCTTATGAAGTATATACAATAAAGCGATGCTGTCCTTTCCGCCGCTTAATGCTACAGCGATTTTTTCACTTCTGCCCACCATGTTGAATTTACGGATGTCGCGCTTGATCTTTCGCTCAACATCTTCGATAAAATGAGATTTGCAAAGGTGAGCGTTGGAGTATTTCTGGTATATGACTGCGCTCTTACTGCATCGCTGGCATTTCATGGAATAGTATTAATGTCAGGCTTTTATTAATAATATTTCTATAAGATAATCTGCATTCTCATAGAAAAGATTTAAGTAACATAAAACCATGAATTTAAGGGGGGAATAAAAAGCTGAACAAAGCATGACAAAAGTCATCACTGCTGAAACAATTTTTCCTTCCAAACTAACACCTGAGGCACGGAAAAATCTTAGCGAAATCTTATTCAAGGTTCATAAACGTATTTTTAAAGGCCTTAATGAAAAGGACTTTGATCATTACGTGGTTAATTCCCCTGCTAAAGTCACAAAAATATTTATATATAAAAATAAATGTAACGAAGAAATAGTAGGATATTTTGCTGTTCATCGTTTTGAAAAACGTGTTGATGATAAGCCATTGGTCATATTCAGAGCAGAAGCAGGCTTAGTACCTGAGTATCGACATAAAAACGCCGATATTTATTTCTGGTTTAAGGAGGCAATGAAATTCAAGATCGTTCATCCGAATGAAGAGATGTATTATTTCGTTTGTCCTGTCAATCCAAGCGTGTATGCCAGATTTGCAAAGTATATGTATAAAGCATATCCGAAATATGATTGCATTATTCCTCCACACATTAAGAAATTGATGATGCAATTGGCTGATGAATTCGATTTGAAAATAATTGACCAAAACAATCCTTTCGTCAGAAAAGTAGGTTGGATTACGCAGGCTACTGAGGAGGAAAGAGTCTTCTGGCAAAGTTGTAATAATCCACACGTACGGTTTTATATTGATCTAAATCCTGATTTCAATAAAGGCAACGGCGTTCTTACCCTTATGCCTCTAACGTTCTTAAATTTATTAATATCTTTCTTTAGTTTTTTTATGTATTATACTATTAAAAAGAAAATCCGCTACAACCTCCATCGTCTTTCACAATCATCACAAAAATAGTATTATTTCATTTCTCGATATATCTGGCCTTCACCATCATCATAATTTCATCTGCTGCAGAGTGCGGGTCTGTTTTTTTCTCAATGATTTCCTCGATGAGTTTCTTATATGCCTCGCTCTTCCTTATTTCCTCCAACTCTCTCACCATCACTTCTTTTGCTATGTTTGCTATTTCCATCTCCACTCTTCTTTTGAGCCTTTCTCCAATAAGGTCGTTCTCTTTCAGATAATTGAAGTGTTCGTCTATCCTTTCGGCAAGTTCACTTATTCCAATTGCCTCTATTACTGCTGTTTTCAAAACAGGTGGTTTCCATCCTCGTTTGTCAGTGAAACGAAACATTGACTCAATCTCATAGACTACAATATCTGCACCTTCTCTATCTGCCTTGTTGACCACAAATAGATCAGCGATCTCCATCATTCCAGCCTTGTTAGCCTGTATATCGTCCCCGAGACCGGGAACTGTAATAACTATTGTCGTATGAGAGGCGTTCATTATATCTACCTCGGCCTCACCTGCACCAGCGGTCTCAACAAGTATTATGTCATATCCGAGAGCGTCAAGAATTTTTATCGCATCACCCGTTGCCCGTGCAATTCCGCCTTTGCATCCCCTGGTTGCCATACTTCGTATGAAAATCCCCTTATCAGTTGTAATATCCTTCATCCGTATCCTGTCTCCCAGGAAGGCGCCACCGCCAAAAGGAGACGAGGCATCCACTGCTATAATCCCAACAGTTCTTCCCTTCTGTCGAAGATATGAAGCAAGCTGGTTTATAAGGGTGCTCTTACCAGACCCGGGAGGACCTGTTATGCCCACGATCTGAGCCTTCCCGGTGTTCTTGTATATCCTGCTTATCACTCTTTTTACAGCATCTGGATCGTTCTCGACTATGGTTATTAATTTCGCTGCCGCCCGCCTGTCCCCTTTCAATAGTTGAGTTGTTAGGACTTCAATGTCTGGTTCAGCCATGTTATTTCTATTTCGCTACTTTTTCCTTGACAAATTTGACGATATCCTCGGTGTTAGTACCAGGGCCAAAAATTTCTGCAATGTTAATATTCTTCAAAGCAGGCACATCCTCATCTGGTATTATACCCCCTGCGAAAACAATTATATCAACCCTGTTCTCTTTCAACAATTCCATTATCTTCGGGAAAAGGATGATGTGCGCACCTGAGAGGATGGATAGACCAAGAGCATCAACATCCTCCTGTATCGCCGCTTCAACTATCTGCTCCGGCGTCTGGTGAAGACCCATATATATAACCTCCATTCCAGCGTCCCTGAGGGCTCTTGAGACGACTTTTATTCCCCTGTCATGGCCGTCCAAACCTGGTTTTGCCATCAAGATCCTTATGTTTTTCTCCCCCATGTTATTCATCTCAAAATATTGCTTTTTCTCTGTATTCTCCATATATTGAACGAAGAACATTGCATATCTCTCTAACGGTGGCATAACACTTAACGCACTCAAGTATCGGATACATCAGATTTCCTTCCCTCTGTGCAGCTTTCTTAAGATCATCCAGCGTCTCTTCAACCTTTTTCGTGTCCCTTTTCAAGCGCAACTGCTTCAGTCTCTCGATCTGCTTTTCTTGCACCTTCTCATCTATCTTTAGCGTCTCTATAGGCCTTTTTTCATCTACAGTGAATTGATTCACCCCTACAACGACTCTCTCGTTCCTTTCCACTTCCTTCTGGTACAGGTATGATGCGTCCGCAATCTCTCTCTGGAAGAACCCGGTCTCTATACCTTTTATCATGCCAGAAAGCATTTTCCATTCTCCGCTTCCAAAAGACTCAATAGTCCCTATGTATTTCATAGCTCTCTCTTCCAGTTCGTTGGTGAGTGCCTCAATGAAATATGAACCAGCAAGAGGGTCGATAGTATTGATCACTCCACTCTCGTATGCCAGTATCTGCTGCGTGCGAAGTGAAATGCGCACAGCGTTCTCAGTAGGCAGCGCATATGCTTCATCCATCGAATTTGTATGAAGCGATTGAGTTCCTCCAAGGACTGCTGCCAGGGCTTGAATTGTTGTGCGAACGATGTTGTTCTCTGGCTGCTGGGCAGTCAGAGAATATCCTGAAGTCTGTGTATGGAAACGGAGCATCCATGAAGCAGGATTTTTTGCTCCATATTTTTCTTTCATTATCCGCGCCCAAATTCTGCGTGCTGCGCGAAATTTTGCAATTTCTTCGAAGAAGTCATTGTGTGAGTTGAAAAAGAATGAAAGACGGGGAGCGAAATCATCAATGTTGAGTCTCCTTTTGAGCGCTGCCTCGACATAAGCCATTCCGCTTGCAAGCGTAAAAGCGAGTTCCTGTATCGCATTCGCTCCTGCTTCTCTCATGTGATATCCGCTTATGCTTATCGAATTCCATTTAGGCATGAATTTTGCGCAGTACTCCAGTATGTCTGCTGCTATGCATATCGAAGGTTCCGGCGCAAATATGAAATTCCCCCTTGCTATATATTCTTTGAATATATCATTTTGGATTGTTCCGGCGAGTTTATCCACAGATACGTTTTGCTTTTCCCCTATAAGTATATACATTGCCAACAAAATCGCAGCGGGCGCGTTTGCAGTCATAGATGTGCTGACCCTGTCAAGAGGTATACCATTGAAAAGGATTTCCATGTCTTCAAGAGAGTTTATTGATACGCCCACTTTCCCAACCTCGCCAAGTGCTTTTGCATCGTCTGAGTCGTAGCCGAGTTGAGTGGGTAAATCGAAGGCAACACTGAGGCCGGTCTGACCCTGAGAGAGCAAAAATTTGTATCGTGCATTGGCTTCCTCAGCTGAACCAAAACCTGCATACTGTCGCATCGTCCACGTTCTACCCCGGTAACCAGTAGGATATATATTTCTGATGTACGGGAATTCCCCGGGGAAACCAAGATCCTCTGCGTAATCCATGTTCGCTATATCTGTTGGCGTGTAGATCCTTTTTATCGGAATTCCTGAAATGGTCGTAAACGTCTGTTTACTCTCGGGAACTTTCTCGAGCACATTCTTGAGAGTCGTGCTCTCCCATTCCTTCGCTTTTTTTTCTATTTCTTTCAGTTCTTCTTCTGATAAAATCATATCACTCCTATACTATAGAATCGAATTTGAATCCATATACCTCTTTCTCATCGATTGTGCGCAGCTTCGCCCACACCGGATGCAGGTCCATGCCCGGCTCTGGGTCATCGGCCATTATTTGCCCCATTGCTCGAACTTTGTTATTGAATTCCACTATGCCCAGGGTCAAAGGGGACATTTCGATCCCTCTGGGCAGAGCATAGAGCTTCGTAAAAGTGATTAAATGGCATTCATCTCCAAGGCTGACTTCATCAAATTCTGTGTTCTTACAACCCAAACAACGCTCGTGTTTTGGGTACATGACCTTGCCGCACTTCTTGCACATGAATCCCATCATTTTTTCCTGCATTTCAATTGCCTCGCTCCAGAATGTGAACAAGCGTATTGTTACCAAAACCGCCAAAATTGCATGCCAGTGCTCGCTGTGCATCCCTGACCTGTCTCTCGCCGGCTTCGCCGCGCAGCTGCAAGACAAGCTCCACGATCTGCGCAACTCCAGTCGCTCCCACAGGATGACCCCTGGCTTTTAATCCACCAGAAGGATTTATGGGAAGCTCGCCATCGATAGCTGTGACGCCTTTCTCAACCGCCAATTGTCCCTCGCCTTTTTTGAAAAATCCGATATCTTCACTCTCTGCAATTTCCAGGATCTCAAATGCATCATGCAGTTCGGCGACATCGATATCTTCGGGCTTGATATTTGCCATCTTGAACGCTTGCTGTGCTGCGATCTTGACAGATTTGAGGACTATCGGATCTTCTCGCTCCTGGAAAGCATGGGTGTCTGTTGCGTGTCCAAAACCAAGGATTTTTACAGGCTTTGGAGTGAACTCCTTTGCTTTCTTGGCAGGGCACAAAACTACCGCTGCCGCCCCGTCACTGATCGGGCAGCAGTAGTAGAGCCTCAAAGGGTCTGAAACCATAGCTGAACTCAGAGCATCTTCAACAGTGCATAGCTTATGCAGTTGAGCGCAGGGATTCTTCAAACCATTTGCATGATTTTTCACAGCTACCATCGCCAGGTGGCGTTCGGTGAGGCTGTAGCGTTCCATGTAAAGGCGGGTAAATAGTGCTGCCATCGCAGGCATTGTAGCGCCGTGTACATATTCTGCGGTAGGGTGGTTCAGCGTAGCCATGAGGTCGGAGATTGTGCCGGTATTAACCCCGGTCATTTTCTCTCCACCAGCGACAAGCACCAGATCGCTTGCTCCGGAAGCTACCGCAAAAAAGCCATTCTTAACCGCCGATCCCCCTGACGCCGGTCCATTCTCAATTCGTTCGGCAGATGCAGGAATCAGGTTGATCCGATCCACCAGGGCGCTTGCAATTGCAGTCTGATGGGAAAGCTCCCCGGCAAGCATGTTCCCAACGTAGACCGAATCGAAGTCAAATTCGCTGGCTCCGGCATCGTCGATCGCATTGAGCGAGGCCTCCACGAGAATGTCCATCAGGTCTTTTCCATCAAGGTGCCCGAATTTCGTTATACCGCATCCGATGATTGCGACGTCTCTCATCATATTCATATTTCAGGTGAATTTGCTCCTTTGCTGACTCATCCAATCAACAGGCTCAAATCCAGGTTGTTCCCACAAATCGTATTGTTTGATTTTCTCAATTACCTCAGGATACCAGATTCTCCCATGCGTGTCATAAAAAAGTTCTCTGACAGCAGATACAAAACAGATCATAAGAATATCACAATCTCTTCCCTGGCACTGAGGATTCCAGGCTGATTTGGGTAAAACAAACCAATTTCCTAATCTCTTTTTCAGATTAGCTGGGCATTCATCAATATCATAGAATCCTTCATGATCTTTACAAGATCGACCCTTGCAATATCGACATACATGTTCGGGGCAAATACCCAGTTCACTTATGTATTCAGATATTGAATTGACGAAATCTTTATCAGCTATTGCTCTGGAAAATTTTTTCTTGTATGTTTTAAGCATAATATCCCCCGTCCCTTAATATATAATTGCCCACAGTAACTTATAAACCTTACGCACTGGTGCATAACCATCATCAGTCAAGCCGATACACAACAGCTCTCCTTTTGGCAATTCTTATCAATAACCAATCCCATCGAAAATAAAGTGCTGTGGGTACTTTGCCCTTTCCATAACTACATTCCAATGCCTTTCATGAGATTAGAAGGACTTCAAGGCTGCTGTCAGAAAGCTGGCACGCTGACCATTACTATTGCATCGGTATCTGGCATAAAAACTTATATGAGGATGCTTAACGAATATCGAGAGTAAGATAACTATCGTGAGAAGAGAATGATAAAAGTAAGAGCAGAGAACATAACAAAAGAATTCCAAAAAAAGGACAAAGGACAGGGATCAATCGCTCTTGCGGGTATAAACCTCAGGATAGAAAAAGGGGAATTCTTTGCAATCATAGGCCCAAGCGGATGCGGGAAATCAACGTTTCTTGAGATAGTGGCAGGACTCATAAAACCTACATCAGGCAGCATCTATATCGATGATGAAATGATAACCGGACCTGACCATAACCGGGGGATCGTATTCCAGGGATATGCACTCTTCCCCTGGCGTACCGTGATAGGAAATATTTCATATGGACTTGAGGAAAAGGGTGTGCAGCAGCCCGAAAGAGATAAAATCTGTAGAAAATATATCTCACTTGTTGGCCTTTTGGGATTTGAAAAACATTATCCTCATGAATTAAGCGGCGGAATGAAGCAGCGCGTAGCTATTGCAAGGGCGCTTGCTTATGATCCGGATATTCTATTGATGGATGAACCATTTGCTGCACTTGATGCCCAGACAAGGGAAATCCTGCAGGTTGAGCTTCTTCGTATCTGGAATGAAACCAGGAAGACAGTGCTGTTCGTAACTCATAATATTGAAGAAGCGGTTTTCCTTGCTGACAGAATAGCTGTTATGTCGGGAAGACCTGGTGCTATTAAAAAGATAATTGATGTGCCCTTATCAAGGCCGCGGCAGGAAGAACACAGGCTTACACAGGATTTCATGAAACTGAGACATGATGTGGGAACACTTGTCAGGGAGGGAGCGAATGCTATATAGGCATTTTAAGAGAAGTGTCGCTCTTGTTATTTTTTTTATCGTATGGGAGTTGTTGCCGGTAAGCGGGATAATCAGTAAAACATTTCTTTCACCGCCATCTGAAGTTTTTCAGGCGCTTGTCAGGCTTATCGAATCCGGTGAACTCTGGATTCACATGAGTATCAGTCTCAAGCGTGCTTTCACGGGATTTGCGCTTGCTGTAATAACAATGATACCTTTAGGATTCCTGATGGGTTGGTATAAGGGTTTTGAAGAGATATCGGACGGTCTTGTACAGGCCATGCGCCAGGTATCATCGTTGTCCCTGTTCCCTGTATTTTTGTTGTTCTTCGGGATAGGTGAGATATCAAAGATCGCTGTGATATTCTGGGGCTCCCAGTGGCCGTTACTGCTCAATACCATAAACGGTGTAAAAACCGTTGATCTCCTGTTGATAAAATCAGCGCGTTCCATGGGTTCAAATGACCTCTCCATTTTCAGGAAAGTGGTTCTTCCTTCTTCGCTTCCCTCATTGTTCGTGGGTTTGCGGCTCTCTGCCACTCATTCCATACTTGTGCTGGTGGCTGCGGAAATGATAGGTGCAACATCCGGCTTAGGGTATTCGATCAAGAACTGGGAGTTCAATTTCATGATCCCGGAAATGTATGCGGCAATCGTTGTGCTTGCAGCTATGGGATTGATCACGAATTACTCGTTTGTGTGGATTGAAAAAAAAGTGGTCAAATGGAAAGAGGAAATATAGATGATGAAATATAGTGAAATATATACGGGTGTTCAAAATGAACAATAAAATAAAAATATGGGTAGCTGTTATTGTCATAGCCATTATCGCCGTGGCTGGATGTTTAACAGATGAGAAAAGCCTGCAAGAAGACAATCAAACAAAAGAAAACGTTGTTACCATACGTTATCTCTCATCATCAGCAGTTGTTGAACCGTATGAGTTTGCACATGAACTCGGATATTTCAGGGGAATAACCATAAACCGTCTGGGCTCAACAACAGGAGGTCCTGAAGATATCATGTCCGTGGCTACAGGCAGCAGTGATGTGGGACATTCAGCCTGGGTCCCGATAATCAATGCAAAAGTGAGAGGCGCGGAAATTAAAGCAGTGGCAGGTCCAATGGGTAACTCGCCTGAGAGCTGGTATGAAGGGTCACCATACCTGTCCAAGTGGATCGTACTTGAAAACAGCAGTATCAGGAGCGCAAGAGACTTGAAAGGCAAAAAAATCGCAGTACATACACTGGGAGGACATGCTGATTATGTGACGCGTGAATATCTTTCAAGGAACAATATGTCAAAAGATGATGTGCAGCTTCTTGTAATGAGCCATCATGAAGAAGTGCTGCGCCAGGGACTTGTTGATGTAGTCGCCCCTGTGGGTGCCCAGATCGACAAAATGGAAGCAGGAGGCGGCATAAGGGTGCTGTTTACTGATTATGATATCATCGGGAACCAGACCCATTGCGGTATGTTCATGTCAGAAAAATTCATAAAAGAAAATCCTGAGGCTGTGAGGCAGTTCGTAGAGGCAAGCGCGAAAGCTGCGGACTGGGCAAAAGACCATCCGGACAAAGCGAAGGAGCTGGCAGCTAACATAATGAAAGCTAAGGGCGGGAATCCTGAAATTGCACAATATTGGAAAGGTTTTGGTGTCAGGGAACATGCACTCCTTCGGGATAGCGATGTGCAGTTCTGGATCGATGAGTTAGTAAAGGATGGAAGAATAAAAGATGGTGAGTATAAACCATCAGATTTCTATACAAATGAGTTCAATCCGTATGTTGGGAAGTGAACTACCTCTTGCTCTCACAAAAATCTTGCCACTATATTTGCAAGTCCTGGTATGTCCTCCCTTCCAACATTTTTGTCGATAACTGCTACAACTTCGCACCCTCGTTTGAATAACTCAATATCCTCTGCGAAGTGTTTTTCAATGATGTCATCAATATCGGGTTCGCCACTTGCTTTTATTATGACTGCAAATTTCATCGATGATGAAATAGCCACTGTATCCGCTCCTGCTTTTGCATACTTCCATGATCATTATTTCATGCTTTTACTTTTTCCTCCTATGCAGATTATCGGAGGCTTCATAAATCAATCTTTTTTATATCCTCGCAGGTGTTGATATTCATAAATGTTGCTAATTCAGGGTCTATTTTGCTTATCTCTTCAAAAGGCACATAATTTACATTCAGTCTTGAAATAGGTGCAAGTATAGTAGTTTCACTTTTTTCGAGAGATTTCTTTGTTTCACTCATCATTGATCTGCTGTTATAAACAGCATGAAGGGGTTCGAGAAATCCATCACCCTGTCGTGGGATAGCTGCATCATAATCCCTGCACTTTGAAAAAAGCAAATGTACGGCCTTTTCATTAATAAAAGGCATATCGCATGCTGCAATAAAACAATACTCGTCCTTACAGATGGAAAGCCCTGAAAGTATGCCTGCGAGCGGACCTGTGTTTTCATACATGTCATAAGCATACCGCATGTCCGGAAATAACGTCTTTAAAAGCTCACCCTGTGCCTCATCGCGAACGGAAATTATTATTTCGTCAACTACTTTTTCCAGGCTTTCGATGACAAAAGCTATCAAAGGTTTCCCACTTATATCAAGAAGGGCTTTTTCCCGGAATCCCAGGCGGCTGCCTCTTCCGCCAGCGAGAATGAGTGCTGAACAGGACATATCTCATTTAACTATTGTTTGTGTCGTGCACCCAGAATTCACCATTTTGCGTATGCTCCTTTTTCCAGATTGGCACTTGCGCCTTCAAACGTTCGATAGCTTCCCTTAGAACAGAAAAAAGTTGTTCCCTGTGTGCTGCAGCCACGACAATATACACTATATCCTCTCCTTTCAAAATGATGCCTGTTTTATGATGCATCAGGACATCGATAATCCCATCTTTTTGTTTAAGTTCTGAGCATAGTTCATTCATCTTTTTTCTAGCAACATCCCTATATTCCTCAAATTCGAGAAACTCTGTTCGGATTTCTTTTTCTGCTGCCCGGACAAATCCTGTGAAAGTCCCGATGGCTCCACTTTTGTCTATATCCCTGGAACTACGGATTGTGGCAAGTAATGAGTTCAAAGTATGATATTCCGGTTGTTCACGTATTATATTGATAATGGCTTCAATATCCGCACTCTCAGGTTTATCCAACCTTTTGAGAATATTAATGGCCTCAACATTACCCAGCGCTATTTTAGGCAATTTACTTTCTTTAAAACCCTCGATCACTCCAAAATTCACTCCTGTATCTGCAAGTTCATCCAGGGCCTTTGTAAGATTATTTTCACGCGAGAATTTTATAAGTTCACTTTGAGTGACACCAATAACCACATCAGCGCCAGCACTGGCATGTTTCCATGTGTCTGTACCTGGATTGTTCATATTATGTTCATGCAAATGTTTTATTGTTCCTACGGAGCCATAGTTTTTCAAGGCGCATACAAGTTTTTCCACTAATGTGGTTTTCCCTGTTTTCTTATATCCTATAACCGAGATTATTTTCATGATAACCTTTGATAAACTCCATTTTTTAATCTTAGGGTCTGAATCTATTCTAATAATTAGTTGTAAATCATGTATACTTTGATAAATAGCTAATGTGAGTTTGCTACCCACACGTTTGTAGGGAACAGTCTCTCAGACAACTCTGAGTTCGACTTTTAGAGTCCCAAGTCGTTCTATCTTCATTGATTATATCATATCCACAATCTCAACGATTGAGGCTCCATATTGAGAAATTTACGATCGAAGCAAAGCTTACCCATAGGAAATATGGAATGAGCAAATAGGCCGCTGTTCTTGATACCTTCATGAAACTCATTATCGTCGCTAATATTGCGATCCACAGAATGATTATTTCAATGAGACCCAAAAGAGGCGATCTGAGCCCAAAGAACACAAAAGACCACAACGCATTGAGGACAAGCTGACCTGCGAAAAGATATATGGCCGCTTTTACTGTTTTGTCCTCCCGGCCCTTTTGCCACACGAGAAATAATGAGATCCCCATCATTATATAAAGAGAGGTCCATACAGGGGCAAATACCCAGTTTGGGGGGGCAAAAGATGGCTTCTGAAGTGTTGCAAACCATGTCGGGATCGCCGGGGTGGTAAAATACGAACCTATAAAACCCGCGAACAGACAGATGAATATGCTGAAGATCAATTTCTTCTGGTCTGAAAATGTCATATTTATCATATGGTGTCACCTGTTTAATAATATTGTTTATATTTATCTTCTATCCACTATCCTTTTTGGTCTTCCTTTGATACGATACAATTCAAGTTCCGAAAGACCCACAAAGTTAAAGACGATCTTGAAAGTCCCACTGGCATACGCTTCTGCAAGACGCAGCTTATACGTAAAAAAAGCCTTCAGGAAGTTCTCTTCAACCAGTTTTCGGTCGCACTTTTGCTGGTCAAGGCATTCCACACTCACTCTCATTATGGTCTCTCCTTCATCATCCCCGCCGTACAGGAAGGCCTCATATTCACCGGTAAGGTATTCCATATTCTCACGCTGGAATACGCCCCGCTCCATATCCACACGATTAAATGGGGTCTCTGCGACCCAGAATGTTTCAGATTCACGCTGTGGGTTAAGGATTTTCATGTGCGTTCTTCCGCATGCACACTTATCTCTTGTTGTAACAACTGTTGTGTCATCCGTATCATAATTAAGCAGGAGAGTTCCGCTCTTGGCACCCACCGGTAACAGCGTTGTAAGTACCATCCTTCCGCATTCGCCATCCGCAACGAAATCTTTCAGTTTCGGGTCATAAATATCAAGGTGTACGAAGTCTTCAGGCACATGGAGGCCACTCAGATCTGTGCATTCACCGCACATCGTTCCTTCGGTACTTCCATACGAGTTATATACATCCCGATCCCACAGTTCTGCAAGGTATGCGCGGGACTCTTCTGCAAAACTTTCACCCCCTACAATAAGACGCTTGATACTGGATTCTTGAGGAATCATATTTTCCTTATTCATCTGCCGTGCAAGTCCAATGAGCTTGAAGATGCTTCCAACAATAGCGGTTGGTTGATAGTTCTTCATGACTCGAAGAGGAAACGTGCATTTCCCTTCCGGGATAATGGTCATGCCGATATCGCGAGCGGCAAGTGTCATCGTGTTGGCGCCCACGTTCATGCCGTATGAAGCGCACACGATCACGCGATCTTCTGGCCCAAGACCCTGGGAAACAAAGATCCGTGCATATTTTTCTGCGTATCGCTGCCAATCTTCCCAGGTGAGAAAGAAAGCCTTGGGATTACCGCTCGTCCCTGATGTTTCATGGAGGGTGAAAACATCCTTCCACGCTACGCTTTTGAACTGGAAATCCGCAGTCTCAGGAGGCTGGTTCTCGCGTATTGTCCTTCCTGATATTATGGGCAATTCCCTGAGGTCTTCATGCGTGCGAACATTGCACGGATCTATCCCATTCTCTTTGAACCATTTCCTGTAAAATGGGGAGTGCTCACTGGCATATTTGACCGTATAGCGTATGCGCTCTTCTACAAGCGAATCTAACTCGCTCCTGTTCAGGGTTTCAATGTTTTCGTTAAAGAACATAATGATTATTAAATTTCTTTTCTTTCATGGTTTACCTCAATTCAATGTATTGATTTCCTGAGATTATAGTTTTTTTTTTGGGGCATGAAACTGGCTGCTATTGCAAGGGCAGGACCCAGTAAGAAACCAGCCCACAAGAAGAAGGCCAGTATCCCTATGACGAAAAGGAAAGCCCTCTTTCCCATGACAACCTTTTCCCTGTTTTTCACGATAATTCGAATGACTGCGATGCCCAGAATGATGGGCAAAATACCCAGGATAATGGTGATCACGATCTCTGGCACCGGTGAAACCCGGGTCAGCGCCAGGAACATTTCGAATAAAAACAGAACTCCACTGCCAAAAAATAAAAGACCAGCCAGGATCCCGGCCCATTCAAAAGGCGTCTTTGGCATCCAGCCCTTTCTTCGAAAGATCCAAAGACCGATGGCAAGAGTCGCGATAATGGGGAGGAATATTATGAAAAGGCTTTGTCCTCCCCATTGATATATGGATAGTAATTTGATAGGTATGAATATCCATTCACTGAGCGAGAAAGCTTCGCGGTCACCTACAGCAAGGCTATATTGACCGCCTCGTCTGGGTTCATAGACTGCAATGTAATACGAACCCGATACCGGGGCATCTATTTCCAGATCAGCGAGTGAATAAAAACTGCTCGCTGAGAAAGGTTCATATGTTCCCAGGGTAGGTTGCACGCCTGAGATAACATTGGCATTTGCTCCAGCCGGTACTTCCACAAATGCCGGGAGATCGCCCTGGCCTTGTAATCCCGGACCCATGAGCGCAAAGCTGGGAACAAAATCCCGGTTATCGGGATCAGTGGATTTTAGCAGGGATATATGGATCTTCTGGGTTTCATTGATGTCGAATCGGTAATACTGTGCCTCTTTGCCTTCATGGAGTTCTCCATAGATCGCCCATGATTTTGTAGGGTCAGATATGAAAGTTGCTGAGTTGAGACCATCATTAATACCGGGAATGAGCGGGGAATGAGCATATATTTGTGTTGCAGAAAGCAAGAAACAGATGAATACTGAAAATGTTCGAACGTATGCGTTTGTTTGTTTCATGTTGTTATCCCCATGAATTACATATCTCCCCGGACTATTAATAATTTTGTATCGAAAAATATTGATTTTACAGCATATATATGAAAGATCACATCCCCCTTTGTTCTCGTTCAGATCCTCGCACACAGAAATATGATTTCTTAAGCCCCATATCTTCGAATATTGGACATTTTGGGCAAATGCATCCCATTTTCCCCTTGATGCATTCAGGACTTTTTCCAAGGGCGCAATACCATATTTCCTTTTTTTCTTGTGCACAATCATTATACGTAGGGCACCTGCCGCAAATACATAATTTTTTCCTGATAGCGACCATTTCTTCTCGTTCTTTATCGCCCATTTTCATTATCTGCGCAACAGATGCTTCATATTTATCCAAATAAAACACCTCACTTTGCCAATAGAACAATGTTTAATATTACTAAGATATAATACTTCCTTATGACTGCACACCCGAGTGGAAGGAAATTGGGAGTCCATGTGATCCCAGCCCCAGATGAGGTAAAAGCACAGGGGATCAAAGTGCTTGGCATATCCGGCTCAGCCAGACAGAAAGCAGGTATGAGCAAATCTGAACAGATATTGTTACAGGCGCTTGATATGGTAAAAGAGTCCGGAGCAGTTCCTCGTTTCATACGGTTGCAGGATCTGAAAATATATGATTGTGAGGGTAATTATTCCCAGGATCCTGGTTACTGCACGTATCCCTGCCAGGATTCCATGAAATATGAAGATGACCAGATGCAAATAATCTATGACGCGATCCTTGAGACTGATGTTTTGATCCTTGCCACACCAATACGATGGAATAATCATTCTGCATTGATGCAAAAATTTATTGAAAGAATGAACTGTATCGAGAACTCTGATGTTTGGTTTGGTAAGAAATTGATCAAAGATAAAGTAGCCGGGTTGATCGTGATAGGTCATGTAGATGGTGTTCAGCACGTTGCAGGAAATCTCATGAATTTTCTGAACTGGCTGGGATTCCATATGCCCCAGGATATGATCACGTCCTGGGTTGGGCCAAATGATGAGGATACTACAAAAGATTGGGATGAGATACAAAAAAATCCATACACGCAGGAAGATTTAGAGAATATGGTTCATGGCATTATCAAACTTGCAATTGATCTTAAAAACAGCAAAGAGCCCAGGAAATGAGCCTTGAGCTATACGGGAAAATAATCATTCCATGTGGATTTAGGTGATTATCTTGCAATCGGACACTTCTCCTGGGCGGTTTGTATCAGCCTCGAAGAAAAAGAATCCCGAATCATGATATCCCAAACCACTGATTCTCTCACTGCTTTTCGAAGAGATCTGAATAAATACGGATTATGTGGCCAGTCTTTTTCTCTTTTCAGGGAAATTGTATGGAATTATTACACCACCAACAAGAGAGATCTTCCCTGGAGACATACTGTTGAACCGTATCACATCTACGTATCGGAGATTATGCTCCAGCAAACTCAGGTCGAGCGGGTCATTCTAAAATATGCACAGTTCATGAAAGTATTTCCGGATTTTTCTTCTTTGAGCAACGCTCCTCTGGAAGAGGTCCTTCGTGTATGGCAGGGAATGGGATACAACCGAAGAGCTAAGGCTCTCAAAGAAGGAGCCAAACGAGTTATGACGGAATTCAATGGTCGCCTCCCTGAAGATGAGACTATCCTCCAGACCTTTCCCGGTATTGGTAAAGCGACTGCCTCATCGATCGTTGCCTTTGCATGGAATAAACCTGCTCTTTTTATAGAAACAAATATCAGGAGGGTCTTCATTCATTTCTTTTTTCATGATCAGGAAGGGATCAATGATAATGCTATTATTCCACTCGTTGAAAGGACTCTTGATAGGGAAAATCCAAGAGAATGGTACTATGCCTTGATGGATTATGGGGCAATGCTCAAAAATAACGTCCCAAACCCTAACAGGCGCAGTAGTTCTTATTCTAAACAGTCCCGATTTGAAGGATCTGACCGCCAGATACGAGGCTTGGTATTAAAAATTATGCTTGAAAAAGGCGAGATCAGCGAAAAGGATCTCATGATCTGTATAAAAAGGGAACCAGAAAGAACCCGAAAGATCATCAAACAAATGGTTGATGAGGGGTTCATCAAACAAGATGGGTTGTTGTTTCGCATCAGCTGAAATTTTTTTTCAATTTCCACATTTTTTGATTTTAGTTCCTGAATGAACCATGAAGCTCATCACAGCTTTTTGAATAACCGCGCCTGGAAGCCGTGATATTTGCAGAATCCCTCTGCATCCTTCTGGTCAATGGTCTTGCTGTCAAATGAGGATATATCGGCAGAATACAATGCATAGGGTGAAAATCTTGCAACAACCCCGGCGTTTCCTTTGTAGAGTCTCATTTTGACGTTCCCTGTCACTCTTTCCTGCGTTTTATCGATAAAAGCGTTCAGATCCGAATACAGCGGTTCATCCACAAGGCCTTTATATGCAAGCTCGCTCCATGTTTCATCAACGATGCTCTTAAATCTCAATTCATCCCTTGTAAGTACGAGTCTCTCAAGATCCTTATGGGCTGTCAGCAATATCGTAGCTGCCGGATGTTCATAGTTCTCACGCGCTTTTATTCCAAGAACCCTGTCCTCGATCATATCCGTGCGTCCAACACCATGAGAGCCGCCAATCCTGTTAAGTTTCATGATCAATGTAATGCCATCTGATTTTTCCCTGTCAAGAGATATGGGGACACCTTTCTCAAAACCAATGTCAATTATCTGAGCAGCAGGTGCTTTTTCAGGGGAGACCGTCCATTCATATATCTCCTCAGGTGGAATAAAATCCGGTTCTTCAAGCCTTCCGCCTTCGATACTTCTGCTCCAGATATTTTCATCCACGCTCCATGGTTTTGATTTGCTTGCAGCCACAGGAATACCGTGTTTTTTTGCATATTCCATTTCCCATTCCCTTGTTAGGTTCATATCTCGCATGGGGGCTAGAACCTCAAAGGAAGTGCTCCTGAAAACGGTCTCAAATCTCAACTGGTCATTCCCTTTCCCGGTGCATCCATGGGCAAGAGCCTGAGCTTTTTCCTTTTGGGCTATCTCCACGACTTTTTTCGCTATAAGAGGACGTGCTATCGATGTTCCAAGGACATATCCTTCATAATTCCCGTTCGCCTTTATGAGAGGAAAAATATAATCTTTTACGAATTCATCTTTAGCATCAATGGTATAATGTTTCTGGCTGATCTTCTGGGCTTTTATCTCTGCCAGCTCGATCTCTTTTTCCGGCTGTCCCACATCAACCGTAACAGTAACGGCATAATCGCAGCCATAATGTTCTTTTAAAAGGGGAATACACACGGAGGTGTCAAGTCCGCCTGAATAAGCAAGTACAACTTTCTTCATGGTTTAAGCTTAAAAGCATGAGAAGATTAAAAGTTTTTGCATCTGGAAAACTTATTTTATTATACCTGCTATTAGTACAATTCATGGCAGACCTGGTAATCAAAGGGGGCACATTGCTCACAATGAATGGTTCAATTATTGAAAATGGCACAGTTTGCATCGAAAATGGTGTCATAACATTTGTGGGTAAGGAAATAAAAGAAGACGCACAAAAGGTTATCAGCGCAAAAGGATGCGCAGTATTGCCCGGTCTTATCAATGCCCACACGCATCTTCCCATGACGCTTTTACGGGGGTATGCCAGGGACCTGCCTCATATGGAATGGACCCAAAAAATCAGGATGGCTGAGGCGAAACTCACGCCTGGGGATGTTCGGGCGGGTGCGCGCCTTGGAGCGCTTGAGATGATAAGATCCGGGACAACATCGTTTGCTGATATGTATATTTATATGGATGAAGTGGCAAAAGCTGTAGAAGAAACAGGCATGAGAGCAGCGCTGGGATATGGGATGATACAAGGGCTCAATGAAGATTCCCGGACTAAACTTAAGAACAGGGAAGATTTCGTAAGAAAATGGGATGGTGCAGCCCGGGGCAGGATAACAACGATGTATGCACCTCATTCTGCAGAATCCTGTTCAAAAGAATTTTTGATCAAGGTCAGGGAACTGGCCGAAAAAACAGGCACAAGAATCCATATCCATGTGCTTGAAACGGAAGATGAACTCAATTTGATGAAAAAACGTTACGGGATGTGCTCGGTTAACCTTCTGGACGATATCAACATGCTTGGCCCGAATGTGCTCGCAGCACACTGCATCTGGTTATCTGATGACGATATTGGAATATTGAAAAATAAAGGGGTGAACGTCGTTCATTGCCCTTCAAGCAATATGGCGCTTGGCGCCGGGATCGCGCGTATCCCTGAAATGCTTGAAAAGGGCATAAATGTAGCCCTGGGCACTGACGGCGCAGCATCAGGCGTGAGTCTTGACATGTGGAAGGAAATGAGGGCTGCTTCGCTGCTTCATAAGAGCAAGGACCCGCGGACTATGCCAGCGCTGCAAGTGCTTGAAATGGCCACGGTGAATGGTGCGCGAGCAATGGGGATAAATGCAGGGATGCTTAAGACAGGGTGCCTTGCAGATATCATTATTGTAGATGTGGATGAGCCCACATTCATATCTTGCGATCTTATTAGCTCGCTGGTGAATGGGGGATCGGGCTGTCACGTGAGAACAACAATAGTAAATGGGAAAGTATTAATGGAAGATCATAAAATAATTGGCTTTGATGAGGAAAAAATAATGGAGGATGCAAGAAAAGCAAAGTCAGGCATCATCTGCTAATTGTCTTTGTTATTAATGTTCTTGGTGTACTCCATGTCGGATCTTCTTGTTTTATTGTCACTATCAAGCTATTTGCAGTAGTATAAGTATATGAAATTGATGCGACCCCGTCACCTGAACCATCAGCACCTGGACCGATTACGCCTGTATTGGCATGATATACTCCTCTTACGTTTTGAACACCTGCGTTATGGGTATGCCCGCCGATGAAAAGGTCAACATTTTTGGATTCAAATAATGCCTGAAGTTTATCCCTGTTGGCTTTATTTGCGTCTAACGAATTACCTACATGTTTTGACTTGGGATACAATGGGTCATGTCCAACCACTATTTTCCAATCAGATGTTTTTGATAGGTCAGCACTCATCCAATCATATAAGGTGTCCGGAATATAACCGCCATCAGTTGAGGAATATTTCAGATATGAATCATCTGTTGCGCCATTCCAATATTCATTCATGTTTATAACATGCATATTTCCGACATTCATCGAATAAGTGGTTTTATCTGTTCCTGGCGGTCCGGGATTTAATAGAAATATTGAAGCTGAATATCTTCCTCGAATTATAGCTGTTTCATCGCTTGATTGAGCCTCATGATTTCCTATCACAAAATATACAGGTACATTATTTACATCTGATGACTCAACAGCTTTTATTGTTAGTGATATTTTGGTCATATCTCCCATAAAAAATATGGCATCCACTCTACCGGTTGGTGACTGTGGTATGACCTGATTAAGGTCTTTGGTTAATTCTTTTACATCAGAAGAACTCTCAGGTTCTGCATCGCCAATATATGCGATTGTTAGACCCGGCGATTTATCCTGTGCTGGAATTACCCCGGATGATGGTGTTTGAGTTGGACAATCATTTCCTGAACACATTTCAATTGGAATTATTGAGGTAATATAAAATGCTATTAATAATATTATTATACTAATAATAATTAGGATAATATTTATATTGATTTTGTGTTTTTTTATTTTCATAACTTGTATTTTTATTTTAAAATATGCAAACTTATTTTTTCTTCAATCCTTACCTTTAAATCATACAGAGGCTTTAAAGAAACCTCGTCGTATCCTCTATCGTCACCATAATAATCGAATGGATTATCAAGATCTTTAATTAAAAGGATCATATATATTTGTAGGAACGTGATGGCACTCACAAAAAATAGTGCCTCATAAAAAGGATCGATCTTGACGAATATTAGCCCGATAGCAAGAATTAGAGCAATTGCTTCTGCAATTGCATAGCCACTCGATACAAAAGAGGTTTCACGAATAGTATGAATTCGGATCAATATGCGTCGGATAGCAGTTTGTTCCTGTTTTAATCTGGCAATAAAATTCGCCTGGGTTAACGACTCAAAAACAAGGAAAAAATCATTAAAATTGGAAAGTTTATCCATTAATGCTCTTGTATGTTCTTTTTTGTAAAACCAGTCGTTAATGGAACATATCAATTGTAAAGTATGCTGTAAACATTCTTCTGCCGGCTTTGCTTTCTTGCTCTTATAGATTATCAAACATTCATCAACGATCGTTTCAATGCTCGTTGCCAGCTCTCCGGGTAATTTTTCACTTTCCTTATAATCAGACAAAACACCAGCGATGAGAAAACCCAGGAGGAATATATTAGCAGTAACAATGCCGGTAAATAACGGATTTAAAGTGAGGAACTCCAGGTTGAATTGATGGGCAAGAAGTTTTAAAAAGATAATTAAGATTACTATTGGCAAAACTTTTAATGTTAAATGCCATTTTTTAAATCGCTTATTTTCCATATTTTTCTCCAATTTATTTGTGTATGATTGTTGTTTCAATATTATGTTTTTGATTTAATTTTTCGTTAGAATTAAGTAGGGTCTCAGACTATTAAGTCAAAAAGGTGATATTCATTGTTTACGATTGAACATATTCATTCAAGAGAAATCCTGGATTCAAGGGGAAATCCAACCATTGAAGTCGATGTTTATACAGAATGCGGATTTGGGCGCGCAAGCGTTCCATCAGGAGCGTCCACAGGCACGTTCGAAGCGCTTGAGCTAAGGGATAAGGATAAGAGATACCTGGGCAAAGGTGTGGTCAAAGCCATAAATAATGTCAATACTGAAATAGCGCAAGCTCTCCTTGGCCTGGACGTACGCGACCAGCGCGAAATAGATGCAATAATGCTGGAACTTGACGGAACGGAAAACAAGTCTAAGCTTGGCGCCAATGCCATTCTTGGGGTTTCACTTGGTGTTGCTCATGCGGCGGCTGATTCCCTCGGTATTTCACTATACCGATACCTTGGCGGAACGAATGCATTTACACTTCCTGTTCCCACCATGAATGTGATCAACGGCGGAAAACACGCAGGTAATGAGCTTGCAATACAGGAATTCATGATACAGCCCGGCGGCGCAAAGACTTTTTCAGAAGCACTGCGCATGGGAGCTGAAACATACCATATACTCGGCGCCATACTTGCAAAAAAATATGGCAATTCAGCGGTCAATGTGGGCTATGAAGGCGGATATGCTCCCCCTCTTAAGAATACGTCAGATGCGCTTGATGCTCTTGCCGGGGCTATAGAAGAAGCAGGTTATAATAAGAAAATAACAATCGGCCTTGATTCTGCAGCCACTGAGTTCTACAAGGATGGTAAATATAACGTTGATGGAAAGAAATTCTCAGGCGGGGAATTGGTGGATTTCTATTCTGACCTTGTCAAAACATATCCGATCCTTTCACTAGAAGATCCTTTTGAGGAGGAATCATTCCAGGATTTTGCTGAATTGACAAAAAAATTAAAGAATACCATAATCATAGGCGATGATCTTTTTGTGACGAATGTAAAGCGGCTTGAGAAGGGGATAAAAATGAAAGCTGGGAATGCACTGCTCCTCAAGGTGAACCAGATTGGCACTCTTTCAGAGGCATTTGATGCGGCGCAGCTTGCGCAAAAGAACAGGTTCAAGGTCGTAGTAAGCCACAGGTCCGCAGAAACCGAAGACACCACTATTGCGGATATCTCGGTCGCGATCGGCGCCGAGCTTATAAAAACCGGTGCGCCGGCGCGCAGCGAGAGGAACGCAAAATATAACCAGTTGCTCAGGATAGAAGAGGAATTGGGGAAAGCGGCGCGATTTGTGGGAGTATGAATAATCTGCAATTTTTCATTACTATCAATTACGGACTCTCCATCATTTCCAGACCACCACAAACTACATATTCAAGAATAGCCTAAAAACATTAGGATAAGGATAGGAGAAGAAAAATGTCTATAAATGAACTAATGTTAATAGTGTTCTTGATTAACATTCCGTTTGGATATATGAGAAGCAACGCTACAAAGTTCTCAAGAAAATGGATGATGGCAGTTCATATACCTGTACCATTTGTTTTTTTATTAAGGATATTCTCAGGTTTCAATTGGACTGTTATACCATTGCTACTATTATCTGATATAGCTGGACAGATAGCCGGCGGAAAATTAAGAAAATGATACTTACAGGATAGGTACGTGGGCAGAAAAGGGGATTATGGTGGTATGGAAAAAAATATTTTCTCTGCCCACTACAATTCGTATATATACGAACTAAAGTATATATAGTTTACGGGTGTCGTAAACATGAGCATAATGTACCAATGACTATTAAATAGGAGGTAGTGGGCTTTTGGGATTTATGGTGGTGTGGTATCGAAAAAAAATATTTTCTCTGCCCACTACAATTCGTATCTATGCGAACTAAAGTATTTATAGTTTACGGTCATAGTGATGATGAGCATTAAAATCGGACATATTATCTATCAAATGTCCTTATATTCCCTACAGGGAAAAATTCAAATAAACTGCCGTAACGGCATATTTATATATTCCCGTAACGCAGTCAATATATCATGATAGAACGAAAATATACCCGGTGGAAAAAATGCCTGATATGCGATGATTTTGTAAAACTCATGTTCCCTGAGGATGCAAAAAACATGCTCATTATTTACGAACCCGTTGAAGGAATGAGCGATGAATCCAGGAACTGGAAGAAAAAACAACTTGGATACATACACCGGTCCTGTCTTCAAAAAGCGTCCTCTTTTAAACAAAAACCTGATGAAAACAGCAGAATTCCTGAGGTCTTATAGTGGCTTATAAGGATTTGCGTGAATTTATTGAACTTCTCGAAAAAAGAGGTCTTCTTAAGCGTATAAAAATTGAAGTGAATGCCCAGCTCGAAATTACTGAAATTCTTGACAGATGCGTGAAAAATAACGGCCCTGCTATTTTATTTGAAAATGTCTCAGGCTACAGGATGCCTGTATTTGCCAATGCCTTCGGTACTATGGAAAGAATGTGCCTTGCACTTGGTGTAAATGATCTTGAAGAAATCGGGGCAAGAATCCGCAAACTTATGGAATTTGAAGCTCCATCGGGATTATGGGAAGGAATTAAGAAGCTTCCGGAGGTGGTTGAACTTACATCATTTGCTCCAAAATATGTAAAATCAGGCCCCTGCAAAGAAGTAATTCTCAGGGATAACTTCTCTCTCAATGATTTTCCCATATTGAAATGCTGGCCGGGTGATGGGGGCTCCTTCATAACACTTCCCCTTGTATTCACAAAAAATCCAAAAACCGGGAAGCAGAATGTAGGAATGTACAGGATGCAGGTATATGACGGCAAGACCACAGGCATGCACTGGCATATCCATAAACACGGCGCGAGGGATTATGCCGATGGTAACGGGAAAATTGAAGTTGCGGTTGCAATAGGAGCTGACCCTTCTGTTGTGTATAGCGCTACTGCTCCTCTTCCGGATACTATTGATGAGATGATGTTTGCGGGTTTCCTTCGAAAAAAGAACGTGGAACTCGTAAAATGTGAAAACGTTGATCTTTATGTGCCCTCTCATGCCGAGATCGTACTTGAAGGCTATGTGGATGAAAAAGAGCGGCTAAGAGAAGGACCTTTTGGGGATCATACAGGATATTATTCTCTTGCGGATGAATTCCCTGTATTCCATATTACATGCATTACACACCGGAAAAATCCCATCTACCATGCTACTATTGTTGGAATCCCGCCAATGGAAGACGCCTTTCTTGGAAAGGCGACTGAACGTATATTCCTGCCGCTCATGAAAGCGCAGCTTCCTGAAATTGTGGATATCAACCTCCCTGTTGAGGCTGTATTCCACAACCTTTGCATCGTATCAATAAAGAAGCGTTATCCGGGGCATGCAAAGAAGGTCATGTTCGCCCTTTGGGGAATGGGGCAGATGATGTTTGCAAAGATTATTATCGTACTTGATGATGACGTGAATGTCCAGGATATGAGAGAAGTCCTGTGGGCGACAACAACCCGGATGGATCCGGCCATGGATGTTACAATCATAGATAAAGCGCCAACAGATACACTTGACCATGCATCGCCACTTCCCAATCTTGGCTCCAAAATGGGAATTGACGCCACGCGAAAAGGACCTGATGAAGGTTTTAATCGAGAATGGCCGGATGCTTTGAAAATGGATACAGTGGTAACAGCGCGGATCGATAAGATATGGAAAGAGCTGGGATTAGATTAATCCCTGCTCAGGTCCTCGCCTCCGAAATATATCTGCTGAACCGTGTTGTATATGTCTTCCATTCCTGAACCATAGGTAGATGAGGCAGGGATGATATTCTGGCTTGCCCCGAATGATTTTAAAGCAGAAAGGAACTCTATACTGAGCTGGCTTTGCATTGATGGTGTCTCATTATGGATTTCATCTTCAAGATCCACCATATTCATGCTCCAATTGATTATCCTGTTTCGTTCATCTTCGGTCAGCAGATCGGATTTTGGCAGGATATTGAGAAAAGGAACATTGAACCTGACCTGAACTGATGCCGCCTGGAGCATTAATGAAATAAAACCTGAAGGAGTTTTTGAAATTATGGGGTCATACAGGAAACCGATAATTGACTGGTCGGCGCCCAGAGTATCAATAAGGAATTTACCCGACTGGCGAAGCACGAACAATTCCATCTGCCCGGGAGTATCAAAAATGACATAATCGGATTCAAAGCTTTCAATTATTTCTTTCATTTCGTCGATATTCAAAGCAAGAAGATCAGCAGCAAGTACCTGGGCGCCATTTGGCCCAACGTTATATTCTTCCATTACATCATCCAGTTTTACCCAGTCCCTGATATCCACATCAGGAACATAAGGAGCTTTTTCGATGCCCGGGTCAAGATTTACCGTAATTGAATCATATCTCTGGTTTTCCATCCATCCGAAAAAAGCATTCGTAAGTGAAGACTTGCCACTTCCCGCCGAGCCGATAAAATAAAGGTTAATCATTGCTATCAGGTTGTTAATATCGGTCAAGAGAGAAAAGATTATTCATGCTGAAAAAATTGAAAATATTTTCGGATTTCGTGATGCTCAAGCATACGCTTTTTGCTATCCCTTTTGCCTATCTAGGAGCTTTTCTTGCAAGCGGTGGCGTTCCAGCCATCCCGATTCTGTTCTGGGTAGGACTTGCTTTCCTGGGAGCACGAAGTGCTGCAATGGCTTTGAATAACCTTATTGACAGGGACATTGATGCAAAAAATCCCAGGACACTGAATCGCGAACTTCCCTCTGGCAGGATATCATTAATAGAAGTGTGGGCAATAATCATAATATCATATTTGTTCCTTTTTTATTCAGCATATAAATTGAATCCATTATGCCTGTTACTTGCACCTGTTATTCCCGTTACTTCAATACTATATCCTTATCTTAAAAGAAGCCTTCCCATATCACATTTCTTCCTTGGTTTGAACCTGGGTTATGCGCCTGTGGGAGGATGGCTTGCCGTAGCCGGACAATTCAATTATCCTTTTGGAACAAATGAGATCGCGATGCTGATCCTTATGTTCGCGGTCACTTTATGGGTGGCCGGATTTGATATAATATATTCACTGATGGATATTGATTTTGACCTTAAGAACAGGTTGTATTCGGTGCCTGCTGTTTTTGGAGTAAAAAGAGCGCTTTTTATTTCGTTCCTGTCACATCTTTTGATGCTTGCACTTCTCGTATGGTTGATGTTCGTGCTAGATCTCGGGAATATTTTTAAGATAGGGCTTGTGGTAATTGCCGCTCTTATATTGTATGAACATATTCTTGTCAAAGCTGATAATTTTTCCAAAGTCCAGGTTGCCTTCTTTAATGTAAATGCGGCCGTGAGTTTGAGCATGCTGGCATTTACGGTAATAGATATAATTTTCAGGGCAGCCAAAACATAAATCCTGCTGTTCTAATTGAGACCCTCTCCACGATTGAAGTCGGGAGCTTTCTTTCCCCTTTGAACCAGATTTCTGTAATATGCCTGACCTGTTATGATTTTCTCATTTATTCCGGGTAATCATGTCCTGGCAAAGAAAATCAACCACAGAGTCGGCCATGAACCATTGGTTCAAAAATAAAACTTCACCTTCTTTTCTACGAACATTATTTGTAATCCCGTGACAATTACTTCTTTTATGCGCAAAAAACAAAAAGATTGGGCAAAAGATATGGCTTACCAGCGCATCATCCGGCTTTTTGAGCTTGCTCGAACCGAATTCAAGGAAAATCCCGGTTATAGCAACCGATATGTGCAGCTGGCAAGGAAAATTGGGATGAGATACAGGGTCAGGATCCCGCAAGAGTTTAAGAAGCAGATATGCAGGCACTGTCATGCATATTTGGTCCAGGGTGCAACAGCGCACACAAGGCTCCGGGGCACCCATATATCTACAACATGTTCAACATGTGGAAAACAAATGAGATGGCCTTATTAAAATAGTGGAGAATATGGAAAATATCTTTGATTCAGGAACTTTTTCGTTGATCATATTGCCAATTCTTATTTTTTTAGCTCGTATTGCAGATGTTACATTCGGAACTATCAGGATAATATTTGTTTCAAGGGGCATGAAATGGCTTGCCCCGGTTTTTGGATTTTTTGAAATAATTATCTGGCTCTTTGCGATCGGCCAGGTCTTTGGCAATTTGACAAATATTACTTATTATGTTGCCTATGCAGGGGGTTTTGCCTGTGGAAACTTCGTGGGTATCTGGATAGAAGAGAAAATGGCAATAGGTACCCTTATCGTTCGAATTATTACAAAAAATGAAGGATCCATGCTAATAGAATTACTCAGGTCAGAGAGTTTTGGTGTTACGAGCATTAACGCGGAGGGAGCGACGGGAAGTGTAAAAATCATTTATACTATCATTAAGCGACGAGACCTTGAAAAAATTACAGGAATAATTAAAAGGTTCAATCCCAGGGCTTTTTACTCCATAGAGGAGGTCAGGTCTGCAAGTGAAGGTATATTTCCGCCCCACAAACAAAGATCAATGGGTGATTTCCCGGGTTTTTTCAGGCTTGTGAGGCCGGGAAAATGAATGCAGGCATGAAGAAAACAAAACCTAACAGGTTGATCAATGAAAAAAGCCCGTACCTTCTACAGCATGCAAATAATCCCGTAAATTGGTATCCATGGGGTGAGGAAGCATTTGAAAAGGCAAAAAATGAAGATAAACCTGTTTTTCTATCGATCGGATATTCTACATGCCACTGGTGCCATGTTATGGAAAAGGAATCCTTTGAGGACAATGAAGTTGCCGCTTTGATGAATGATGTGTTTGTAAGTATCAAAGTTGACAGGGAAGAAAGACCTGACATCGACAGCATCTATATGGCATTATGCCAGGCGATGACCGGAAGCGGAGGATGGCCGCTTAATTTGATACTGACACAGGACAAGAAACCATTTCACGCTATGACCTATATCCCGAAAGAAAACAGGTTCGACAGGGTCGGAATGATGGAACTCATACCCCAGGTTAAAAAACTCTGGGACTCGCACAGGGATATGGTTGAGGATGCAGCAGACCGAAATTTAGATGCACTTGATACAGGATCATCCGCAGGTGTTAAGCCAGGTGTTGATATATTACATCAAGCTTATGAACAGGTCCTGGGATTGTTCGATGAAGAGCATGGTGGTTTTGGTCATGCGCCTAAATTTCCAACACCTCATAACCTTATGTTCCTTCTTCGTTACTGGAAGAGAACGGGAGATAAGATGGCCCTCATGATGGTTGAAAAAACACTTTCAGCTATGCATAATGGCGGGATATATGACCACATTGGGTTTGGTTTTCACCGATATTCGGTTGATCCGGAATGGATTATACCCCATTTTGAAAAAATGCTCTACGACCAGGCGATGCTGGTAATGGCGTATACCGAAGCTTACCAGGCAACAGGGAAAGAAGAATATAAAAAAACAAGCTGTGAAATCCTTACCTATATAATGAGGGATATGACCTCACATGAGGGAGGATTTTATTCAGGTGAAGATGCTGACAGTGAGGGTGAAGAAGGGAAATTTTATCTCTGGACCCAAAACGAAATACGCCAGGTACTTGCTAATGAAGAAGATGAAGTGGTCACAAAGATCTTCAATATCAAAGGGAACGGTAATTTCCCGGATGGAAATGGGCGAAATATCTTTTATTTATTAAAAACTGTCCCCGAAGAATCTGATTTTCCAGATGCAAACATGATTGACTCATTGCGAGGTAAATTATTTAAGGCTCGTGAAAACCGCGTTCATCCGGGAAAAGATGACAAGATCCTGACTGACTGGAATGGGTTGATGATAGCAGCCCTGGCTAAGGCTTCCCAGGCTTTTGACGAGCCCGGATTTTCAAAAGCCGCTAAAAAAGCCGCCGATTTTATTCTTTCCAAAATGCGTAGCGAAAAAGGGATGCTTTTCCACCGCTACAGGGATGGAGAAACTGCAATTCCCGGATTTTTAGATGATTATTCTTTCTTTATATGGGGATTATTGGAACTTTATGAGGCTACTTTTGATATCCATTATTTGAAAGCAGCTATTGAACTTAATGAAGATCAACGTATGCATTTCTGGGATAACAGGGAGGGTGGATTTTTCATGACATCTGAGGATGCCGGGAATATCCTGGTCAGGAAAAAAGACATATACGATGGGGCAGTTCCCTCAGGCAACTCAGTAGCAATGTTAAACCTTGTCAGGCTAGGCAGGATAAAGGCTGATCCTGAACTTGAACGCAAAGCAGAAGCTATCGGGCAGGCATTCTCACGGATAATTGAGAAAGGACCAGTTGGTTTTACTATGCTTATGTCAGCGCTTGATTTCGCTTTGGGACCTTCGCAGGAAATTGTTATTGCAGGGGATTTGCATGCAGTTGATACAAAGGATATGCTAAAAGCCCTTCGAAAAGAATTTATCCCAAATAAGGTCGTAATTTTCCGGCCGGATGGAGAAAGTGAAATAACGCATATTTCAGAATATACAAAAAACCTTCCAGGCAGGAAGGGCAAGGCTACTGCCTATGTATGCCGAAATTTCAATTGCGCATTACCAGAAACGGAACCGGGGAAAATGCTGGAATTATTACGATCTAAAGTAAAATAGGCATTTTTATCATATTATATCCACTTATAAACCAATAAAAACTAAAATATACTTCACAATACCATTAAAACTGAAATAGAACTAAAATAATTGTCGGATTATTTATATTTGTATAAGATGTATTAGTAAAATGAGGGAGCCATTTTCGCCACCCCTATACTGTCCACCAAAAAAGATAATTTTTTGGCTTCCTCAACCACCATAAAAATTGCAGAAAAAAAAAAACACTACCTTACCAGAAAATTTACAAACCCCCACTACAATCCCAACCTATCCTTTCCGATACCACTTATTAGGTAACCTGGTTTTCATGTTTAAATGGTTTTTCCCACACTTTACCCTACATATCAAACAAATATTTTTTCCATAAAATGAAGTCCTGAACAGGAAGGTAAATTAGTTTGAAATTATATTAACGCATATGTCTTTTACAAGAGACGATCAAATTGCACCAGTGAACCGGAAGCAACTATAAATGGGGCTGAAGATGCTGTAATCAATGAAGATGAGAGCCACAGAGAGGTTATTTGAACTTGGAATCTCCCGGCTTCAGCCGCGCAGAGGTTCAAATTATCTATATTTATGATAGCAGATGATAATAAGTATAATCATTATAATTGCCATTAAATAATTATTGTAAGTTAAATTTAAGTACCTTGGGATATTTACTATATTCTGGTGGAAATTGTATTTAACAGACACCATAAAAAAAAAAATAGATTAAGGGAGCTTGAAATAAAGGTAATTCAGATATTATGACAATAATAGCGATCTTACCAGCATACAACGAAGAAGTTTCTATAGGTAGCATGGTGCTTCATACAAAACAGCATGTTGACCACGTATTAGTAATAGATGACGGCAGCACTGACAGGACATCAGAGATGGCAAAACTTGCTGGTGCAGAAGTGATACGTCATCCTAAAAATAGGGGAAAAGGCAAGGCACTTAAGACAGGTTTTGAGCATGTGGAAAAGAACGGCTGTAAGGTTGTAATAACTATGGATTGTGATGGCCAGCATAACCCTGATGATATCCGGAAACTTGTTTCTCCTATACTTAAAGGAGAAGCAGATATGGTGAATGGCAGCAGATATTTAAATGGAAATGATGAAAACACTCCTTTTTATCGACGAATAGGGCAAAACATTCTTGATAAGGCAACAAATCTTAATGCTGGACTCAAGATCACTGATACGCAGAGTGGTTTTCGGGCGTTTGCCAGGCACACTTTTCCTGCTTTCAGATTCAAATCGAATGGGCTTGCCATCGAGAGCGAGATGCTTATGGATGCAGCAAATGCCGGATTGCGGATAAAAGAAGTAGGCATAAGTGTGAGGTATGATGTGGACAGCTCATCTGAGAATCCCATCAAACACGGATTCGGAGTATTAGCGAATGTTATTCATGATATGGAACTTAACAGACCTCTCATTTATTTCACAGTACCAGGATTGATATTAAGTATTATTGGACTGACGATGGGTCTTAGTTTTCTGAGAATATTCTATTATGGAGGTGGCCTATATTTTGGACCGACGCTGTTGATGATACTTTTCGTACTCATCGGGACGTTCATGATGTTCACCGGTATAATACTTGATGCCATGTCCAAACTGATCAATGAAAATAAGAAAAAGGTAATTATTTTATCAACCCCTGATCCAGAGGTTGAAATGAACGCAAAACATGATTCTTTCAATAATCCCTGGAATACGTCCTGAAATAATCAAAAATTAACAACGAACTCACGAGTTCGTTTCAGTTCGCATTATTTTTTTTCTCACTATTTTTTTCAGGTTCATTTATGAACCAAAGATTTGATTTCCCATTTTTTTACCCTCACAAAGTAAATTGCAATCGCAATAATTCCGATGACAAATAGGACCAAAATAATCGACCATGTCGAGGTCCCCGAGGATGCGATTTGTGTGATAATCGCTGTTTGAGAGGGCTGATTTGATATTCCATCATTAATCGGCATTATGCCCCCGGACTCTATCGGAACTTCCAGGTCTGTAAATGTGAGACCGGTTCTTGCCCCGGCTACCTTCGTAGTTATTGCAAACGGAGAGAATGCGTTTGTCTTTCCCTGGAAGAATGTATATGCGTCATCTCTTGACAATTCGATTGTTTCAAGCTGTATCCAGGCCGTTCCGTTCCATTTCACTAACACGATATCGCTGCCTTTGACACTATTACTGCTCATCCATGTGTTGTCTACCCTGAATTTAATGAGGGCTTCCTTTATGTTCCTCGGTGTTGCAAAACCAGATGTTCCCACCCAGATATTGACATTTTTATAGACAAGACCTCCCGGTGGATTATTTACGAGTATTGAGGTACCTTTCAGTACTTCCGTGGATGTCGTGATTATGCCCATGTTAGTGTTGCCCGTTATGTTGATGTACATTATAGGATTCTTCAAATGCCTGAACCAGTAAGATGTGGTCTTATCCTTTGATATTTCCAGGTCATATTTTTCGATCAACTCGATATTGTATGGATTCTCTCCCGAACCTCCACCGCCGCCCCCGCCACTGGTGGTATAGCTGATCTCCGTTCCCCCTCCGCCTGAATTGCGAGGTGGTGTTGTTTGTACAGAGTCCGATGTCACTGTTGTTGATCCATTGTTAAATCCGGTCTTGGTTGCATTAACAATAATTGCGCCTGTCCCTGTTGTATTTACCGTTAGGGTAACAATACCGGTAGAATTGGATATTCCACTTGCGCTGACACCTGGACCGCTCAGGGTGACGGTTGAACTATTTACTGGTGCATTAGTATCCAATCGGGTCACGTTGAAGGTCACGTCGGTCAGTGTACCTACTGTTACCGTGGTTGGATTTGCTGTAACTTTCAATGTTGGTGTTGGAAACACAGATATTATTGCTGTTCCGTTGTTACATCCTGCCATGCTTGCAGTCGCAGTAATTCTGCCTGCTGAAGATGCATTTACGCTTAATGCGACTGTGCCGGCTAACGAAGTTGTTCCAGTACTATTAGCAGTACCTGTCAGTGTGATTGTTGCACCATTTACTGACGCATTAGTATCCAATCGGGTCACGTTGAAGGTCACACTGGTAGGTGTACCTGCTGTCACATTGATGGGGTTTGCTACGATTTTCAATGTTGGGATTGTTGGTAATGGTGATGTTGTTGGTGGTGGTGTTGGTGGTGGTGTTGGTGGTGGTGTTGGTGGTGGTGTTGGTGGTGGTGTTGGTTGTGTTGTTGGTTGTGTTGTTGGTGGTGGTGTTGGTGGTGCATTTGCGGTCACTGTTGCTGTTCCATCCTTAAATCCTGAAATCTTTGCTGTTGCAGTAATTGCGCCTGCTGAAGTTGCATTAACGCTTATTACAGTAGTTCCGACAGACGACGTTGTTCCAGTACCTGTGGCTGCGCCGGTCAGGGTGACTGTTGCATTACTTACGGGCGCATTTGTATCCATTCGGGTCACTGTGAAGTTCACATTGGTCGGTGTTCTTGCAGTTATATTTGCTGGATTTACTACAACTTTCAATGTTGGTGTTGGTGCAGTCACATTTATTGTTGCTGTTCCATCCTTAAATCCTGTCTTGTTTGCAGTTGCAGTAATTACACCTGTTCCTGTTGAATTTATAATTGTGGAAAAAATTCCGATAGAATTAGATGTTCCGTTTGTGCTGACACCCGGACCGCTCAGGGTGACTGTTGCATTACTTACGGGCGCATTAGTATCCGATCGGGTCACGTTGAAGGTCACACTGGTAGGTGTGCCTACTGTTACATTAGCTGGATTCGCTACGACTTTCAATGTTGGTGTTGGTGCAGTCACATTTATTGTTATTATCCCATTATTAAATCCTAACTTAGTTGCATTGGCAGTAATTATACCCACATCGGTTGGATGTACAGGTAAGATAACAATACCGGTAGAATTGGATATTCCACTTACACTG
>JAPMTS010000033.1:14663-15209 GCA_026552955.1 Candidatus Methanoperedens sp. | reverse complement strand
TTTTAGCCAAGTGGGGAAGTTCAGGCAGTGATGATGGTCAGTTCGATGGTCCTGAGGGGGTAGCGGTGGATAACGAAGGCAATGTATATATTGCTGATACAGGAAATAACCGCATACAAAAGTTCAATTCATCGGGCGGCTATTTAGCCAAGTGGGGAAGTTCAGGCAGTGATGATGGTCAGTTCGATGGTCCTGAGGGAGCAGCGGTGGATAACGAAGGCAATGTATATGTTGCTGATACAGGAAATAACCGCATACAAAAGTTCAGTTCATCGGGCGGCTATTTAGCCAGGTGGGGAAGTTCAGGCAGTGATGATGGTCAGTTCGATGGTCCTGAGGGAGTAGCGGTGGATAACGAAGGCAATGTATATGTTGCTGATACAGGAAATGACCGCATACAAAAGTTCAGTTCATCGGGCAGTTTTTTAGCCAAGTGGGGCTCAGAAAGTGATGATGGTCAGTTCGATGATCCTGAGGGAGTAGCGGTGGATAGCGAAGGCAATGTATATGTTGCTGATACAGGAAATAACCGCATACAAAAGTCCA
>JAPMTS010000033.1:0-14644 GCA_026552955.1 Candidatus Methanoperedens sp. | reverse complement strand
TTTTTAGCCAAGTGGGGAAGTTCAGGCAGTGATGATGGTCAGTTCGATGGTCCTGAGGGGGTAGCGGTGGATAACGAAGGCAATGTATATGTTGCTGATACAGGAAATAACCGCATACAAAAGTTCAATTCATCGGGCATCTTTTTAACCAGGTGGGGAAGTTCAGGCAGTGGTGATGGTCAGTTCGATAGTCCAGAGGGAGTAGCGGTGGACAGTGACGGCAATGTATATATTGCTGAAGTGTCTAGCGACTTTGAGGATAGTAATGACCGCATACAGAAATTCAGATATCTTCAACATTTTACTCCAACACCTACAATAACGGCAACTCCAACTGTAACTCCAACACCTACAATAACGGCAGCTCCAACAGCAACTGTAACTCCAATGCCTACTTCAACACAACAATCCAGAAGCTCTGGCAGCATATCATCCGGCGGTGGTGGAACATCAGGTGAGAACTATAGTAATATTCTACTTATTGAGAAATATGATCTGGAAATATCAAAGGATGTTCTCACATTTTATAGATTTACAGACACGAAGAATCCCATAATATCCATCAATATTACAGGCAATACCAACCTTGGCATAATAACAACATCTGTGGAAGTATTGAAGAATAATTCCAGTCTCGTGAATACTTCGCCGGATGGGCTCGTTTATAAGAATGTCAACATCTGGGTGGGAACGTCGGGCTTTGCATCACCAAAAAATATAAAGGAAGCGGTTATTATGTTCAGGGTCGAGAACTCATGGATCAGTGACAATGACCTTAAGAACAGTGATATCAATTTACAGAGATGGAATGGAAGCCAATGGATATCTCTTTCGACATCAGAAAATGCGAATGATAGTACATATACTTATTTTGTAGCTAATACCAACAGCTTTTCACCTTTCGCAATTACCTCTTTGAAAGAAACGCTCGAATTGATGGAAATTATATTACCACCAGAAGAGACTCCAGGAGAAAGAAGTGAAAGACCTGACGGAAATAAATCTGAAAGCAATAAATCCAGTATTGTTTTGAACTGGTTTATCATCAGCGGCATTTTCGTAGTGATCGGTTTGATCATTGAGGTTCTCAAGATGAAAAGGAAATAGGCAATCCTGTTATTATATTGCTTATGACATTCCTTTTTTCTGTATTTGGGCGATCATGGCTTCAAAATCCGGACTCCTGATTGCATTAAGATGCAGCCCGACCTCCACAGGTGTAAAACCGAATGCCAGCCCGAGAAGCTGGCTGTAATGAACCACCGGGATATTGTACTGTTTTCCGGCTTTTTCAAGTTCTACCTGCCCGCCATCATATTGCAGGTGACAAAAGGGGCAGGCTTCAACAATACAATCAACGCCGGCTTTTTTTATTCCAAGAAGCTTATATTCTGTCATCTTAAATGAGGTTTCAAGCATTGATGAACGCACCCCCCCGCCAGCGCCGCAGCAGCTCGTTTTACCTTCATATGGGATACTTTTAGCACCTGTTGCTTCAACAAGTTCATCAAAAAACACCGGGCATTCCCAACCACCCAGCAACCTGTCTTTTGTTGGTTTTAGAAGATGACATCCATAATGCACAGCTACCCTCAGTTCAAGGGGTCTCTCGATCAATTTATTCAAATTCTTGGCGCCAATTTCGTTGTGCAGGAATTCAATTATATGCCTGATCTCGATAGTGCCTTTATAGTCCTTATCGATCTTATTAAGATGCATATTCACTTCATTTCGAAGGGCTTCATCGTTCTTTAGCATATTATTGGCATCCATGAGAGAACTAAAGCAGCCATTGCAGATAGTCAGTATATCCGTGTTATTTTCCTCGGCCAGTACGATGTTCCTTGCTGCGATCGCCAGCCACGTTACTTTATCAAAAGAACGGAATATTCCGGGTGCCGGACAGCATGAAGCTTCCTTTAGCTCGCTCCATTTTATCCCCAGCCTGTCAAGGACCAGCCTTGTAGCTTTTTCGATGCCAGGATAACGGTTCGGGATTACACACCCCAGGAAGAGTGATAAGTCCTTCATTATTTGATCAACTCATCAAAACCTGTCGAAGCAAGGAGTGTTTTTACATCCTTTAACGCCCTGGGATACTTAGTGACTGTTTCTGGCTGCGCAAGCCCTATTTTTTCCCTGATCGCAATATGAATGTCATCAATGGGGACGGCATGTCCCATCTCAATTAAGAATTTACATACAGCCCTGTGAGCAGGCAGTATCTTGCCATTTTTTACAGCTTTTTCACGAAGAGAAAGTATTGCATCTGTTACCTTTATTCCGCGCGGGCATCTCTCCTGGCAGTTGTAGCAGGTGGTGCACATCCACAGATCAAGCTGTTCAGAGATGTCTTTTTTTATTGAATCTTTAATAATTCTTCTCACATTGAGGCTTGTATACTTACCTGAAGGGCAGCTTCCTGTACAGGTGCCGCACTGGAAACAGGTGAGTATTTCGGAATTTTTCATTATGGAAATTATGTAAATAGTAGTATTTAAGGGAGTGGGAAGTTCGAATTTGGAAAAGATAGAAGAAACAAGAAGCTTAACAAAGTTTGAAGATTTGATTTAGTGAAAAAATAGATTTTGGATTGTTTTTAAAATATTTCTTCAGCATCTTCTGGTCTTCATTTTTTTGATTGTTATTAGTTTTGGTGGTTTTCCTCCAACAAATACTCCCTCATAACGATATTTTATTGAATACAACCTCGGCAAATTTATGTATATTTTTCCAGAGATTTAATTCTTTTGAGCAGTTCTTCGGTTGTAATATACCGATCAATTGCGATATTTTCTGGCTTACAACAAGTTATATAATAGAAAAGGGTCAATTCTATATTATCAGAATGTTCTGATATGTGTGTGGAGGTAAATATGAAAAATAGAAACATGATTTATATTTTTGCTGCCGCTCTCATTATTGGGAGTTTTATTAGCTTGAGTGCAGCAAATGCAGCATCAGTGATTACACAGGAAAAGAACAGAGTAAATATTCAGCCAAACAAAAATATCAACGACAATGGTCTGATTTATGAAAAATCCATGCTAAATGATAAAAAGATAGGCAAAAATAAAATTGATCCAGTTTCTATGAATGCCAATCGTTTGTTGAAAGATGGAAGAAAGATCTTTCGATATGATACTTTTGGCGATGAAGCATTCTGGAGTAAAACACTTAAGATACATAAGGCTATCGCAGGTGCGGACAACGGCGGAATTGGACCTGGCGTCAGTCCAAATACATCCCTTGCTGTGGGTTTGAAAGTCGATGTCGATGCACTGCCAGAGAAACTTATTCAAGATCTAAAAAATGGCACGGTCGATCTTGATGATCCAGCAACAACACTTGCACTCATTAAAATGAAAGCGGTTGTAGGGGTCAAAGGAAAGTTCAATAAATCTGGAACATTAAAATCCATAGGAATTACCTGCGCTCTGTGCCATTCTACAGTGGACGATTCACTGGCACCAGGAATTGGTCACAGGCTGGACGGCTGGGCGAACCATGACCTGAATGTGGGTGCGATTGTTAATCTTTCACCTGATCTTTCCCCAGTTGCCGATCTTCTTAATGTGTCAGAACCAACGGTACGAACCGTTCTAAACAGCTGGGGGCCTGGAAAATTCGATGCTGAAATATTCCTCGATGGCAAAGCATTCAATCCTGAACAAATAACGGACGGAAATATAACCGGGACAAATGTATCGGGCGCCACATTGATCCCGAATGCATTTGGCCTTGCAGGTTTCAACCAGCATACATGGACAGGGGCATGGGGATCAGTCCCATACTGGAATGCCTTTGTTGCAAATCTTGAAATGCACGGAAAAGGAACCTTCTATGATCCAAGGTTGGACAACGCTGCAATATTTCCTATAGCTGCAGCTAATGGATTTGGACATATACGGACAGATCCAGACAACGATTCAATCACTTCCAAACTGCCCGCTCTTCAGTTCTATCAGCTTGCTCTCCCATCACCAGTGCCGAAAGCAGGTATAGATTTTGATGAGAACGCTTCCATGCGGGGAGATGAGCTGTTCAGCGGCAAGGCACGGTGCAATGACTGTCATGTTGAACCTCTATGGACCGAGCCAGGATGGAATCTTCATAATGCATCAGATATAGGTATTGATGACTTCCAGGCAAAGAGGTCGCCTGATGGTGTTTATAAGACAATGAACCTTGGCGGCATTTTTGTGAGAGAACGAGGACTGTTTATGAAATCAGAGAACAAAGGCAGATTCTATCATGATGGACGCTTTAAGACACTGATGGATGTTGTCACTCATTACGACAAACACCTCAGTCTGGGGCTGACCGATCAGGAAAAGAACGACTTGATTGAATATCTCAAATCACTTACAAGTCCATGAAATGCCCATGAGGAGGTAAACCTCCTCATTTTCTCTGGATTTCTCTTTTTCGGTCAATCCGGCAGCAGCAAGAATGCAGTGAACCCATGATTTACTTATTCGAACTGAGCTTTTTTCGTTCTCTTTCTTTCGATTGAATAAAGATGAATTCTTCGAACTCCTTTGGCAGTTTTATCCATTAATTCCAGTAATCGCTGTAGCTTATCTGGTTTTAAAACATGATTTGTCTTTTCCATTGATTTTTCCAGACTTTCGCAATTCAAGGATTTCGGCTCAAATTTTAGCTATCTTTTCGGATGGAAAATATTTTCGGATATCTTCCCATTTATATACACTTCAGACATAGATATTGATCTTTAGATACAAATAGCTGAATGATTTAAATAAAACTTACTGCAAAAGGTAAATGGACACCAACCTTAACCAAAGGAGTGGAATATACAAATAAACAAAAAAGAAAAAAATTAAGAAGAATATGAATTCTTCTTAACCGAACAAGGCGCCGAGGCCTTCCATTCCGCTTTCTTCAGCTTTCTCTTTGGATTTTTCATCTGCTTTTGGCGCTTCAGCTGCTGCCGGGGATGCCGTTGCGGCTGCTGCTGCCGGGGCTGCTGCGGCAGGAGCTGCAAATGCTGCCTTTGCTATGGCCTCTTCGATATTGACACCATCAAGGGCTGAAACCAACGCTTTTGCCCTTACTGCATCAACATCAACACCTGCTGCTTTGATAACAGCAGTTATTCCTTCTTCAGACACTTTCTTTCCTGCGCTGTGTAATAATAGCGCTGCATATACGTATTCCATTTTAATCACCTTTTATTGAATTTAACCGAATAACGAGCCTAAGCCCGCTGCAATATCTTCCTGTTTTACTTCTTTCTTTTCTTCCGCGGGAGCAGCTTGCGCTTTTACAGCCTCAGGCTTCTTTGCCACCGGGGCTGCTGCAAGCTTTTCCTTTATTTTATTACTGACGGAATTTGCATCTTTCTCGTATGCCAATTTTGCAATAGACATCATCTGTGCGTTTGCTTTTCCAAGCAGTACATCAATGATTTCCGGTATTATCAGATCAGCATTTATTGCCAGATTCCTTGACTGGGATGCTGCTTTTGTAAGCAGCGTGCTGATCGTGGCTTTAGCCGGATAAGCTGAGTTGACCGACAAATTGAATGCTCTCTGGACTGCCAACATCAGATTATTAGTATATATAGACTCATCGACCGATAAGATACTTGACTCATATATCATGCCTTTTTCGTAAACAGCACGAAGGTCAAGCCCCAATTCCATAGGGTGTATTTCAAGGCGTGAAAGGATGGATGCGAGTTTTGCATCAACGACATCGCCTTTCTTTGCAACGGTCTTGGTCTGGCGGATAACTACTTTTCCCCCTTCGATACCTGCTGCAATTCCTGCCCCGGTCAATTCTCCCACTATCGGGCCGGGAGGGAAAGAAGTCGGTCCTTTCTCGACTATTATATCCTTTGGAGAGACATTTCCGGCTTTAATTGGCGCTGAGGTCTTCCCTTTATCCAGGATCTTGAAGAGTTTGAAAGGATTCTCATTTGTGAATAATAATGCGGTCTGGTCTTCAACATACTTGTTTATCTGCTTGACATCATCGGATGATTCCAAAAGCGCTCTATCAATAAGAGAATTCCTGCACATTTTGAGATCTGCAATACCGCGCAGGCTCTTTCTCATCAATTGAAGCTGATTCGATGGAATTCCGTGAATCCCGACAATACCAACTGATGAATGAGTGGTTATCAGTCTTTTTATATCCTCTACTTCATCTTTTTTCCATTTAGGGATATGAATACTCCTGTGTGCGAGTTCTGTTGACATCTTATACCACCTTTACTGCAGGTCCCATTGTGGATTTGACATAGATCGATTTGACGTTATACATACCGCGTTCGTACCTGTGCTCAATACGGTTAATTATCGCCTCGATGTTCTGGGATAATTTCACAGGGTCCATATCTTTTTTGCCCACTGTTATGTGGAATGTCATCTTGTCCTTTGATCTTACCTTTATTGAATTCTTGGACTTGTTTATTACCTGGACCACATCTTTATCAGGTGTCAATGGTATGGGCATTTTTCCCCTGGGACCAAGCACCTGGCCAAGGGTTTTACCGATAACAGGCATGTAAGCTGCTTCTGCTATGAAGAAGGTCACTTCTTCTGCAAGATTTTTTGTTCTTGCCTTATCTTCCCCGAGAACACTGATTTCTTCAGGATCAAAAACATAATCTGCACCTGCAGCTTTCGCCCTCTGGGCGGTATCACCTTTTGCGAATACCGCGATCTTTATAGGTCTGCCAAGGCCGTTTGGAAGGATTATTTCTTCATCGAGCCTGTTCGTGGGCTGGTTCATATCAAGATTCTTAAGGTTGATAGCAAGATCAACGCTTTCTGAAAATTTTCGCTGCGGAGACTTTTCCAAAGCCTGCGTGACAGCTTCTAGTATTTTTTCATGTTCCAATATAATTCCTCCCGTAGTTATTCGACTATTGTCTCCTACGGATGATAGGGGAGTACTCTTTTCTACTATAAAGTACTTTAAGCTATCGGTGGCTGCGACCGTGAGAATCGATTGTAAAGATCATGATTCTTTTACTTAAAATTCACCTTCATCTTCCAGATATTCAGAGTTGGTCAGATTCACAAGGCCGGCAAAGTCCGTAATGAGTCGCATGCAATGCATATCGTTCAAACCCATTTGTTTCGCATATTCACCTAACTCTTTTGCAGTACTATATGCAACACAAGCCGGTATGCAATCTCTATCCATATAACAGCATTTCCTTGTCTTCATGGCCTGATTAATAACATCAGGACATATAAAATCCTTTCTTTTAATGCTGAAAGACCCGGAAATATTTCATTTATGCAGGAAAAAATAGCCGTTTTTCCTGCATAAAATCCCAGCAGAGCTGATGCCGTATTTTCTTAAATTCCTGACCTATAGGAAGCATTTATTTCTTCGGGACTTAATGCTCGATTCCATATGATGACTTCATCAATAGTCCCTTTGAAATATCTTGAATCATCAGGACCGCCTATTCTTAAATTATCGGTATTTGATGAAATATTTGCCGGGCCTGGCATGCTATTTTCAAGTTTACCATTGAAATAAACCTGCACATGGCTCCCATTGAATACTCCGGCTAAATGGACCCAGGTATTGCCGTCCACGGGATACGAAGAATTACTGAAGAGCTTATAAGTATCATGTGAAGTTTTCTGGTTGACCCTGAAATAGGCTTTGCCGGTAGCCTTGCTCAAAGAAAGTTCATAGCCGTCAGTAGAATCTCGCGTAGCCTTTTTCACAAGATATGCTGTTTCCAGCCTTCCCGGTTTTACCCATGCTTCAACGGTGATGCTGCCTGTAAGATCAAGACTTGATCCATTTCCTGCAACTATATAATCATTGGTTCCATCGAAATCCAATGCATTTCCAAACTTCCCTGGTTTTATAGTGGGGCAGGATGGTAATATGCAGGTTGCATTATTTCCATGATTGCTCCAGTCGCGGAAGAAGGTGGAATTTTCACCGCTTTCATTGTCGAATCTCCAATATCCTGCCAAAGAGTCAGCATCCTGTCTATATACAGCTATTAGATTTCTATTTCCTGTCACTATGAATTCATACTCTGCGCTTGTGGATACCTGGCTGCCTCCTTCGCTCCAATTCTGGAAAGTATAACCATTGACCGGTTTTGCCGTAACTGTTATATTCTCCCCGTAGGTGTATTGACCGCCCCCCCCGGGCTGGGGACTCAGACCTTCAGGCGATGTTGACACGGCTATGTTATAGGATGACCCTTTCGGACCTATTCTTGCCCTGATACTCTCAATTATCGGAGTGTTTGAAGGATCAGTTGTACTTAATGAACATCGTGCAAAAGTATAATTGTTCCCCGGATTGATAATATAGCCAGTATTCGCAATTGCATTAGATTGTATTGTATCCCAGGTAGTATTATTCGTACTTGCCAGGATATCCACTTTAGTGGTTGATCTATCCCATGTTCCATTGCATCCTGATTCCTTCAACTCTTCCCCTGCTTGAATAAGAGAGGAAAGGTTACGGGTGACCGTACCAGCCGGATAATGTGAATTATTTCGAATCAATGCGAGTTCTGAAGCATTCAACTGGCGATTGTATATCCTTACCTCATCAATAAATCCATTTGTAAAATCCAATCCTGTCGTTTGTATATAGGTATCCTTCGCCCCTATACTGAACCTGGCAGTGTTTGCCGTATCTTTCTTGCATGTGCCTGATTTTATTATGACATCATCCACCATCAGACTGCATGTATCGGATTGTCTTGTGAAAGTGAGGAAGTGCCAGTTTCCATTCTTTCGCTGCATTATATCATAGAAATGGTCTGTAACACTTCCTTTTTGAATATCTCCATGAATTAGGTTGTCCGTAATCTCTAATTTATACCATGCTTTCGGGAAAGCAGTAGCAGTGCTGCCTTTCCTAATAATATCCGTATCAAGATTATCAACTTCCGGAGTTAATTTCAGATACAATGAAATCGTAAAATCAAATGGCAATCTTACATCCGGATGATCATTGAATAAGACTTTATTATTAATACCATTGAAATAAAACGCCTGTCCATATCTACCCGGGACATATTTACCTGAAGTGGAATTATTTCCCATATAACCTTCAAGATAACCTTCAAGGACATTGGAAATATTTTCATTGTGGATTGTTATCCCATTTCCTTCATCGAACCTTGAATATAATGAGTAATCATCAACTTTCTGTTTCAGTTCCACATTTCCGGTAGACCTGACCTCTGTTGTTGAATCAAACGTTACATTCCCTCCCCACAATGAATTATTGGCGCCTACTATTTCCCATGTCCTGATCTCAATAATCACATTGCCATGCAATTTATCGATCGCATTCTTCTTAAATGTCAACCTGATATTGCCATCAACTATCCTGAAATCGTAATCCTCATTATCTAAATATGTTACGTCCTGGAATACTTTTCCGTCTTCCGTATAATTCCTGAGTGTATCGTCATGTACGGATATATGTTCTGTCCCTGCCTTAAAATGAAAGCTGCCATATATTATATTGAAATCATCTTTATATTCTATTACCTGCTTTTTAGATTTCAGGCTATAATTAATATCAAGATATTCTTTCCCCCGCAAATCTGATTTTGAATATATCAGATCATAACTGATGGAATTTAATTTCCGTTTAAATTTTGCATTTGCTTTTGGAATACTGAGAGTAACGTCACCCAACTTGAAATTCGTGGTGGATTTATTTTCGGAAATCCGGTATGGCCAACTTCCATTGGAAATATTCAATTCACTTTTTGGCCTCCATACCCCATCCCATCGAAGAAAATTCAAGTCTCCATTTATTACATCCTTTAAGCCATCAACGTAAGAGACTAAATCGTATCCATCGTTATTTTCCACAATGGTCTGTTTAGCTATTGGTTGAAGGGCAAAATCCAGGGTAATATCTGACCCTGCAATCAGATCTACTGATTTTGATTGGGGGACATACCCTTTTTTCGAAGCATTAATGACAACAAGTCCTGCAGGTACGCCTCTTAGAACGTAGGTACCATCCTTTGCGGTTTTCTTTATTACAGTACCTGAGGCTGATATTACTACTCCTTTAAGAGGTGATCCGGTCAAGTTATCTGTCACATTGCCCGAAACATTGCCCACTGTAGTGATATGGGGATTTATCAAGAGGCGGACAAAATCAATGGCAAAGCCATCCCCCGCACCTGTGGTCGGATCATCTATTGAGATATTTAATTTGCCCCTCCTGACCATGGGAAGGAAATCGGAAGGAATCTGGACAGTTATGAGCTTGCCTATGGGTCCTGATTGAACAAGTGTATTGAGAACATCTTCCATAAAAGGAGCTTGCTGTTCATTTAAAGTGACCTGGAACTTGCTTTTCCACACCGGAGACTGGAAATCATCTACAAACATCTGAAAAGAAGCTGATTTTACCTGCACATCCTTTAAATCATACTGCATATTGATAGCCTGAGGAAGGTTTGCCGGACGTTTTGTGGAACGGGTATATCCATCCTGGCCTGCCGGAGGTCTTCCAATATAACTTGTTCCTACCATGATCATATCTGTCCCGGGCGGGTCCTGAGCTCCTGGCTGAAATGGATAACTATGAACTGGAGTGGGATTTCCTGAAAAAACATCAAATCCCGGAGGCCATCCAAAACCAAGGTTATCCATATCCCCGACCTGGATGACCAGATCTGCATCTATTGATTTAATTAACTTCTGTGTTTCAGCCGCTGCGATCCCTGTCATAAGTGCAAGAATTACAGCAAAAATTATTATTCGCATTTTCATTTTACCCTCCCAGTATTTCAGAGATTTCCATACATTCCCATGTTATCTCCGATAAAAGGAAGTATTTAATCATATATATACATATCGAAACACCGTGGGCGTGCGATTTTTTGGTGTTACAGAAATGGGGTTCAAAAGGGGAAGAAAGCTTCCGACTTCAGTCGTGGAGATGAATTTCCCCGTTGAAATATTCACGGAATACTTTCGCATCGCTCAGCCAAGACTTAAAAAGAAAACTATCCCTACAAAAATATGAAATAATAAAAGCAAAATTCCTCTGGCCATGTCTGGAACCAGTCCTGAGCGCGGCGGTATCAAGGGTAATTCAATCTGCAAATGGCGGGAAAATGGTTCCTGCCAGCTTCGGAGTAGGCCGGAGACAGAGTGGATCGTCCGTTAAACCAGAAGCGACTATAACTGAGGCTGCGGATGCTGTAATTAATGAAGATGAGAGCCACAGAGAGGTTATACGAACTCTGGAATCTCCCGGCTTCAGCCGTTGAATGGTCTCAATTATCTTTTATTCTCTTTCTAAAGAACCTTCAATTTTAGAACAATCATAATTGCAATTCGTATTTGTCCTTAGATATGGTCGATAAGCCCAATCCAAATCGTCATCATTATGCTGTAATGCCATTATTTTACCTCGTTCCCTTTGACTAAGAATTGAATTAATTCATAATAATCATTATAATATATAAACTTACTGTTTTTTCAAACAAAGTTATATTTTCTTCGCAACAGCGCAAATCATATGTCTTGTATATGATTTTCCCCTGAACATCTTTTGCTTTCGTGATTCGATAATATTACACGAAAAATCCCGCAGCAATTCCTCAATTTCAGCCTTTTCAAAATAGTGATACACTATCCCGTTCTTCCTGGAAAAAGTCCCGGGCTCGATTTCTGATCCGCCATATCTAAAATCATCTTTCCCGAATACTTCCATGAACAAAATGCCTTCTTTTCTTAATATGCGCCTGAATTCCCTGACCGCACATTCCCTTTCTTTTGATAAAATATGCTGCAGCACCCCATAACACCAGATGAGATCATATGAACCTGTCTTAAAAGGCAGCTGGAAAACATTCGCCCCAAGAATGCCAATATCAATTTCACGGGCTTTGCTGCTATCTCTTAGCATGGTCAGGGCTTTGAAAGAAACATCAATTCCAACCACATCGAATCCCCGCATACGCAAAGGCACAGAATATTTTCCGCTTCCGCAGCCTGCATCAAGAAGTCGTCCTTTTTTTAAGGAGGGATCAAGCAGTCCGAGTGAATAATAACCTTTCCATATACTTTTTCCATATTCATTTTCCCATGCTTTGATGTGTCCTGACATTAACTCTTATTTTGACTGGAAGCATTATAATGTATGGAGATAATTTTTACATGATGAAAAAAGCATTGACAATAGCAGGTGTTGATCCGGGCGGAGGCGCGGGAATAGCCGCGGACCTGAAGACATTTGCAGCCCTGGGGGTTCATGGAACCTGTATCATAACATCCGTTACAGCCCAAAACACACAGGGGGTCCTTAATTCATACGACCTACCGGTCAGTTTTATTAAAGAGCAGTTCGATGCTGTTACCAGCGATATAAAGATCGATTGCGTCAAAACAGGCATGCTCTCGTCGCCTGAAATCGTAAGAGCAGTATCCGAACTTATAAAAAGGGAAAAACTGCCTCTTGTTATTGATCCTGTAATGAATGCCGAAGCAGGAGGAAACCTGCTGAAAAAAGAAGCGGTAAAGGTTTTCATTGAAGACTTACTGCCCCTTTCAGAAATTATTACTCCGAACGTGTCAGAAGCACAGAGGCTTTCCGGGATGAAGATCAGGAACATCCCGGATGCCAGGAAAGCAGCACGGAAAATTTCGGAACTGGGCGCAAAAGCTGTCATCATCACCGGCGGCCATCTTAAAGGAACCGATATTCTTTATTCAGGCGGGGAATTCTCACTGATCGAGGGAACATTGATAGAAGGCGGCACCCACGGGTCGGGATGCACGCACTCCGCTGCTATTACAGCCGAATTATCAAAAGGAACAAACCTTATAGAGGCAGCGCATCGTGCAAAGGAATTCGTTGAACAGGCAATAGCAAGATCCATTAATATAGGAAAAGGGGCTGCTCCTGTAAACCAGATAGGGCATACCCTTGAAGATGCCCGCAGGTACCGTGTTATCCGAAATATTGAGGAAGCATTCGATTTGATCAAAAAGTGCCCGAATTTTTCAAACCTTATTCCGGAAGTTGGATGTAATATCGCTATGGGTATCCCGGACGCTTCATCGATAGCAGATGTAGCCGCAGTTTCAGGCAGGATAGTCAGGTTGAAAAATGAACCTCATGCAGTAGGATGTGTCGCATTTGGTGCAAGCAGCCATATTGCCCGAATCGCATTGACAGCTATGCATTACAATGACCTGATGAGGGCAGCGATGAATATCCGCTTTTCGGATGAGGCGCTTTGCGCATGTGAAAACATGGGATTTTGCATAGCCTCATTCAAGAGGGAGGATGAGCCAGAAGGAGTATCCACTATGGAATGGGGCGTATCGGATGCCATAAGGAGAGAAGGGAGAGTTCCTGATGTTATTTATGACAGAGGCGGTATCGGGAAGGAAGCAATGATAAGGCTTCTGGGAAGGGAAGCTATTGAAGTTGCGGGATATGCCACAAAGATAGCATTATCTTTATGAACCCAATGAGCATATTAGTTCCTTCAGTACTTATTTAATTTAAATTATAATTCCGGACAAATATGATATTCGAAAACATACCCACTGTTCCCTCAGCAGAAGAACTCCTGGATAAATCCTATCGCCGCGCCACCCGGGCTAAACGCGGAAAACGAATACTGGACAGGAAATCCAAGCTGCAGGCTGAAGAATCAATGCTTTTGACCGCAGCAAATATCCTCAGCGATAATCTTGCCCATATAGTCAGGAAATTCCCGAGTCTGGACCAGCTGCCGCCTTTTTATCTTGAGCTTGCGGATGTAATGGTGGGAGTGGAGGAGATGAAAATGAACCTGGCCTCGGTACAATGGGCAGGTGAGAAAATAGCTTCACTGGCAAGAAAATATGTGGGTATGATGCGCGAAGCGGATGATGCAAAAATCGTCCGGAAACAGGCATTCGGCAGGATCTCATCGATCGTTGGCAGCATCGACGGCAACCTGCACTTCCTGAATGAAGCACGCAATAAGCTAAGAAAGCTTCCCGCGATCGATGAAGGGCCCACGATCGTTGTTGCAGGTTACCCTAATGTGGGAAAGTCAAGTTTCGTGGCGCTTGTGAGCAGCGCTCATCCTGAGATCGCGTCCTATCCATTCACAACAAAAGGGCTGGCTGTGGGGCATTTTACCAGGAATGGCGTAAGACATCAGGTGATCGATACCCCCGGTCTTCTTGACAGACCGCTTGAAGAGAGAAATGAGATCGAGCTTCAGGCAATAACTGCTTTGAATCATGTGGGAAAAGTAATATTGTATATTATTGACCCATCCGAGACATGCGGTTATTCTCTTGATACCCAGCTGCATCTTCTTGATGAGATAAAAAACAGGTTTACAGCACCTTTTCTTATAGTTGCGAACAAGAATGATATTTCGGAAGCGGACATTGGCGATATGAGTATGTCCACGCTAAGCGGCGGGGGAGTAGATGAAGTGCTTGAGCGACTGCTGGAGATGATGCCGATACCCCCAGTAAGAGATGAAATAACTGAATAATTTTGATGATGAAAGTCCTCTTGTGAATAGCCACTTTATAGGTGGTTACCAATTCATAGGTTTGCCTTATAAATTTAACTATTTTTAATACTTGCAGTAAAATTTATATTATTCATCCCCCTATTATTATTTTAA
>JAPMTS010000049.1 GCA_026552955.1 Candidatus Methanoperedens sp. | reverse complement strand
GTATATAAAGGTATCGGTAGGCTTAGTTGGATATAGATAACGATTTTTTTATAAAAAGGAGGTTTTGTAGTCTATTAAAGTCGGAATGTCAGGATTCAATCATATAGTGATGATATAAAAATCCCCAATGGATCAAAATCAATAAGGCAAGGTGAAGTCCCTAGAAGGATTTGGGGGGATTATTCTGAGGGCTATTACCACAATTATGAAATCAATGTTAATTATTCTCAGGTATTGGATTTTTTCCTTGAAAACATGATACGTGACGGTTGGCGAGTCAGGAGTGAAGCTGATGAACTAAAGTTTTATCCCCCTATCCGTGGAATGATAATGTATTATTCTAAAGAGGATGAAATGGAGCAAGTAACGATAGTGGTAATTGGACAGGAGTATTTAGTTGAACCTTACACACAATTCACTATAATTGAAGATCACGCAATTTGAGCAACGATCAGGACGGTGGTCAATTTGAAAGGTGATAATTATGTATCCTTATGACTGTGCAAATAAGCCCATATCTATGGACCCTTATAAAATATTTATTGCAATGCCGTTTGAAGAAAACTATGATGATGTATACAATGTATTGATTAAAGGTGCTATCTCGAAAGTAAATGAAATTTTGGAACTTAACAAACCTGAAGCATATTATCCGGTTAGAACGAAAGACGAACCATCTACTTTTGAAGGGTGGAATAAAATACTCACAGATATATTGTCTTCAAGAATGATCATAGGTGTTTTAGATGAAAATAAATCAAGTGTTTTTTATGAATTGGGTATAGCCCATTCAACCCAACCCCTATCAAAACAAGTATTAATGGCTTCATCTAACTATATATCAAAATCAGATTTTGATACAAAAGATTTAATTCATTTCCGATATAACCGTGATAATCTTTCAGGGGATATTGATAATTTTGCCAGATGGATAAAAAATTCATTAGAAAAATACAAAATTGAGCAAGAGAATAGAGTAAAAAAAGCAAAGATGAGGTTAGGACATGAAGAATTTAGAATAATGAGACAGTTTGGGAAAAATCGAAACTTTGTCAGTTCTGCAAATGATCCTACTAGAAATTTGAGACATGAATTAGGTTTGCTTTATCTTTGTGAAAATAGCTTATTGGGTCTAAATACAGGAGATATCGATAAAGGCAAATTTTCATATTATTGGACTAATTTTGGAAATGAGGTTCTAGAATATTTAAAAATAATAACTAAAGAGGAACGTGAAAAACGTTTTCCAAAATTACCGGATGGTTTTTATCCCTAGCATCAACCTGATGTCTTCTGACCTCCGGTCTGGGGCCGTGAGTGGACAAGTATAACAAAGACAATTGATTGGTGAGAGGCATTTTTTACAAGATTGATCGTTCATTGTTTCCAGAGCAACCAGGATTTTTTGTAATTTCTTCCTTTGATGGGGTATTGCTACGCAAGCTGTCACCAAGGGCAGAATTTTTTGGAAGTTATCGCCGCTTTGCGCATGAGAACTGCGAAAATCGAAGCATTAACACACCCATGGTTCAGGATATGCTCAAAATAATGATTGGCTGAAACACCCAAACCGTAAATGAGATTTTGAGCAGGTCTGCATGAGATATCCATATAGATCCTGGTGAAGCGCATGAAATATCCCTGGCAAGGTCGCTTGGTGTTCCTGTCCTGCTTGACCAGACATATGCCAGAAATGCGGCTAAAGCATTTGGATTGAGCCCAGAGGGACGATCTTTGTTCTGCTTGCATCAATCGAAAAAAGCTCCTTACATATGATAATTATCAAGACTCACTGGAAGATCTTGTAAAAGCAGGATTCAGAATGACAGGAAAAGCACTTAAAATCCTGTAAATCCTGTCCATCCTGTCTGGACAGCAGAATTATAAAACGCTATGCTGTACAAAGATCGTGTGGAGATTTGCCAGATGAACTTTGAGGACACAGTATCTATATAAGAATGCTTTATTCAAGATAAAAGATAAATACTTTGAGAAATGAAATAACTGTGATAACAATATGCAAAGTGAAACACTAATTTCAAAAGGATACCAGACAGTAGTACCTGCAAAAATAAGGAAAGCCCATAAAATAATGCCAGGAGATGTTCTTGAATGGATCGATAGCGATAAAGGAATAATTGTATTTCCAAGGAAAAAAAGGACATTGAATGATATAATCGGGCTGGTAAAAACAGAAGGGGATGCAGTAGAGTCTAAAAAGCGGATCCAAAAGGGACATAAATGATCTTTGCAGATTCATCTTTTTTTATAGCGATATTAAGAGAAAAGGACAGGTGGCATAAGGATGCCCTGAAGCTCGCGGCAAAAAACAAAGAACATCTAATCATTTCAGAGCTCATTATGAATGAAAGCATAACAATGGCAGGTGCATTTGAAGGTGGAAAAGCCGGAAAAATTCTTTATGAATACTTTCAGGACAATTGCAGAATAGAATTTATCAATGAGGAGATGATGGAAAGATCGATGGATACATTCTTGAAATACGACGGCTCGATATCTCTGGCTGATGCATCATCTATTGAGATTATGAAAAAGCATGGGGTCAAGAAAATTATTTCATTTGATAGTGATTTTGATAAAATACATGAAATCGACAGGATCCATTAATAAACTACCCGAACTTCACCACAGGACATGACCATGTGCATTTTCCACACCGTGTGCATTTCTTGCTTATCATTGCAGTCCCGTTAAGGCTTACTGCCCTTACCGCGCACTGGCCCACGCAAACACCGCAGCCCGTGCATAAAACTGCCCGCCTTATTGTCTTTTCTGCCAGTTGTATCAATTCCCTGGCCTCGTCTTCATTCCCGCCTCTTGTAACCACTGTCCCGCTTGCGTAAACATGGACATTATTGTCATTTCGCGAAGCAAGGATAACACCCTCCATGGAATTTGTTTCACCTATCATGCCCATGAAACCGCTTTCCTCGATCCTTGAAAGATTCAACGGCGTTCCGAAACTGCCTTCTGCCGTGATACCTCCTGCTTTGCAGGGGCGGTATCCCACAGTCAATGTGAATTGCACAGGTTTTTTTTCACTCACAGGGACAATGTTTATTCCAAGCTTTTGCGCGATCATCCCTATTGATTTTGGAAGTACCTGCCAGCGCCAGAAGCCATATTTTACCCATTCCCGGGATAACCCATTACGGGAAGCATACTCGTTTAGGTACTTTTCAAGTTTTTCACTCAATTCGGGATGTATTTGAGAAAGCCTCGAGAAATCTGCCATGCTTGCAGAAGGACAAAGCCAGCATCCTATCCTGTCAAATCCCTCTTCGTACAGGGGATTGTATTTTGTTTTTTTCCAGAAAAGGTAGAGCCAGACATGAAGTGCTGTCCAATTCTGGATGGGAGTGGCTCCTATCTGGTTTCCTACCGATGGATTTTTCCAGATGTGTTCGCTGTTCGCCCGTATCTCGCTTTCGTATTTTCGCTGCCCGATAAAGGTGAGACATCCATTCTCATAGTTTTGTTCGATTACCTGTGTTATCGCCCCGAGCTTACATACTTTGCAGCACCATCTTGCTTCCACAGTGGGAGGCCCGAAATTATCTATGGATTGCCAGAAGGAATCCCCCGATGAATGAATTTTTAATGGTAATGAAAGGTGATTTGCCGTTTGTTTCACATTATCTATTGTTTCAGGGAATTCCAGACCCGTATCAGCGAACAGGATATCAAATCCTGTTATGGCATCACGCACCAGAAGCAGGGTCACTAGACTGTCCTTTCCTCCCGAATATGAAACGGTCACAGGTCTTTTTGAAGTCTCTACCACATTTTTTATGAAACTATGGGCTTTTTCTTCCTTTGTCTTCAGAATATGGATATTCGCTTCCACTGCATCGTCCCATGTTTTACCCTGATCCCTGGATTGCTCCAGGACATGCGGTTTATCGTGCCAGCGAGTTTTAACGGCCATGCCCTTTTCATGGGTGAGCATCCTGGATGCGTTCATCCTTGCCCTTCCGGTTGCGATCACTTCATTATCAGGCGTCAGGATAATTACTTCGTCCTCCTCAACAATACCCGGATTTGCATCATTGACACCCGGTGCAAGCACAGAAGCGCCTTTTATAATATAATTGACAGCACCTTTATCGATTATTATGGATTTTGTCCCTTTTGTAAGCCGCCTTGCTCCCTCAAGCCTGGGGATGAATACCCAATCCATTTTTTCAAGTTCAAAACGAATAGAACCCATGATCGCACCGTCAAATATCACTTCATCCATCCTGTCTTCATAAGGCGCTTTGTTCAATACCACAAGATGACCTTCCGGGATGAGCTTGAGGCCGAATTGTTTTTCTGTGGTCCTGTTGATAAGGTCTATATCAAATGGGAAAGCGGGTCTTATATCACCAGGAGGTGTTATTTCGATCTTTTTTGTGGCCAGACCGCAGGCGCAGGTTTTTCCAAGAACAGGAAGATTGCAGGAGTGACACCAGTATAACAGGAGTTCGCCGAGATAATGAGGCATGGTTCCTGACTTGGTGATGGAAGTATATATATGGTGCTACCATACGATGTATTGAGGTGGACGGCTGGTATAAGTGACATGTGCTTTCATAAAACTCCCCTGAAATAATGCCCTTTTGTATGCTCTCCAGCACAACGTTTACTACTTTCCCTTTTGCAGACGGCATCATCAATTGCCCCCCTGTACTCTTTCGTAATTTCCCCGGTCATCTTTGCATCGTATGTTCCTGCTTCAATCCTCAGGCAGCTAACTCCTGCTTTTATGATTTCCGGCACGGATTCAAGCATGCATAGTTCGCGGGAATTCATTACATAAGTGCGGTTATGCAGGTCGGTCATGACAGGGAATTTAAAACCTTTTTCATCTTTAAGGAAAATATCTCCGGATTTCCTTCCAGGAAAAAGACCTCCGATAAGATCATGTTCGGAAACCATCAGCGGGAAAAAGCCATGAACGATGCATTCAGAAGGTCCTGAAAAGACAAGATTTCTTATTTCCTTCAATGTTAGTTCAGGCGATAATGTCACTCTTACGCTTGAATCAAGGAAATGATCCATTGTCAGTCTGTTAAAAACGTTCAGTGGATAATCAATAACTATTGGCTTATTGGCGAAATTTGTCCGAAGATGATGAAAAATACCTGTATTTCCTACAAGGAAACCATCCGCATCATTAACAATCTGTTCAGGATCAAAAATCTCAAGCTCTTTTAAATCCTTTACTATTCGCGGGGCCCTGATGAATATTTTTACACCATTGTTATGCGTATATTCAATAGCAGTACGATAATTCTTTTTATCAACAAATCTACGTTCATCTACATCCTGATTACCCTTTGGGGGCGGGAATTCACATGCGGGGAATACGTGTCTGTGTCCCTGGGAGGCGAGACTCGGAATCTGCGGTTTGGTTCTAGACCGGAGGTTCTCAAATACCTCTTCCCCCAAATAAACAACATCAGCGCCATTATCAACAGCAGCTTTCAAAGATCCGATAGAGCTGATATTAACTGATAAGATGGGCATGATCTTGGATTTTCTTGACATAAAAGATATCTTCGGTTCACTGCATTGCCTCATCCATTTCCGGGCGCGTATCTTTTCAAGTTCTTCTATCCCCTGCCTCCTGATCGTGTTCAATTCGGAAACAGGAATGAAAATATTCTTATCCAGTTCAAAATCCACTTCCTTTGCCTGAAAAATCGTGCCCCCCAGCTTTATTAAATGCTGCGCGATCAAACTTTTGGAAACAGGTTTTGTTTTTGCCGATATGACCTTATCCCTGCTGATCGTGATCCTGTTTTCACCATCATCGATCAAAAGCCCAAGAGGTTCACCAATTCTTGCTTTGAATGACATTGTTATGGGGATCTTATTCATTTGCGCGTTTTCCAGTGATGCCATGAGCTTGCTGTCAAAGGTCTTAAAGACAAATTCATCTTCCAGGACTTCGATATCAAGAGGTATCCTGATAAGAGAACCGGAAGCTGCTTCTTTGACCATTTTGTTGCCAATATAGATATTCCTGATAGTGATCCCTGTTTCCCGGTTCCCAATCCCTATTCCATCCCCGACTCTCAAGGGGGATTTCAGATCAATTGAAACTAATTTGGTCTTTGTATCATAATCAGTCGTTTTTCCAAGCAATGTCCCACGGTTATGCGGGTATTTGGGGCTCATTAACTGGCTGCCAGGATTCCCAAAAAAGTATCCTGTTGTGAATTCCCTGTTGAACAATTGGAGAAGTGTGTGCATTTCAGCTTTTGTGACACGGAAATCCACGGGCGCATCCAGATACCTGTCGATAAGTTTTCTATAAACTCGCACCACCCCCGCAACATATTCAGGGCGCTTCATCCTTCCTTCAATCTTGAAAGAGTCAATACCGGCATCCAGCAGCGCACCGATGTGCCCGCTCATATTAAGGTCCCTGGGGCTTAAGAGATATCCTTCCATCTCACCGATCCTGTATTTTTTACGGCATGGCTGGGCGCAATATCCGCGGTTCCCGCTTCTTCCTCCTATCATGCTGCTCAGGAGGCACTGGCCTGAATATGAAAAACAGATCGCACCATGGATAAATGTCTCTATTTCCATAGATGTTTGCGATTTGATATTCCGGATTTCCCCAAGGGACATTTCGCGAGCCAGGACCACGCGCTTAACACCCAAATCCTCGAGGAACGTTACTCCTTCCGGATTATGGATAGTCATCTGGGTGCTGGCATGGATGGGAAGGATTTGAAGTTGCTCCCGCAGCAAACGAAGGATGCCAATATCCTGCACTATAACCGCATCAGCGCCGGCATTGCACAGGAATTGCAGGTATTGGCCTGCTGTTTCAAGTTCAGAATCCTTTACCAGGGTATTCATAGTCACATAGGCCTTAACACCCCTGATATGCGAATAATCGATCGCCGATTCGATTTCTTCATTCGTAAAATGTGATGCATATTGCCGGGCGCTAAAAAGTGTCCCTCCAAAATAAACAGCATCGGCTCCGTTCTCGATGGCAGCTATAAGCGCTTCTTTGCCCCCGACAGGAGCCAGCAATTCAGGTTTGCGCATATGTGGTATTATAATGTTGGGAGGTTAAAAAGTAGTTACACTATTTTAGCAAATTCACACTTTTTGAACTTTTTTCTTGGACTCTACAACTAAATATATATATATGCAAAAGAATAAACACTATGGAAAATCAGAGGTGGATGAATGGACACTAAGGATATCTCACTTGCAGTGATTATGACACTGTCTTCAGTTGTATTGACTATTAAATGGCTGACACGTCTCGGTAATGCTTCCGATCCGGTAATAATATTGTCAGCGGTTCTTTTGATAGGTTCTCTTGCAGCAATGATATTGCTGCTTGATAATAGATTAAGAAATATCGAGGAAGCCCTTGATGTGAAGGAACGCGCATTAAGGATAAACATACAGGGAGTAGAATCTCATCTTGAAAAAAAAATGGACGTATTTGTCCAGAAAACAGAAGATAAGATCGGTGAATTCTCTAAGAGGATATATCGCTGAGCGCTTCACTGACCATTGAAAATATTTTTTCAAGGAAGATCCGTGCCTCTTCTGTGTTACGGATCTTTCTGATATCAACACGCCCGCTCTGGTATACCATAACGCTCTTTTCTTCGAGTTCAAAACGAGCAACACCAAGGTTTAACGAGCATTTCAGATCCTTGGCTCCGATCTCGCGCAAGATATCACATAATTTTTCCATGACCAGTCTTTTTCCAAGATGACATTCAGCAATAAACCGGGTAGGGTCATCAACACACGGACGGGATAATCGGATGTCCATGAGGTGTGTAATAGTTGATAGGAATATAAGAACTCTGTTTACAAATATGTGACATCAAGGCATTGTATGACATGAAAGAAATGTTAACCTCCTGTGGGCGATAGTTGTATAAAAAAAAATATCAATATAAAAAAAATAGTTATCGCAGATGCAGAATTCTATCTGAACGCCTGCGATTCTTTTGTTAATTACTCATCCAGAATTGCTTCTGCAGTTTCCCGATATGCATTCATCACGTATGGAATGCCGGAAACCTTTGAAGCGTCTTCTGTCAATGCCATTACATCCTGGCGTCCGATAGTTGAAACGTTGAATCTGCGAGAGCCTGCCATCAACTGCTGTAATCCTGTCCTGAATTTCTGTGCATAAGTGTAGATCCCTATTGCTCCGAGCGGGATATTCTTTATGTCACTGCCAAAGCGGTCTGCAAGTTCTTCATAGCAGACAAAGATCTCTTCAGGTCTGCTTCCGAACTCGGAAACGGTCTTGGGGAGATCGCCATCTTTTATCCACTGTCCGATATTCTTGCCCACAAATCCGGGTATCATGAGTGCTCTTCCCATACAGACTGCCTTGAAGTATGGCGCGCCCATTGCCAGCGCCTTGTACACGCCGTCTTCGCTTGAGAACCCGCCCGCCATGGCAAGGTCTGGTACTCTCATGCCCTTCTTGCTCATCTTCTGGGCGAATTCATAAATCAGTGACTGGAGGTAGAATGTGGGTATACCCCATTCTTCCATCATAGGCCAGGGGCTCATGCCTGTTCCACCGGGAGCTCCGTCTATGGTAAGAAGATCGATCTTTGCTTCAGAGCAATATTTTAAGGCCATTGCTGCTTCTACCATGGAATAAGCGCCTGTTTTCAATGTCACCCTCTTGAAACCAAGGTCACGCAGGCGGTCAACCTCTTCAAAGAACCCTTCTTTTGTGACAAAGCCAAGCCTTGAGTGACGCTCGAATTCTTTTATCGCACCATCCTTATAAGCTGCTATTATTGCATGCTCTTCAGGGTCGGGAGTAACAATATATCCGCGTTTCTTAAGCTCCCTGGCACGTTCGATTGTATTGACTTTGATTTCTCCGCCAATGCATTTTGCGCCCTGTCCCCATTTGAGTTCAATGGTATCCAGGTCGTGCTTTGATGAAACATATTCAGCTACTCCGAGCCTTGTATCTTCAACATTCATCTGAACGAGGATTTCACCATAGCCATTGTGATATTTCTTATACGTCGATATCCTGCGGTCCATTTCAGGGGATTGCGTTACCTTCTTATTGCTGTCAAGAACAAGTCCGGGGTCGATACCGCATACGTTTTCACCGCATACAAGGGTAATCCCTGATATTGCAGCGCCTATTGCAAAGTGTTCCCAGTGTTTGCGCGCGATCTCAGTTGAGCCAAGGGCTCCCGTGAAGATGGGAACACTCATCTTTACTTTCTTGTCCCAGCCATATTCAGTCTCGGTATTGACTCTGGGAAAGAGGGCTGTATCCGGGTTCGGGTCTTCCCCTTCAGGAAGTCCCCATGCTCCCACGGCATAGCCCTGTATGTTTAAATGGGAATAATCTACCGGGTAGTTCTTGTCTGCTCCCGCTGTTATTGTCCCGAAAGGACCGGGGTATATGACTTCCCTTCCCCTGAATGAGGATTTGAAGATTTCACAATTTCCACGGCATCCATCAAGACACCGGGTGCATATCCCTGACATCGGGGATACGCTCTTTGAGCGATTATAGGTCTGCGTCGCTTCATTCGCATTTGGTTGTCTAAGATTCATGTTCCTCCAAGTTGGTTTTTGAAGAATATCCAGTCCATTAAACAGATTTCTTCTTTTACATTGTAAATGTTGAGATATCATTCTCAACGCACGGAAGCGGAAGGGTGTTTCCTATATTTAAATATTACGCTAAAGGAAGAGGAAGGGCTTTTCCATATAATAAATAGTATGCTATTTTGATAAAACTGTCTGTATTTAAGTAGTTTCTAATCGGTAAGTCCCAACACATGACCTATCACCGGTAGAACAACATGAAAAAAGGAGGAATCGTATGACAATTGATGAATCCAGACTGGATTCAATTATAGATGAATATAATGGCGAACAGGGTTCGTTGATATCAATATTACAGGATATACAGGCACAGTACCAGTACCTTCCCCGTGAAGCAATGGATTATGTGGCAATGCGGTTGAAAATTCCCCGAGTCCAGGTATTTGGGGTTGCAACTTTTTTCAAGGCATTCAGTTTAAAACCCAAAGGAAAACAGCGGATACATGTATGTATGGGCACTGCATGCCATGTCAGAGGTTCAAAAATGGTGCTTGAAGAACTTGAACGAAAACTGGGGATTAAAGCTGGCGATACGACACTGGATAATGAATATACACTTGAGACAGTAAATTGCCTGGGAGCCTGTGCCCTGGGGCCTGTAGTAGTCAAGAACGAAGAATACCGTGGCCAGATGACTCCCATTAAGGTTGGGAGCCTGTTGGATACAAAAAAGCCCTGAAGGTGAGTTATTTGAAATTATCATCAGAAAAAGAACTGGAAGACCTGCGCAATGAAATCATTTCCGGAAGGGATCCGAACAAGTTATGCATTGCAGTATGCGGAGGCACTGGATGCCATGCCGGCGGATGCAGTAATGTGGCTCAGGAAATACGAACGGAATTAGACTCAAAAAACCTGGCAGACAAGGTAGATATCAGGATAACCGGATGTCATGGATTCTGTGAGAGAGGCCCTATAGTAATTGTGTATCCTGAGGGGATATTTTATCAGAAAGTCATACCCAGGGATATAAAAGAGATCATTGCCAGCACAATAGAAAATGGAAAGATCATAGATAGATTGCTATATCATGATCCTGTTAGCGGTGAAAAAAAGATTCGTGTGGAAGATATAACTTTTTATCAAAAACAGAACCGTCTCATTCTTGAAAATAACACACGGGTTGATCCCGCGCAAATCAAAGATTACCTGGCAATAAATGGGTATAGTGCCCTGGCAAAAGTACTGGGAAAAATGACGCCTGAAATCGTTATTGATATGGTCAAAAGCTCAGGCCTTCGTGGCCGTGGCGGGGGTGGTTTCCCCACCGGACGCAAATGGGAGTCAACACGGATTGCTGAAGGTGATGTAAAGTACGTCATATGCAATGCAGATGAAGGTGATCCGGGAGCATTCATGGACCGCAGCATCCTTGAAGGAAATCCTCACAGTGTTCTTGAAGGCATGATAATTGGCGCCTATGCCATTGGTTCGAATGAAGGTCATATTTATGTCAGGAATGAATATCCTCTTGCGGTTTCCAATATATCAACAGCCATCAAACAGGCCAGGGAATTTGGCATTCTGGGTGATGATATACTCGGTTCAGGATTCGGTTTTGATGTCAAAGTGAACAGGGGCGGCGGAGCATTCGTGTGCGGAGAATCTACAGCACTTATGGCCTCTCTTGAAGGAAAGCCCGGTGAGCCCAGAGCCAAATACATCCATACTTCCGAGAAAGGATTGTGGGACAAACCATCCAACCTGAATAATGTAGAAACATGGGCGAATGTGCCCATGATAATAAACAAGGGATCAAAATGGTATTCTGGCATAGGAACCGAGTCCAGCAAAGGGACAAAAGTATTCAGTCTGGTAGGAAAGATCAACAATACAGGTCTTGTTGAAGTCTCCATGGGTATGACCCTGCGGGAGATTATTTTCGACATCGGCGGAGGAATCCCCGGAGGCAAGTCCTTCAAGGCCGTGCAAACTGGAGGACCCAGCGGAGGCTGCATCCCGGAAAGCCTGATAGACATGGCAGTTGATTACGATCGGTTGATGGAAGCCGGATCAATGATGGGGTCGGGAGGAATGATCGTGATGGACGAAGAAACCTGCATGGTCGATCTGGCAAAGTACTTCACAAATTTCCTCCAGGAAGAATCATGTGGAAAATGCGTGCCATGCCGGGAAGGATTGAGGCGTATGGGTGATATACTAAAAGATATTACGGAAGGAAAAGGTAGCATGGAAGACATTTTGCTCATCGAAGACCTGGCAGGAATGTTAAAAGATGCTTCCCTATGCGGACTTGGCATGACTGCGTCAAATCCTGTAATGTCCACCCTGAAATATTTCAAAGACGAGTACCTAGCGCATATCATTGACCACAGGTGCCCCGCGGGCGTATGCAGGGAACTTATCACATATGGTATCGATGCAGATAACTGCACAGGCTGCGGCATGTGTAAGAAAAATTGCCCCCCCGGAGCCATAAGCGGCGAAAGGAAAGAAACACATGTATTGGATACCGGGAAATGCATCAAATGCGGTATCTGTTATGATGTTTGTAAGTTCAAAGCTGTCAGGAAGGAGTGATAAAAGTGTCAAAAATATCTGAAAAACCAAGAGGCAAAATGGTCTCGTTCATGTTGAATGGCGCGCAGGTCCAGGCTGACCCGAAATGGAACCTGCTTGAAGCTGTACAGTTCTACGGCATAAACATCCCCACACTTTGCCATGATGAGGGACTTACACCTTATGGCGTATGCAGGATGTGCGTTGTGGAAGTTGGAGACCAGAACAGGACAAAACTTGTGGCTTCCTGCATGCATCCTATCACTGAAGGCCTTAATGTACGCACTCACAGCAGCAGGGTAATAAAGACCAGGAAGATGATACTTGAACTTCTTATCGCCCGTTGCCCCAGTTCAAAGAAACTGCAGGACATGGCTGCAATGCTGGAACTAAAGCAGGTCAGGTTCGATCCATTGAATGAGGACTGCATACTTTGCGGCTTATGTGTGCGCATGTGCGAGGAGCAGATGGTTGCAAAAGCGATAGGATATGCCGGCCGTGGTACGGACAGATATATTACAACACCTTTTGATATGACATCGGATGAGTGCCGCAAATGCGGCGCATGCATGTATATCTGCCCGGTATGTGAACTTCGCTGCCAGGGACCGCAAGCCAGTACGACTCTTTGCAGCGGATGCATAAATACGGAACCCGTATGCGCCCCAGATTATGGTGAAGCCATGTGCTTTATGGTTCCATGCCTGTCGTGTGTAAAAAAACCTGAGGATGTAAAATAACGAATAAACTTGATTTAATTAAATACAAAAATAAAAAAAATATGGAGGATTAAAATGTCACTGACAAAAGTAAATGCAACAGCAGCAACACTAACAAAGAACAGGACCGAAGGATCAATAAGTCCCTTAAGCGGCATGTGCGTCACCTGTGTAGACGGGTGCATCGGCATGTGCGAGATCGGAAAATCAGCATACAGGGGCGCAGAAGTAATTTATCCCCAGCCCTTTGGAATTATCACTGCAGGATCCGAAAAAGAATATCCCCTTGACCTGAGCCATTTTACAATTCTTGGAACAGCGGTCGGAGCACATGGAATAGAGGCCAGCAGTGATGTTGCTATCTTTCCCAATGTAGACCTTGAAGTCAGGATAGGAAAAGAAAAAGATATTAAGTTAAAACTTCCCTTCATTATTCCCGGACTTGGAAGTACCGCAGTCGCTAAAAACAACTGGGACGGTCTTGCAATAGGCTCTGCAATGGCGGGTGTTCCTCTGACAATCGGTGAGAATGTATGCGGAATGGACCCGGATTCAATAATTGAAAAAGGAAAAGTAATAGAATCTCCGGATCTTGCAAGCAGGATCAAGATGTACCATAAGTGGCAAAGGGATGGGTATGGTGATATCATTGTCCAGGCCAATGTTGAAGATACAAATCTTGGCGTTCAGGAATATGCCCTGGAAAAACTTGATGTGGGTACTGTTGAACTGAAATGGGGGCAGGGAGCAAAGAACATAGGAGGAGAGGTTAAGATAACTTCATTAAAGAAGGCACAGCTTCTAAGAAGCCGGGGATATGTCGTACTTCCTGACCCAATGGACCCGGATGTCATTGCAGCTTTCAATGCAGGCAGTTTCCATGAGTTCGAGCGGCACAGCCGTGTTGGTATGGTAAGCGAAAAGGGTTTCATGAGCCGGGTGGAAGAACTCAGGGATGCAGGAGCAAAACATATATTCCTGAAGACGGGTGCATACAGGCCGGTAGACCTTGCCAGGGCAGTGAAATATGCAAGCAAAGCAGAACTTGACCTGCTTACCGTAGACGGTGCAGGCGGCGGTACCGGTATGAGCCCTTGGAGGATGATGAATGAATGGGGAGTTCCACAGGTGGAAATATATTCGCTCCTTTACAAGTATCTCAAGAAATTAGACGAACGCGGCGAATTCATACCAGATGTTGCAATAGCAGGCGGCATTACGCTTGAAGACCAGGTCGTCAAAGCGCTTTCAATAGGTGCGCCTTACTTCAAGATCGTGGGAATGGCAAGATCGCCTCTTGCTGCTGCGATGGTGGGAAAGACCATAGGTAAAAAGATCAAGGAAGGCCAGGTGCCTGTATATATCAGCAGGTTCGGCAATACAGTTGATGAGATATTCATTTCAACACCTGAACTTAAAAAGAAATACAACGGCAGCTTTCATGAGATCCCGGCCGGAGCCATAGGCGTGTATACATATTACCAGCGCCTTGCACAGGGTATTCGCCAGTTGATGACAGGGAACCGGAAGTTTGCGCTGAATTATATTGAACGCAACGATATAGCAGCCATCACAAAAGAGGCAGCAGAAGTTTCAGGGATACCATATATTATGGATGTGGATAAGGAAGAGGTTGAAGGAATTTTGAATTCCTGAACTTCTTTATTCAAATTCATAATTCATATCTTCCAACCACTTAGTTAATACCTGGATTTCAATAATAAATCCTTTGATAGCATCTGTATCAAGAAACCAATTTCTGTTATCTTGATTTTTTTATTTTCTCCTGTTATAATATCTTCCACCAAATTATTGAATTTTTCATTATCCCTCGTCAACCTGACAAAGGCTTCTAAGATCCTGCTGTTCGATATCAGGTAAGAAATCATAGAGAGCCCTGAGAAATCGAATTCTTTTTTCCACCGGATCTGATAATCCTTCAGAATGTTTTTGCCTGCTATTGCCTCTGATAACGTTTCTGCGGCGATTTCACCTGAACGCCTGGAATAATATAAACCTTCACCTTCAAATGGTGAAACAAATCCTGCAGCATCTCCCACCAGGAGAAATCTCTTGGAAAACGTTTTTTTAACAGGTTCAAATGGGATGAACCCTTTTTCACCCGGAATATCAGGATAGCCTTCCAGAGATGAACAGCCTGTGAGCACATGATCTTTTTTAGGTGCGACCCATGAATAAGCACCTGGCTGCAAATCAATTTCATAGTAATCACCAGGTTTTATATCTTTTTTCTGTTGCACACAAAAAGCATACTTTTTCGGACCTCCATAAAGTTGACTTAAGTCCGATACTCCTGATGCAATAATCGCATAATCCGCAATGATAGATCCTTTATTTGTCCTGATAATTATGGAGGATTCCTGTTCCTCTAAAGACACTACCTTATCTATTTTCAGATCACATCCCGCACCAATTGCTTCATTAAGGTTAACACGATCATACAATTCACGGTTTATTGAATATTCCACAGCTTTCCTGTAGGTTATTTCAGCATGGATGTCACGAAATGATATCCTTGAACCTTTCAGCTTTTTTTCTACAAAATCCTCATTTATCCCGTATTTTCGGATATATTGTGCTGTCATGATTCCCGCACATGCTTTTTTGGTATCGCACGGGTCAATTATCAGTATCCTGTGACCAAGGGATGACAGCTTCAGGGCTGCAAAAGAACCTGCAGGTCCAGCGCCGATTACTGCGACATCATATTTCATGCGAGAACTCTCCGGGTAATTTTTCCGGTCAATATATAAGCAATATCAAATGCAAGAAGAGCTATCAACGCGTTTGGCCCCATGATTTCTACAATGACAAATATCAATATCCCAAACTTGAGAATTAACCTGTACTCGAATACAAAATCTATGAATATCGGGATATGGATCATATCTTTTGCCTCATCAAGGGCTGTTAATGCCGCAATAATCAACACCAGAGGGGATAATTTTATCCCATATAAAAAAACCACGACAAGTATTGCGCTCATACCGAAATAATGGCCCCTGCAATTTATCTTGCCTGCCATGAGACATCCAAGAGTGATTCCTCCGAAAAGAACCGATGTGTCAATATCGATAATCATTAAATACCCCATTGCAGTTCCATAAGCAAGCCCGCCGGGTATCGCGTAAATACGATTGATATCAATACTAATGTCTTCAATGTCGTCAGTCAGTTTAACCAATGAACCTGAGAGAAGACTCATAAAAAATACGATCAAAAAAGGCATTGGTCATAAACTGCCTCTACCATACAAATACATTGCTATGCATCGAATATCCTATTCACGTTAAATGAAAATTAGCTTTACGCCTGCAATTACAAGGACAACTGCAATCAAACGGTAAAGAGTTGCATTTGCGAACCGCCGGCTGCCCAGGCCTGAGCCTATTACTCCTCCGATCGCTGCGGCAATTGCCCAGATATAGACTGCATCGGGCAGAAATTTCACACTTGCAAGATGCCCGGAAATTCCAGCTATGGAATTCACAAGGATAAAGAAAGCAGAAATCCCGGCAGTTTGCTTTGTCTTTGCCCAGCCCATAAACAAAAGCAAAGGACTCAGGAATATGCCGCCTCCAACTCCTACTGCTCCGGATAATAGTCCTATCCCCGCCCCGAAAAGCACAGCCAGGAGAACCGGAACTGGTTTAACGGCATCTGCAGCTTCCAGGTGCCTGAATTGAAAAAGCCGATATGCTGCAAACAAAAGGATCAGGCCAAGGACCTGCCTGTAAACTGAACCCGGAAGGGACAAAGCGCCTCCGATAAAGGCGAATGGAATAGAAGCTGCGGCAAATGGCCAGAAGATTTTCCAGGAAAAACACCCGGCCCGATGGAATTGCACAGCAGCAATAGAAGCAACCAGGATGTTAAGCACCAGGGCTGTTGGCTTCATTACTTCAGGAGCAAGACCGAATAATGCCATTGCTGCCAGATACCCTGAAGCACCGGCATGACCGACTGAAGAATAAAGCACCCCTGCTGCAAATATCAATATTGCAAGAAAAAAGGTATCTTCCATATCTTAATTATTCCAGGGGTGCGAACTCGCGTTCCATGGTATCCAGGATCAAATCCAATGTTTTGTTCATTTCATTCACATTTCCCATCTTTGAAAGAATTTCCTCGGATGCCTGGATGTATTTTCCATCTACAATATCATCACTGCAATTATGGAGCATGAGATCGATGCTCTTTCTTGAATATTCAAGATGGAACTGCAATCCTATTGTACGCCCACATTCAAAAGCCTGGTTCGTGCATCCTTCGCTTTGTGCCATTTTTTTTGCACCCGGTGGTATTTTGAATGTGTCGCCATGCCATTGAAATGCAATAAATGTGCCGGGAAGGCTGCGAAATATCGAAGAGTCTCTTGCTTCTATTGTCAATGAGACCGGGAACCAGCCTATCTCTTTGTATTCGTTCTTGCTGACCTTTCCTCCAAGGACATCTGCGATCAGCTGGGAGCCAAGGCAGACTCCGAGAAGGATTTTATTGTTGGCAATGGCCTGCGCTATGAAATTCTTCTCTTCCCTGAGCCAGGGATACGTGTCTTCATCGTATATGTTCATTGAGCCACCCATAATGACCAGCCAGTCAAAGTCTTGGATATCGGGGAGTTTTTCGTTGTCAAAGAGGAGGGTTCTTGAAATGCTGTGTCCTTTATTTTTTGCCCAAACTTCGATGTTTCCCAAACCTTCAAAACGTTCATGCTGCAGTGAATGAATTCTCATAAATATCCTGACCTTTTGCCAAAAATATTCTCTGTCTCAACCTTAATAATTGTTACATTGTCAATAAATTTCTTTTGGAAATCATAAGAATTCTTCGAATAATGTTCAATTATGATTTTCAAAGCTTTTATTTTTTCATTAAAGCCATTAATAAAAGAAGCTTTGCCGAAACCGATAACACTGGAATATTCTATGTCCCAATCACAGGGTTTTTCAGATTTCAATAATCCACCATGAATATCAAATTCAAAACATATATTATTATTTTTCTTAATGATATCTATTTTTTTGCCTTCCATGGCAGAATGAAAATACAGACAATTATCCTTATATCCAAAACAAACAGGAACAATATATGGAGAATTGTTTTCAGAAAGAGCGACCCTGCAAACATTGGATTTTTCAATAATGGATTCTATTTCCTCTATGTCATTGATTTTTCTATCGTTGCGTCTCATTCTTATACCTGTATGTATGCAATATATCATCAGCCCTGATAATGCCTATTTTCTCTCCGTTTTCTATCACACTTAAGTACGATACCTTACAGCGCTCAAACATTACGACCGCATCAAGGAGCCATTTCTCCGAATCAATAGCAAGTTCAGGAGAATGCATCAATTCATCTACCGCAATATTCATATCATGTCTCTCTGCAACGTTATGTATGATATCTTCCACAGAAATAATGCCTGCAAGCCTGCCGTTTTTACTGACAAGCACGCTTGCGTTCTTGTTTGTTTTCATGAGCTTTGCAACTTCATTGATTTGTGTCCCGGTGGAAACTACCACCGGGTTTGGGAGGAGGATGTGGCTGATTTTGGACATAAATATCCATGGTTGTTGATTCTTATTTGTTTTGAACCAGGCTCTGCAAAGTTTCTCTGACTGCGACCAGTTCCTGTTCTAAGTTTTCTTGATATTGTTTCAGTTTCTCGATCTTCTCTTGTTTTGTGAGCATTCTACGAATTTTCAAGCAATCACAATCTATCTCATTCATTTCTATTTTATGTTGTTTTATTCCACACATATTGTATTTCTCCTGTTATTTATTTTCAAGTATCGTATTTGTTATCGTATCAGTAAGCCTCATTGCACCTTCATATCCAAGAATAAGCTGCCGCGATGCGCCCATACGATCGTGATTCGGGAATCCAAGCCTGACAAGCGGGATATGTTCAGCTTTTGATATCTGGCGCCCCGTAAATGGCCCGATCATCAGTTCGATCTCCTTTTTCTTAATTTCTGAATGTATCCCCGAAAAATCCGTATTACAAAGAACCACAGCATCAGGCGCAAGCTTTCTTGCAGCCTTCTCAAAAACTTGATTATCACTACCTGTGGCAATTACTTCTGGTTGCATACCAAGCTCAGTCAAAAGTTTAGTTACCCCAATAACAATATCGGTATTCCCGAATATAGCTGTTTTTACATGCGCCACATACTTATGCGAATCGATCATGGCATCAAGCAGGCGTCCCCTTTCAAGTTCATACTTTCGTGAAAGAGCAGTACCTGTTATCATTTCGATCTTTGATACGAATATATCCGAATATTCAAGCCCTATAGGAAGAGGAAGCACAATGTTTGGGATATTGAACTTGCAGTCAAGATATTCTCCTGCTCCAATGATCGTCGAACAGCTTCCGATAGTGACTGTTTCTTTTGAATTGGCAGTATCTTTGATATCCTCTATCCGCGTTCCACCTACCGGTATTTTCGGTGGTTCGTCTACAACTGGCGCATCAAATGTCTCTGAGGTATCAGGCAGCAGGATATTACTCCAGGCGCAATCGTCTAACATCTGCTTTAAATAACGGACATCCTCAGGCGAGACTATTGCTGCGACAATAAGATTGAATCTGTCAGAAGGCTGATCTTTTTTTGCAAGCGTCTGCACAACGGCTCTTAATGTTTCATTATAACCTTCTTCATGCGAATGTTTGAAACTTGGGGTTGATACAGGTATCAATATAATATCAGAATGTCCCGGATATTCTTGCCTGAATTCTTTTATGAGCTGGGGTATGTCTTCCCCGATCGTTTCCGCAATACAGGTGGTTGCAATCCCTATGATCCTGGGGTCATATCCTTTGATAACGTTCCTTAACCCTTGCTTAAGATTTGCCCCCCCGCCATATACTGCGCCATTTTCGCTCAACGCTGAAGATGCGATATCAATGGGTTCCCTGAAATGGTGCGCCAGGTGAAGTCGCATATAGGTACTGCATCCCTGAGAGCCATGAAAAAAGGGCATCGTGTTTTCGATACCTCGAAAAGCCATCACGCTTCCAAGCGGCATGCACATTGTACATGGATTAACTGTTGCATAGTTCTTCGACATTTATAAGTCCTCCTGTTCGCATTACGTGCAATTTCCATACGGGGCTGTTTATGGTTGTATCGATCTCATGCGCAAAATTTACCATCCCGTCAAAGCCTTCAAAAGTGATTGTCCTATCATGGTTAAAGTCACAAAATGGTATTCCAAGCTTATATGAAAGAAAGCGCTCCTTAACACCTGAGACCAGGAGATTTGCCTTCTGTCTGGTGAGAAGTTCACGAAGTTCAAGAGGATTGGCGTCATCTATAATGACAGTGCCATTATTTACAAGACAGCCTATTTCCTCATAATCATCTTTCTTTCCGGTCTGTGTCCCTATTATCACTACATCCATACCAAGCTCCCGGAAAGCTTTCACAAGAGAAACAGCCTTTGCTGCTCCCCCCATGTATATCGCAGCACGCCTGCCTGATACTCTGCTTCTGTAATATTCGATAAGAGGGGCTGTTCTTGCAGTCTCACGCTTAATAATCTCTTCTGCTTTTTGCACCATCAAAGGATCATTAAAGAATTTTGCAGTTGTCATAAGAGCTTTTGACATATCATTTGTTCCGAAAAAACTTGCTTTAAGATATGGGATACCATATTTTTCTTCAAGCATCTTCGCAAGATATGTCATTGAGCCGCTGCATTGCACAAGGTTAAGGTGTGCAGTATGGGCTTTTCGTATATCTTCGACACATGAATCACCAGTCATTGATACTATTATATCAATTCCCATTTCCTCAAAATACGGCTTGATATTCCAGAGATCTCCTGCTACATTATATTCACCAAGCAGGTTGATCGCTGGTTTTTGAGGAGTATGAACTCGTGTCCCTATCAGCTCAAAAATGGCATGGCAGGCTGCTTTATATCCCATCCTTTTGTTGCCCCTGAAACCTTCGGAAAGCACAGGGATAACAGGTATGTTGAGCTCTTTTGAAGAAGCATTGCATACTGCTCGCAGGTCATCACCAATTATACCGACAATACATGTGGAATAAACGAACACAGCCGGAGGATGGTATTTCATAACGAGTTCGCGCAGGGCATTAGCAAGTTTTTTCTCTCCGCCAAAAACCACATTTATCTCTTTCATATCGGTTGAGAAACTGTTCTTATAAAGAGTTGCGCCACTTGTCATACTTCCTCGTATGTCCCATGTGTAGCTTGCACATCCTATAGGGCCGTGAACAAGATGCAGCGCATCAGTTATGGGATTTAATACCACCCGCGCCCCTGAATACACACAGGCTCTCTGGCTCACAGCCCCTGCAAGGCTGTCGCTGTTGCAGATAACAGGGAGAAGGATCTCACCTTCCTTCCTCTGAATATGCTTTCTTCTTTCATCAAGCGTTACAATTTTGTTTTCCAGCATGTTTTTGTTTCACCTTACATTATCAATTCAAGCTTTTCGTCCATTGTATCTCTGTCCTTTCGATCAAGCAGTTTATTCCCGATGCGTGTTGCAAGCATCGCGGCGCCCCTGTATCCCACGATCGGGAAATAGTGCAGGTTAGCACGATCAGATATGGGAAAACCCACCCTTATCTGAGGAATGTCCTCTGCCCGTGCTATATATTTGCCGTGGCTATTCCCTATTAACAGGTCAACGGGATTATTCTTGATCTTCTGGTGAAGCAAGAAAAGGTCGCCGCCGCTAATAACTTCGGCATCAGGGGCAATTTGCCTTGTTTCCTTTTCCCATTCTTCACTCTTTGTACCTGTCAGGACATATGTTGGTTCCATTCCCATGCTCCTGCACATTCCGGTAATACCCAGGATCGTATCAGGGTCGCCAAATATTGCAACTTTCTTACCATGAAAATGAGGATGGGCATCGGTCAGGATATCTACAAGCCTTCCTCGTTCGTCCTCAAAATCTTCAGGTATTTCCTTACCGGTCACAGCCTTAAGATTCATGACGAACTCATCCGTATTCTCGATTCCAATTGGGATCGGGCCGATCTTTGAGGGCATCTTGAATTTTTGTTCCATTAGTCTTGCTGCACTTCCCCCTGAATATCTGCAAAGAGCAAAGGTCGCCAGTGAATTTGCTGAATCTATTAGATCTGGGATCGTAGTTCCACCCTTGGGATAATCAGCATCCTTGCCTGTCAGGGGAGAATCAAGGACATTTGTCTGGTCAGGGAAAACGATCGCCGGGATACCCATTAATCTTAATATATGCTTTATTTCCCTGATATCGCCAGGTTCAATAAAACCCGGAATCACGTTTATCTTGCCATTTGGCTTTCCCTTTTTTGGGAAATGATTTACCATGGCTTTTACCATGTTATCATATCCCGTTATATGGGTGCCCACGTAACTTGGGGTGTTGGCATAGAAAATCCTGATGGCGGGGTCTATGATCCCATCATTCTTTATTTCCTCAATAAAAGTGCCAACATCATCACCTATTGTTTCAGCAACACATGTTGTGTGTATTGCCACTATATCGGGCTTATATATTGTAGTAACATTCACAAGCGCTTCTTTCAGGTTTGCCAATCCGCCAAAAACAGCTGTTCCTTCATGGAAGCTGCTTGTGGTTGCGATCGCAGGTTCCCTGTAGTGCCTGCTCAGCGCCATTCTAAGATATGACAAACAGCCCTGGCTTCCATGGCTGTGCGGCATACATCTATGTATCCCAAGAGCAGCATACACGGCTCCAAGCGGCTGGCATGTCTTTGCAGGATTGATCGTCAGCGCACTTCGTGCAGTAATTTTGCTGGGGGTATAATCAAGTACCATTGTTTTCCTCCTTTTTTTATATTTTTTTATTTTATTTGCAACCTATTTGCATCCAACGACTTCTTCAGATTCACTCATTATCATACCTGGAATATTCCCAATAGTTTTCTCAGAGTCATGTTTCCATGGCGGTGTTACATATTTCCAGGTCGGGCTGTTTATTGCCATATCCACATCTTTTGCAAAGAGCAGCGCTCCATCAAATCCTGAATATGGCCCGCTATAATCATATGAATGAATCTGCCTGCTTGGTATTCCCAGTTTCTGGGAGTAATACTTGTCCTTGATCCCAGAACAGTAAAGATCAGGTTTGAGATTCTTCAATATGAATTCCGTTTCTGAATGATTCAGGTCATCAACTACCCAGGAACCATCTTTCGTATGCGGCATGAGCCCTTCATATTCCATCAGAGGTAAATTCTGTTCTTTCTTTTTCTTTTCAAGTTCTTCTTTTGTGAAAGTGGGCTTTATGCCTGGATCCATTTCATAATGAATATCCTCAAGGATTTTTCCCGATGCTTTCTTTTTCTCAACGGCATTCACCCATCTTCCTTCGTAATCATCCCTGTGGGCGAACTGGTACCCTGACACAATAACTTCCATTCCAAGGCTCTCGAATAGGTTTATGTAATGATGGCTTCTTGATCCGCCTGAATAAACGACAACTTTCTTTCCAGCCAGTCTCTTTTTATATTTTTCAAATTCTGGCATCACTCTCGCAAGTTCTTCCTGGATGACCTCTTCGGTTTTCCTGGTCAATTCAACATCATTAAAGAATGCTGCCATATCCCTGAGCGTCTTCACAGTACCATCTATTCCGATATAGTTCACCTTCATCCAGGGAACGCCGTATTTTTCTTCCATCATCCTGTTCGTATAGTTGATAGAACGGTGACACATAAGGATACTGAGCTTTGCCCTGTGTGCCTTTGATATGCCGTGGAACGAGGCATCGCCTGTGAAGGGTGTTACTATCCTGTAGCCGATCTTTTCAAGGATGGGCTGGATTCCCCAGAAGTCTCCACCGATATTGTATTCGCCAAATACATTGATATCAAAGGGTGTGGGATTCTCAAGCTCTTCTGTACCGATGAGGTATTCCATCAGGGTATTGCTTGCAAGATGGTGTCCTGCCGACTGGCTGATGCCCCTGTATCCTTCACACTTGTTGGGAATTATCTTTATTCCAAGTTCAGCAGACATCTGTTTTGCGATACCTTCAACATCATCGCCAATCAGACCCACAGGACAAGTGGAATAAATCCCGATAGCTTCAGGTTTGAATATATCATATGCTTCCCTGATAGCAGCCCGCAGTTTCTTCTCCCCGCCAAATACGATATCCTGCTCCTGCATATCCGTTGTCAGGCAGTAGCCGCCAAAGTTTTGCTGGCCTTTTTCTGCTTTTCCCCAGTTCCTCCTGGTACCCCATGTGTAATATGAACATCCGACAGGTCCATGAGTGATATCCAGAATGTCTTTTACCGGACCAAAAATCACACCCTTGCAGCCTGCATATGCGCATCCGCGGTTTGTAAGGATGCCAGGGATAACCCTGTTATCTGCTTCAATATGCTGTTCCTTGCATGAATCACGAACAACAAGGTGCTCCTTTCTGTTCTTTCTGGCTTTTTCAGGAAAATGCGAAAGCATCTTATCCATGCACTTGTTGCTCTTTTCTACATCTAACATTTTTGCCTCGATCTTAATTAATAGCTTGCACTCTCTTTTCTCCAGTACGTATCCTTATAGCTTCATCCACCGGTGAAACGAATATTTTTCCATCACCTGCGTGTCCTGTCTGGTTGGCTTTTATTATCGTGCTGACAACCTCTTTGACGGATTCATCATTGACTATGATCGTGAGCATTCTTTTTGGAATGAACCTGACGCAGTTGTCTTTTGAACTGGCAATGGCAGTTTTTGGAAGAGGTGGATTGAATTCATAACAGAATCCTTTCTGTTTTCCACGCCCCAGGACTTTTGCAGCATGAAAAGCATGATATCCTGCTTCAAGAAGTGCATCCTTTGTTCGCTGGATCTTGTTCATCCGTACTATTGCGATAATTTCCTTCATACGGATCACCTTAAAGTCCCAGTTCGCCTGTCCTTACAGTATAAGATTCTTCAACAGGAGTTATGAATATTTTTCCATCCCCTGGTTTTCCAGTTCGTGCACAGCTCTGGATGATCTCACATGCATCTTTTGCCTTATCATTTTCAACGACAAGCATCAGCATGATCTTTGGAAGCTCATCATAATGCATGTCTCCTACTGAAACACCTCCCTGTTTTCCTCTACCGAAAACATCCATTTTCGTCAGTGAGATAAAACCTGCTTTTTCGAGACTCTCAATTATTTCAGCTTCCCTGTTCGGTCGTATTATGGCTCGTATCATTTTCATTTTTTTCACCTTTTTTTTAATTAAACATCCCATATTCCATCATCAATGCCTCAAGTTCTTCCATTGCAAGTGGCTTTGGAATAACGAAAAGCTTGTTCTCATCGACATTTTTTGCAAGAGTCCTGTAAACATCAGCCTGCGGATCATCTGGCTTGTATTGAATAACGGTTTTTCTATTGATCTCAGCATGCTGAACGACATTGTTTCTCGGAATATAGTGTATAAGCTGGCTTCCAAGTTTTTTTGCAAATTCCGATAGGAGTTCATGTTCCCTGTCAACATTCCTGCTGTTGCAGATAATTCCTCCAAGGCGCGTTCCTCCGGTGTTTGCGAATTTTAATATGCCCTTGCAGATATTGTTGGCCGCATAGATCGCCATCATTTCACCGCTTGCGACTATGTAGATCTCTTTTGCTTTTCCTTCCCTTATTGGCATAGCGAAACCTCCGCACACCACGTCTCCGAGAACATCGTAGAAAACATAGTCCAGGTCATCCGTATAAGCCCCAAGGTTCTCAAGAAGGCCAATAGATGTGATTATGCCTCTTCCTGCGCAGCCCACACCTGGTTCAGGTCCGCCGGATTCCACACAATTTATGTTGAAAACCCCGGTCTTCATCACAGTTCCAAGTGTTATTGCGTCATCGCCTTCTGTTCGAAGGGTATCAAGCACGGTCTTTTGCATAAGTCCACCCAGAACAAGTCTTGTGGAATCTGCCTTCGGATCGCACCCTACAAGCAGTACCTTTTTTCCCATTTCACCCAGCGCAGACGTAAGATTTTGTGTTGTTGTTGACTTTCCAATTCCGCCTTTTCCATATATTGCTATTTGTCTCATTTTAACCTCCTTAGTAAACGACAGCCTACTGTCGGTCTAACAGTATATAAAGTTATCTCAAATTTCGAAACTTCTTCATGAAATACCGGATTCTGCTCTTTCAAGAGCTGAAGAAGTCCTGAGTTCTGCTGCAAAAGCAAGAATAGTAGGTATAGCCCGGATCGGGACGCCATGTGAGGCTGTGCTTAATTCAGTTGTCAGGGCTGGAAAAGCTGGCATTGTGGTGTATGCGGGAACTAATGTCATGGCGGCAGTAAGTGAGATGGGCGTTAAGGTAACTACGTATCCAAATTCCACGGTCATTGATTTCAAGGAGATGAAAAGGTTGTGATAAAAATGTTTTTGCATTAATACATCACAACCACGTTACGCAAGGAATCCACACTTTACCGTAACGGCATATATGTTTCTAATTCCGTTACGTAATATAATTCATAATTATCGTAACGGTATATGAGGCACCAACCCCGTTACGCAATTTTAATAAAAAATTCCCGTTACGGCAATTTCGGATGTATTTTTATTCAAAACTCTTATTTTAATTTATAGCGATACTTCTCAATCAAGCCTTACTTTTCATACCTATGGTTCAGGATAGAATATTTTCTCCGGGATAAACAACATTTTTATGCTCAAAAATACATGAGATTTCACAAATTCATGCCAAAAATGCATTAAACTGCGTATAATGTGGATTATACGACATTTTTATATACCGGAAATGCCAGAAATAGAGGTAGTATGCCAATCGAAATTCCAGTATCCCTGAAGAAGCTTGAAACTGAATTGAAACTGAGGGGCTTTTCCAGACAGACATCACGGATGTACCTTTTCTACAACAGGAAGTTCCTTGAATTCATCAAAAAAGACCCGGAAGAAATTATGGATGATGATATAAAAGAGTTCCTCGCATGTAAAATGTCAGATGATTCATTATCTAATGCTTCGATATCTCTCATAAAAGCTTCTCTGAAATTTTTCTACATGGAAATGCTCGGGAAAAACATGTCCCTGATAAAGACGCCAAAAGCAACAAAAAGACTTCCTGTTGTATTAAGCCGCGAAGAAATAAAAAATCTTCTTGATAATACAGAAAATATAAAGCACAGGCTTTTGATCGAACTCCTTTATTCCACAGGTTTGCGGCTGTCTGAATGCATTAACCTGCAATATTCTAACCTGGATATGAATGACGGCATTGGCTGGGTGCGTCAGGGAAAAGGCGCAAAAGACAGGATATTTATCCTTTCCGAATTGTTCAGGAAAGACCTTCTGGGTTATATGGAAAAAACAGGCTCAAACAACAAGGGGTACATATTCTCGGTAAATGGCAGGAAAATGTCTCCACGCGGTCTACAGCATGCTATACAAGTATCCGCCCTGCGGGCAGGTATTGATAAAAAAGTTCATGTACATACCCTTCGGCATTCATTTGCAACACATCTTCTTGAGAATGGTGTTGATATAAGAAAGATTCAGAAGCTTCTGGGGCACTCTAATTTGCAGACCACGGAGATATATACCCAGGTGTCAAGCGAGGAGATCAAAAAAATTAAGAGCCCGCTTGATATGCTTTAATATTTATTAAACTTTTATCTCACCGTTTCGTTGCTCATACATTAGTCTTTCTTTTTCTTTGTTGACCTCCATTTCACGGCGGGCAATTGCCTTCATTGCTTCAGTGGGTTTATAATTTATATTGATCTTGTGCTTTTGGTCCTTGGTATAAGCAACATACCCATATATGAGGAATGCAGCTGTAGCTATTGGTATAAGAAATACCCAGCCTGCCACGAATCCTAAAAAGGCCAGGCCGATAATTGAGGCAAACCCGACCCCTGCTTTTTTGTTCCTGAACAATTCATTTGCATTCATATCGATGTCTCCTTTTTTTTGTTATATGTATATTTCTCCTCTGAGGCAATAATTGTTTCGTATGGGTACGAATAAACTATATATTTTTATTTACTTTTGTATGAATGCCTGAAAATTACCGTAACGGCATTGGATTCCACAATTGCGTAACGAGATTTTTTCACTTAATTTGCGTAACGGATATTTTTACCGTTTAGCGTGACGGGGTTTTCTGAATACTTCACGTAACGGATTTGTTTGGAAAGTAAGCCTGATTTGAATCCGATAACATTCTTTATTTTCTCTTTTTAAGAACCAACACTTTTTTTTCATAAAAAAATTACAGGCGAAGGTGCCGAATCGAAGTGACAAAAAGTATTTACAGGATAATTTTCTAAGTTTCAACTTTCCTGGAATTTTGGTTTATAAAACAGTACGATCCTGTATTCTGAGGGCTCTCGGTCCATTTTCCTGTATAGTAAATAATCAAGGGTTAAATCTGATTCTTTAAACCAGTACCATGACATTTTTGCACTGTCAAGCCTCTCATAATCTATGCGCATGTTTTGTCTTACGATATCAGCTTCTGATTCAGCTTCGTCGCCGTCATGAACGACTATCAATGGGGCATCAAGGGTGGAATTGATATCAACTTTCCATTGAACGTTATCATAATGACGCATGTACCAGAGGAACTGGGTTTCCATCTCCCCATCAGTGACCTGTATCCGGGTGGAATTACCTTCATATTGCATTGATATTTCATTTATTTTATCCAGAAATAATGCATATTTCTGCGGAGGCTGCGCCGCCTGTATAAGAGGTTCTGCAGGGTCTGTATAACGCTTAAAGTTCAATTCCACTCCTGAATATACGAAAAACGATGACGTTACAATAATAATTATCAATGTAATAATTCCATTTCGTGAATTTAATTTCAGATCCGGGATTATCTTGTTCATATAAATTGCCGCGATTATTGTAAGGGAAAGCAAGGGATTAAGTACAAGCCATGGCACTTTTTCCTGGATATAAGAATATACAAAGAAATTAGTCAATGTCCAGTATATCAAAAAAGCCACAAAAATATCTTTTGATCTCAATACGGTCAGGATCGCATAAATTAACAATGGGAAAAAAACGATAATCGAAGAGGGTATATATGATACAGGCAGGAACGGGTTTGATGCGGGATATATTTTTGATATGAGATAAAGAATATCAACTATTATCCAATAGATAAGGAAATATTTCAGGACTTTTTTTTTATTATTTTCACGACAGCCATAATATAAAATTCCCAAAATTCCAAAAACAAATATTGGAAGTTCATATAGAACCATGATCGGCAAGTAGAAAAAGAAAGGACCTCCCATACGTTCGATCTTATGCATTTCGTACCAGTGCAAGACCGCTTTCATGAATGCCTCTTTCATACCTGTGATATTAAACAAATTTCCGGTATAATATAATGAGAAAAAGACAATAAATATAAAAATGAAAAATAGTATTTCTGCAAATATGATAAAAATCTTTTTATCACGGCATTTTATTTTTTCCATCAAACCCACGTACGATTTTTCCCTTATGACCAGAAGGAACAGGAAAAAGGACAGCAGGGCCATTATTATATATGCATTTTCCTTAAGTGCGGCAAGGGATGCCAGAGCCAGTGCCCCGATAATAATATAAACAAATCTCAGGAAGGAAAATCCGGAAAGGATATTATTATCGTTCGAATAATTCACATTAGAATAAGACTCTACAAATTTAATTATGCAAACCAGTAATAACAGGCTGAAAAAGGACATGAATATGTCTTCCCTGTAAAAACGGGAATAATACAGGAACGAGGGAGTAAACGCAAGAAAGAAAGCGCAGATCAGCATTCCCCTATTCCCGATATATTTTCTTAAGGGGATCAAGAAAAACAGCATGGCTGATCCCAGAATTGCAGGAAGAAAGCGGGCGGAATATACACTATCTCCTAATCTTTTAAATATTTCCGTAGTTGCATAATACATGAAAGGCCCATGAAAAGCCGGATCGTAAGTATAGCTGTGCTCGCTGAATAACTTGTATGCAAAATAACCTACTGCAGCCTCATCGTGATGAAACACCCTCTCATCGAGCCTGTAAAGTCTCAGGAAAAACGCAAAAGCGATTATAATAAAAAAACCAGTGTAGAAAGCAAAGTTTCTTTTATTCATCCGCTCTTTAATAGTCTAAACTTATTCATAGCATTTATGGTTTTAAAGAAACATTATGGGATTATGCCAAAAATCAAGGTCAGGTTCTTTGCGAATTTCAGGGAATTCACAAAAACCAATGAGCTTGAAATAGAAGGGAATACTATAAGGGATATACTTGAAATAATTTGTAATAAATTCCAGGGCATAGGAAAAATCTTATTCAAGGATGGGAATTTACAGCCTTATGTAAATATTTTCTTAAATGGGGAGAATATTTTTGAATTTGATGGATTGGATAAAACCCTGAAAACGGGTGATGAGATAGCTATTTTCCCTCCTGTATCTGGTGGATGATGTTTAAGAAAAGAACAAATGCTAAAGAAGCAAAGGAATTATTTCTCAATTCATTTCAACCTATTTCCAAAATTGAGGATTTACCCATTGAAGAATGCGATGGAAGGATAATTGCGGAACATATCACTGCCAGCATCAATGTACCGCATTACAGGCGGGCGGCCATGGATGGATTTGCGGTCATGGCATCAGAAACACTTGGGGCAGGTACGGGTTCACCCGTTATACTCAGGTTGACAGATATTATTGGAAAAGGCACCTGCGTACGGGTACATACCGGCTCGCCGATGCCCCAGGGCTCTGATGCTGTGGTCATGATGGAAGATACGGCATTGAATGGGGATAACGTAGAAATATTTGCACAAATCCACCCCTTCAAGAACGTAGGTGCAATAGGAGAAGATGTCCGCAAAGGTGAAATTATCTTAAATGAAGGACGCATGCTTCGCCCCTGCGATATCGCTGTTCTTGCATCCCTTGGCATCGGGAAAATAAAGGTTTTCAAAAGACCTCTTGTTGTGATAATTCCAACAGGTGAAGAACTTGTTCCCAGGAACAAGAAAAACCTGAGGGAAGGAGATGTTTATGAAACAAACGGCTTGATGTCTGCAATGTATATTCGCAAATGGGGAGGTATACCACGACTCCTTGACATTGTGACCGATTCTCCTGAAAGAATAAAAGAAGCCATAATTTCAAATCAAGATGCCGATATGGTCATAACAAGCGGTGGGACATCAGTGGGAAAACGCGATTATGTTCCAGCTGTTGTGGGATCCCTGGGGAAACTTCTTGTCCATGGTGTGGGGATCAGTCCAGGGAAGCCTACGGCACTTGGAATGATCAATAATAAACCTGTTATTTGTATGCCGGGATATCCAGTTGCAGGGATAGTGGCCCTTTTTTATTTTGGAAAATCCGCATTCAGGAAGCTTGGGAGAATTCCGGATGAGCCAGAACGAATTGTGAGGGCAGTCCTATCTGAAAAGATCACGGGAAGAACAGGATATAAAACGTTTTCCCGTGTTAAAATAGATAATGGCAGGGCTGTTCCACTTGCCACGATGGGAGCAGGGATCTTAAGCACAGTGTCTAAAGCTGATGGTTTTGTGATCATTCCTGAAAATATCGAAGGACGAAATGCAGGTGAGGAGGTAGATGTAGTATTGATCGAATGATAAGAGTAAAAAGATCCGAAACAATTTATTCAATTTAATATGGGTCCCAATTTTTCACATTTATATATTCTGGAAATTCCCCATAGGGGTATTTGGCGAACAATTCTCCCCATTCGGTTTGATCGAATTGAGTTAAATGACTTTTTCCAGCTAATGGATACCATATTTGGTCATGATAGAATTCAGATGCAAAAATAAAAGCTTTAAAGACCGGGGAACGGAATAGAACATTATGTACTAAATTTACATTTGATGTTTTTTTTCTTAATATCTGATCCCATTTTATTATCGGACTTTTTTTAACTTCGAAACCAAAATTTAATTTTTCAAACTCTTTTTTATCCATACCCATTATTTCAATCTGGTCAATATCTCCAATACCCAGTCCTTTATCATGAGCTAATTTGATATACGTTATTTTCATAGGATCAAATCCCATAATTTTTGCAGCTACTGCATCAATGGCTACTTGATCCTCTCCCGCTAATATAACGTTTCCAATAAAAGGCTCCATTGTTCTTGGACCTGCACCATTACCACAAACACATCCATCCATTGCTGCAAATACTCCATTATGGATTTCTTTTTGTATTGTTAATAAATCGACGAGGATTTCATGAATTTTCTTATGGGCATGATGCCTATATTTAGGGATTAAGCCCCCAAATGCATTTTTCATAGCGCCTGTGGTCGTAGTATGACCATGGGTTTTCATAGTCGGGAAATGTATCATATTACTTCCCATAAAAAGTTTCGGAATTAATATCTCATCAAAAATTTCGTTCATTGCCAGCATTTCTGCTTTTGGTTTGTATGAGATCCATTCAACATCAGTTAATGGTTGGAAATCAATTCCATATTTTTTAAGAATAGGAAGCCATTTATTATTATAAGCTCCTTTCCATGGATGTGTTACCACCGTCTGATTTTCCACAGCGATAATATCATTATAACCCGATTCCTTCAATGATTTGATAACGCCTTCGAGCTGCCATGGTGATGTAGAGCAGGCGGGATAGAATAAAGTCCATGAAAGATTGAGCTTAAGTATGGTTTTTTTGCCTTTTTGAGTGTTTTTATCATATTCTGTGATTTGAATTAACCGCGAATAATCATCTATAACAGTTCCTGGGGATGTTTTCACTACACCTACTCTGGACATTTATGAACCTCAACCATATAAATATTTTATAAAATATTTCTTCTATAATTGAATAACTTCATTTTAACTCTTTGTTAATACTTAAAGCATTATATTTCCTTCTGAAAACGAAATATATGCATATACCCAGTATAGCTCCGTACCATAGTGTTCCGAACCGTACTACCATTGATATTGCAACTGAAATTGTGGAGGATATTCCAAAGAATTGAAGCAAACCGGACATTGTAGCTTCTGCCACGCCCAGTCCACCTGGAACCATGCTTACAGCACCTGCAAGTGACGCAAAGCTAAAAATAAATGCAGACTGAGTAACATTGATATAGTGTCCAAAACCGTTAATAACGATGTAAAGACCTAAACATTCAAGAAACCATGCAATTGCACTAATAAAAGACATTCGAATTATCCCGGAAGGCTCCATCAATTTCACTAAGGTCTCATGCATGATTTTAAAATCCTCAGCATATTTTCCGATTTTTTTCTCTAATAGTGAAATTATCCTGGCTGAGATCATTTTGGATTTGATAGCTGCAACAAATCCGATTATTAAAAATATGAACATCAAGAGAAGATAGATTCCTTGCTCAAAATATATAATCCCAAGAATAGCCAGCATGACAAGTCCAAAAACATCTGTAATTCTATCAACGATCACTACAGGGACTGATTTACTCAACTTTTCTCTATTAATGTCTTTTATAAGCCACCCCTTCCAGATTTCTCCGATTTTTCCCGGAGTAATTATCATTGAAAGCCCGCTAAAAAATACAAATAAATTCTCCCCCAATTTCAGATAAATACCTGCTTTTCTTAAGAAATAAAGCCATTTTATGAATCTAACAAAGTAACCTGCAGTTGTCAATAAGAGAAGTTCCAATAAGAAAATCCACGGAAAGTCTTTTATCACAGATATTAGTTGTTTATAATCTGCGTATATACCCATGAATAGATATACAAAAACAGCAAAGAGAATTGTTAGCCAGACTTTATTTTTCGCCATAGTTTTATTGCCTTTGTCCCGACATGGTTTACAATCGATGATTGTTTACCGAAGATTCTGATTTCATTTTTTAGAATAGCATCACGCAAATCTTCTGAATCAGTACTTATTCCGGCGTTTCCGATTTCGTTCGCAAAATGGGCATCACTTCCAGCGGTTATTGGTATTTTGTGCTTTTTGCCAAATTCGATAGCCTTATTATTATACTTTTGAGCAATGCATCTTGAATTAAATCCTTCAATACAATCTATGTATTTCCTATCTTTATCAGTTGGATGAAAGGCCAAATGGCGCGATTCATCGAAGGGGTGTGGGATAATGATAATGCCATTTTGGTCTTTGATTTCTGAAATTACCCTGGAGAAATCATTTGATTTTATTTCTTCTGAAAGGAAAAGCCCTATAACATCACCACGTTCTGTTGAGATTTCAGAACCTACAATTACCTTGAATTTTTCTGTTTCATATGCTTTTGATTTGACTCCTCCTTTTATTGTGTTATGGTCTGTTATGGCGATTCCATCGAACCCTCTTTTTATTGCAATTTCTACAATTTCTTTTACCTCAAGAAGGCCATCTGAAGAATATTTTGAGTGAATGTGCAAGTCGTATTTCATGATTTTATTTCTGTTATTTGTATATTGTTAATAAAGTATCACTTTTCTGTAAATTTTCTAGCAAGAGAATTAAAAGGATGATCCAGACAAGAATACTCAACATAGTATTTAATATAGACACATATATATTTGATGCAAAATATAATGACATAAAGATAATAACTGTAGATAGACTAAACAATATTGAAAGAGTATGTATTGAATATTTACATCTAAATATATATAAGCTCATTGGAATTATTATTGGAAATGCAATAAACAACATTCTGAAAATATCAGTTGCAATAAACAATTGAATAAATATAATTGGTAACAGATAGAAGGATTTATTTAAAAAAGTATTATCAATTTTATTTAGATTTAATAAACTAATTATCCACAACAATCCAAAGGGAGCATAAATCTCCCAAGATATATAAAAAATAGAGTTTGAGTGTCTCACATGATAAGAAATGATTTCTTCTATTAAATCTAATGTGTAATAACTTGAAAAACCAACATAAAATCTGATGCCAATAAACACTATGAATACAGGAATAAGCAAAAAAATTGTTGATTTGAGTGTATCGGTAAATTTGATATGTTCCAATTTATACAAAAAAAATAAGGGTATCGTTAATAATACAGTTTCTTTATTGAGAATCCCTAAAATAAGAAAAAACAAATATAATATATCATTTTTGCATAGTATGGCATAAAAAGTCAGCAGCAAAAGTAAAAATGATAATGCATCAACTAAAACTATATCGTTCATGGTGAATATCACAACTGGTGAAAATAAAAAGAATAAAACTCCTATCAGGCTATCTTTAGAACGGAAATCAAGTTTTTTCAGGTAATAATATAACAACACAGCAGTAAAAAATAAGCTTATTAAATTAATTATTATAAAGCCAGTCAGATGATTTAATGGAAGTAAGTAAACTATAAGGGGAGTCAATATTCTATACATAAAAGGGGGTGAATTGCCCTCGAAGGGAGAATATGACATAGTAAAATATTCCTCAGCATCACCACCATGAAGTTCAAAAAATCGGTCAAAAATTATATTACCGAAATATGAAATACAAACCATGATAAGAAATACCCATAGAAAAATAACTAAAAACTCGAATTTATCCGTTCTACTTAAACACTTTTTATCGTTCATACCAATAACCTAAAATAGAGAATCAATATGACCAAAATACCCCACAAAAGCATGCAAAACACCATCCCTTTATCTTTAAACAGCATCTCAGGCTCTCCACCATAATTTCTTGAATGGACGA
>JAPMTS010000002.1 GCA_026552955.1 Candidatus Methanoperedens sp. | reverse complement strand
TGGCGAGAGATACGGCACAGGAAGAGGAAATAAGCATATTCAAACCTCCATTCATTTACAAACACAGAGTTAAGGAGTGAATTAAAATGGGTTATCAAGGAGAAGGAAAACTGTTAGAAGTCTGTACGTGGCAGGGACGTACCCTTAGACAGCGCCTCGTACAAGGCCGTCTTGCACGGATGTTCACAAGCCTGAAGGAGGGATGATGCCGCTCTACCTCTCGAAATTCAGTTACACGCCGGAAACTTGGGCAAGGCTGATCGACAACCCGGAGGACCGCCGCGAAGCCGCGCGGACCTACATCGAATCGGTCGGTGGAAAGTTGCACGGGTTCTGGTACGCGTTCGGTAGCTACGACGGCTACAACCTTTGGGAGGCTCCTGACAACATCTCGATGGCAGCCGTCGCTCTCGCCATCACCGGAGGCGGTGCGTTAAGATCGTTCGAGACGACGGTGCTATTGACGGTCGACGAGACGCTCGAGGCGCTTCAAAAGGCAAAGACCGTCCAGTACTGCGCCCCGGGAACCCAGTAGCTGCGAAGCAAGCGATGAGTGGCGATAAGAGCCTTTGAACTGGATAGCGGTTCTGCCATCCTAGAGCAGCCATTCACATTGATTATGGATGGACCTTGGAGGCGTGCTTGCTCCTGATTGGCTAGTTATAGGATAGTTTTATGCAAACCAGAATCCTTTTGCACCCTATGTTAAAAATTCTGTTCTTAATCACTTAATGCCTGGTGATTTTAAATATGCTGATGATGTTCCTGCCCGGAAAAAGAAAGGATTTCATAATTCTTTGGATATATTCGAAGAATGACAGGCAGGACATTCGATATAATCAACCGGCAGCCCTTTAAACTTATTTCCACAATCCCTGCATGTACATTCGTATAGTAGTATGTCTCTCAAAATATTTATTTTAAATTCATCTCTGGAATTACCCATTTTTATTCTTCTTATCCCTAATTCTTTGATTACAGATAGTACCTGCCAGATTCTTACCATCCTGATCTGTCATTACATCGCGATAAAGGTTCCCAGGCTGGACAAAATCGTCGTTTGGAAATTTGTATTATATTGACGGTGCATATTTAGTACTTCTCCTAAACTGTGATAAGTAACCATTGTTTTGGGCTGGGGCTCGATTCATCTCTCCCTTTCGGAAGGGGACTTCTGGGCCCCTTCCTATGAAAAACGAATTTTTTCATACTGTATCGGTGAACCAATCGGTTCATGATCAGTTGACCCCACAAGGTTAATAATACTCTTTATCATTACTAGCCGTGATACCAATGATAAGAACTCATTACTCAAACCAGATAACCCCGGAAATGAGCGGCAACAGCGTCACCGTTTGCGGATGGGCGCATGAGATACGCGACCTTGGAGGGATTACCTTCCTTATTGTGAGAGACAGGGAAGGACTCATCCAGGTTACGCTCTTTAAGAAAGCTATAGATAAGAATGTGCTTGATATTGTCAGGAACGTAAGCCGTGAATCGGTCGTTTCTGTTACCGGGACGGTCAAGAAAGAAGCCAAAGCGCCAAACGGCTATGAGCTCGTTCCCACAGCAGTAACTGTGCTTGCGAAAGCAGAATCCCCGCTCCCAATGGATACCACCGGCAAAGTGGATGCAGATCTTGATACAAGGCTTGATGTGAGGTTCATGGACATGCGCCGCCTCAGGACAACCTCTATTTTCAGGATTCGAAACCTTTTACTGAAAAGCATCCGGGAATACCTGGAAAGGGAAGGTTTTGTGGAGATCACAACACCAAAAGTCGTAGCTACAGCTACAGAAGGTGGGACTGCGCTTTTCCCGATCACTTATTTTGAACGCGAAGCATTCCTTAACCAGAGCCCGCAATTATTCAAACAGCTTATGATGTCAGGAGGACTTGACCGTGTTTACGAGATAGGACCCATCTTCCGTGCAGAAGAACATGATACAAGAAAACATCTGAACGAAGCTACATCTATTGATATCGAAGCCAGTTTCATTGACAATGAAGATGTAATGGTGATACTTGAGAACCTTGTAAATTATGTTTACACCTATGTTTCAGAGAACGGCAAGGTATATTTGAAAAACCTTGGCGTTGAAATAAAGATCCCGCAGATTCCTTTCAAACGAATTACTTACGATGAAGCTATAAAGATAGCAAAAGATAACGGCGAGCAGATCGAATGGGGGGACGACCTTTCTACCGAATCCGAACATTCGATCGGGAAAATTATCGGCGAGCATTATTTTATCACTGACTGGCCTTCAAAGATAAAACCATTCTATGCTCTTCCTTATGAAGACAAGCCGGAATTATGCAGGGCATTTGATATGATGCATCCCCGAATGGAACTGTCTTCTGGTGCGCAGCGCGTTCATAATCATGAATTGTTAAGAGAGCGCATAACTGCCCAGGGACTGAATGCCGATGGTTTTGATTTCTATCTCAAGGCATTCAAATACGGTATGCCGCCCCATTCAGGCTGGGGAGTTGGAGCAGAACGCCTGCTAATGACCATGCTTGGAATAGAAAATATCCGGGAGGTCGTATTATTCCCGCGTGACAGAAAGCGATTATCTCCATAAATTATTTAACTCTAAAGTATGTTTATACAGCGAAGAGTCAAGATTTTACCAAAAACTATTTGACCATTTTAACCGTTTAGAGAACGAGGGATATGCATGAGCACTGAAAGGGATATTATAATAGAGAGACTTGAGCAAAAATTGGCTGCAAGGGATAAGGAATTTGCACAAATGCAGGAGACTTTACGAGAATCCATTGTTATTGAAATGGAAAAACGTTTTTCTGATAAGATAAAACTTCGGGAATCCACACTTGAAGATATGAGGTCCAAATTCGGGGAAAAGATCAATGAGATAATCCAGATGAATAAATCCCTCAGGGATTCGATCATGGAGAAGAAAAATACAGAGACTGATATTTTGCGCCAGTATGAGAACCGTATGGAAAGGATGGAACACAGGCTTATCGAGCTCAACAGCGCTTATGATGGGGTCATGAAAGAACTTCTTGACCAGAAATCGATATTACAGGAAATAAGACCCTCCAAATCCAAGGAAGAGTCAAGGCAAAGAGATGTCAGGCCAAAAGAAGAAATAAAGCCTAAGGAAGCGGCAAAGCCTGTAGAAAGGCCAAAAACCCAGTATATCATTGCTGATAATTATGTCCCCAGGGACCAGAGAAAACCACAGGCTGTAATTGAAGCTGATGAAAGATCCAATAATAAAGATGAGAAAGACAAAGGGACCTCAAAAGAACAAACAAAAAAATCCACAATAAGGAAAAGTGAAAAGATAATGGAAGGGGTGGAAATAAGCGAGACCTTGAAAAGAGGTAAATAGTGCATATCAAAGAGATAGAACTTCAAAATTTCAAATCCTTTGGAAAAAAAGTAAAGATACCCTTTTTTGATGATTTCACGACCATTTCCGGCCCTAACGGAAGCGGTAAATCCAATATAGTAGATAGCATCCTTTTTTGTCTTGGTCTGTCAAGTTCCAGGGTTTTGCGTGCGGAAAAACTCACTGACCTTATTTTCAATGGTGATTCCAAAATAAAAAGGGATTTCGCCCAGGTCACGATACGTTTTGACAACACTGACAGGGAAATGCCAGTGGATATGGATGAGATCGAGATAACCCGCAAAATAAGACGGACAGAATCCGGTTATTACAGTTACTACTATTTTAATGAAAAAGCTGTCAGCTTAAATGACATCCATACTTACCTTTCAAAAGCAAAGATAACCCCGGAAGGTTACAATGTGGTCATGCAGGGAGATGTCACAGCTATCATAGAAATGACCCAGACCGAAAGACGCAAAATAATAGACGAGATCGCAGGCGTTGCTGAGTTCGATGAGAAAAAAGACCAGGCCATAAATGAACTGGATATCGTCCGTGAAAGAATAGAACGGGTAGATATCATCCTTGCTGAAGTTTATGACCAGATGAGCAAGCTGAGGCAGGAAAGAGACCAGGCCTTAAAATACCAGTCGCTGCGCGATGAAAAAAGAAAATACGAAGGTTATGTTCTCCTGGCAAGGCAGAAAGATGCCAGGACTGAACTGGAAAGACTCGGCGGGGAATTACAGGATAAAGAGACGAAAAAGATCGATATCATAAAACAAATTGAAGAGCGCAAAATCGAACTCCTTGATACTGAGGAAAAACTGTCGGATCTGAATTCCTTAATTATCCGCAAAGGAGAAAGCGAACAGATAGCCCTTCGAAAAGAGATCGAATCCATAAGGGGTGAGATCTCCCGCTGCATGAGCACAATTGAACTTGCAGAAAATGAGATAAACGATATCGATTCCCAGAAAAGGAAAGCTTTCCTTGATGTGGATGCCGTCCAGGACAAAATAAAAGAATTTGATGCCAGGCACAGGGAAGAAACCCAGCGCAGTGAGACTATCAAGGCAGAAGTCGGGGATAAAAATACACAATTGCTGGTATTAAAGAGCAAGATCTCAGAAGTTGATGCAAGGTTTGTGGAAACGCGCGACAGGCTCTCAGCGGCAAAGCTTGGTCTTGAGACCTTCAGGAACCAAAAGAATGAACTGATGCGCGAGCAAGACCGTCTTCTTGATGCTGCGCGAAGGAAATCAACAGAAAGCAGGGACCGGGAGCTTGAGATAGAGGATGCGATATCCAAAACGAAATCCGCAGATCTTGATACAAAAAATGCAAAGAACGGGATCGAGGAAATAAACGGGAAAAAGCGCGAGATTTCACGCGATCTTATTGACCTTGAGAAAAACCGGGTGCAGATCAAGAGCGTGATCTCGGATATTGAGAATACGCTTCGCACTTTCCACCAGGAGTATGCAAAGTCAGAGGCCAGGATAAGAGCCGCGGCAGAGATCAATTACAGCGGGCCTGTGGAAGCGATCCTCAGGGCGCGAAAGAACAAGGAATTGCCGGGTATTTACGGAACAATTGCAGAACTTGGCAAAGTGGATAAGAAATATTCAGTTGCCCTTGAAATTGCAGCGGGAGGCCGTTTGCAGTCTGTGGTGGTTGATTCTGATGAGGATGCCGCAAGAGCGATAAATTACCTGAAAGAACGCCGTCTTGGCAGGGCGACATTCCTGCCCCTTAACAAGATGGAAGGCATGCAAAAAATGTCAACCACAGAAAAAGAAGGTGTCATTGATTACGCTATTAATCTAGTTAATTTTGAAAAGAAGTTTGATCCGGCATTCTGGTATGTTTTCCGGGATACTCTGGTTTCAGACAATCTTACAAACGCGAGGCGGCTCATGGGGAATAAGCGCCTGGTGACGCTTGAAGGTGAACTCCTGGAAAAAGGCGGGGCAATGACAGGGGGTTCGATCAAATCAAGGCTCTCATTTGCCAGCGCCGAAGAAGATACTATCAAGAAAATCGCGGAACAGATATCAGAATACGAGGGCAGGCGCAAATCCGCTGTAACGAAGCTTGAAAAACTCGAGGAAAACCTCGCTGATATCAAGTCAGAAATCGCCGGTTTTGATAATCAGATCACGAGATTAACGATGCAATTAACTGAAATCGAAGGACGAGGTTCACGTTTATCCGAAGTTATTGAAACAAGGAACAGGGAACTTAAGGAGATAGAGGAAGCCCGCATTCAGATAAAGATCGATATGGACAATGTCGAAGAGCAAAAACGCGGGAAAGACAGCGAAATAACTACTGTGCTGGAAGAAATCACAAAGATCGAAGAATTATTGAAAGGCTCGCAGGTTCCTGAACTTAATAACAGGGCTTCACAGATCGAAGAAGAGATCCAGAGGCTTACGGGCAGGATACGGGATATTGAAGCCGGGATCAATGCTATCACACTTGAGCGCAAATACGCCCTGGAAAAGATCAATGAGACAAGAATGAGGCTGTCTGAACTTGATAAAAAGAAAGAAGAACACCGCGAGAAGATCAATGGCTTAAAAGAAAGGATCAAAACTCTTGAATCCGACCTGAATCTTAAGAATTCAAGGGAAAAAGAACTTGGCGGGGAACTCCTGGAACTCCAGGATAAAAGGGCGCTGGTGCAGAAAGAACATTCATCCCTAAAGGAGAGGCTCATGGATATCCAGAGGCTGCAAATCGATATCGACAGGAGTTTGCAGGGATTATATTCCACAAAAGATGCCCTGACCGAACAGATAACAAAGCTTGATAATGAGATAGCAGGGCTCGGGATCGAACGAAATGAAGAGATTCCGTCATCAGAAGCCATCACCCAGAGATTGCAGGCACTTATCAGGGCAATGGAGAAACTCGAACCTGTGAATATGAGGGCTATTGATGAGTATAACGAGGTGGAGACCAGGCAAAAAGACCTTAAATCCCGGCGCGACATACTGTTCAATGAAAGGGAAGAACTGCTTTTGCGTATCAAGAAATATGAAGAGCTGAAGAAAGAATCTTTTATGGATACTTTCAATGGCATAAATGAGCAATTCAAGCAGGTCTTTGCGGAATTATCCGAAGGGACAGGCGCGCTTTTCCTTGAAAAACCCGATGAGCCCTTCACAGGGGGTATGACCATAAAAGCCCAGCCGTCCGAAAAGACATTACAGCGCCTTGAAGCCATGTCAGGCGGGGAGAAGAGCCTCACCGCATTGTCGCTCCTTTTTGCTATCCAGCAGTACAGGCCGGCACCGTTCTATGCTTTTGATGAGATTGATATGTTCCTTGACGGGGTAAATGCTGAACGTGTTGCCAAACGCATCCAGAAATCCGCCGGAAATGCCCAGTTCATCGTGGTCTCGCTGAGAAAACCCATGATAGAGGCGGCCAAACGCACTGTCGGGGTTGCAATGCAGGAGAATAATATATCGAGTGTGACCGGGATCAAGTTGAATTGAGGGGCAAATAATTTGCAGTCAGGTTTCGTATTAGTACGAAGAAACCACAGGTTACAGAAATGAGGTTCAAAGGGGGGAAGAAACCTTCCGACTTCAATCGTGGGGAGGGTCTCAATGATTGTTGATTGAGGAAATTAAATTATTGCAATATAAATATAAATTATAAAGTATTCACATATTATTGCATTTTCATGAGCATGTCGAAAATTTAATATAGTATTGTAATGTTTAGTATTATTTGAGTATCACGAGGATGAATATGAGAATAAAAACAGGAATCGAAGGATTTGACGAGCTAATTGAAGGAGGTTTGCTTCAGGATAGACAGTACCTGGTTAGTGGTTCCCCGGGCAGTGGAAAAACAACCTTTGGAGTGCAATTTTTGGCTTCCGGTGCGCTTGCCGGGGAAGCCGGTGCATACATTATATTATCCGAGAGTGCAGACACTATTATCGAAGACATGTCCAGGTATAATCTACTCATCGGAGAACTGGTTAGCAAGAAAAAACTGTTTTTTTTAGATCTTGGGCCGGCGATCCAATATGGGTCATATGAAGAATTATCTTCGGTTATAACTCCAGATTATGAGCAGAGTCAAGCTGAATCTCCCGAAGAGGCCCCTCCCACGCCATTTTCCGTGTTCATGTACATAGAGGCGGCGGTAAAGCAGCACAATATCAAGAGGCTCGTGATAGACTCATTATCTGCTATCAGGTTTGCTTCAATGTATCCTGCGCAGGAAGAGAAATCCATAGGAAGGTTCATAAGAAATCTTAAAACCCTTGGATGCACCACCATCCTTTTGTCCGAGCTTATCAATCCTGAAGCCTATACCATTGAGCAATTCGCATCACATGGCGTGATATTTCTCCATAATTTCCTCGATGACCAGAAACATACCATGGTCAGGGCAGTGCAGATTATTAAAATGCGGGGGACAAAGCACGACTGTGAAATGCGAGGCATTGAATTCACGAAGAAGGGCTTAGTTGTCCTGAAGCCATTGAAATAATAGTAAGGGGTTTTTAGTTATTACAGCAAAACAGGATGATAGGGAACAGCTCATAAAAAAGATTTCAGAGCTGGGATTTGAAGTCGGATACAAGAATCACTCAGAAATTGGCTGGGTATTGAGAGAATATAATGCTCTCATAGAAAAAGCCCTGAATATGGGGATTAAATCGCCTGAAACATATTATTATGAAGGAAAAATAAAAGGAAAAGAAAACAGAGACAAGGGGGAAGGGGGGAATATAATCCCAGGAGAGAAGGTAGTTTCAGGCTATGTTCCGGCTATGGATAATAAGGAAGTAAGCCAAAAAAAGAAACAAACCAAATCATATAACTTACTTTCAAAACCCCATTTCAACAGTCTCCCTCCTATGGTTGAAGAAATCAGCATGATAAAATTTCCGAAATTTCTCAAGAGAAACAGGAAATGATTCACCTATTTTCTTCATATATAAGCTAAGGAAGGAGCGCCCCATGCATGATGTCTCCCCAGCGCTTAATCGTGCGGGGGCGCCTACCACCTCAACGTCTTCTGCCACGCCTCTTTAAGCACATCGATCCCCGCGCTCAGGACCACCTTTTCGCCATCCATCACGGTGAAATTTAACTGCGCCGTCACAACACCAATATCCGCGAACACATTCCCCTTCATGAGCGCTTCGAATTTTTTAACATTCTCCGGCGCCACGGTCACTACGAACCTGCTCTGGGATTCCGAAAATAATATGATATCGGTGCGCTTTATATTCTCAACCGGGACTTTTGTCAGCTCGATGGTCATGCCAAGCTCTCCTGAAAATGCGCTCTCGGCAAGAGCTACCCCAAGACCGCCGTCAGAGCAGTCATGGCAGGAGGCGACCACGCCTTCCCGGATGGCTTTTTCAAGTGCGATATACAATTTCCTCGCCAAAGTTGCATTCACCCTGGGAACATCATTCCCGATATATCCGAGGGAGGCAAAATATTCCGAAGCTCCAAGTTCGTCTTTTGTCATTCCAAGAACGTAAACCCTGTCATCTGGATGCTTGACGTCCATTGTCACAGCTTTTCGTACGTCATCGATTTTGCCTATGGTTGAAAAAAGAAGAGTTGGCGGGATAGATATCTTCCTGCCCCCGATCTGGTAATCGTTCTTCATGCTGTCCTTTCCGGAAATGCAGGGGACACCATACGCTTTTGTATAATCGTATAAAGCCATGTTGGCTCTTACCAGCTGTGCGAGCTTATATTCCCCATCCGGGGTTTTTTCAGATTTTTCAGGGTCGCACCAGCAGAAATTATCAAGACCTGCAAGATGATCAAAAGAGCCTCCCACGCAGATATGGTTCCTGACGGCTTCATCGATGGCGCAGGCTGTCATGTGGTAAGTATCTATATCCCCGTATCTGGGACATATTCCATTGGCGACTACCACGCCTTCCATGTTGTCAAGCAGCGGCCTGATAACTGCAGCATCACTTGGACCGTCTCCTGTGAGCGGTTTAATCACAGAGCCCGCCTGGACTTCATGATCGTACTGCCGGACAACATATTCTTTAGAACAAATATTCAGGCGCGAGAGAAGGTTCTTAAGCACAGCGCCCAGATCCGCTATCCCCAGCACGGGCTCCTCGAATTTGCGCTGTATCCACCGCGCATTTAGTTTCAATGCCGGGAGGCCATTATGCATGAATTCCATATCCAGGTACGCCACATTCTTATCACCGTACTTTACGTGGAATTTTCCTGAATCTGTAAAGGTTCCGATAACGGTGGCCTCAACATCTCGAGCTTTGGCATGATCAAGGAATTCTCGTATCTTTTCCGGGGAAACAGCAAGTGTCATTCTCTCCTGTGACTCGGAAACAAGGATCTCCCAGGGATCAAGCCCGGGATATTTCAGGGGGCATTTGTCAAGTTCTATAAGGCATCCTCCTGATAGCTGCGCCATCTCACCGACCGATGATGAAAGACCCCCAGCGCCATTATCGGTAATAGATCTATATAATCCCTTATCACGGCCCTCAAGCAGGAAATCAAGCATCTTCTTCTGGGTTATAGGATCCCCGATCTGTACTGCGGTCATAGGTGAATCCTCATCAAGCTGAAGAGATGAGAATGTAGCTCCGTGGATGCCGTCTTTTCCTATGCGCCCCCCTGTCATCACTATGAGGTCGCCGTTATGGATCTCCTTTAGATGGGATGGTTTTCCATTGATAATCGAAGGCATTATCCCGCCTGTTCCGCAGTATACAAGTGGTTTTCCGAGATATCGCTCATCAAAAACGATGCATCCGTTCACTGTTGGAATGCCGCTTTTATTCCCGCCGTGCTCTACGCCGCGCCTTACACCTTCGAATATCCTCCTGGGATGAAGAAGCCGCGGAGGGAGTTTTTTATCATAAAACGGTGATGCAAAACAAAATACATCCGTATTAAATATCAACCGGGCGCCAATACCCGTTCCGAGCGGGTCGCGGTTCACGCCCACGATGCCTGTTATGGCGCCGCCATAAGGATCAAGGGCGCAAGGAGTATTGTGCGTTTCAACCTTCATCACAAGATTGTGATCCTTATTGAATTTGATGACACCCGCATTATCTGTAAAAACAGAAACAAGCCAGGGTTTATTTATTTCTTTTGTTGCACGCTTTATGTAAGTATTAAAAAGTGAGTATATCACCGAGCTTCCTTTTTCGTTCCAATACGTTATCTGGCTATTGAAAATCTTATGCTTGCAGTGCTCGGACCAGGTCTGTGCGAGAACTTCAATTTCCACATCTGTAGGCAATGAAAGACCATATTCTTCCCTAACTTTTTTCACCTCATCTTTGTTAAAATAATCCCGGAGGACTTTCATTTCCGAAAGATTTAAAGCAAGAAGTCTTTGCACACTCAATTCCTTTAATTTAGTTGCGCTGACATTAAGGTCAATTTCAAGGACAGATGGTGTGTGTTTTCCTTTGACAACAGGAAGAGGTAAATGTATACCCTTTTCTTTATTCCAATTTTCCGCGCTTATGATCTCCCAGCGTTCAATAAGCTCGTTTGCCAGAAGTCCTGATGCTATCAGATCGGCATCATCCTTTTTGATATTTCCGTTTATCAAATATTGCCTTGAAAAATAGACTCCCTGCACAGGGATCCCCAATATCTCTTTCGATGCTTTTCTTGCTGTCCCACCCACATTATCGGTAACTCCAGGCTTGAAGCCCACTTCTATCAACCATGAGAAATCCTGCGCAAGGGGTTTATCGGAAAAAATCTGGATTACAGGATCGGCAAATAGTTTTTCACCAAGGGCAATGACCTGTTCGCTGGAAATGCCGGCATCGATGGTATAAACATCGATGGTCCTGACCGTATCAACATTTATATGAAGGTCTTCTAATATTCTCTTCTTGATCCCTTCGCCCAGCGCATCCTTCATTCCATTTTTAAATCCTACTTCAATTCTCCTGGTCATTATTCTCCAATGTTCAAAGCACAATTGTCATTTTCATGCCGACCCGACAAGTTTGTTTTGTTTCTATTTATTATTTGTCTATTCCTAAAACGCAGACTCGACAACAGTTTTTCCTGGATGGGACTCTAATTTATTAATTTTATTACATGCTCATAATAAGCAGTATTATTATTATTTATTAATAGCGATATATTTATAAGATTTCAGAGTGATGTTATATCAGCATAAATAATATTATATATATTATCTTTGTGCCAGGATATAATTATGAAATATGTGCATGTTCAATCAGTACTTCCCCAGGAAGACGTAATCACTTTGAAAGAAAAGTCCGGAAAATCTTCGATCAAAGATGCCATTGCCAAGGCTGTGCGCTATTATTTAAAAAGCGACCTGGTTAACAAAAATGACGAAAAAAATGCAGAAGCACTTATTTCCCTGGGAATGAACAAGAATGCTGCAATGGTTTTGACCTATCTTCAAAATATGAATTCTGTTACCTCAGTTGACCTTGAAAGAGGAGTCATGTTACGTCAACCTGAAGTTAGTGTTGCAATGAAGCTTTTAAGGGAACGTGACTGGATAAACGAAAGGGAAGAGAAGAAGGCAGGAAAAGGAAGACCAAACAAGGTATATTCACTCAAAATCAGGCTTAATGATATTATCACCCAACTTGAAAAACTGCAAAAAAAAAACTGTTAATGAGGCAATGGTAATCTTGAATGATTCATTTCATCTCATGCTCGCAGCCTGCGCCCTGACCTATTCCTTCATCCACGCGGACATGTATTTTCGTGATGTTATCCGCTTTGGCTAACTTCAAGGCATTTGCCAAATTTAATGAGAAATAGTTGCACATATCCTCTGCGCTTACTGATTTTGTGGGCAGGAACATAATATCTTCAAGAGGCAGGACATATTTTTTTTTGCTTTCAATGATCTCTATTGACACGCTGTCATTTTTAGTTATCAGAAGGCGTGGGTCTTTTTCAGCTATCAGGATCCTGTGGTCAAGCCTGTCACAGATCCTGTTTACTATCCCTTTTACGGTCTCGAAATCAATAATGAATTCACCCTTCTGTTCTCCCTCGATCCGTACGCTGACTGCATATGTATGACCGTGAAGGCATCCGCATTTAGGATGATTCGGGATGAAATGGCAAGCAGAAAAACGCAGTTTTGCCATCCAGCCGTCTATTTCAATGAACATGTGTTTTCTTAATTACTCGTGTTAGTATAACCTTTTTGTAGGTGATTACTTTCAGGAAGCTTGCATTTATTTTATATGCATTGTTATCATCAATTAAGATATGGAAAGTCCGGATTCGCTATTTAGCGGGACAGGTGAAGGTCTTTGCATCCTGTGTCGCGGTTCAAAATTATTATGCGGCAAACAAAGGTGTCCGGTCCTGGTCAAATTCTATTCAAATGTAAGGATCAAACCCCTCACAGACAGCCTTAACATTGATGGTTCATCTCCGCCTGGTGTTTTTGTGGGAAGGATGGGCTATCCGTATGTTTCCGTGGGGCCTCTCATTCCGCCGACACACGGGGATACGACACTTCTTGATACCCCGGAAATGTGGATCGGAAAGAGTATCGATGAGATCGTGGATTTTCGCTCACAGCTTGTGCGGGGAAAACATCTGGTTCATATAAGAGACCTTGACAGCAGCCGCATAGTGGAAGCTACGCGCGAGATGGCGCTTTGCGCATCTCCGATTGATGTAGAGGCTGAATTCTTAAAAAAACCACATGCAAGGCTTGTACTTGATGATGAAGTCCAGCCTTTTGGCCCCACAGCCCCTCTTAAAAAAATAGATATCGGGAACACTAAATTCGACCAGAAGATGGAGAAAGCATATAATGATACAGATCTCAAGGCAAAAGATGCTGTGCTTGAGCTTTATAAAAAAGAAACCATTATATCAAGCATCCAGAAAGCATTTTCTGTGGGAGCTTTCGGGGAAGGAAAAGCGCGCCGTTTTGTTCCCACAAGGTGGAGCATAACCGCTGTTGACAGCATGATCGGCGCAAATCTTATGGATAAGATGAAGGATTTTCCCCTTATAAACGAATATCTTGTTTTCGAGTCATGGCAGCTTGATAACAGGTTCGTGGTTATAATGATGCCACGGGCCTGGAGTTATGAGCTTATAGAGGCATGGTATCCGAATACCGTGTGGAACCCGTTCGGGAAAGATGTAGCTATAATGTCTTCCTCCGAGGGTTATGAAGGAAGGACCACGTATGCCGAAATTGGGGGATGTTATTATGCGGCAAGGCTTGCGGTGAATGAATATCTGGTGAAGGAGAAAAGACAGGCGCGGGTGGTAATACTCAGGGAAGCGCATCCCGGGTACATCATGCCGGTAGGGGTGTGGAATGTAAGAGAGAATGTTCGGGCAGCTCTTTTAGCGCCGCCAGGGAAGTTCTCATCCCTTGATGAGGCATTCCAGTATATTTCTACAAGGCTTGTTATCCCGAAAGCCCAGTGGATAAAGGAGAGTACGATCTTGAAAAATACATTATACCAGAGAGGACTTGAGGATTTTTTCAGCTAAAGATGGAACATCAAATGATAAAAGAAATATTAGTAAAAACCGCTCTTTCGCCCTCAAAACTTCCCGGACTGGACTATGCCCTCAATCCCTACAGGGGATGCGAACATGCCTGTATCTATTGTTATGCCCCGTCGGTAATTCACTGGGATCAGGGGAAATGGGGTGAGCATGTTGTGGCAAAAATGAATGTGCCGCGAGTTCTTTCAAAAGAACTCAGGATTAAGAAAAAAGGCGTCGTGGGATTTTCTACGGTGACAGACCCATATCATCCCGCAGAAAAGAAATATCAGATAACGCGCAGGTGTCTTGAGCTATTGTTAATGCATGACTTCCCGGTATGTATCCAGACAAAATCATCTCTTGTTTTGAGGGATATGGATTTGCTTAAAAGATTCTCAAATATTGAGGTGGGTGTGACCCTTACAACACTTGATGAGGGTGTGAGGGAAAAACTGGAACCTGGAGCATCAAGTGTTGCACAGAGGTTGAATGCACTTTCAGAGCTTTCGAAGAACGGGATTAGAACATGGGTTTTTATAGGACCTGTGATGCCGTATCTAACGGATGGTGAAGCACTGGTCGATGCTATAACACCCGCAAAACCAGGATATGTGCTTGTAGACAAACTGAGGCTCAAAGAAGGAGTCCTGAATAACGTAATGGGATTCATTGGGGAGTTTTATCCGGAGTTGAAAAGGAAATATACTGAAATATTTTGTGGAAATGAAGATTTCTATAGGGGATTTTTTGAGACCATCAAAAAGAAATGCGATAAGAATGGGCTGAAATGTGGTCTTAATGAAGTGAACTACCCCACGCTTTCGCATGGGGCTTCCTGCGAGTGTACTTCCAGTGTTCCCAAAGCACCCGTTGGGTAGCTCCAAGGCATCAGAAGACCTG
>JAPMTS010000039.1 GCA_026552955.1 Candidatus Methanoperedens sp. | reverse complement strand
AACAGATTTGTAACTGTTTTTTAACATTATTGGCTCTATACATGTTGATTATTGGAAATTTTTGGATAAAATTTACTCAAAGTTGGGTTAAAACAAGCTTGTTTTTGGCTGTTTGTTTGATTTTTCATTGATGTAAAATATAATTAACGTTGAAATGAGAATTATTCCTGCGGCAATATAAAATATTGATCTGAATCCAAATTGACCAACAATAAATCCTCCCCCCATCATAGAAATAGCGGCCATGACTCCCACAACAGCAGTTTATCTCCTGATATCTGTACCCCTTTTTTTATTCTTGTCACGTCCCCTTAAAATGCAGGTTCCATTGTAGCCTGCACAGAACTCGTTATTCCATTAATAATTTGCAGAATGTATAATTCAATTAGCGACGAAATCAATGTATATGCAAATATGACACCTGTCAAAATAAAACCGCTAATAATCAAGAAGATCTTTCTACCGAACTTATCAGAATAGTTACCAACAAAGTATGAAGTTATTGATTGAGCTAACATCATAAGTCCCAGAGCAAATCCAAATTGTTCTATAGAACCTCCAAAATCCCAAAGAAAAACCATCCAGAACAGCATCAATGCAAAGGCTAATGCTGAATTAGAAAATTGATATAAATGGTAATTTCCCGATTTATTTGAAACCATAATAAAACCTGAAATATTAATTTGAATGTTATCCCGTCAGCGCTATCAGAACATCCCGCCAGTGGGATAGCAAATATAAATGCGCCTGGTTCTGAACAACAGTAAAGCGATTGTTGGGGATCTTTTCGTGCTGATATTTACCATGGTTCAAGGGCACATTCTGATCCCTTTCCCCTTGCCAGATATCAATCCTAATTTGAATATCTACTAATGAAAAACCCCATGGATTGTTTATAATTATATCATCCAGAGCAATTCCTTGCCATCCTTGCCTGTAACCTTCGCGAATATCTGCCATAAATAACCGATAATTCTCTGGATTGTCCAATATATTCCTATCTTGATTAATGAGGCCGTCTATCTTTATCTCTTTTCCACCTGAAACCTGTGAGTATGCCATTTTTCGGAACAATTTTATTAATAGATGGAAATGCCGTGCAGAAAACATGAATAACCTTGGGAAAAGGGAAAATCCTTCCGCAGGGTCTGGTCGATCTGGTGGGGCAAAACCACTTACGATCGCCCCGGCCAGCACCCGTTCCTTCAGTTTATATGCGCAGGCTAAAGCATATGGTCCTCCGGCTGACCAACCCAGAACATAGAGCGTATCAATTTCTAGGTGATCGGCCAGTTGTAGTACATCATCAGGCCAGTCCAGAAGTTTTCTGTCAGGTTGGAAATCGGATAGGCCATGCCCGGGGCGGTCGGCAGAAATCAACCTGATCTTCAAATCTATGAGTATGGATTCGTCCAGCGGATGTTCCAGACGTGAACCTCCAGAACCGTGGAAATGGAAAACTGGTTTGCCTGCCAGGTCGCCATACTGGGCGTATCCAAGTGATCGCCCATCACGTAACTTGATCGTTCCTTCATTGATCACCTTTTTATCTCCTTCTTTCTGAATTTTTTCCAGCGCTCAATAAGCGGTGGCATTTCCTTCTCAAAGAATGCATATAATTCATCAAGCTCTTCTATACGATCTAGCATCTCTGCTTCCCTGTTATCCAATAAAGAACGTCCTTCTCCAAGCAATGCCCTGATTGCTGAAAACGCCTGTAAATTTTCCAGGAATATATTCTCCCAGCCCCTCTCTTTAATGCGATAATATCGGGGACGCTCACCAGGCAGGTTGATTTCTTCAACAAGCTTAGATTGAAGAAGTAACCGCATCATACTGCTTACGGAACTTTTCGTAATCCGTAATCTATTCACCAGATCTTTTGCCGATTGATGGGGTGGGGAGCATATGAGAAGATAACCATATATTCGTCCTGCTATTCGGGGAAAAATGCTGTGACTTTCCATGAATAATCCGAAATTTTCTATGAATTCGTCTTCTGCTTTGCAGCTGACCATTTGAATTACCTAAAGTTTAGTTAGTTCAGTATATACTGAACTTAGTGAACTATACTAAATATACTTTTCGCATGCGTTGTTTTTCAACATCAGAACGATAAAATAAGGAAACTTATACAATTGAAGAACCTGCGAAACAAATATACAGAAGTAACGCATCTCCCAAAAATAGATCTATGAATAATGGGTTTTTTGTTTCTTCAGGTTTGAAATACGTAACTTTCGTATCAATTGCCTTGATCGTGCTTGTCATCATCGTATATGCCTTTTTCGTCCGTCCCTATCATATGCACTGGGGTGCGACTGAAGAAGAAAGGGCAAAGTGGACATACAATGAGTATCATAGATTAGGTTCTTAACTATAATTATATTCTACTACTGACTCTTTAATTTATTAAATTTTATTGTTGTGTCCCACGATTATCACTACATTTCCTTTTTTGTGGCCTTTGTCCACATACCGGTGAGCTTCGACAATTTGCTCCAGCGGATAGCATCTGTCTATGACCGATTTTATCTTTCCCGCTTCAATAAGCTCTTTAAGCAAAATTAAATCTTCAAGATATAACTTTGGTGTTTCATCATCGACTGATATGTATTTTCCGTTCGAAGTTAGCGCTTTTTTGCACTGAAGTTTTGAGCAATATCTTTTTCCAACGGCATCAAAAATAAGATCATAAGATTCCCCACAATTTGTAAAATCCTCTTTTGTGTAATCAATTACCTTATCTGCTCCCAGAGATTTCACTAATTCTAAATTTGTGGTACTGCATACCCCGGTAACTTTTGCCCCAAAGTACCTGGCAAGCTGTAACGCAAAAGTACCTATCCCTCCGGAAGCTCCATAGATAAGAACTTTTTGACCTTTGCGGATATTTCCTTTTCTAAGAAAATACAATGCTAAAGTTCCCCTGGAAGGAACAGCTGCGGCTTCCTCATAGGTCACCTTGGACGGTTTCAATTCTATAATACAGTCAGCAGGCATACACGATCCGTCTTCAGGCAGACAGGTATACTCAGCATATGCGCCAAAACGCTTACCAGTAAATGCATAAACCTGGTCGCCTTTCTTAAATCGTTTTACATCTTTGCCTATTGCTTCAATTTCTCCGGCTAACTCAAGCCCCAGTATAGGTTTTCTTGGTCTTCTGAAACCAACGAATATTCGCATGGGGAGCCATAGCAAGAGATTTACTTTACCGCTTCGAACGAGACAATCCGAGACTGTTACTGCTGCAGCATGAATTTTTACCAGCACTTCATTGTCCTTCGGTGTGGGTTTTTCCACCTCTTTGAGCTGAAGAACTTTCGGTGGCCCGTATTTTGTGCATACAATCGCTTTCATTTTTGTATCCTCCTGTAAGACTTTCCATCCTTTTTTCAGTAACTCCCCTAAGTTGACAAATCAAGCTATTGAGCCCTCAGAAGACGAAAACCCAGAGCTTGGTTGCGTTCATCAGGTGAGCGGTAATTGCGAAGCGCTGATCTACAGCAATTAGCGCCATACCAGCTACCACCCCGAAAGACCCGTTTCGAGCCAAAAACGTCCCATAACCAGCCATCTCCACCTTCCCAGCTACTTCCATCAGTTGGAGTAATTTTGTAATCACTATGATATGAATCCTGTACCCATTCCCAGACATTTCCGTGCATGTCGTACAGGCCCCACGGATTTGGCTTCTTTTGACCGAAAGGTTGTGTTTCATCACCTGAGTTGCCTTTATGCCACGCATACCCATCAAGCATTAATTCATTAGCTCTTCTTATTTTCTCCAATGTGGTTTCTATATTAACAAACTCACCTTCCTCAGCTATTAACCCCCTTTCACCAAATGATTGGGGTGAGCAGGAAATGCATGAGAGTACCAGACCTTTCTCCCCCATTATTAATTTCCATTCACCAAATGAATAGGGAGTCGTGGTTCCAGCACGCGCCGCATATTCCCATTCTGCTTCTGAAGGCAGGCGATACCTGTCCGTACCTTCTTTTGCATTTAGCTTGTTGATAAATTCCTGAACTTGATTCCATGAAACACTCTCAACAGGTCGGTCGTCACTCTTGAATAAAGAAGGATCGTCTCCCATGACCTCATGCCACTGCTTCTGTGTAACTTCATATTTGCCCAGGTAGAATCCATAGGAGATATTCACTTTATGGATAGGACCTTCACGACCGAACCTATCCCATTCATCAGATGGCGAGCCCATATCGAATTCGCCTGCCGGGATCAGCAGGAAGTCCATGCCAATGGAATTTGTGTAGTTCTTTTGATTTGTATTTGCACCCGGGAAAGGATAGGGAAGTGATCTTTCAGGAACATAATTATCAGCTCGTGAGGATTGAACCCCAATGTGATTATCTGAACCCTTTATAGACACCATGATGTAAAGCAATGAAACGGGTGAAAAAATCAGAAGCCCAACAAAAAGTATTCCAAAGAGGATAGACATTATGAAGACACTCTTGGTGAACTTGCCATCATGTTCCACTATGCTCTTCATTCCAGTACCTGCCATTTTGCGATCACAATTTTACTCCTTCCGCATCTTTGCATTAACTTTTTATTCATTAAATTTCTCTTTTTTATTGTTGTGTTCCACAGTTATTACCACATTTCCTTTTTTGTGTCCTTTGTCCACATACCGGTGAGCTTCGACCATTTGCTCCAGCGGATAAATTCTATCGATAACCGGTTTTATCTTCCCTGCCTCAATAAGCTCGTTGATGAATAGATACTCTTCAGTTTTTTCACCATCATGGTCAGATGAATCATGAACATTAAGATAGATTCCATTATTTTTAAGTGATTTTTTTACTTGCCGGGAGGTTGTTTTACTTACTGCATCAAAAATAACATCATAGGTCTCACCATTTTGGTAAAATCCTCTTTTGTGTAATCAATTACCTTATCTGCTCCCAGAGATTTCACCAATTCTAAATTCGTGGTACTGCATACTCCGGTGACTTCTGCCCCAAAATACCTGGCAAGCTGTACTGCATAAGTACCGACCGCTCCAGAAGCACCATAAATAAGCACTTTCTGTCCTTTTTTGGCATTCCCTTTTCTAAGAAATCTCAATGCCATATTACTACCTCCTGGGATTGAAGCGGCTTCTTCAAAGGACACATTAGAGGGTTTTATAAATACCATTCCATTTTCTGGCATGCATTTATATTCAGCATATCCGCCGAAATTTTCCCCGAAGGTAGATGCAAAAACAACATCCCCTTTCTTGAATTTTGTTACGTTTTTTCCTGCGGATTCTATTTCCCCGGCCAGCGACATTCCGAGGATAGCTCTTTTGGGTTTTCTGATACCCAGATATATTCTGGCCGGGAGCCACATTAATATTGGAACTGTGAAGCTTCGCATTCTGGAGTCTCCCCTGGTTACTGTTGTTGTATACACTTTTATCAGCACTTCATTGTCCCTGGGAGCAGGTTTTTCAACCTCTTTGAGTTGAAGAACTTCCGGCGGTCCGTATTTTGTACATATAATTGCTTTCATAAGTATTCCCCCAATTTTATATGGTTTTGTTATTATGTTCTCTATTTTTTCTTTGCTACAATGAAATATTGTTGTCCACTTTTATTCAAACATTCAGTTTCAATAATCTCAAAATTTCCATCAATCATTAAATCTTCTAATTCAGATACCTTAAATGAGGTGATCTGAGGAATTAGTCCGATTTTGCTCACAAGCAATAACAGAACTCCTAGAAATGTCCCTTTAATACACGGTGTTGCAGAAATTATCAATCCACCCGGTTTCAATAATTCGTTTATCCTTTGCATGACCTTTGGTATATCTTCCACTAAATGAAGCAGGTGGAAACATAAGATCACATCAAATGATCCTGGTTTTAATTTTTCATCAAATATTGTTGCTTGTGCGAAATCTATGGTATTAACTTTACGTTCTACGGTTTTTCTTTTCGCAGCTTCAATCATTTTGGATGAGATATCAATACCATGGACTGATTTTACACTGCTCGCAATTTCAATGGCTGCTGTTCCGGTTCCACATCCATAATCTAAAACAGTATAGCTAATTTTTAGATGTTGTTTGGTTTTTTCAATAATCCTAAAATTAGTAGGTTCATCTTGTTTTTCCACTCGATCTAAATACTTCGCCATCCTGTCCCAGAACTTTTCTGATTTATTCATTATGCCCCACAGTTATTACTACAGTTCCCTTCTTGTGTCCTTTTTCGACATACCTGAATGCTTCCGCCGTCTGTTCCAGCGGATAGCTTCTATCTATAACCGGTTTTAACTTTCCCGATTTAATAAGTTCTAAGAAGAAATTTAGATTTTCAACATTTTCGGTTGATACCCCTCCCTTAATTTTCTTACCGCCGATAATTGATGTCCAAATTATTTTTGGAATATCCTGCAGCTGGAGCAGATTTTCAAGATAAATTCCATTTTGTTTTAACGAACTTTTACATTGTGAGAACGTAATCTTGCCTACTACATCAAAAATAACATCATAAGTCTCACCACTTTTGGTGAAATCCTCTTTAGTATAATCAATTACATTATCCGCGCCTTGTGATTTCACCATTTCTGCATTCGTGGCGCTGCAGACCCCGGTAACTTCTGCTCCATAGTACCTGGCAAGTTGAACTGCATAAGTACCGATAGCTCCGGAAGCGCCATGGATCAGTATTTTTTGTCCGGCCTGGACTTTCCCCAGGTCTCTTATAAAAAAAAGTGCAGTATTCCCTGCTAAAGGAATGGCTGCAGCTTCCTCATAGGTCATATTAGCCGGTTTTATTGCCAAAACACCGTCTTCGGGCATACATTTGTACTCGGCATGGCCACCTAATTTGCTTCCGGATGATCCAAAAACCTGGTCACCTTCTTTAAATTGCTTCACATCTTTACCGATTGCTTCAATTTCCCCTGCAAAATCAACACCGAGGATATTTATTCTTGGTTTTCTGAAACCAAATATCATCCTTGCCGGAAATCTAAACGATCCAGGTACAAATGTGAAGTTACGGACGTTGCAGTCCGTAGTTGTTACTGTTGTTGCATATATTTTTATCAGTACTTCATTGTCTTTAGGGATAGGTTTTTCCACCTCTTTAAGCTGAAGTTCATCCGGTGGTCCGTATTTTGTGTGTACAATTGCTTTCATGATTATTCCTCCAATTTCATTTTGATTTTATCATTTTACCTCGTTTGTATCGGTTTTTAACGACACCGAGGCGATTGTATCAGGATTAAATCCTTTCACGATCAGCCATACGGCCATAACCATTTCTTGGAGGAATATCGAACTGTCAAAAACGTCCTTGACTGCAACAATACCGAACAAATTTAAGAAGGCAAAGACTAACACCAATATTGCTGAAATGAGTCCCCAGCCGGATATCCATCGAGGAATGAGTTTGGCTTGATACAATACCCAGTAGAACATCAAAGCACCCAGAGGGAAAACGAATTGCGAAATAATTCCAAGCGAAGTATTCCCTTCCAGCGTCAAAGCGCCCAAAGTTTGAATATAGGAAGCATCCGGAGCACCTGCAATATAGTGGTGTCCTAATATTGTTAGGAATATCCACCCAACCACTGCAGCAATAGTGGTAACCGTTTCGAGCGCCCCCCGGAACACAACATACCCAACTGCTAAGACTTCATTATATTTTCTTAAGATTGGAAACATCATAACCGGAACCATAGCAAGTGCCAGACCCATAATCAACAATGAGAAGGCCCCTATAGTAATTTGACTTTCATTAGCAGTAATTTTAGTAAGTAAATTCAGATCGTTTGGAATTAATCCTGCCAAAACCTTCCATATTATGCCGGACACCGTTCCAATAATATAAAGTACTCCCACAATTATCGCTGTTTTTCTTTCTGAACTCATTTCGTTTGTCATTTTATTCCTCTAATTTATTAAATTATATTGTTGACGAAACTTTCTTGTTTAGGCCATTTCCATGCATACCAGACAATCAGTGCGAGAAGCGCTTCTTCTATAACACCCAAAACTATGAAGTAAGCCCTAGAGTCCGTAAAAGCTGATACGGAATTGGTAATTATATAGAATACACCCAGGATAATATTTGTCCAGCGATTCACTTTAGGCTTCAATGCCAGGGACAGAAAAACCATAACACCCGGAACTGCCATGAATAATGAGAATCCCAACAACAATCCTTGTGACACTGGAAATGGTCCCATTTTTCCCGCCATAATCTCCGCAATTACTCCCGGACTATGAAATGAAAAAATATCCCCATATATAAAACAGAACATTACGGCTGCCCATAGCGCTGATAGCTTCATCTTTACACTTATTTTCATGTCTTCCAATTCGGTGGTTATTTTGTTTGAATTCATTTCATATCTCCTTTACCGCCCTGCGCAATCGTTTTATTTAACAGAGTTTTCTTTACCTTACTGACAAATTCATCAGGATCTCTGGCAGTAAGTACAAGCGCCCTGAAAAAACCATTTTCTTTTTCGATCTTTACAGCTTTTTTGTGCATGCTGACAAAAGAAAGCTTCCTGCCCCTTATGCGGAGTCCCCAGTTAGTATACCACGGTATATCTGTTGTATTTATTTCCTTGATTTCAGATAATAGTACGTGATAAGAAAAAGGCGGCATCACAGCCTCCACGCTTTCCTCTGTGATCCTGAATTTCATGTTGAAGAATCCCCATACAGCTAAGCACAGAATCATAACTGCAGGGATCAGAATCAATTGCCCTTCAAAAAGCTCTTTTTCAATGCCAAAATAATCCCCAAAGAAAGCACTAATGACCGGTACAGCAACTATTGATAATATCAATACCATTAGAAACTTAATCGTTCTGTTAAAAGGCGCTTTCTCTTCGTAAATAATTCTTTTACCTGTTGTTCCAATTGCTTCTTCATTAGATTTCATTGTGTTCCCCCTAAATTATTATATTCTATTGTTGTGCTCCACGGTTATGACGACACTTGCCTTTTTGTGCCCTTTTTCGATATATCTATGAGCTTCAGCAGTCTGTTCCAAAGAATAGCGCCTATCAATGACTGATTTTATCTTTCCCTCCTCAATAAGCTCTTTGATGAAGATCAGATCTTCTTGGTTATCGCTCGCCAACGCACATATTACTCTCTTGTTGCCTGCCATTTTCGTCCAGAGCATTTGAAAAAGCTGTTTCATCTTAAAGCTGGCTAAAAGATAGCGTCCGTTTTGTTTTAGTGAGCTTTTACAGCCTGAAAACGAACTCTTGCCTAATATGTCAAAAATAAGATCATAGGTCTCACCGCTTTGGGTAAAATCTTCTTTAGTGTAATCAATTACCTTATCGGCTCCCAGAGATTTCACATATTCTAATCTCGTAGTACTGCACACCCCGGTCACTTCTGCCCCAAAATATTTTGCTATCTGGACCGCGGCTGAACCTATCCCGCCGCTGGCTCCATTGACCAAGACTTTTTGCCCTGGCTGGATATTTACTTTTCTGAGCAAATTCAATGCCATTATTGCCCCATAAGGAACGATAGCGGCTTCCTCATAGGTCATATTGGCGGGTATTATAGCCACACACCCGTTTTCAGGCATACATAGATACTCGGCGTAAGCACCCATGTTTTGACCGAGATATCCAAAAACCTGGTCGCCTTTCTTAAACAAGTTTACATCTTTGCCAGTTGATTCAATTTGCCCCGCAAACTCACTGCCCAGTATTGTTATCTTTGGTTTTGTAAAACCAAAATACATTTTCGCGAAAAACCAGAAGAGCAAAGGCATACTGAATTTTCCAGGGGAGATATCTTTAAAATTTCGAGCCAAAAGATCCCCGAAATTTACAGATGTCGCATGTACTTTTATCAGTACTTCATTATCTTTTGGAACTGGTTTTTCTACCTCTTTTAATTCAAGAACATCGGGAGGTCCGTATTTTGTGTATACACTCGCTTTCATAGATATTTTTCCTTTTATAGAATACAATATTTATATTGAAAGAACAGATTTCACCATAATCCATAAGTCAGTCGGTTTTTCACTAAATCCATTGTTAAATAAGTAGGCTGTAGCTAAAACATACACGAGAAATCCAATAACAATACCGATTTGTAAGAAGGATGTCTTCTGGATCTCCTGTCTTGCTTTTAAATCACAAATTTCACCAGGACAATGTTGCGTTTTCTCTTTATTAAACCAGTGATAAAATATACATCCTAAACAAATACCAAACACAGATTCAAAGAATAAGAATGTTAGACAGATTAGACAGATAATACCGGTAATGAAGCTATATGAATTCACTACAACCATAAGAAAGAACATGATTGTTGCCAAAACTAAGCCGATCGTCCATGCAAACTTTTTTTGAACAGCACCTACATATTCAGGATTTTGCCTGCTAACAATCAAACGTCCTACTATTAATGAAGGAGAAAATTTAGGATTAATAAATACGCGTATTATGAAATCTGTCAGGAATATCAAATTAAAATATTTTATGAGGATAAAATTCTCTTTAAATATTATTAACATCCAGGATATGAAAAGAAATACAAATAGTATTCCTGCTGATGCTCTAATTTCTCGCTCGTTTAAAACAGGAATGTTATAACCTTCCACGGTTTCCCCAAATTGTTTTGCTTTATTCATGTTTTCTCTCCTTAGATTATATCTTCTTTGGCAAACCCGGAAACGATTGCTGAAGGATTGAATCCTTTAACAATCAGCCATATCGCAAAAACCATTTCATTCAGCCCTAATGGAGCTTCCATAAGGAGATAGATCGCCGAGCGTGGATCATGGCCGAACAGAGGTAAAAAACCTGATACTAAATACAATATGGCACCAATAAGACCCCAGCCTGATAACCATCGAGGAATGAGTTTTGATCGATATAGTACATAGTTTAAAATCAGAGCACTTAAGCCAAAAACGATAGTTGAAAACACACCTCCCCCCCATTCACGTACTGCCAATAATAAAGTGGCTAATGTTTGAAAATTTGAAGCATCCGGAGTTCCTGCTATTACAAATTCCTGACTTAATGTCAATAGTGTTAGTAGACTGATTGCACTAACAATTAAGAATACGACCTCAATAGTCCTGAAAACAACGTACCCAAGAGCTAAGGCTTCATTATACTTTTTTAAGATTGGATACATAAAAATTGGTATACCGGCAATTAGGACAGCCATAGTAAATACAAGCAGCGCTCCTATCAACACCTGGTTTCCATTCGCTGAAAGATTGGCCAGATAATCTGGAGCATCTAGATTAGGTCCAAAAACCTCACTTAAAATGCCTGCAACCGTCGCAGTTATGAATAATACGCCCACAACAATCGCTGCCTTTCTGTCTGAATTCATTTCTTTTCTAATCATTTTAATCATCCTGTATGATATTCCACTCGTTTTTAGGTAAGTCCCCTGACAAGACAAAACTCAATGATAAGTAGAACATCTTAATACATAAACTTTACTATTAATAGTCAAGTTAGTGTTTATTATAACTATATTAGTAAAAATTAACAATATACTTACTTTATATTTACACACAATATAATGATTATAAAAGCATAACTATATGAATGCATACGCACATATGTTTGAAAAAGGAGATAACTTAAAATTGTCACAAGATAGGAAAAATGAGGATAAAATATGAGCCCGCTTGAAAAGTTGTTTGGGAAAACAGCACAATTAACTGTACTGGAATATCTCATGAATAATAAAGGAGAGATCAATTATCTTTCAGGGATAGCGCAGGCCACGGGATTGTATCATTCCAGCGTGGCACGAGTAATTGAACCTCTTTTGCAGAATAATATAATTATTGAGAAAAAGATCGGGAAACAGATACGTTCGTTCTATCTCAATGAGGAACATGAAGCTGCGAAGCTTCTCATAAAATTCTATGACGAATTAACGTTAGTATTGGATGAACAATCACCTTCACCTGATCTGGAAAAGCCGGTGGTAGAGCATGAATAAAAATATTGATGACAAGATCGTTGAGTTGATCAAAAAGAATGAAAATATCTCTAACAAAGAGATTTCCAGGATAACCGGTATCCCTGAAAAAGAAGTTGAAACGCGTATCAGAGGTTTTTCAGATTCAAGAGAAAAGATCATGATAGTAGATGATGAGATGTCTACGCTTCTTCCATTAAAAAGATCCCTTGAAGCCCAGGGTTACATAGTTATCGAAGCCTATGACGGTTACCAGGCGATCGAAAAAGCAAAGACAGAGTTGCCAGAATTGATAGTCCTTGATCTTATGCTTCCTGGAATCGATGGTTTTGAAGTATGCGCCCAGTTGAAAAAAGATGAAATTACAGGAAAGATCCCTGTGATAATGTTGACCGCTAAAGATGAAGTGAGAGATAAAGTGGAAGGTCTGGAGATGGGTGCAGACGACTATGTAACAAAACCATTTAATCTGAATGAATTGAAAGCCCGTATAAAGAATGTGCTCAAAAGATCAAAAGAATAATAATCCAGGATCGGAGGCTATTATCTGAGAATACGGTCTGAACAGATCATTTTTTTCCTGATCATATCTATAATACCGCTATCTGCAGTGGTATATGTATCCTATGAGCACAGTCAGGCGGCTATTCACAATTCAGTAAATACTAACCTGCTTGTGGCAACTGAAAATACTGGCAAGGCAATTGACAACTGGATGGATGCAAGAAAGGACGATCTACGTATAATTTCTTATATCGCTGAAAATTCTGAAAACGAAAAACTCCAGAAATACCTGAATTCATTTCAGAATGAACACGAAGGGGTGTATCTGGAGTTCTTTATCATTGATGCTGGCGGAAATATCATTTTCTCGACCCTTAATAATCCTTCAAATGCACTTAAAGAACCTTTTCTTAAGGATGCTCTTGAAGGGAGATTGTTCATTTCAGATGTATCACTATCAAGTACCACGAACCTGCCTGAAATAATAATTACAAACCCGATGAGAAAGAATGATACGATTACAGGAATAATGGGAGCAAGAGTAAGTATCGAGAACCTGTATATGATTATCGAAGGGATCGATATTGGTAGGTCCGGAGAGATATTCCTGGTCAATAATAAAGGTGAACTTATTTTTCATAAGGATCGATTCAGGATACTTCATGAAAAAATCAATAATAATTTTGCCGTAAAAGAAGTGATATACGAAAAAAGAGGAGTTGGCGATTATATAAATTATAAAGGCGAGAATGTGCTGGGATCATATTACTGGCTGCCGCTTTATCGATGGGGGCTTGTAGTAGAACAGAAAAGGGATGAAGCATATGCTGATATAATTACATTGGAGAAGGAGACTGCAGTAATATCTATTTTTGCAGTTTTCTGTGTAGTCCTTGTTGCTATTGTAATTTCAAAAAGAATAACTGAACCTATTGAATCACTTAAAAATGGCGCTGCGGGTCTTGTAAATGGGCATTTCAAACCAATATCCGTATCTTCAAAAAATGAGATAGGAGAACTGACTGAAATATTCAATCAAACAGCAGAAGAACTTCTGGATATAAGGAAAAAACTTGAGACAAAGATCAAACTTGCCAATAAAGATCTGGAAGAAAAAAACAAAGAGCTTATTCGAGCGAATGAAGAGTTAAAAAAACTGGATAACCTGAAATCAGATTTTATCTCTCTGGTCTCGCATGAGCTAAAAACACCTCTTTCTGCGATAAGAACATCAGCAGAATTTCTCGAATCCGAAGATACCATGGATCCTGATGTTGAGAAAGAAATGCTGAATAATGTTATTATGAACGTTGACCGCCTGACCAGGTTGATCAATGATATCCTTGACCTTTCAAAGATCGAAGCCGGGAAGATGGAATTTCATTATGAAAAGGTGAATGTTCAGGAAATTGCAAAAGCGGCAATTGAAAATATCAGGTATCTTGCATTGAAGAATAATATTGCTATAAATAGGGAAATTCCTGAATATCTTTCCCCGCTCCTTGCGGACAAGGATAAGCTTATTATAGTATTGAATAATCTCCTCAGTAACGCATTAAAATTCACATATAATGGTGGTGAAGTGGTTCTATCGGCTAAAGAAGAAAAAAATTATATCGAGATCGGGATTAAAGATACAGGAATCGGTATTGAAAAGGATAAAGTAGCAAAGATATTTGACAAATTTTATCAGGCAGATAGCACATCACGAAGAAAAATTGGCGGTAGCGGGCTCGGGTTATCAATTTCAAGTGCAATTATCAGGGCGCATGGCAGTGAAATTTATGTAGAGAGTGAACCACGAAAAGGAAGTTTATTCTATTTCAGGTTGAAAAAGTTTGAGACAATATGAAAAAAAATGGCTATATAATAATCGGGATTTGTTTATTGTCAATAATTTATGCAGGGTGCCTGTATGAAGAACCCCATACTCAGAAGACCATCAATGTCGTTTCAATGACCACTGATGAAATGAGTTCAGCCCTCAGGAATGGAACGATAGCAGGTTTCGTTTCGTGGGAACCCCATCCTGCCAAATCTGTAATTGATGGTTATGGCAGGTATCTTGTAAATTCGAAAGACGTTTGGCCTGATCATCCAAGCTGTGTTCTTGTAAAATCTGAATTCATTGTAGATGAAGATATGATAAGAGCTCTTGTTTGGGCGCAATTGAAAGGCAGTATGTTCATCAATGATCCGACAAATCGGGAAAAGGCCATATATTACGCATCTAATTTCACAGAAGTTGACGGTCAGTCTGCTTCACTAGCCCTCGATAGCATGATCTATAATGAATTCCCGGAAAAGGAGGAGATGAAGATCGCATTTGATATAATGGATAAAGCCGGAGCTTTTAAAGATCGTCCGAATGACATTGACGGATTTTTTTCAAATATCATTCTGGATACATATTATAAAGATATCAAGAAAAGACTGGATACTAATCCTGATTGGATGCCCTCACCTGTTAACGGGAGCATCCGGTTCGGCTTCCTGGAACGCAACCTCCATCACCTTGCAATTTATGTGGCAAACGAAGAGGGGTATTATGAAAAAGTAGGCCTCATCCCTGGCAAGAACCTTCAGTTCATGAAATTCAGGAACGGACAGGCAATGACGAATGCTTTCGCTCACAGGGAAGTTGATATTGCCACCTTTGGTATGACCCCTCTTTTGAGGTACTGGATAAATGATAATGGCAGGATCTATATCATCAGCGGAGTGAATTCAGGAGGAAGTGCTCTGATCGTGAGAGCTGATTCTGATATCAAGACTATTGATGACCTGAATGGCAAGACCATAGCTACGTCAGGTTTTGGGTCGATACAGGACCTTGTCATGAGAAAGATGTTCGAAAGATTTGAGATAAAGACGGTGTGAATGGCTCGAAAAATAATTAACGCTCCAAATCAATATTTCAAGCTCATCGATATCAATATTGTCCAATTATTCTCGCTATGCTCCTGTGTATTGTATGAATATTGAGGCCGTGGGCAAGATACATCATGGGACATTTTCCTGTGATGCATTCTATGTGAGGATCGCTATTCATAGTAACTTCTGGCGTTTCTGTCCTCCATTGTATCCAGAATTTTTTAATGCCCTTCTTTTCGAGACTTTGTATTGAATCTGCAGGATTTGTTTTTGTCACTCCTATCACAGCACAGTTCACAGCCGTGGGAAGTTCTGATATGTTCTGCAACATCCCTTTATAAGGGGTGCCGGACATATCAACAACATATACTTTTTTCCCCCTTTTGTTCAACTCATCTATTGTCCAGTTCATAGCCGGTTTTGTGCCATCTGTGATCACAGCAAAAGATCCGGCATTCCAGAAAGCTTCCTGCTCTAACATAATACTATCACTCCATGTATAGAGTTTAGTCTCATATGATATTAATAGTATTGTGGCAAAGGGGCGGATGGATATTTAGTTGGAAGAAATTCCTCCTTTACAAAATATTTCTTGCGATTGGAAGTTTCCTTATATGGTTACCTATCAGGAAACAAAGATTTACAGCCAGAGGGGCAACGAATACAAACTTGAGTAGAGGATCCATGATCACACCACGAAGGATGAGTGCAAGGAAGACAATAACTGGAGCATGAAAAATATAAACCGTATATGCACTTTTTGACATCGCTTTTAGTAATCTTCCCTGATTGTTGTATTTCTCACGGAAAGTGACTGTCAACGCTACAATGATAGCTACACCAATGAATTGTTCCCACAATGCATAGGTAAAAGATTGCCAGGAAAGTCCGCCAGCAAGCAGGGCTGGATCTCCAGATATATACAACAAAAGTAGAACTGGAAAGAGTATCAGGAGAGCTACTGCAATCCATGACCACAGTTTACCTGTCTTTTCAGATATCTGCACAAACCAGTTTCCCCTGCAGGCAATTGGGCCGATAATAAACAATGCGATATATTGAGGAAAAAAAGAAATCTGTAAATGGAGAAGCTCAAAATACCAGCCTATTGGAAACCATATCCTGACAATGAATGTAACTATTCCCAGAATAAAAGCAAAAATTGCTATGGCAGTGTTTCCCGGGATTTTGCCCTCTCTATCAGTGTTTTTTACCAGAAGACGACAGATGGCATAAATAACCGCAAATATCAACAGCGCTTCAACAAACCATAAAGGTCCGGTGGCAAGACCTCTATAATTCCCCATATATGAACCAAGGAATTCCAGAAATGATCCAGTAAAACCTTCAGACAATGCCAGAACGTATACTATAAGCGGATCTATGAAAATTATATAGAATAGCAGGGGTATGCCCAGCCTCAGCAACCTGTCCTTGAAAAAATGTCTTGCTCCCTTTCTATCAAAAGAACCCGGGGTAAAATAGCCTGAAATCAGGAAAAAGAAGCCCATGAAAAAGGACTGACTTACAGCTATAAAAAAAACATAGATGATACTTTCGATCATCCCTGCCCTGACTTCCTGATAATACCAATCACCCACAGGAGCTCCATATGTTATTGCCAGGTGAACCAAAATAACAAGGACTATAAGCAGGATTCGGAGGTTATCAATAAACAATAAACGATCTTTCGACATTTTCTTATCCTTTATCAAAAATGTTGTTGATAAGACTGCATCCTCTGTTTCCATCCCCACCTGAGAAGCACATTTTGGCAGGATCTCCCCTGGAAAAAGTTACACATCCCCAACATTGCCATCTGTTAAGACTCAGCAGTTTTTTAGCATTATCGGAGCGGACCTGTTTACAGATTTCCAGAGCTTTATCTTTTGTGATTGGCTTAGTCATCAAATCATCCCATTCCTGAATTTCTTATCAATCGCTTTCTTCCATATACTCTGACCACAACGACGGCAGCAACACACAGTGTTGCCGTGAAGATTAAATACCATAGCACATCATCCGCTACGGACAGCGCCGTGGGCGTGAGAAGGAACTGGCTGCCAGTGAAGCTGGCATGCATGAATTGAGCCAGCAAAAGACTCCTTGCATTGTTGTAGACCCATACCATCAAGACTCTATAGGCTGGCAATGCAACCACCCATAGAAGGTAATGAGGAAGATAAAGCTCCCCGTAAACGACATAACCTCCCCAGAAGTCTGCCAGGAAATGCCAAATTGCCCAGATTACACCCAATGTGATGCTTGTGGCGAATGCGCTCAGTTTCAGCTGCATCTTCGGCGCGGCAAATCCAGTCCAGCCGAGTTCCTCGAAAAAGCCCGCTGTAAGACCGGCAGCAATACTTAATCCCAGAAGTTTGACTTTATCGCCCGCATTGAAGATACCGGGCATGAATAAAGGGGAGATCAATGTGAGCGCAACGAGTATCGTTGTGAGCAGGATCGGGGTAATTAAAAGGGCGGCGCCATACCAGCGAATATTAACACGCCATCGGCACAGTCGCAAGAAGAGATCACGAAGACCGTCCTTTCCGTCAACGATACCGGTCAGCAAAATGCTTGCAAAACTTGGTCCGGCGAGCATCGCCAGGAACACGAACGGTCGCAGCGTCTCGGACTGCTCCCTGGTGCCCGGGATTCCGCCTGGTCCGCTGATGACCAGGAGTAATCCGCCCCATGAGATAGCGAACGTTAGGGCGAAGTAGATCGATACCAGATGTCGTTTGATGAAACTTGAGTTATCCATGGATTATATCTCACCATACTCCCGGCAAAAGCCTGTACCTGACTTTCCTCGCATAATCAGCATACCCAGGCAATTCTTTTTGTAGCGAGGTATCTTCCAGATAAGTGCGGATTATCAGCAGAATTGCAACGGCACCTGCCGGGATAAGAGCCCACAGGGAGCCAAGAACCAGAGCGATACTCATCGCCATTAGAATTCCGCCAATATACCCTGGATGCCTGATATATTCATAAGGGCCTGTCTGGATAACTTCATGCCCCCTATCATGTTGTATTCGCACTACGCTAGAGAAAAACCTGTTTATCTGTTGAGCCCATAAGAAAATTGACATTGAAAAAATATACAAGATATATCCTGAAATATACACAAAAACCGGAAGCGATGCTGTCCAACCGAAACGTCCTCCATCAAGACTCCCAATTATGATGATGGCAAAAAATGCGGGTATGTAAAAAGCATAAAAGACCTTATCCCACCATTTTGTACCCGGCCCGGGTTTCATTCGTTCTTCTATGAGATCACTTCTACTGGGAAAAAATGTCATTTTAACCACGAGAAGAAGTAGAGTAATTCCCCCGAATACCCACCCCTGCCAGTAATTTATCCTGCCTCCCAGAATTAAAATCAAGGCTATCATCAGAAAAACTGTAAATAATCCCAGAAAAACACTTGTGAAATATCCAATGTTTTTTCCATTTCTGGTTTCATTTATCATCTTTGTCTGCACTCCCATTGTTACGATTAATGGATCTCTATTTTTTCTCCTACAATAATATCTTTATATTCATTTTGAAATGCTTTGCGAAATGTTGCTATGCTTGCATCACAACTATCATGGGGCGATAGTCCGACAATCTTTGGATTTACCTTCTTTAAAATATCAACATTTTTATTAACTTCATCCATTGTAATCGGTTTCCATGGAAATTTGCAGGTTCCAACATATTTCTGAATTTTAATTCCAAATATTTTAGCCGGTGAATCGCTTACTGGATAATGAAGACCCCCAATGATACCATAAATAGGTTCTTCGAACAGGGCTTGCGCACGAGCTAATATTTTAGGTAAAGTCTGGTGACCGCATCCTATAATAAGTACGATACCTTTTCCTTCAACATTTACTGCAATTGATTGTTCCTGTATCCTGCCTGAAATGAAATCCTGGTTGGGTATTATACCAGTAGTGGCAACTCCATGTGCGATAACAGTTGGATTTTGGGCATATATGGGGGAAAGTCCGGGGTAGATCATCGGTGTGGGTGTATAAACTGCTTTATTTCCTAAATTAATCTGATGGGACGTAAGAGAAAAGGTTTTTTGTTTTTGCCACTTCAAACCTCCCACATGGTCAAGATGATTATGGGATATTACAATAGAATCAATATCAGCCAGAGATATGCCCATTTTTCCCATGTTATGTACCAAAGGTGAAGGATCACTCTGTTCAAAGTTGAGGCCTGTGTCAAATAGGATTGAGTTATTATCGGTCTTTATGAGATAGGAAACACCCGTTTCAACTTTTAAGTCGCTTCGATTCGTATGCCAATCAATAATTGGTAAAATTTCAAGAGACTTTGTTGCCCCAAAACCTGATATTTTCTTGACACTTGATTGCTGCCATTGTATCTGAGCCTTTCGTTTTCCTTTATTAAAACGTATTATCAAAAATAACAATAATATGAAAAGAATAAGTAATAATATTACAGGAACAACTGTATAGTTCATTGTTTGCCTCCCCGGAATTTCGAATGTGCCAATAACATTTGGCTCTCTAACCTCACTTTATTAAATAGTACGCTTTGATCATAAATAACTTGACTTGAAAAAAAATACTTTTTAATCCTTCCTGCAATAATATACTGCGATAAAATCGTCCTTATGATGAATATCAAATGTAAATCCTGATCTGTGGAGCATTTCCTCTATGACCCAATCGAAGGTTGAATATTCTTCCTTAAGATGTATTTGCGCTTCCTGTGCAAATTTTATCCCGACTTTTTCTCTCATGGTATCGATCCAGGTGTTGATCTTATTGTCATATTCCTCGACCGGGAATGAAAAAACGACATCTCCTAAATAAAAAGTCCCGCCAGGCTTTAGCATTTTATTAATTCTTTCCAGGGCTATCATTTTCCAAAAGTCAGGCAAATGATGCAATGCAAGATTGGAAACGATCATATCCAGGGGAGATCCGTTATGCTCATAGTTTAAAAAGCCCGCCTGGAAAAATGAAATATTGCTAATCCCATTTTTTTGCGCTTTTTGTTTTGCATAAGCTAACATCGCAGATGAAACATCGATAGCATAAACCTCATTACAATGCTTGGCTGCTTCAATTGCAAAATTACCTGTTCCAGTACCAATTTCAAGTAATGAATGTTCTCTCCCCAGGCTTATGGTTTCAATTATGTCAGTAGCTTCTTTTTTAACATCCCTGAATTTTGCCATCTGCAGATCATATGCCCGGACATTTGAAATATCCTGGTAGTTTGTACCGACTTGAACGGTTTCATCATAGAACCATTCCTTATTTAATTTCATAATTGCTTCCTTTAACTTTTTAGCTTTTTGATCTGTTGAGACTTATCTTTCACTTCCATTTATCCTCCTTTTTGTACCTCAGTCATTTCATTTTCCTTCAGGAATTGCGATACCTCTTTTCGTACCTCCTCATACTGGCCTACCAGCAGATGACCTCCGCTTTCAAATCCTATAAATTTCGCACCAGGTATGTGTTCGGCGGTGTACCTTGCCCCTTCATATGTTCCGACGTCTGCTGAGTCTATTATCAGTGTCGGAGCAGTAATGTTCTCCAGAGCATAGCGTTGCCGTGCAGCGTGATTTATCCCGTCGTTGACCATGCCGTCAACTCGTGGGCTAACAGGCAGAATATTTTTTATCAGTCGCGAAATATCCCTGTTTTGCTCGGGGGTGATCCGGTCCTGTACCTCTTTTGGCACTCCAAGAAATGTTATCATCTGCTTTCGTGCGTATTTCGTGAAAAACCACATGATAAAATCAGACTTCAGGACTACGTCGGTTATGAATCCTTTTTTCATGATCTCTTCAGCAGCTGCTTCTGGTGACGGCGGCACCCATGCCGCAGGGATCAGCAGCACCAACGCGGAAACCTTGTCTGGATGGCGGATTGCAAGCGGTACTGCCGAAAGCGCTCCGGCAGAGGCAGCCACAACAGCAGTTCTTTTTATGCCCAGGGCATCTAGGAGACATGCATGCGCGTCAGCCTGTGCAACCGGCGTTGCATCTTTCGGAAGAGGCGTGCGAAGATAGCCGAAGCGTGATGGCACGATGAATCTAAAATCATCACCGATCCAGTCACTTGCGCCCATTAGACCCTGATCAAACCCTCCGCCTGCTCCATGAATAACCAATACAGGCGATATTTCTCCCACGTCAGCATATTCTATTGGCCCGCAGGCAGTTTCAATCATTTTGCTGCCCGATGATATGCGTTCACGGGCTGCACGGATATCATGCTGGTAACTCAAATACACATAAACAGCAATTACGCCAGAAACGATCAATAAGCATATCCCAAATATCTTCAAGTAGCTCATATTTCCACCTGCATCTTATTTCTCCAATCCATTGAATTGGTTTTCTTATTCATACCTTCTAATCTCATTCGATATCACCCTTCCCGATTCTTGAGCCTCATTTATCAGTTCTCCAACATCAACATTATATTCCACATCATCAACTGTCCAGTATGACCAGGGACTTCCCTCATCTTCCCAGGTTACCGAGAATCGTGAAGGAATCTTAACATAATGGGATGTCATCCACTCGGTGATATTGATCAGCCACGGTGTCTTTTCTTCATTTTGACCTTTATAACGCATAGCCAGGATCTGCGTGATCAGACCTGTTTTGGGGTCAAATTTGAAATCCAGACTATCATTCTTTTCACCATACGGAACAACAAGACGCGCCGAATCATTATCAACAGCTTCCCAGCGCGCACGGGTATCGGTAAGAGATACTGACGGAATAAAAACGATCTCAGCCCAGAGAGCAAGATTTGAACCCTGGTCTATTTTCTCGCCAGTTTCAGTCATATTTAGCAGACCTTCTATTTTTGTAAATCCATTTCCATTCCTATAAACATCACTGACTTTGAGAATTGTCCAGCCAAACCATGTTACTTCCATGTAGCGGTAAAAAGCCAGGGCCGATAGATCATATGTTTTATAGCGAACAGGCATCCAGATGCCATTTATTCTCAATTTTGCCTTACCCCATACAACTGCTGATCGTATCACGGGAACATGACTGCCGGCAGTAGCTTCAAAATACCGCTTTACTGGTTCCGGGATATCCGGCGACACATTTACAGCGCCTGCATCTTTTGTCTCTTCAGGATGTGGTGGAAAGCTCTCTGGTTCTATCTGGAATCCAAGCCAAACGATGGTCAGTAAAACTGCGACGATGCCGACTATAACTATGGCTATTGTAAATATACTGCTCATTCAAGTTACCCCTGCTTCAGGAACTTAACTATCTCTGTTCTAATCATTTCTTGCTGTCCCATGAGTAAATGACCTCCGCTTTCCAGTTTGATTACTTTTGCATCCGGGATTTTCGAAGAGGCATACTCGCTGTGAGTGGGATTGACCAGGGTATCATCCCTGGCATAGACTATCATTGTCGGCAAAACAATTTTTTCTAACTGATAATCCTGGAAAATAGAGTTAATTCTATCGTTAACCATACCTGCCTGTCGCTGGCTGATTGGATTCATCGAGGGGATAAATACATTAAGCCAATTCCTCTCTTCCTGAGTCAAATTAGCCTGTACCTCCGGAGGTACGCCAAAGAAGGAAAATGAACTGGACTCAAAGTATTTGAACATCCAGAAAAGAAAATCCGACTTTAATATCACATAATGGATAATTTTATCTTTAAAATCCATTGGCTTTTCTTTATGAACGACCGCTGATACCAATACTAATGCTGAAACCCGATCGGGATGACGTAATGCAAACTCAAGGGAGGAAGGCCCTCCGGCTGAAATACCAACGACTCCCACCTTACTTATATTAAGTGCATCAAGCAGGCAGACGTAAGTATCTGCCTGTGCTGCCGCAGTGGCATTGATAGGTGCAGGAGTTTGCAGAAAACCATATCGTGAAGGGGATATCACGCTAAAATCACTACTTAAAAATACTTCAGATAAATAAAGACCCTGATCATAACCACCGCCAGCTCCATGTATCACAAGCACAGGAGAACCTTCTCCCCTGGTAGCATATTCGATAGAACCGCATGATGTTTCTATGATCTGGCTTGACTTTATCCGGCCTTGTGCTTTACTAATATCGCTTTGATAGCTAAACAAGATAATTACCGCAGTTAATAGCAATATTGCTGTAATTGCTATCAAAATCTGTTTTATCATATTCTAACCTCCTTTATACGCCGAATATACAGAATATCGAATATCACAAAGATTATCACCGAAACCAGAGCCATTGCAATAAGGGGATAAACAGGCTGACCGTATGACAGCAGATTACCCGATCTCTCAAGCGCCTGCATGACGCCAAATAATGCCAGCGTATTGTGGAATACAATAGCAGCATAGATATTCCGTCCAATGAAATACACAATACTGGTGGTAAAACTGATAATCGTCAGAAGTATGACAGTGTTTACTTGATTAAAGGGAGGGCTGTGGGCAAAATGGTATATCCCAAATGAAATACTGGCCGCAAGAATCCCTGCAAGCAGCGAGATTACCTTCTCTTTGCTTCGAGTGATTGATTCAAAACCTGCACCGATAACAGCCCAGCATATCAGAACTTCTGCAACTGAAACTGTCAAAACCTGAGCAAAGACATTCAGTATCACTATCGGGTTTAAAGACGGAGGATTCTGGATCATAAAGAGAATGAATCCAATAACACCAGCTGTTACTGTCACAGTGATTGTATGGCGGATCGATCGTAAGCCCATCTGTTCAGTTGAGACAAAACCTGAGATGAGATATGAGTGCAGTACCCAGGCTGCAATTATTATTCCTACTATGATATTTGCGGTAACGGTATATGCAATCCTGTCTTCCACAGCTTCTGGTCGAAGGAGTGTAAGGATACGCCCTTCCAGCAGGTATGTTGTGACGACCCATAAAAGATATACTGAAACTGGAATCACTATCGTCTTGTTTATTTGTGATCTATTATCCATCTTGCCTCAACTCCCAACATTTATAAATGCGTTGCTAAACTCGTGCCTGATATGATTATTAAAGAATCCCCATATAGCAAAGCTTATGATCATAACTACAGGGATCAGGATCAATTGCCCTTCAAAAGGCTCTTTTTCAAGACCAAAGTAATCCCCAAAGAAAGCAATAACGATCGATAAAGCCAGTATTGATAATAGCAATACCATGAGACGCCTCATCGTCTTGCTAAAGGGCGCTTTCTCTTCGTAAACAATTCTTTTACCTGTTGTTCCAATTGCATTCTCTTTTGATTTCATGATATTCCCCTTTCACCAATCACACCATTATTTTCCAGTCTGCTGCATGATCCACTCTCCGATAACATCCAGAGCAACCGATGATATTGTTTCTTCGATAGTGCCATATTCTGCAGGAGACCCGGTCCGTGCAGTCTGGAAAAGATGATTCAACCCTGGCAGCTCTTTGACCGTGTAATGTTCATTCCCTCCTGCAATGAGTGCTTCTTCGATACCTTTGAGGTTTTCTTTCGGTGGGACCTGCAGGTCTTTTTCACCAATTATTGCAAGCACAGGAACTCTCACCTTCGTAAGGGTCGGCACTGGATCATAAGTCAGGAAGAAGCGGTACCAGGGTGATAAGTATTGTTTCAGGTTCAGATCGTCTTGCGCAGAAAAATCGTCTTTTTCCATTTTTACTATCGAAAAAATACGTTCCATAAGAACACGGTTCTTAGAAATTGTATCATTACTTACACCCTCTGCCTTAAGAATCCGGTCATGCTGCAAAAGAAGAAGTTCCTCTCCTATTAATCCCGGCCCTGCCATCATTACAATAAAAGCCACATCCTGTGATCTGGTTGCAGCCATTGGCGCGATCAAACCCCCTTCGCTGTGGCCGATGAGACCTATTTGATTATGATCAATATCTTTTCGGCTCTTGAGGTACTCCACACCTGCAAGTACATCATCTGCAAAATCCTCACTTGTAGCTAAGGAGAAGTTCCCTGTTGATCCTCCTATACCGCGATCATCTACCCTCAGGACTGCAATCCCGCGGCGGGTCAGGTTATCAGCAAGAACCAGGAATGGACGATGACCTGATACTGATTCATCACGGTCATGTTGACCTGAACCCGTGATCAAAATTACAGCAGGAAATTGACCTCCTGAACGAGGCCGCGTCAAAGTTCCTGCAAGTTTAATCCCAGCGTTGCAGTTATCATAAACCACTTCATCTTCATTATAAGGATATGGTTTCTCTGGTTCCTGCGGGCGGAGTAGTTCAGGCACTTTATCCACACGGCACAGCGCCATTTGAACTGATTCACCCCCCTGCGTCCATTGTCCATAAATAGTCAGATTATCTTTTATTATCCCTTCATAAAGACCTTTGATTGATTCCACTTGCATGCTTATTTTGTCCGTCTCAAGAGTAACTTTGTCTACAGGTATGCCTTTCACTCCCTGGTCAGGGCTATCCATCGAAACGGTGAGGGATTTATCAGTTTTTGAAGAAATATTGAATACAATTCGAAGTTCCGTGCCTGAGACCTCCAGAGATCCCATCCATATACCAGCTAACTCACTATCAATCATGATTTTATCCTTTCTATTATTATTTCATCTTCACAGCAGTCAAATATTCCAGCAGTTTCGCTATATTTCCATTCCTTTGGACATTTGAAAAACTGATATCGATAACAGCCCTGGCATTGGACTTCCTTGAGTTGTCGATCATTCTGATGACCGAACCCACATCATCTTCAGAGATGGTCGCCGTTGAGTTCATTATTATGACCTCTCCTGAAGGAACTGCATTGAAGCCAATCCTGCTTTTATTGCACTCCTCTTTTGTTTTGATTCGTATCCTCAACAGCAGCGTAATTATAGCAAAGCCAAGGTAAATTGGATTATAATCCTTGCCCCTCATTTCCTTTCACTCCTGTATCACTTGCGATCATGCCATCCCGCATGGTTATTATCCGGTCAGTCTGTCGCGCCACATCCATATCATGTGTCACCACAATGATGGTCTGGCCTTTTTCACTGAGCCCTTTCAAAAGATCAACGATCACTTCGCGCGTCTTTGTATCAACCGCCCCTGTGGGTTCATCAGCCAGCAATATCGCAGGTTCATTTGCAAGCGCTCGGGCAATAGCGACGCGCTGCTGCTGACCTCCTGATAGTTCAGATGGTTTATGTTTCACCCTGTCGCCAAGCCCAACCATCGTGAGAAGTTCAAAAGCACGTTCTTTGCGCCTGTTCTTTGAAGTTCCAGTAAATCGCATCGCAATATCCACGTTCTCCATTGCAGTAAGCGTTGCCAGCAAATTGAAATGCTGGAACACAAAGCCGATCTTTTCCCGGCGGATGCGGGGAGCTTCGCTTTCCTTTGCTTTTGTGATCTCAACATCATCAATAAAGACGCTGCCATCAGTTGGTCTGTCAAGCAATCCTATCATTGAGAGGAGCGTGGATTTCCCGCTCCCAGAAGGTCCAACGATGCTCAACAGTTCGCCTTTTTTTACATCGAAACTGACACCATCAAGAGCATGGACAGGAATCTTGCCCTGCATATAGGTCTTCCTGAGATCTCTGATGCGAAGAACGGGTTCACTATCCACTGCATGGTTCCCATTGCTTCCATTTCTGCCATTATTCCCCTTATTACTCATAACGCAGCGCCTCCATTGGACTCATTTTAGTGGCTCGATACGCAGGGTAAGTGCCGCATATAATTCCAAGTGATATGGCGAACAACAACCCTATCACAACCAGTCTTGGAGTAATTGAAAAAAGGGCTGTACCCTGTGCCTCAAATGACTTGTTCAATAAGTTCGTAATTATTCCACCAGCAACTATGCCTGAAATCCCTCCAATTACTCCCATGAGCGCAGCTTCACCCATAGTCATGAAAAGAATATTCTTACGCTCAGCTCCAAGCGCTTTTAGAAGTCCGAATTCTTTTGTTCTTTCTGAAACTGACATTAGCATCGTATTCATGACACTCAAACCACCGATGATCGCTGCAAGTACAGCTGCGCTTATTGTTATCAAACTAAAGATCATAAGTTGTCCTTCGATATCTTTTCTTTGTTGTTCAGGGGTTGTGCTTTTTACTTTATCCACACTCAAGTCTATTCTTTTTGCAAGTTCTGTAGGATCTGCATCAGGACTGTATTCGGCGTAAATAAATGAAACTATGTTTTCCATTTTATAGAATTTCTGTACCTTGTCAAGAGGGATCTGGATACGATTATCAAAAAAAGAACCTGTATATTCCATTATTCCTACGACACTGACATTTTTTTTATGGGTTATGGATGATGAGCGCTGAAGGTTCTTTCTTTTAATCTCAAGTTCATCTCCTACCTTAAGATTATATTTCCTGGCAATATCGCTCCCCACAACTGCCTTATAGCCATCCCCAGGAACGAGATATCGACCTGAAGTCAGCTTTGCTTCTAACTGTTTTTCAGGAAGAACTCCAACAATGATTTCATCCATTCCGGTGCTTACCCCTTCAGGATCAAGTGAAGTTATTAATATTCCATAGGCATCTGAAACTCCTGGCACTCTTTCAACCTGTCTTATCTTTGATTCATCAAGGCTGCCTAACCCCCCAATCGTATCGGGTTCTATCTGGATTCCATTTCCTATCAATTCAAATGTATTATCAACCATGAGGTTAAAATGCTCAGACATACCGCCCATTACAACAACCGCAAAGATACCAAGCGCTATCCCGAATATGGTAAGACCCGTTCTCATCTTTCTCTGTGTCATGCTCCGGAAGATCAGATCAAACATACTATCCACCTCTCTTTCTCCTTACTGCCGCAAGGATGACTATCACAATAACAATAGCTGCGATTCCTGTCGATCCTGTTAATCCCGCCAATGCCGGAGTGTTCGATGCCGCAGGTTTTTCAGATTCGATTTGTTCTTCAGGTATTCGAAGAACAGTTTCGTATTTATCAAGCACGATATTGTTTTTATTTACAACCCGGATACTGACATCATACGTTCCTGATCCAAGTTCTTTCCATACAACTCCTGCTGTATCTTCTTTTCCGGTGACAAGTATCTCTTCGACTTGCTGCCTGTATGTTTTTTTCTCATTTGTTGCCCTGTTGGTTGCCAATATATCGAGGAATCCATCGAACGGGACCTGAGAATTACCGCGAAGTGTTACACTTGCGCCATATTCATCCACCTCAACATCATCAGGCAGGATCTCGACATCGTCATGTGCTGTGAAAGATGCAAGGTAAGTGTTGATCAGAGGCTCTGCATAAAGCCTGTGCGTGAGTATTTTTGTGCGAACAGTATATTTCTCATTATTGCTCAAAAGAAAAGGCCAGTCTATTTTTAGCTCTGTATTTGATGTCAGCGATACGTCTTCTTTTGTTTTTGTATATACAATGTCATTGCTGTCTAACAGGTCAATTGTTATGTCAACTGCGCTTGGGTTAAAAGGTCGCAGAAGCAATTGAACGCCTTTGTTTGAAGGTGAAAGATCAACGACATGGAAACTTGGCATGGCAATAGTGCCGTAGGAAACTGTATACGTTTTATTGTCATGAAGTTCAGTATCATTAAATATACTTGCTTTTGCAGTATAATAATCGTTCTGAGGCTTATTCTGCCAGAGTATTACTTTGGAAACCTCTTCACCAGCGCTGACTTTAAATGGAACTTCCTGTGATTCTACCACCCTCGTTCCATCAAGAAGTTGAAATACCGCTTTTCCATGATGATCCTTGCTGGCTTTTATTGTGATTTCGCTGCTTGTGTAATCTGAAAAAAAATCAGTGATCTCAAGAGCGGCGCTTGCTGTGCCTGTAAATGAAAACAGGAAGATCAGAACAAGCGGAATTCTGATGAGATCGATAGCTTTCGCTCTATAGTTATCCATATTTTATCCTCCATTATGATGTTCACCCGTTTTTCGGTCAGATCTGTTTGATGACAGACCTCAATCTTCAATTAGACGTCATATTACATAAACCTTACGAAAAATCGTCAAGTTGGTGTAAATTAACATTAAATTATATGTGTTAGTAAGTAGAACTGTACTAATTAGAGAACATACACTATGAATTTAGACACTGACCTAAAAATTTTCTTGATAAGCTGCGATATCCGCTCCTTGAAAATAACATTGTTATGAACTAAAGAAAGAACTGGGTGATTAATCCACGCGCTTCATCACGAATTCGCAGCATTAACTCCCGGTTAAAACCACCATTTATTTCAGCAAAAAAACACGCAGCGAAGAAATCACCAAATCCTTCTGCGATTGGACAAGTATTCCAGTTATGCCCAAAACCCGGTACCTGTTCATCCAGCATGACATGGCTATATTCATGCAGGATTATATCAGCATCTTGTGCATCGTCAATATACCAGGTACCAAAAATTAATTCCCTGGCATCAGGATTGTAATATGAGTTATTCACGAAATCCCCTTGAACATTCACTTTAATTGTCTTACTGCATAAGTTTGTGAATCCAAGGCTCTGTATATATCGTTGTGCGGTGTCAATATGATAATAAGCCATTACTTCCTTGAATCCTGGATCAGACCTTGAATAGTTGAAAATCAAATCCGGTTCTTTTGCTCTATTCGGAGTTGTGCATGTATCAACATAAGGACCTTTCAGATAACCCGATTTGTCAAGATCATTGAGAACAACATCGGTATAAGCTCTATCTGGAATTTCGGATTCTGCAGTAAGTAACCTGTCTCCCAGAGCCACTACTGGATTTGGTATGAAAACTCTTCCTCTTCCTGTGGCCTTAAGGAGTGCATCCAGAATATCTAGTATATTGCCTCCTATAAACTCAAGAAATACATGCCACTCCTCGACAGGATTAATGAGAGGCACTGCCACCTTCCAAGCCACATAGAACGTATCATCTTTTGGATAGATAACCTGTTCTCCAGAAACAGTCCCAGCAACTCTTTTTTGCACATTAAGAGTATCAATGGCAATCCTGATCGCTTCCTCCTGTGAAATGCCTTTTTCCAGAGGCAATTCTAAAGGCAAATCTGGATGGTAACAGATATCGATTTTGTTGATCCGATTACATTTATCCATATGGACCGAAGTAAAAGCATTGTAGACCGGCAATTAACTGCTGGAATACAACATGGAATCCCCCAAGACTTTCTGTTTTTCTGAGAAACATTAAATCCTCCATACTCTCTTTGATTTTAAATAATTTTAAATGTTCTAAAAGGAATTTCTGTGCAGCTTTTTCAGGGTCTTCTTCCATTTCGACTGATAAAATACCGCACAAATGAGAGGATTCCTCTTTTACCCCAAATAACATGGAGGTTCAAGTCCAGTCTTTTTAATTTTTCCATTGCATATAGCTGGGATTTTGTGGGTTTTATCGATGTTATCTGCCCTTTCTTATGCTTGCCAGAATTAACCAGGCTTTATCACCCTTGTTATGAGGTTAATGAAGAGTATGAGCGGTATGAAAACTTTTAGTATGAGCATGAATACCCTCTGCATCCATCTGCGGCCTCCGATCTGTTTGAATATGATTTCCTCATCAATAAACCATCCTGCGATTATGCTTAGAACCAGTCCGGCTGCGATGATACCGATGGTACCAAAAGCAAAGTCCTTGAGGTCAAGAAGAGGTGTTCCGAATAATTCCCATTTAAGGGCAGTGTAGCTTAAGGCTGAGGGCAGCCCTATCAGAATTATTATTAATGAAACGATCGAAGTTGCCTTTTTCCTTTCGAAGCCATAGGAATCAATGAGAGTGGCCACTGGAACTTCAAGCATGGAAACAGCAGAAGTCAGGGCGGCAAAGAAAAGGAGTATAAAGAACACAGCACCCAGCAAGAATCCAAAACTCATCTCCTGAAAAATCGGAGGTAACGTAACAAAGGCAAGCTGTACACCTGCTGCCGGGTCAAGCCCGAAAGAGAAAACAATGGGGAATACCACGAATCCTCCAAGGATTGCAACAAGGATATCAGAGACCGTGATTATGCCTGCACTTTTTACAATGTTCTCGTCCCGCATATAGCTGCCGTAGGTGAGCATGATGCCAGTGCCCACACTCAGAGAGAAAAACGCCTGCCCGAATGCTGCTGTCCAGACAAGGGGGTCGGATAGTTTTGAGAAGTCGGGAGTGAGATAAAACTCTATCCCTTGCATAGCACGAGGCAGCGATAGAGCAAAAATCACCAGCATGAGCAACATCGCAAACAGAAGAGGGATCAGGAACCTGGAAAGCTTTTCAATTCCCTGCCTTACCCCAGCCCTCACCACAAAGAAAGATATGCCACCTGATATTAAAAAGAATAGCAATGGATAATAAGATTCGGTGAACTGAGAAAAAGGAATTGGATTTCCAATTATGAAAAAAAGAGAATAAGCAAGCACCCAGCCAGTTATCACCAGATAATAGCTAAGTATCATGCCCATGACAAAGACAAGGAACAAACCTGCAATTCTGAATTTCTTTCCTAATATGCCAAAAGCGGGGACGACCGAGGTCTTAAAATGCCTCCCAAGAGCGAACTCAAGGATCATCAGGGGAAGACCGAACAGGAATACAGCAATAAGATACGGAATAAGAAAAGCGCCACCTCCGTTTTCACCGACCAGATAGGGAAACCGCCAGATGTTGCCTATGCCTACAGCTGAGCCTATGCTTGCAAGAATGAAGCCCATGCTTGATGACCATTTCTCTCTCATTTATTCCTCACGTTCAGAATGATTGTTTCACTCATTTAAGAAGAGTCTTTCCCTCCCTTCAACCTTTTCTTTCGGAATTTCTTGGATTGCTTCACCGACACGCTGGTGATATCCCAGCAGCCAGTCCACACTGAGGAAAACGCCGCTAATTCGCCTGCAGGACAAGCAGGGGCGCTAACACAATCCCTACATTGCGGTGCCACTTTCTAAGATCCAGTTCTTTCATTTGATTGGTCATGTAAGATACTATCAATAATAGTACAGCTAAAAAAATCATCAATCCTGCGAGGGATAAAATAAAGATGCTAATTTGAATAGGTAAATTTTCCATAATCTCTTTTTTTTGAATAATAAACGAATAAGCGCTTCAAAAGCGCTCCAACAACTTAAATACTTTATCATATATTATCATATGGGCATTAGAAACTCTTAAAAATAAGTTGAGCAAAGGAATCTATATGCAAAAAAATAATCGTGAGATCTATGTTCTTGGAATATTGACATTCATCCTGATGTTCAGTGTTACTCTTATCTATCCTGCAATGGAAAAATTTGTCATGGAAAGATTCATGATCGAATCAGTAGCAAAGACGAGTCTATTTGTTTCAGTAAACCTCGCTGCTTATGTGATATTCTCTCTGATCTGGGGTAGTATATCCGACAAGATCGGGAAGAGAAAAGTCTTCATTGTCCTTGGCTTTCTTGGAAATGCCATCCTTATGTTTGGCCTCACACTTGCGCCAACTATGGATATACTTTTATTGATGCGTTTTATCGAAGGAAGCTTTACTATAATGGCATTCTCCCTCCTCATGACCTCGGTACTCGATATCGTTAAACATACCCATTATGGGAGAAGTATGGGGATACTTGGCGCAGGAATGGCACTTGGGAATGCGCTGGGTGCTCCTGTCGGTGGGAAAATCGGCGCACTAGACTCGGTATATCCTCTGTACTTTGGAACATTCATGCTCCTCGTGGGAGCAGTAATCGCATCTATAACTCTTAAAGAGCAAAGACTTGAATCAAAACCGGCATCCTTGAAGGATGCTTTGCTCCTGCTTAAGGAAGAGAAACGGATATTCATACCATATGCCTTTTCCTTTGTTGAGAGGTTCACCGTAGGATTTTTTGTTAGTGTATTCCCATTAATGCTTGCCATGAAATACAATATGGGTCCCGCACAAATCGGGATGTATATGGCAGCGTTCTTAATTCCTTTTGCTTTCCTTCAATATCCTCTTGGAGCAATATCTGATAAGATCGGGAGAACAAAACCACTGATAATAGGTTCGATATTGTATGGCATTGCTGTATCAAGTGTAGGATATGTCGAACCTCAAATGCTCGCTTTTGTTATGGTAATAGGGGGTATAGTAGGGGCACTCATGTACAGTCCATCAGCAGCGTTAGCTGGTGACTTTGCACATCCTTCCAGAAGAGGAACTGCAATGGGTGGTTTCAATATGTTCGGTTCACTGGGTTTTGCAATAGGCCCATTCATAGGTGGGCTGATCGCTGATAAGTACGGTTTTCATGTTAGCTTTGCTGGAGCTGGAGCTGCTGTATTGGTGATAGCTATAATATTCATACCTTTCTTATTGAAAATTAAAAAACCGTATGGAGAACAACAGGCTCATACAGATCTAAAATGAGAACCTCAGTGTCAATCTGTGAAATTCTTTTCTCATCATTTTAACGATATCATCTATGATATCAGCAACCTCAGGCAGCATTTTTAGAACGATATAGGAAATCAATATCAAAGTCATCAACGCCTTGGTGATAACATGCTCTTGCACCTGTAGCAGAGGAGATTATACCGCACAACAGGGCAATGCTCTCGATTGCAGTGCAGGCTAGTATTATTTCAACATCCAGGTCATTTACTGCAAGCTTGTTCCATGCTACCAGTACCACTAAAGATGTACCTTGAATTGAAGGATTTCGGAAGGAACGATGCTATAACGAGAAGCCCGAGGGCTATCCAGAGTGCTATCAAGATATTACCTGCCAATCATAATGAGCTATGAAGTTTATGGGGAAAATCATTAGAAAAAAAAATCTCCCTTGAACTAACCTGCAATTTTTGAGAGTCTATGAATTCGTTTTACCATGTTCGGGTGTGTGCTCATAAGTTCCATTATCTTATCTGATGTACTGACTTTGACTTTTTTGGTTGATAACATCATCAGTTCATGCTGGTCAATTGTTCCGCTTTTGTCCTTATCGATCTGGGAAAGTTCCCTTAATTCGTTCATCGCGCGTGAAGGATCATTCACAAAAAAAGCTTTTAGCCCTTCGGTATGTTTGAGTTCTTCTTTTGGGACTCGTGCACTTCCGGAGACCAGTTTATACAATGCCGAAGCAAGCGCATGGGGAGAATTACCTAGCTGGACGCTCCTTTCGTCTGCATAATATTCCCTTATTCTGGATGCATAGAGAACCAGCAGGTTTGTTACCATGTACATAAGGAAGGCAAAAATTCCTATAAGAACAGCATTTCCACGGTCACGACCTCCTGAAAACATGGTGCTCCATGCAATATACCACATGATCATCGGTATTACGCTAAGCATAGTAATCACAGCAACATCCCTGTGCTTAAGATGTGCTATTTCATGTCCGATCACCGCTTTTAGCTCATCGGGTGAAAGGAGGCGCAGTATCTGCTCTGTAACACACACCCTTCCGTCGCTCTTCCATCTGCCAAAGGCAAAGGCGTTTGGGATAGGAACATTTGCGATCCCTATGCGTGGTTTTGGTATTTTGGCTTTCTGTGCCATCTCTGCTACCATCCTGTGCAGTGAAGGATATTCGGACTCTGAAACATACCTGATTCCCATGCTCCATTCAACCATCTTTGGACCAATCATATATTGCACCAGGATCATTCCTGATGCAAGTACTCCATAGAAAGCAAAACTTGAAATTCCCATGGAACCTGCTACTGCTGCTATCACTGCATAGACAATAGCGAACATCAATCCAAGCAATAAATACAATCTAATCTGAAGCCACATTTTTTTCACCTTTTCTCTCAAGAATTAACCGTTAAGTTTAAATATTTTATCATAATTACTAATAATAACGTAAGAAACAGAATGAGGATTGTTTTACATAAAAGGAGCATAAAATATGGTTTTAGATATTTTAGAAGATCTTTTCGATGGCGACGATGAAGAGAAAACAAGGAGAAAGGGCAACAGGGAAAGGGATAAAAAAAATCATTATGAAGATGACGAAGATGATTATAAGAGCGAGAGGAGAGATAGGGACGAGGAGCCTGGTAAGAAAAGAGGATTTTTCGATAGGATAACAGAGTTGTTCGATTAAAATCTTAGCAAAAGTCTGTTTTCTGATAAACAGTCTGCATGAGCCAGAAAGTTGAGTTGAAACGGGAACTGGGATTACTTGAAGTTACCCTTTCAGGTGTGGGTATAATTGTTGGGGCTGGTATATACGCCCTGATAAGAAAAGCCGCCGGGCTTGCAGGGACCTCTGTCTGGCTCTCGTTTGCTGCGTTTATAGCCGTATTTACGGGATTGAGCTATGCAGAGCTTTCCTCCATGTTCCCAAAGGCAGAAGCAGAGTACGTATATGCATTGAACGCTTTTGGTTGGGTATTATCCTTTGTTGCTCTAAAAAATGACTATGATTTCTAAATTATACAAGAAATGGTATTTAGCATTAAAGATCCTGCCGTTCGTAGGATTAATTATTATTCTCAAATTTATTGCTCATCAGTTCAACGGGGAATTCATTTCTTTAAACCCACTATTTTCTGGCGTTGTCACTGCGAATATTTTCCTGCTGGGTTTTCTCCTTGCTGGCGTATTGACCGATTACAAAGAGAGTGAGAAACTGCCAGGAGAATTGGCCATAAGTATTGAAACTATAGCAGACGAATGCATGATAATCTACAAAAAAACAAAAGCAAAACCCGCAGAGGAATCCCTTGTATATATTCTGGGCATGATAGATTCCATCAATGGCTGGTTCTACAAAAAAGAGAGCACCAGGTCATTAATGGATAACCTCTCAGGTCTCAATGATTTTTTCCTCGATTTTGAGTCGCTGACACAGGCGAATTTTATTGCCCGATTAAAGCAGGAGCAAAGTGTGATCAGACGCATATTGACCCGCATCCATACCATCCGCGAAACCTCTTTTGTTTCGGCAGGATATGCAATTGCAGAAGCAATTACCGTTTTTCTAATAATAGGGTTGATATTTGTTAAAATAGACCCCATTTACGAGGCTATGTTTTTTATAAGCGCAATCGCATTTTTGCAGACATATATGATCGTGCTTATTAAAGATCTGGACAATCCATTCGAATTCTATGTAAAGGAGAGGGGAACCGACGAGATTTCCTTAAAGCCGCTAAATGATTTTAGACAAAGACTAGATGAAAAAATAAAGTCATCCTTAAAGAATAGCTAACTTTTATACACTCACATGAATTTAATTATCATGAGCTTTTTTTAAATTCTCCACCTGCTTCATTTTTCTTTTCGTCAGCCTTTCGATCATCCCTGTGTTAGGGTTTTTTTCATTCTCCACTATGAATCCTTCTTTCAGAGCACCATAATAGAGCTTTTTCCCAATGTCGCTTTTAATTATCACCGTTGTCCATCCATTACCTGAACCAGCGCTTCCCACAGAGATGTCAGCATACATCGCTGTAAAATCCGTGCAGAAACGGCAGTTGTATCTCACAAACTTATTAATCTCATCATGCCCCACTATAGTCTTACTGCCGTCTGGAAATGTGATGTTAAGACCTTCTTTTGTTATTTTGAATTTCTTTGCTTTCTGAATATCCATCTTTTTTCCAAGATAGCTTATCAATTCACCGTCGAACTGCTCCATGCAGAAAAGCCCAATAATGAATTCAATATGGTCAGATGGTTCCAGAACTACTCCTTCCATGTCAGGCATTTGCATATTCCTCAAAGCAAGCACCTGACAGGGGGTTCCAACAAGCCCAAGCCTGATTTTGCGGTAATTGGCGTTGTTTCTGGCAAGAGGGAGCAGGGCCTGGTGAGTAGGGGATGGGGAATACCTGACTCCTGCAGAAGAAAGCAGTTCCTCATAAGTTGTGGCGATCAGAGGGACAGGGTTCAGGTCTTTCACACCTGATACAGCCGCTCCATTGATATATCCTTTATTAAGGGCATACCAGAGAAGGGCTGTTGTCACTCCCCCGTCCTGGCACACTTTCAATATTCCTTCATCCGTACTCCTGGCTGAACGTATTAGAGCATATCTGTTGTGTGATTCCCATTCTTTTTGCAGTACCGGGGACACACCATTTGCTTTGGGGCAAACAATAGTACATAGCTGACAGTTTACACAATCCTGTTTCATGAATGGACGCCCATCAAAAGCGATATTTTCAAGGCGGCACATGATCGTGCATATACTGCAGCCTGTGCAGAGTCCCCTATCAAGTATCTCAGATTGTAATGTTCCAAACCCAGTCGATGGGTAGTGTTCCTGCATATATACCTCCTTTTTTTGTATGTTAATGATTGAATATGAACTTTTATTACAATATATGATAACGATATATATACTTTTTGTTTTTCATAAATTTTAATAAGTAATAATAATAACTCATAAAATTTGATAAGTATTTGATAGATTAAATTCCAAAAATAGCTATTATTACAAAATATGATAAATTATTTAAACTTAAACAACAAATTGGACTCCATGAGATTAACTGGAAAAGGCAAAGCAAAAGATATCTACCTCGCAGATAACGGGGACATCATATTCGAGTTCACGGACAGGGTAACAGCCTTTGACGGCGCAAAGAAAGCGCAATACCCTCATAAAGGAAAGGTATGTTGCAGCCTTACAGCTTACTGGTTCAGGGTACTTGAAGAAAAAGGCATACCCACTCATTTTAAAGAGAAGATCAGTACTAACAGGATGAGGGTCGCCAATCTCAAGATCCTTCCTGTCGAGGTCATATGGCGCAATTATGTGGCAGGCTCGTTATGGCGCCGGTTTGAGACAGGTGAGATCAAGCTTCCGGAATGCACTGAAGCAAGAGAAGGAGCATTAATACCTGGCGGCATGATTGAATTCACGACCAAGTTCGAGGCCGTGGATAGACCGATAAGCACCAAGGAAATACTCGATTCAGGCTGGATGACGGAGAATGAACTTGATCACATATCACAGATTACTGATAAGATCAATGATATCATGTTTAACCATCTCCTTCGGAAAGATATCCTTCTTGCAGACTTCAAGATAGAGTTCGGGAGAGCACCTGATGGTAAGATACTTCTCGCAGATGAAGTTGGTACACCTGATGGATGCAGGTTCTGGGATAGGAACGCGTTTATCAGAGGTGAACTTCTGAGCCTGGATAAGGACGTGTTCAGGAAAAACAAAGGAGATCTGTCAGCCGCATACATTGCAATTCATAACAGGATATTGAAAGAATGATATTGGAACTTAATAGCTATGCTTGAATATATCGATATAGATTATATACCAAATGATAACGATATTGTGTGCGAGTACATGATAGAGCCTGCATCAGGGGTTGATTTTCAGGATGCTTGCACCAATATTGCCGGTGAGTCATCAATAGATACATGGTCAGATATCCTGACGCTTGGTCATAAGCTTGCATCCACACTCAAACCCCATGTTTTCGAGATCGATGAGATAAGCGGCATCACCAGGATAGCTTATCCCACTGCTCTTTTTGAGGTCGAAAGCATCCCGCAGATCCTGAGCAGCATAGCGGGCAACATCTTCAGCATGAAGCTCCTGAATAACCTGAAACTCATGGATGTCAGTTTTCCCAGAGATGTGATCAACAGGTACAATGGACCTAAATTCGGGATCAAAGGGATCAGAAAGCTGCTTGGCGTTAAAAAAAGACCCCTTTGTGGCACCATAGTGAAGCCTAAAGTGGGGCTTAATCCAAAAGACCATGCAATGGTAGCTTATCAAGCATGGACCGGAGGAATGGATCTGGTCAAGGATGACGAGAACCTTACAAACCAGAAGTTCAATCCGTTCAAGATGAGGGTAATCGAGACATTGAACATGAGAGATAAAGCAGAAAACGAGAGCGGCGAGAGGAAGATGTACATGGCGAACATCACCGCTTCGAGCTGCAGTGAGATGATAGAGCGGGCTGAGTTCGTGAAAGAGCAAAGCGGAGAGTATGTTATGATCGATATAATTCCAGTTGGATGGACCGCCCTCCAGACACTTCGCGAGGAGAGTGAATCAATGGGACTTGTGTTGCACGGGCACAGGTGCATGCACGCTGCTATCACAAGAAATCCTGTACACGGGATTTCGATGCAGGTGATTGCCAAGCTTGCACGTATGGTCGGTCTTGATCAGCTTCATATAGGCACCACCATCGGCAAGATGCACGGCGGGGAGGATGAAGTAAAGACGCTGCTTGCTACCTGCAAGAGCAGTCCTGTCGCAGAGGATAGAAAGAACCATGTGCTTGCCCAGGAATGGGGTGGATTAAAACCAGTTCTTGCGGTAGCATCAGGAGGCTTGCATCCTGCCCATGTGCCTGATGTTATGCGTATAATGGGACAGGATATTGTGATGCAGTTCGGAGGAGGGATACATGCCCATCCTATGGGAACTACGGCAGGCGCATATGCGGTCAGGCAGGCAATTGATGCTTCAATGGATGGAGAAGAGCTTTATGAGAGTGCTAAAAAGCATAAAGAATTGAGGATCGCTTTTGAGAAATGGGGACAGCCTGCTGCCTGTCAGTGTACCAAATCATAGAGACTTTCAAAGGTCTCAATTTGTTAGATACTATTAGTCAACTTCACTTTTATTCAACAACAAAAATTGAAACGAACACACAGAAGAGTTCGTTTAAGTTCGTTTTGAGTTAGTTGTTATCGTTTTTATTTTTCATGGTTGGTTTGAATCGAACACGGATGACACATTCATAGCAATCAATAAGGAATACTCGAGAGAGGTTCAATGTGGTGGGAAGCCATCCACCTTGTAGGGTGATAGTTCACCAATGGCGCAAAGTATATCTCATATAATTAAGCAGTTAAGACGTTATGCAACTTGAAAATCTCAGACATGGCACTGAACTTTTAAAACGCGGTTTTGCAAAGATGCAAAAAGGCGGTGTAATTATGGATGTCACAACACCCGAAGAAGCAAATATTGCAGAAAAAGCAGGGGCTGTGGCTGTTATGGCGCTGCACCAGGTTCCTGCGGATATAAGAAAAGCAGGCGGAGTTGCCAGGATGGCTGATCCAGAGGTCATCGCGGCAATTATCGAATCTGTGACCATACCTGTGATGGCCAAGGCAAGGATAGGGCATTTCGTTGAGGCCGAGATAATCGAAGCGCTCGGCGTTGACATGGTAGATGAGTCTGAAGTCCTCACGCCGGCAGATGAGATGTATCATATCGATAAAACAAAATTCACAATACCTTTCGTTTGTGGAGCGCGCGACCTCGGAGAGGCACTTCGAAGGATCAACGAAGGCGCAGCCATGATAAGGACAAAAGGCGAAGCGGGCACTGGTGATGTGAAAGAGGCAGTGCGGCATATGCGTTCTATAATGGGCACGGTGCGGGAGCTAAAAGGCAAAGGGGCAGAAGAATTGATAGCGGTGGCAAGAAAAATCGAAGCTCCCATTGAACTTGTAAAAGAAACAGCACAACTTCAGAGGCTTCCTGTTGTTAACTTTGCAGCAGGTGGAATTGCCACACCAGCAGATGCAGCTCTCATGATGCGTCTTGGGGCAGATGGTGTTTTTGTGGGATCAGGAATATTTAAGGCAGAAAATCCCGAAAAGATGGCCTCTGCAATTGTTGAAGCTGTGAATAATTATGATAATCCTTCGGAGCTCGTCCGGATATCAAAGGGTCTTGGCGGTGCGATGAAAGGTATAGATATAAGGAGTTTACCTGATACGGAAATTCTGCAGGCAAGAGGATGGTGAAGTTTTCCAAAAAGACGGTAGAATCAAAATGATTCTAATTTTTTGTTCTCCTTTTTATCAGGCACTTCCTTTCACTCCCGATCAGATCCTCCCGCCCGGCCATCTTTAGCCCCTCAACCACAAACCCATAATTCATCACTTCCCTGTACTGCAAAAGCGCTCGCTGGATCCTTTTTTCCCGTCCTTTTGCTACATGCACTTCTTTCATCGTGAAAGGATCAATTCCAGTATGATACATGCATGTAGAAGCTGTCATGGGCGTGGGCGTAAAATCCTGCACCTGCTCCGTATAAAGGTTATTATCACGAATATATTCTGCAAGCTCTATCATGTCTTCGACCGTGCATCCGGGATGTCCGGACATAAAATAAGGAAGAATAAATTGTCTTTTCCCGGACCTTTTATTTTCGTCGTCAAATCGTTTCCTGAATTCCTCGAACATTTCCTTTCCCGGTTTGTGCATGATATCCGTTACTTGTCTTTTCACGTGTTCGGGTGCAACTTTGAGGTGACCGCTCACATGATGCTGGCATAATTCGGAAATGTAACCGGAGGATTCCCGAAGAGCAAGGTCAAAACGTATCCCCGAACCAATGAACACGTTCTTTACACCTTTAATCCCGAGGAGACGGCTGAGAAGTTCGACCTGGTCTTTATGGCTTGCATCAAGACCTTTGCAGTCCATGCACATTTTATCAGTACATACACCCTCTTTTTCCCATTTCCTGCATTTCATCGAATACATATTTGCAGAAGGTCCGCCAACATCCTGCACAATACCCTTAAAATCAGGCATCTTCGTCAAAATTATAACTTCTCTGATAATGGATTCCATACTCCTGCTCTGGATAATCTTTCCCTGGTGATGTGTAAGGGCGCAAAAGGAGCATGATCCGAAGCATCCCCTGTGGCTGATAACCGAGAATTTCACGGGAGCAAGAGCAGGTATCGGTTTATTATAAGATGGATGCGCTTTCCTTGAGAAAGGAAGCCCGTAAATATGGTCAATTTCCCGGGTGGTAAGAGGCATGGCAGGTTTATTCTGGATAATAATGGTTTTCGGGTGCGCCTGTGCTACTGTTCTTCCTCGTATGGGATCCTGCTCATAGTAATGAAGTTTGAATGCTGTTGCATAGAGTTGTTTATCTTTCGATACTTCTATAAATCCCGGTATCTCAAGAAAATCTTCATGACTGATAGAACGCCATGTGCCTATCTCCATTTTCACGGATGTCCCTGCGATATCCCGGATATCTTTGATGTTCTGGCCTTTTGAAAGTCTTGAGGCGATCTCTAGGATTTGTGTTTCCCCCATCCCGAATACCAGCATATCTGCGGGAGAATCGGCAAGGATGGACTGGCGCACTGAATCAGACCAGTAATCATAATGGGCAAACCGTCTTAGACTTGCTTCGATCCCGCCAAGTACAATTGGTGTGCCCGGAAAAATGGAATGGAGCTTGTCAGAATATACTATTGCTGCGCGGTTTGGCCGCAGTCCTCCTTTCCCCCCTGGTGAATAGACATCATCATTTCGTACTTTCAGGTTGGCAGTATAATTATTTACCATGGAATCCACATTCCCGGAAGTCACCCCGAAGAATAAACGCGGTTTTCCAAGTTTCCTGAGATCATCCCCGTCTTTCCAATCTGGTTGAGATATAACGCCTACCGTAAAGCCTGCATCCCAGAGAACACGACCTATTAATGCTGTCCCGAAGGAGGGATGGTCAACATAAGCGTCACCTGTTACCAGGATTATGTCAAATTCCTTTATCCCGAGTTTTTTGGCTTCAGGGAGTGACATCGGGAGAACAAGAGGTTGATCTGTCATAATTTAAATATAAAAGTGATTATTATCCCTTATATTTGCTGCATGATTAATGAAGAATTTAACATTCTCCATGCAAAAACATGGAATTTTTTTTGTGTTGCCGGATCAACAATCCTTCTTCTTGCACTCTTGCAGCATATCTTTAAAAGTATATTTTTCAGGCATGATATCCACATCCACCCCATACCCGATCAATGTATCCCGGGTAGGTTTACCGATAGCAGCCACCATCTTTTCATTAAGGATGCGGATAATATCATCCTTTACTCCCATATCGTTCGCAAGCGCCATGAAATTCCTGACCATCATGGTGCTTGTGAATGCGAAAATATCCACATCCCCGGAAAGCGCCCGCTTCATGAGCGCCTCATGTCTCTCATCCCTGGGACTGATTATCTGATAAACCTGCGTCTCATATACAACGGCCCCCTTTTCAAGAAGCCCTCTTACAAGTTCAGGCGCTCCGTGGCTACTCCTTGCGATCTCGATAGTTGCCCCTTCGATTTTGCACATCGCTTCAACAAGACCTGCGGAACTGTAAGACTCTGGCATCATACTGACATGAATCCCGTTTTTCAAAAGTGCATCTTTTGTTCTGGGGCCGATAGCCACAACTTTGGTTTCATTGAGCCGTTCAATAAATTCATCCGGGTCTTTCAGCTTCAATAATGTGAATTCAACCCCATTAGCACTGGTGAAAATCACATAATCGGAGTCTCCCCCCATTATACGATCAAAAAATCCTTTGAAATCATGATCGTTCTTATCCATTACATCGATCATAGGCGCTGCTATTGTGGAAAAACCCATCGAAGTTGCAAGTTTGACAGACTCTGCTATATAACCGGAAGGCCTCATAATGGCTATTACTTTCATTTCCATCTTTTAAAGAGCAAGTTCGTGATGCAATTTTACGACATCACCAATTACGGTTATTGCAGGGGCTTTCACCTTTCGTTGTTTGCAAAGACTCACAATATCAGCAAGTGTTCCAATGGTGACCCGCTGGTCAGGCCGCGTGCCTCTTTCTATCACAGCAACAGGAGTATCCACGGATTTACCGTGTTTCATTAATTCTTTCACATTTCTCTCAAGCATGCTGACACCCATCAGGATAACAAGTGTTCCTTCAAATTTCGCCAGGAGTTCCCAGTCAAGCGCAGTTTCGTCCTTTTCGGGATCTTCATGCCCGGTGATGAAAGTTACCATGGATGCATAATCGCGATGCGTGATTGGAATTCCCGCATACGCCGGAACTGCGATTGCCGATGTGATCCCCGGAACGATCTCCACACTGATGCCTTCTGCTGCAAGCGTCTGTGCTTCCTCGCCTCCGCGGCCGAAAAGGTATGGATCTCCCCCTTTTAACCGTACAACGATCTTTCCTTCTTTTGCCCTTTTGACAAGAAGCTCATTTATTTGCCACTGGGAAAGCTTGTGATTCCCTGCGTATTTACCAACATCAATTTTTTCGGCTGATTCCGGCATCATATCAAGTATCGCTTTACCCGGAAGCTGGTCATAAAGTATGACCTGGGCGCTCTCAATAAGTCTTTTTGCTTTTATGGTCAAAAGCTCCGGGTCGCCGGGACCTGAGCCTACAAGATAAACTTTCCCTTTCATTTCTATCCTCTTTTGGCTGCAAACATTTTTACTGCTTCATCCACAAGTTTGCCGCCGCCTTTTTTGTTCAATTCATTACCGATTCGCTCGGCTTCCTTTTCATATTCGGCGGGGTTTATAAATTCATCTATTTTTACGCATCGTTTTCCGTCAACTGAAAGAACTTCCGTGCGCACATGTATCTCATTGCCTTCAGTCTGTGCAAAAGCGCCGATGGGAACAAGACATCCTCCGCCAAGAATCCTGATTATTATCCGTTCGATCCTTGTTTCAAGGCGCGTTTGGATATCATTCAATTCCTGTACTGCGATATGCGCTGTTGAATCCTTTTTTGTCACAATAACCACTGTTCCCTGGTTCGCAGACGGCACAAAATCATCCGGATCAAGACGTTCTCCCGGTATCTTCCATTTCAGTCTCTCAAGTCCTGCCTCGGCAAGAAAAATGCCGTCATATTGCCCTTCTTTCAGTTTGCGAAGACGAGTGTCGATATTTCCCCTCAACTCCTTTATTTTGAAACCTGTCCTGAATCTGGAAAGCTGGGCTCGCCTTCTCAGGCTTGTAGTTCCAATGGTCGAGCCTTCCGGAAGGTCTTTCAATTTGGTATCTTCACGCGTAAGCAGGAAATCATACGGTGAGTCACGCTTCATTACTGCAGCTATGGTAAGTTCAGGCGGACGCTCGGTAGGAACATCTTTCATGCTGTGTACCGCGATATCTATCTGGCCGGCAAGCATCGAATCATCTATCTCCCGCACAAAAACCCCAAATCCCTGCACTTCATGCAGCGGCCTGTCGGTGAAGGTATCCCCGGATGTTTTGATTATATTGATTTCTGTATCTACTCCTTTTTTTGCCAGGAGGTCTTTCACCAGGTTTGCCTGGGCAAGAGCAAGTTTGCTCCCCCTTGATCCGATACGCAATTTATTCATAATTATTTCAAATTCCTCTTGTAAGCTTCGATGGTTTTTTCTATGTCGATTTTTGAATGGGCAAAGGACAGGAAGTTAGTCTCAAACTGCGAGGGGGGCAAAAAGATGCCGTCATTTAGCATTTTTTTGAAGAATGCATTGAATTTATTAGTATCGCATTTCAGTGCTTCCTGATAATTATTGGGCATATCCCCGAAGAACACTTTGAACATGCTCCCGACTCCGCTCACGTTATAATCCAGTCCAAGATCCGCTATGATATCAGATAATCCTGACCGCATTAAATCACCTGATTTATTTACCCTGTCGTGGACTTTCTCTTTTCTTAATGTGTTTATTACAGCAAGTCCGGATGTCATGGAAACCGGACTGCCATTGAATGTTCCTGCCTGGTAAACAGGTCCTGACGGTGAAATTTTCTCCATTATCTCATGATTTCCTCCGATCACTCCGATATGGAAACCGCCGCCAAGTATCTTTCCAAGGGTGGTCATATCCGGTGTTACACCATAATACTCCTGCGCTCCGCCCATTGCCAGCCGAAAACCTGTTATGACCTCATCGAATATCAGGACAACATCATTTTCTTGTGTTACAGCGCGTACTTCTTCCAGATAACCTTCTTTTGGCAATACAGGCCCGATATTACCAAGTACGGGCTCTATAATTACGGCTGCAACATCATCCTTATAAGCTTTGATGGCCTCTGTCATAGCCCCAATATCATTATACGGTACCTGGAGAGTGTTTTTTGTAAAATCCCCGGGGACTCCCGCGGAATCAGGTGTTCCCAGGGTCGTTGCGCCGGAACCCGCTTTTACAAGCACGGCTTCATGAGCGCCATGAAAGCCTCCTTCGATCTTGATGAACTTGTTCTTACCGGTGAAGCCACGTGCTGCGCGAAGTGCTCCCATTGTTGCTTCTGTTCCTGTGGATACAAATCTCACCATGTCGATGCTGGCATAAAGTTCAATTATTTCTTTTGCAAGAGCCACTTCAAGTTCGGTCGGGGTCCCATAAAGCCAACCGTCATCAAGTTGCCTGGTCACAGCTTCCTTTATAGCAGGATGATTATGCCCAAGAAGTAAAGGCCCATAACCCATAACGTAATCGATATATTCATTTCCGTCTATATCGGTTATCTTTGAGCCGTCAGCTTTTTTCGTATAAAACGGATACGGTTTAATAGCTCGGACCGGACTGCTCACTCCTCCCGGAAGGATTTTCTTTGCCTCTTCAAATAATTTTCTTGATTTCTCTGTTCCCATGGATTACTGAAATTAGGGGATAAAGCAATATAATTTGTGGCTTTTAAGCTTTGATCCCATTATGACGATCTCCAATATAAACGGTGACTATTCCGAAAGACAGGTCAAAATATTCAACGCACGAGATACCGGCGTCTTTCATAATTTCCACAAACTCATTTCTTTTTGGAAAGGCCATCACTGATGCAGGAAGATAATCATAAGGTCCGTTTTTTTCGGATATGATCGCTCCCACTAAAGGCAGGATCTTTTTGAAATAAAAATAATACATCGACCTGAAAACCTTATTTTCAGGCAGGGAAAATTCAAGAATAACCACCCTGCCTCCTATCCTGACCACCCGGTTCATCTCTGATAAGGCTTTTTTAATATCTGCGACATTTCGTATTCCGAAAGCTACTATGGCCCCATCAAAAGTACCATCTTTAAAAGATAGATTCTCAGCATCGTTCTGGATGCAGCTTACATTTTCCAGATTCTTTTTTTCTAACTTAGGTTTGCATAATTTAAGCATCTCAAAACAAAAATCAGAAGCTATGACACGATTCTTTTTTGAGGCTTCTATCGCGACATCCCCCGTACCGGAGCAGACGTCAATAATAAATCCGGATGGCAGCTTAGATACTGCATAACGACGCCATTTTTTATCCTTTTCAAGGCTTAACAGGTGGTTCAAAAAATCATATCTTTTTGAAATACCTGCGAACATATTCCGGACATATTCTTTTTTCTGCAATTGGGACATTGTTATTGTTCCTTCAGGAAGTGGATAGCATCAAAATGATATATAGGTTGTCGAAGTTTCATGAAGAAAGCATTTTATTGTACAGGAAGCTCCATGTTGGGGATTACCAAAACTTATAACTTATCCCGATAATAAGTAGGTTCTATGATCATTGCAGAGAATAGCACTGATAAAAAATCTGAAGTAATGCGTAATATCCTTAATATCTCAAAGAAGCTTGCCAAAGAAAATCAGGGAGCACTTTTTATTATTGCGGATAAGAAACAGATTGAAGGAAATTACCGCCTTCATTATCCTCAGATACAATTTGCAGGAAATTTACTCAGTAAGGGAATGAATGCTGTGGTGGAGAAACTTGCCACACTTGATGGTGCCATTATCTTTACTCCTGATGGTGAAATGGTTGCATACGGTTCAAGGATATTGAAATCTGAAACACTCCTTGGTTTTGGGACAAAACACGCAGCTGCAAGGGGGATAACTTTATATGACGATACCATTACTGCTGTTCTTGTTTCTGAGGAAAGCGGATGGATAAAAGTATTCCAGAAAGGAGAGATCGTTCTTGAAACAGATTCCGTTGATATCGAACCATCCACACTTGATAAAGTTTCACGCTTCCTTACGAACCAGGATACTGCGCTTCTCGCAAGCGCCGGTATTGCTGCAGCTGCATTTGGTGCTCCCATAGTATTGATTGTTGGAGGAACGTATATGATGGTAAGGACCGCAGGCCAGATGATATCCGCCGCATTAAAGAAAGATAAGAAGTGAAATTGTGCATTTTACAAAACTTCATGGTAATGGAAATGATTTCATTCTCATCGATGAATATCACGAAAAAATCATTGATGATGAAGAAAAATCCGATTTTGCAGTAAAATATTGTGACCGACGCTTTGGAATAGGGGCTGACGGTGTACTCTTCCTTGGAAGATCGAAAATAGCCCATATCAGGATGGAAATATATAATTCTGATGGTACACAGGCCGAAATGTGCGGAAATGGTGTGCGGTGCCTGGTGAAGTATGCACTCGATAAAGGATACATCAGGGAGAAGGGAAGTGTGGAAACGCTTGCAGGCGTTCTCCCCATACGTTCGAAGCAGGGTCAAAAAACATGGATATGTGTAACTATGGGAAAACCGCAATTCCAGAGGACAAAAATCCCCGCAGAAGGAACAGGGGAATTTCTCAATGTAGCCATGCATGGATATGATGTATCGGCAATAAACACAGGCGTTCCTCATGCAGTGATCTTTATAGATTCACTTGATGACCCGGAATTAATGAAGGAAGCGCCAAATATCCGCTATGACGGGATTTTTCCAAAGGGAACGAATGTGAATTTCGTAAAAGTGATTGCCGGGAATGAGATAACGATCCGCACATATGAACGGGGTGTGGAAGGTGAAACATTTAGCTGCGGTACCGGCTCGGTAGCCTGTGCTGCAATAGCTCACCGGCTCGGGAAGACCGGAAATAGGGTTAAAGTGAATACAAAAGGCGGCGAATTAAGAATTACACTTACCGATGATGCCGCGTATATGGAAGGACAGGCGCAAAGGGTATTTGAAGGGAACATATAATATTCGTTTGATTTCAGGAAATAGTACTTTTGTGCCACATGGCAATAGTATCAAAAGACTTAAATAATATCGGAATCTGTCAACATTAGATGAATCTAAGAGACATTTTGATATATTTATTATTCATCCTGTTTATTATATCATCAAAGCTTGTTGATTTATTCACTGACTACTTCTGGTTTGATGAGGTGGGTTATCTTGGCATTTTCTTTACTGTTCTAAAAGCCAAAATCATATTGGGAGCATTGGCTTTTGTCATTTTATACATTTTTATGTACATCAACATCAGGATAGCGCTCAAGAATACACACAGTCTTAAATTCCAAAGCATTTCTTCCGGAGCGATCCTGATAATCAGCTTGCTCTTTGGTCTCTTTTCAAGTTTGAAATGGGATATCGTACTGCGCTACCTGAACCAGGTCCCTTTTAACCTCCAGGATCCAATTTTCGGACATGATATCTCATTCTATGTTTTTTCACTCCCCTTTTACAATTTCCTCTTGAACAGTTTATTCGCAGTGATAATTCTATCTGGCATAGGAATCGGACTTATCTATTTCATCAATGGGGGTATTCTCAATCAGCTTGAAAGCCAGGCAGATCCACGCTATAAAAAAGTGATCAATGTTCTCAGTATACCAGAAGGCACAAAAATGCATTTGGCTGTTATGGCCGGTTTATTCACTTTGCTCTTAACAATAAAGTTCTACCTTATGCGCTTCGATATACTTTATATATCAAAAAAGGCTTTCTTTGGGCCAGGCTATGCGGATATCAATATCCAGCTTGGAATTATTACAGTTATGATAGCTGTTACCCTATTGGTATCAGTATTTTTCTTCCTGGGCGTGAGGAATATGAACATCAAATGGCCTCTGGTCGGGATTATCTTAATAATAACACTGTTCATAGGCGGGAGCTTTCTTACATCTATGGTTCAACAGTTCAGGGTCCTACCCGATGAGTACAATTTTGAGAAGCCTTATATAGAGAACAGTATCAGGTACACAAGGCTGGCTTTTGATCTTGAAAATATCGAACAGATAGAATTCCCGGTATCTTCTAATCTTACCTTTAACGACATTGAGAAAAACACAAAAACAATAGAGAACATCCGTCTCTGGGACTGGAGGCCAATGCTTACAACCTATAGGCAGCTTCAACTGATACGGACATACTATGAATTCAAAGACGTGGATATAAACAGACTCACCATTGATGGGGAATACAGGCAAATAGCTATGTCTGCAAGGGAGATCGACTCGAAGAAGTTTCAGGAACAAGCCCGTACATGGGTGAACGAACGCCTGGTCTTTACCCACGGCTACGGTGTTGCAATGAGCCCGGTGCGCGGTGTTTCAAAAGAAGGACTACCTCAGTTCTATATTAAGGATGTACCTCCCAGGTCAGATTTTTTTAATATTACAATGCCAGAGATATATTTCGGGGAACTTGATGACGATTATGTCATTGTTGATACAACCAACCCGGAGTTTGATTATCCCAGTGGGGAACTGAATGTATATACAACCTATAAAGGAACAGGAGGTATATCCCTCCGATCAGGTCTTGTGAAGCTGGCCATGGCGGTTCGTTTTGGCGACATAAATCTCCTGATCAGTGACTCGTTACTCCCCGAAAGCAGGATCCTGTTCCGCCGGAATATCAATGAAAGGATCAGGGCGATCGCTCCTTTCCTGAAATATGATAAGGATCCATACATTGCATTGTCCGAAGGAAAACTTTACTGGATAATCGATGGCTACACTGTCACTGACAGGTTCCCTTACTCGGAGCCTGCAGGAGGCATAAATTATATCAGGAATCCGGTCAAGGCAGTGATTGATGCATATAACGGTTCTGTGGAATTCTACTTGCGCAATGAATCCAACGACCCCGTTATTGAGACCTATTCGGCAATGTTGCCGGGTCTTTTCAAACCTATCTCCCTTATGCCACCTGGTTTAAAGAGCCAGTTACGATATCCTGAGGACATGTTCCGTGTTCAGGCGATGAAATACGCACTCTATCATATGAAAGATCCCGGGGTTTTTTACAACAGGGAGGATGTATGGGAGATACCTGAAGAACTCTATGAAGGTTCCAAAATAGAGATGCAACCGTATTACCTGATCACGAAGCTTCCGGGTTTTCAGAAAGAAGAGTTTATCCTGCTTTTGCCCTTCACACCCAGGGAGAAGAAAAATATGATCGCATGGATGGCTGCACGCAATGACATGCCACATTACGGTGAAAGAATTGTTTATATGTTCCCAAAGAAAAAGCTTGTATACGGCCCGATGCAGATTGAAGCCAGAATAGACCAGAACCCTGAGATATCCCAGAGTTTCACTCTCTGGAGCCAGTCAGGGTCCGGGGTCATCAGGGGAAATCTTCTGGTCATACCTGTCGAAGACTCCCTTCTTTATGTCGAACCTATCTATCTGAGAGCAGAACAAAGAGATGCTATTCCCGAACTCAAGCGCGTCATTGTGGTTTATGGTGATATGATCACCATGCAGGAGACCCTGGATGAAGCGATAGCTGTCATATTCGGAGGCAAGTCTCCCGAACGGCCTGTTATCCCGGTTGAAGATACTGGAACAACCGATGTTCTCATCCAGCAGGCTGTCGAACACTATGAGAAAGCACAGCAATTCCTCAAAGAAGGGGATCTGGAAGGTTTTGGGAGAGAAATCAAGAATATGGGAAGTATTCTTGAAAAGCTTAAACAGTGAGGATTAGCCACATGTATCAACACTCTGTTTTGGGGTGAGACCTCTCCACGGCTAAAGCCGGGAGAGGGTACAAACGCTGTTCGGCCATGATCTGCTCTCGACGATCTATCTCCTTATGGAAGTTCCATTATATTTGAGTTAACTATATCTTATTTCAAGACGTAACAATGAAGTTTAAATATGACAGATGAGAAATTATTGATAACAGAACTGGTATTGACAGCGCATCTGTATAATGAGTCAGATAAGCTTACCGTAGATGACCTTCCCCAGAAAATCAGGAAGCATTACTGGGATGAAAAAGAAAATACCGTAAAGCGTCCAATATATGTAACTGGAGGCGATATCAAAACCATTTATGGGATTGAAAACGTAAAAAAATGCACAAAAACACTTCCTTTCCTTGAATATGAAGATTTCGGCTCTCAAATAAAGCTCACAGTCTTTGATCTTGCAGTAAAGTGGATAGCCAAGCATCCGGAAGCGGTTGATAACATAAATATGAACCCTGTTCTTGCATCGTATTTTGAGAACTACGATTCACTATCTGTAAGCTATAAGAAAGCAATTGCTTCAAATTTACCCAAAGAAAGCGGCAGGGAATGGATAATGTCCCTTATCAAAAACATTGAATCTGAAAAAGGTTCAGAGGACATGCTAAAACTAGCCCATATAGTAGCGCCGGAAGATATAAAACAGAATATTTCTGACCTTGTCCTTACAAAAGCCCAGGAAGAGGAAATCGAAAAAATGACAAAAGCGATAAAATATCGCGATTACCTTAAACGAATAGGGCTTCGGGAGATCGGGAAATTATTGTTCGTTGGCCCCCCCGGAACAGGGAAGACCTCTGTTGCCCGGGCTATATCAGGACAGCTTAAAATCCCTATCGTGGAAGTAAAACTCTCCCAGATAGCTGACCAGTATCTTGGAGAAACCGCAAAGAACATCGACAGGGTATTCGAACTCGCAAGGCGCCTCAGTCCTTGCATCCTCTTTATCGATGAATTTGATTTCGTGGCAAAAGCAAGGGCTACGGATGAGCACGCCGCATTGAAAAGGGCGGTAAATACACTTCTTAAAGCCATCGATGAGATCAGTCTTGTAGAGCATGGTGTCCTTGTTATCGGAGCTACAAACCACCCCACCATACTTGACCATGCAGCATGGAGACGGTTTGACGAGATCGTTGAGTTCACGCTGCCTGATAAGGTAATGAGGAAAAAGATACTCGATATTATTTTGAAGAACATTGAAGGGACATTTGATACGGAGGAAATAGCAAAAATTTCAGACGGATATTCCGGTTCGGACCTTCGCCTGATAGCAAGGGAAGCTGTACTTAATGCTCTTATTACTGAAAGAACCGTCCTGACACAGCAAGATTTACTTCGCGGAGTCTCTGAGTTCAACAAGCGCAACCAGCTAAAGAAACTTGATGAAAGTGGTTGAATTAATAACATCATGGTTGCAAGTTGAAGAAAGGAATACACCCACGAAGTATTATGAAAACTTGAAGTGAGCTTTATGAGAATTACACTGCTAGGAACCGGTGATGCTGTGGGAACTCCAAAAATTGGATGTTCCTGCAAGGCCTGCCTTGATGCAATAGCAGGCGGTAAAAGCAGGAGGCTTCGTTTTTCAGTTCTCATAGAATCGCAAGGCGGCAAAGTACTAATTGACACAAGTCCTGACCTGCGGTGGCAGCTCTTGAAAAAAAGGATCAGCCATATCGACGCCGTGATCTGGACACATGCCCATTATGACCATTATGCAGGTTTTGGGGATTTTCACCGCATACAGAATGATGTCAACGTGTATGGTTTAAAGAATACACTTGATTATATTTTGAACTATCTTTCATTCATGAAACCTGTGAGGCACGATGTAATTTTTTATAAGCCTTTTTCACTTATCGGTCTTGAGATAACATTACTTGAGGTTACTCATCCTCCTCTGGAAGAATCCGCAGCCGTATTTATCACAGATGGTTTGTCAAAAGTCGTTATCACAGGTGATACATCCAGGAATATTCCGGAAAAAAGTCTGCAATTCATGTTCAAACCTGATCTTCTGATAGCAGATGCCATAATCCCTCCGCGCGGGAATATTCCCAAACATATGAACTCAAAAGAAGCAATGGAACTTGGAAGAAAATTGAATGCAAAGAATATAATACTTACACATTTAAGCCATAATTTTCCTCCTCATAATGAATCAATAAAAGAGTGGCCTCTTGGGTACGATGGCATGGAATTTGAATTCTAATGTTTCAGGATAATGGATCTTTCAGATGGATGCTGATTTTCAATATTTTCGCTTTGAGGGTCATAAGATTGATCTGCCGTCTTGAGTAAACGCATCCAAATCTCAAATCCAAGATCAATAAATTCATTTTTGATCATAACGTTTTTCCTATCCATTTTTACTACTGTTGTTCAAGTATATCAATTTTATGAAAAGTCTCATCCCATGTAGAGTCCCAAAAAATATCAGCCTCCACTTCCAACATATATTAACGAAATTACAAGCGTGATAAATATATAGAGCAGGTAGGTCTGGATATATCCTGTCTGTATTATCCTCATAAATCCGGATAGTGTAATTACTACCTTTGTCACCGGATCATAAAAATACTTCTCGAATATTGGTTCGATCTCAGACCCAAAGATCACTTTTTCCTTAATAAATGATGAATCGGAATACGTTGTCTGTATCTCCCTGTGAGGTCTGAAGATACCTCCAAACCACATGCGGATCGGTTTTGAAAATGCTGTTGCCGTATATTCATTTCTTCCCGTGGAAACTGGCTGCCCGCATCCCCATGTTTCATATTTTTGGATTCGGGTCCGGTTCCACAACAG
>JAPMTS010000046.1 GCA_026552955.1 Candidatus Methanoperedens sp. | reverse complement strand
TTAAAATAATAATAGGGGGATGAATAATATAAATTTTACTGCAAGTATTAAAAATAGTTAAATTTATAAGGCAAACCTATGAATTGGTAACCACCATTAATTATAATTCTTATGCTAATTGAGTTTGGTAACGTACTATCTATTCCTGGGAAACGTGTAAATTTTGTTTATGAAGATTTCCTTTCTTTTTACCGGAAACCAATCTCTCTCTTTGCTTTCATCAGATCCCCTATTTTTGTTGATGTCAGCAGTTCAAAGACTATCAGCAGTAAAAAGAAATAAATAAGATTTTGAGCAACACCCACAGACCCGCTGTAAAATGCGATATGCGCCGCTATTAGTGGCGCAAGAAGTGTCCCGATAACACCTGAAGCGTGCATCAGCGCTCTTTTTTCACTTTTTGTTTTAAGATATGAATAATAATTGATCCGAAGAGTTGGTTCGATGCGGGCAGGACCATTGAGATAGTAATGCGTGAACCTGATCCCGAACACACTTCCTATAAAAAAATGCGAGAGCGGGTGAAGCGTGGTCATAAGAATCAGGGCGCTGATATAGTACACAACATCATTGTTCATCAAATAAGGAAGGACCACACCTGCGATCGTGCCCGCGATCTCAAGCGCATTCCCGGCAAATGTTCCAAGGGTCAAAGAAACTTTCTCCCGGAATCTTTTCAAGCTTATGGTTTCGATTTGTTCTAGAAGCTCTTCATCATTTATCCTATCTTTCTTGACTTTATTCACGATAGAAAGGAACTCTTTCCCATTATAATTGTTTTCAAGTTTTTTGAGTCGTTCTTTCAACTCATTATGCATAACTTCTGCCCTTTCTGAATTATGTTATGAGCGTCTCAGGTGTTCGCAGCTCCCTGCCACGATCTTTTCAATATGCCCATCGCCTGCCTCAAGAATGAGCGCCCCTTCATTATCCACACCTATCGCTTCACCGTATATTGTATGCGTTTGTGTGGTTATCTTTACCCATTCACCTATCGTTGCAGAGGTGTTTCTCCATTCTTCCAGTATGGATTTGAATCCTTCTTTCTGGAATTTCAGATATAATTCATCAAATTCTTCAAGTAACTTCCTCACAAAGTCAACACGGTTTATTTTATCCCCTATTTCTTTTTTAAGCGATGTTGTACTATCCTTTAGTTCGTCAGGGAAAGATTCCGTATCTACATTTGCATCTATTCCTATCCCAACCACGATATAATCTATGAGATCAGTTTCAGCCTGGATCTCTGTGAGGATTCCGCATACTTTTTTTCCCTTAATTAGAATATCATTTGGCCACTTAATTTTTGCAGGAAGACCAAAACTCCGTATCGTCCTGGCGACAGAAACACCTGCAAGAAATGTAATGCGAGGGGCATGTAAAGGCAGTATCTTTGGTTTAAGGATCACAGAAAGCCATATCCCTCCTTCCGGGGATATCCATTTACGCCCCAGGCGGCCGCGTCCTTGGGTCTGTGATTCAGCTATTACCAGTGTGCCCTCATCTACCTTTTGTGCTATCTCGCATGCAATACTATTCGTACTTTCTGTCTCTTTGAAATATTTGATATCTTTTCCGATGATCTCTGTCTTAAGTCTCGCTTTTATTTCAGCCGGAGTTAACGCGTCAGGTGTTTCGATAAGAGAATACCCGAGATTTGTTGATGAATCGATCATATAACCCTGTTCCCTTAATATATTGATATGTTTCCATATTGCAGTTCTTGAAACCGAAAGCTCGCTTGCAAGCTGTTCTCCGGAAACCCAAATACCTTTTTTTTTGATCAGTCTTTCAAGTACTTTATCCTTTATATTCATTTAGCTACACCCACTTTTGCATTCTGGATATATGTGCCAACAGCAGCAGTGATCGCAGCAACCTTTTTTTCCTCCGCACCCAGGGCCGATGCAAGCGTGGCACCCTTCTCTTTTTCAGCCTCTATGATCTTCTCAACATCTTTTATGATATTATTATCTTCTATGAAATGCGTTGTTAACTCGCCGCGTTTGAAATTGGGATTATTCATCACAGCTTTATGGAAGGGAATATTGGTAGTAACACCAACAATGATGTATTCATATAATGCACGTTTCATCCGGGCGATAGCTTCATCCCTGTCCCTTCCCCAGACAGTGAGCTTGGAAATGAGAGAATCGTAATAGGGTGTTATTGTAAATCCAGTGTGAACACCGCTATCCACGCGGACTCCAGGTCCTCCTGAGGAACGGTATCTTCGCAATTTCCCGGGAGAGGGTGTAAAGTTGTTAAGGGGGTCTTCCGCATTCAAACGGCATTCAATAGCCCATCCCCTTTGCTGGATATCCGACTGTTTATAACTTAACTCCTCACCCGATGCGATCCTCAATTGCTCTTTTGCAAGGTCAACTCCCGTTACGATTTCCGTTATCGGATGCTCTACCTGCAGTCTTGTGTTCATTTCCAGGAAATAATATTCACCTTTTGAATAAAGGAATTCGATGGTCCCGGCATTAGTATAATTTATAGCAGCAGCCGCTTTTACTGCATCATGCCCCATTTTTTCCCGCAATTGGGGAGTCATAATAGGAGATGGGGATTCTTCTATCAGTTTCTGGTGCCTGCGCTGGATCGAGCATTCACGGTCTCCAACGTGGATTATGTTGCCATAAGAATCTGCAAGTATCTGGAATTCAATGTGCCTGGGCTCTTCCAGGTATTTTTCGATGAAAACCGTTGCATCTCCGAATGATGATTTCGCCACTCTCCGGGTGGATTCAATGGTTTCACGCAGTTCTTCGGTCTTTCTGACAACCTTCATGCCAATACCTCCGCCGCCTGCTGAGGCTTTTACGATCACGGGATATCCGATCGCTTCTGCCACATCGATGGCCTCATCCAGATCGCTTATACCACTTTCACTTCCCGGGATGACCGGGATCCCGGCCGCTTTCATGGTCTTCTTTGCCGCAATTTTACTTCCAACACTTTCGATGGCCTTTCGGCTGGGGCCGATAAAAATTATTCCTTCATGTTGGCACCTGTCTGCAAATTTTTCATTCTCTGACAAAAACCCATACCCCGGGTGGATGCCCTGGGCACCGGTCTTATGGGCTACTTCAATTATTTTATCCATATTAAGATAGCTCTGGTTTGCCGGTGCAGGACCTATAAGGTAGGCTTCATCTGCGTACTTTGCAAAAAGTGCGTTCTTGTCCACCTCAGAATACACTGCTACGGTCTTTACATCAAGCTCCCTGCATGCTCTCATGACGCGGATCGCGATTTCACCGCGGTTTGCTATAAGGACTTTTTTAAACATGTCTCATCCTTTGAATAAATTAAGCAATAACCATCAATACATCCCCTGCCCCTACGGTACTGCCTTCCTTGACAAAGATGTCTTTCACCGCGCCGCCATGAGGCGCATGTATATTATTTTCCATTTTCATTGCTTCAAGGACCAGCACAACATCACCTTTTGAAACCTGGTCGCCTTTTTTGACTTTTACCTTAAGGACCATACCCTGCATGCTCGCAGTTATGGCTCCATCCATTACTTTTTGGCTCTGGGATTCTGCAGGCTGGACAGACATCCCGCCGCCTGCCGAAATGATCCTGACGCTGAACAGGTCGCCGTCAACTTCAACTTTGAACTCCGAAGGTAACGGCTCGACTGATTTTCCATTTGACGGGGCAACAAGTGTTTCTTCCTTTGTTTCCCCGCGCAGGAATTTGGGGGCTATTGCAGGATATAAGGCATACGTTAGAATATCTTCGGGTTTTTTGACGATCCCAAGATCCTGTGCTTCTTTTGTTACCTTGTCAAGTTCCGGAGGCAATAGGTCAGCGGGACGGCATGTTATGGGCTTTTCATCACCAAGCACCTTGATCACGATCTCTTTGCTGACCGGGGCAGGTGTTCGGCCGTATAGGCCCTTGACATAATCCTTGACTTCTTTCGGGACAACTTTATAACGTTCACCCATCAATACATTAAGCACTGCCTGCGTGCCAACGATCTGGCTCGTGGGGGTGACAAGCGGGGGATAACCCAGTTCTTCACGCACCCGGGGCATCTCAGCAAGGACTGCTTCATATTTATCCAGGGCATTTTGCTCTTTCAACTGGGATACAAGGTTTGAGAGCATACCGCCAGGTATCTGATATTTTAAGACATCTGTGTCTATTCTCTCTGAGATCGGGTCAAGGATCCCCCGGTATTTTTCTTTAATATCTTCAAAATATTTCTTTATCTCCGTGAGCAGAAAAAGATCAAGACCGGTATCATAAGGAGTCCCGCGAAGTGCTGCCACTGTTGTTTCCGTTGGGGGCTGCGATGTGCCCCAGGCAAATGGTGAAAAAGCAGTATCAAGTATGTCAATCCCTGCCTGGCATGCATACATGTAGCTCATTGGGGCCATTCCGCTTGTGCAGTGACTGTGCAGGTCAATAGGGATGCTTATCTCTTCTTTCAGGGCTTTTACAAGATCAAAGGCGTTCTGCGGCGAAATAAGGCCTGCCATATCTTTTATGCAAAGTGAGTCGCACCCCATTTCTTCAAGTTCTTTTGCCATCGTTACATAAAGGGGGATCGGATGGACCGGACTGATAGTATAACAAACGGTTCCCTGGACATGCGCTCCAACCCGCTTTGCTGTCCTGATAGATACTTCCATGTTCCTGATATCGTTCACAGCATCAAAGATCCTGAAAATATCAATACCTGTTTCAGCCGCATGTTCCACGAATTTGACCACAATATCATCGGAATAATGCCTGTAGCCCACAAGGTTCTGGCCGCGAAGGAGCATCTGGAGGGGTGTTTTCTTAATGGTGTTCTTGAGTGCCCGAAGCCTGTCCCAGGGGTCTTCATTAAGATATCTTATCGAAGAGTCAAAAGTCGCTCCACCCCACACTTCAAGTGAATAAAATCCCACATCGTCCATCTTCTCGGCAATGGGGAGCATATCCCTTGTGCGCATGCGTGTCGCTATCAGTGATTGGTGGGCGTCTCTCAGGGTCGTATCTGTAAGTTTTACTTTGGCCATGATTTATGTGGCTTAATTAGCTTTGTGGTTATTTAATTTTTGGTATTTTGCATACTTGCACCGGGTCATACCTTACCTGGCAAAACGAATTTCACGACTTATGGGCTCACTCTGTCAAGTCCGCAGCAGATAGCTGTCAAAAAACTATAGTTCTTATTGATAATAATCATAACAATTACTATCATTTTTTTTATCTTTTGACAGCTATTTATATATTGTATGAATATACTATTATCATTGATAAAAGCAGAGGTGAATAAATGACTAAAACACAGAAAGGTAAATTGAATAAAGCACAAGCTGTTGATGGAAGACGAAGCCCGGAAAAAGAAATGAAAGATTTCTATGAAAGAAAGGGCAGTGTGGTCATTTGTGCGAAAATACACTCTGAGGGTTTTCAAAGCTTTGAAAGATACCTGATATTATAAAGAAATTTGATTTTTAAGAATATCCCAATCTTCAAACCGTAATTTCCAAACATCATAATATCTTACCTGCAAATATTATTGAGATCAGCTTTAGTTTCATTTGGCTGACTTTTAACCTCCGAAGACTACGCAGAACCTCCAATCGTTATTCTTATATAGAACCTCAAACATTGATTTGCCAAAATCATATCCCGATATGTGAATAAATCCAATAATTAATCGGGAGATCTGAATAAACCTAATAACAATATCAGGAGGATAATTATCTATGGCAGCACAACTTGGCGGACAGCCCATCATAATTTTAAGAGAAGGTACTGAGAGAACACGAGGCAAAGAAGCCCGCAATACTAATATCATGGCGGCAAAAGCAGTGGCAGATGCCGTAAGAACTACGCTTGGCCCAAAGGGAATGGACAAAATGCTTGTAAGCGGCAGCGGAGATGTCATAATCACAAACGACGGTGTTACCATCCTCCGGGAGATGGAAATAGAGCATCCAGCAGCCAAAATGCTTGTCGAGGTGGCAAAAACACAGGATGATGAAGTCGGGGACGGAACTACCACGGCTGCGGTCCTTACGGGAGAATTGCTTGTCCGTGCAGGGGAATTGATCGAACAAGGTGTCCATCCCACAATAATCGTATCCGGCTACCGGGCTGCAGCTGATAAGGCAATTGAGATTTTAAATGACATCACTCACACGATTTCAGAAAATGATGATGACGTTCTTCGAAACATTGCAATGACGGCAATGACAGGAAAAGGAGCGGAAGGATTAAAAGACAAACTCTCGGAAATCGTGGTAAGTGCAATAAAATCCATTGTAGATGAAGAAGATGGGAAAAAAGTAGTTGACATTGATAATATCAAGATCGAGAAAAAAGTCGGACAAAGCATGGATGAATGTGAGCTTATCAAAGGTATTGTACTTGATAAGAACAAAGCCAGCAGCAATATGCCAAACAGGATAGTTGATGCAAAGATAGCGCTTATAACACGACCGATCGAATTCAGCAAGATGGAACTGGAAGCCGAAATCAATGTTTCGTCACCCGATGAGCTTTCAAAATACCTCGACCAGGAAGAACAGATAGTTCATGATATAGTCAACAGGATCGCTGCAACAGGAGCGAATGTTGTTCTGTGCCAGCTTGGTATAGAGGATCTGGCTCAATATTTCCTGGCAAAAGCAAACATCCTTGCAGTTGAACGCGTGGAGAAAAAGGACATTGAGAAAGTTGCAAGGGCAATAGGTGCAAATCTTATAACAAGTCTTGATGATTTTGAAGCAACTGATATCGGTCATTCCGGTATCGTGGAACTCAAAGGACACAGCGAGGATAAAATGCTTTATATAACGGAATGCGTCAATCCGAAAGCTGTGTCAATTCTTATCCGCGGTGGCACGGAACATGTTATTGACAGCACCGAGCGGGCTCTTGAGGACGCACTAAGAGCAGTAGGTGTTGCAATCGAAGATGAAAAACTGGTTGCAGGTGCAGGTTCACCTGAAATTGAGCTTGCTTTGAGATTAAAAGACTACGGTTCAACACTAAAAGGAAGAGAGCAGCTTGCAGTCATGAAGTTTGCCGAAGCACTTGAAGTGATCCCGAAGACACTTGCAGAAAATGCAGGGCTTGATCCCATTGATAAACTTGTGGATCTCAGAAGCCAGCATGAGCAGGGCAATAAGGATTTTGGCCTGAATGTATTTACCGGAAACACCGAAGATATGTGGAAAAACGGAGTTATCGAGCCCCTTCGTGTAAAGACACAGGCCATAAACTCTGCAACGGAAACAGCCATTATGATCCTGCGGATTGATGATGTGCTTGCTGCATCCGGCGGTGGGGAAGCAGGCGGAGCCCAATGCGGTATGGGCGGAATGCCCCCGGGCATGATGTAAGGGCTTATACCCATTAATTTTTTTTTATAATTCAAGAAAAAAGCTATTTTGTCAGAACAATTTCTATAGTTGAGACATTGGAATCTCCCCTATCAGTGGCAATTTTTTCAGTTCCTATTTTTATTTCCTTAATTTTTGTTTCAGGTAAAAACCGGTTTCTTGAAACTTCTACGGCATCAACTGCTCTTGATATTGCTTTTCCTCTTGCCTTTACAGAAATCTCCGGAGCACCATTATTAAATTGTGTAACTATTGCAAGGACATAGTTCATCACTGGTTTGTTCCCGATAAATACTACATTATCCTCTGTCATTGTGTTGTCTCCCGACTTTTTAAACTATTAAATACGATGCACCTACATATATTTTCCGAAATTTTTTCGAGAGGTTTGAAGCATTCCCACGTAACCTATTTTACCCCGAAACACATCTATCACTTAAATCTATGACTACTGAATGCAATGACTGTAAAGGCACAGGGACTATAATACTCAGTGAAAAAGAATGTCCTGACTGCAAAGGTGCGGGTAAACCAAGATCCATAAGCCTTGACCGACTTTCTGAAAAAGACCTGGGTGCGCTCATGGGTGGTGGATTAAAATGCGCAAAATGCAGCGGCACCGGAAAAGTTTCTGTGACCGAGCCATGCAAAACATGCGGAGGAAGAGGAAAATTCTTCACCTGTACAGCCTGCGGAATAGAAATTCCTGGTAAGGGAGAGCTTTGCGAAAACTGCGCTAAGAAAAAACCCGTACATATCCTCAGTTCGGAATGCGATACACGTGAGCTCGAAATTGGAAAGATATACGAAGGAAAAGTGCAGGGTCATGCTAATTTTGGTGTTTTCATTGACCTTAATCCAATGCTTCGGGGACTGATCCATTCAAGCAATTTGAGTCATATTCCAGAACTTGGAGAAAAGATATTCGTTGAAGTCAAAAACATTGCTTCAAACGGTAATATCGAACTGCTCCTTCGAGCTCCGAAAGAATACCAGATAATCCAGGTCGAAAAACAGCTTCCCAGAAGGAAGACCATAGAACTCACAAAGTATCTCGGGAAACTTATTCATATGTCCGGTGAGGTCATCCAGATAAAGCAGACAGGTGGTCCCACGATATTTTCCATTTCAGATGAGGATGGGACTGTCCAGTGTGCAGCTTTTGAAAAAGCCGGTGAGCGGGCTTATCCTGAAATAAAATCCGAGACCATAGTAAAGGTTATTGGGGAGCCTTCAATGAGAAACGGCGCATTGCAGGTTGAGATCCGTTCCATCAGACAGCTCTGGGGCCAGGATGCCAATGGAATAAAAGAGCAGATCGAAGCTGCTATTGACAGGCGCGCCGAACCCCATGATATACAGTTCCTGGTAAAAAGTGACGTGCTTGAGAAGCTAAAACCAAAAATGAAAAATGCTGCCAGGCTTATCAGGAAGGCTGCATACAAATCCCGGCCGATAATCATAAGGCATCATGCGGATGCAGACGGGATCACCTCTGCTATCGCAATTGAGCGCGCACTTTTACCTATTATCCGCGAAGTAGGAGGATCTGATGCGGACAGGCACTTTTTCAGGCGCTCCCCATCCAAAGCGCCATTCTACGAAATAGAGGATGTAACAAAAGACATTACTTTTGCGCTTGAGGACCAGGAGCGTTTCTCCCAGAAGATGCCGCTTGTGGTATTGATGGACAACGGGGCGACAGAAGAAGATATGCCCGCGATGAAACAGGCGGTCATCTATGGGATTGATATCATGGTCATTGATCACCATCACCCTGATGGGACTATTGATTCTATTGTGCTTGAACATGTAAATCCTGCTTATGCAGGCGGAGATTATGGGATAACGACAGGAATGATAGGTACCGAGATAGCACGAATGATAAATCCTGATGTAACAGAAGAGATAAAACATCTCCCGGCGGTTTCAGCCATGGGCGACAGGTCCTCTGCGACAGAAGGCGATGCTTATAAGGCTCTTGTGTCCGATAAATACAAGCTTGATGATCTTAGAAAAATGGCGCTTGCCATTGATTATGAGGCATTCTGGCAGAGGTTCAATGACGGGCGTGGATTAATGAATGATATACTTAATCTTGGTTCAAGCGTGAGACATCAGCAAATAGTGGACCTGTTGAACGAACAGGCAAATGCTGCAATAACCGAACAGCTGGAGGCATCAATGCCCAATGTTAAAACGCAGAAATTGTCCAACGGGACAATAATGAATGTGATAGATGTGGAAAATTTCGCCCATAAATTTACCTTCCCACCACCCGGAAAAACAAGCGGGGAAATACATGATAGATTATGTACCCGGTATGCAGGACAGCCGCTTGTCACCATAGGATACGGGCCTGATTTTGCAGTGCTGCGCTCAAAAGGTGTAAAGATGAACATCCCGCAGATGGTGAAAGAACTCCACAGCGAGATAAAAGGCGCAGGCGTGAGTGGCGGCGGCCATCTTGTTGTGGGAAGCATTAAATTTGTTGAAGGGATGAGAAAAGAAGTGCTCGCTAAACTTGCAGAAAAGATAGGGGCGGCCGGGATCGGATGAAAGTCAGTGAAGAATGCGTTGGATGCGGCCAGTGCGCTGCATATTGTGCATTTGATGCTATTATTATATTTGGCCGCGCGGCAATGAATGAAAACTGTACGGGATGCGGCGAATGTGTCAACTATTGCCCGATATCTGCTATTTCGGAGATACCATGAAAGCAGTGATTATTGGAGCCGGTCTTGGCGGTTTGCTGGCGGGTGCAAAACTCACAAAAGCCGGATATGATGTGGAGATTTTCGAGCGCCTTCCTTTCATCGGAGGAAGGTTCACTAATCTTCCCTATAAAGGTTTCAAACTCAGCACGGGCGCTCTTCACATGATTCCCCATGGTTCGCGCGGGCCGCTTGCGCAGATCTTAAAAGAAGTGGGCGCCCATGTGACAATAATTGATTCAAACCCGATGGCTGTGATCAGGAAAGAAAACGCTGAGATCATAGCATTTCACAACTTTCGAAATGAACTATCACTTACCAAACAGGTGAAACTGGGAACAGTACTCTCATATTCCCTGAAATTCAAACCCAAAAGCGATCTCTCATTCAGGGACTGGTTATTAAAATATTTTGATGATGAATTCCTTTTTAAGCTTGCCGATTCTTTTTGCGGCTGGGCATTGAGTCTTAAGGCAAAGGATGTCCCGGCACGGGAAATGCTTGATATTATCGACAATATGTATCTCTACAAAGGTTCAGGGATTCCCCTGGGTGGATGCAGCGCCGTGACGGATGCACTTTCCGGGATAATAAGATCAAATGGTGGAAGGATACATACACGATCTTGTGTTGAAAGTATAGGTATCGATAACGAAACGGCAAGAGGAGTTATTGTTAAGGGAAAAACAATTGAAGCTGATATTGTTATCAGTGATATAGGGCATTTTGAGACAAGCAGGCTCTATGAATGTAAGGATAAAGAATATTCAGATAAAATATCAAATGTCAAACCTTCAAAAGGAATTAAAATATGTCTTTCCTCGGATGAACCATTAATAGGTCACAGCGGGGTATTTTTTACACCATATGCGCAAAGGGTCAATGGCATCAATGAAGTTACGAATGCAGACCCATCCCTTGCACCGCCCGGAAAACATCTTGTGATGTCGCATCAGGCCCTTATTTCTGATGATCTGGAAGAGGAGATACATCTTGGATTGCATGATCTGCAGCAGCTTTTCCCCGGTAAGAAATATAAGGTACTGTTAATTCAATCATATTCCAACGGATGGCCTGTGAACAGGGCATCATCAGGCAGTGATAACGGGAACAGGACTCCTGTCGGGAACCTTTTTATTGTGGGTGATGGCGCAAAAGGAAAAGGCGGTATTGAAGTGGAGGGTGTAGCGCTGGGAGTCAGGAATATGATGGGGGAGATTGGGATCGATTAAAATAGATATCATTTTTCTGATACCCATTCCGCGATTTTTTTGACACCCTCAATCGTATCTTCACAAATCCTTTCAATGAAATCTTCCGGAAGTGAATGATGAAGCGGAATTGTCTCACTTGCTGCCAGAGCTTTTGATCCGCTAAAATTCACATAAGAGAGCCTTGCTGTTAGCTCATCGACTGGGCGTTCAAAGGAAAAACCCGGAAGAACCGCTACACCTGCATCCTGAAGAAGACGTTCACAAAGTGTGAGGCTGTCATTTATACCTCTTATGGCAAGACGATCAGTCAGGGGGGTAAAGTCAAGAAAAAGATAGAAACCACCTTCAGGGGGATGAATACGCAGACCTGCCCGGGTTAAGATCTTATGACATTTCTGTCCAAGCTCTGACAAAATACGCCTGGCATGCCAGAGATACCTTTCAAGGGCCATATCTCCGCGGAAAGCCTGTACTGCAGCGTATTGTATCGGAGCGCTGACCGAAGTATAAGTCTCACTGGCTATGGAAGCCATGGCATCCAGAAGCCAGTCAAGGTCCCTGGGAAAGGTAAATGTACCCAATCTCCATCCGCCGGCTCCACACCACTTTGAGAGACCTGAACTGAGAATAGTCCCTTCAGGATAGAAACGGGCAACAGAAGCATGTTCACCTTTGTGGTTGAGTTGACCATAGATCTCATCTGAGAGAAGGATAAGTTCGTACTTTCGTGCAACTTCAGCAATTTCTTTCAACTCATCCGGAGAATAGGTAAGACCATCAGGATTTCCGGGATAATTCAGTACAAGAATACGAGGACGAAATATATCATGCTCGCTTTCCAGGAATTCAGCAAGATGCCTGGCTGTCATTTTCCATTTCTCCTCGAAAGTAGTATGGATTAGCCTCACATTCTTTCCCAATATCCGCGCCTGGGGGACATAAGAAACCCAGCATGGGGTTGGTACCACGATCTCGCCATAAAAGGCGATCTGAAGAAGAAACATCAATTCCTTGGAGCCAGGGCCAACAAGGACAAAATCAGGGGATATATCCACATTATCCTTTGCCTTATGGAAATTCGCCACCGCTTCCTTCAACGCAGGCAGTCCCTTTGCAGGAAGATAATCTTTCTCATGCGCATGCAGTTTCAGGGTATCAACAACCGACGTAGGGACAGGGAAAGGCGACTGGCCAAGCCCAAAATTATATATCTTTTTCCCTTCTCCCTGAAGACATTTACATCTTTCATTTATAGCAAGAGTTGCGGATTGGCCATTGCCACGCACATTTATATTCAGGCTGACGTGTTTACGAGGACTCATTTTTCAGTTCCATTACATGAAATAAAGGGAGTAATATACATGATGACATATAATCATTTCCGTTATTTATTTCTCAAACCTTCAATTCCGGGATATCTTTGAACAGATCGAGAGAATCGGGATTTTTAAGAGTATCGCGATTAAGTACGGTCTGGCCATGAATGATCCTTCTTACCGCTATTTCCACTTTTTTCATATTGATCGTATAGGGGATATCGCTAATGGTTATGACTTTGGCAGGCACATGACGCGGCGAACTATTTGTTCTTATGGCATTTTTTATTTTATGTATCAGACCTTCATTGAGTTTAATACCACCTTTCAATTTGACAAATAATATAATGCGTACATCGGATTCCCAGTCCTGGCCGATGACAAGACTGTCTTCAATTTCATCAAAAGCTTCTACTATGCTATAGATCTCTGCAGTCCCAATTCGGACACCTCCCGGCTTTAATGTTGAGTCAGACCGGCCATAGATTACAACACCTCCATGCCCATTGATCTCAATAAAATCCCCGTGCCGCCAGATACCAGGGTAAACATCGAAATATGCATTATGATATTTTTTACCATCAGGGTCATTCCAGAAAAATAATGGCATCGATGGGAATGGGGAAGTACAAACAAGTTCTCCTTTATATGAAAGACGGGGTTTACCTTCTTCGTCATATGCCTTCACGTTTAATGCAAGACCTGTGCACTGCAATTCACCTGCATAGACTGGCCCCATAGGATTTCCCAGTGCAAAACAACCATTAAGATCAGTACCTCCCGAGATCGAGGATAGACACACATCTTTTTTGATATTATTGTAAACAAACCTGAAATTCTCCTCTGAAAGTGGTGAGCCGGTGGAAAGTATGGTTTTTAATGCGCCAAGGTCGTATTTGTCTTTTAAACTCTGCCCATTTTTCATTAATGAATCGATATATTTCGCGCTGGTTCCGAATATCGTAATTCTTTCCGTCTCTGCAAGCTTGAAAAGTGCATCTTGATCCGGATACATCGGTGAGCCGTCGAACAATATGATAGTGGCGCCTAGAGACAGCGCTGATACCATCCAGTTCCACATCATCCAGCCGCATGTTGTAAAATAAAACAATCCATCATCACGCAATACGTCTGTGTGAAGCTTCAACTCCTTGATATGATTGATTAATATTCCTCCTGCACTCTGTACCATGCATTTGGGCAAACCTGTTGTTCCGGATGAATACATTATATAGAGGGGATGATCGAATGGCAGCTGCTCAAATTCGATCTCAGGATTTTTTTCAATTGATATGAAATCACGAAGATGAACTGAATTCGGAACAGAACTTATTTCAGGATCAGGATCGGTATACGGTACTACCACGATCTTTGGCAGTGATGATAATTGGCTTGAAATATCTGTTATTTTTTTGAGTGAGTCAAATCTCTTACCGTTGTACGAATACCCGCTGGCGGTGAACAATACCTTTGGTTCGATCTGCCCGAACCTGTCAAGTGCGCCTTTTGTTCCAAAATCAGGAGAGCATGAAGACCATATCGCCCCAATGCTTGAAGCGGCAAGCATAGCAATTATTGTTTCCGGCATATTTGGCATGAAACCCACAACACGATCACCTGCAACAATCCCTTCATTCCGAAGTGCTCTTGCAAATCCTGACACCCTTTCGAATAACTGGGCATATGTTATTCGTTCGGGTTCATCCATTGCTTCACCCTTGAAAATGATCGCTATTTTATCATCCCGGAACCGTAAGAGATTCTGCGCATAATTTAATCTTGAGCCGGAAAACCACTTTGCTCCGGGCATTTTCGTTATATCGTCTAAAACCGTATCATACCTTTTTGATGCTATGATACCTGCTTGGTCCCACATGTTGGCCCAGAATTCAGGAATATTCCGGATTGACCAATTGTATAATTCTGAATATTCTTTAAAATTCGTTCCGTGTTTTCTGTTAACTGCCTCCATAAATGTATACATATTCGTTTTTCTAATTCTCTCTTCAGACGGTTTCCATAACAGTTCACCACTCATGATAATTATGCAAGAATATTCAATACTATATTAGATTTGTGCCTGGTGTTTGGGAAATATGAATAAATCTTGAGTTATTCGATTTCAAATCCTTCTTTGTTTCGGTTTTCCTTTCAATCAAGAAGCAGATATATAATATCACATCGTATTGAATATTCGATTTAACTTATGAAGCTACTTGCTATTGATGTGGGAATGGGAACACAGGATATTCTCCTTTATGACAGCCAAAAGAACATCGAGAATTGTTTCAAGATGGTCATGCCGTCACAAACACAAATAATCGCCAGGAGAATCGCAAAAGAGACAGGGTCAAAAAAAGACATTGTCCTGACAGGAGAAACAATGGGTGGAGGACCATGTTCGACAGCAGTAAAGAGGCACCTGGAAGCAGGTCTATGCGTCTGGGCTACTGAAAAAGCGGCGCTTACACTGGATGATAGTCTTGAAAAGACAAAGAAAATGGGTGTTGTTATCGTAAAAGAGGATGAAGTACCGGAACTGAATGCCTCTATTATCAGGATGTGCGATATTGATAAAACCGCCCTTTTGAAAGCTTTAGCTCTTTTTGATATTGCGATCCCTGAAAATTTTGCCATAGCTGTGCAGGACCACGGATTTTCTCCCGATAGAAGCAATCGTGTCTTCAGATTTGATTATTTCAGGGAAATAATTGAAAAATACGCGACACTTGATTCTTTTGCCTTTAAGGACAACATTCCGGGGCGCTTTACGAGAATGAAAGCAGTGGAAAGAACACTTCCGGGTGCAATGCTAATGGATACAGGCATTGCAGCAATAAGGGGAGCGATCCTGGACAAGAATGCCCATCCCCCCTATCTTGCGGTAAATATCGGAAATGGTCACACACTTTCCGGGATCATTAATAATGGAGAGCTCATTGCATTAATGGAGCACCATACCCAACAAATGACCCCGGAGAAGCTTGATGATCACCTGGTGCGATTATGCAATGGAACGATCGGATTTGAGGAGATTTTTGAGGATGGCGGACATGGGTGCTTTGTGCGGGAGCCGGTTGGTTTTGAAAATATTGGCCCAATATTGGTCACAGGTCCAAAGAGAGAGATCATGAGCGGTTCAAAACTGGATTTCCATTTTGCCACACCCTTCGGGGATATGATGTTGACAGGGTGTTTCGGATTGGTTGATGCTTACATTCATCATGCTAAAGAGCAAAAGGATCAAATTTGATGAAAGAAGCTAAGTATTTATAATTATAAAAGTATTAATTGTTGATATTCAATGCTGGACTTAGTACCGCAGTTTTTCAATAATATGGATGTCAATTTTGATTTCTTTAAGAAATTAGCCCTTGCTATGCTTATTGGAATTCTTATCGGTATTGAAAGAGAACACAGGCGGCCTGAGAAAATAGAATTGATCGCGGGAGTTCGCTCATTTACCATAGTCTGCATTGCAGGAATGATCTCTTCATTCCTTGCAATAAAAATCAATTCCGGCATACTTCTCATATCTCTTGCATTCTTTGCAGGCATATCACTATTATTTATCTATATTAAAAATGTAATTCTAAAAACACCGGGTATCACTGGTCCTATTGCACTATATTGCACTTTCCTTCTTGGTGTTTTGATATCCTATGAGTTATTCATCCCTGCTGTTGCCGGAGCTGTTATTATCACTCTCTTGCTTGCAGAAAAACAACCGCTTCATTCATTTGCCATAAAACTTACGGATGAAGAAATTTTAAGCGCTGTCCGGTTCCTTGCAGTGGTTTTTATACTATATCCGCTGACCCCTGATGCATTATATATGGATGTTATCAATCCGAGGACTCTACTTTACATCGTAATATTTGTTGCAACGTTAAGCTTTGCCAGCTTCGTAATAATGAAAAATATGGGGACTGAAAAAGGAATACCCGTCTCCGGTCTGCTGGGCGGGCTTGTTAATAGCGAAGCCACAACAGCTGCACTTTGCACGATAGCAAAAAAGCGATACGATTTGATCGAATCCAGTTTCAAGGGAATAATAATGTGCAATGCCACAATGCTTATCAGGAACCTTGTTATCGCATTGATCGTGGATCGAAGCGGAAAAATATTTTTTTATATACTAATTCCCCTGGTATTTGTGGTCATCTATTCTGCGGTTGAAGTTTTTAGATCAAAAAATAATTCGCATGTGAACGAATCGATCCAATTGCAATCCCCGTTCGCGCTTTCTCCAGCCATACAATTTGCTTTTGGCTTCACAGGATTATCCATTGTGTCAAAATTCGCAAACATCTGGGCAGGTGCAGCCGGTGTTTATGCGACTGCATTGGGCGGTTTTGTAAGCAGCGCTGTAGTAACGGCATCAGCAGCAACACTTGCGGTAAATGGTGATGTTTCATACAGCACAGGGGCGATAACTGCGATCCTTGCAAGCCTGGTAAGTACTGGAAATAAGATGATACTGGTTAAATGGTCAGGTCCGCCAAAGCTTGGCGAATTGATCAATAAGACATTCACACGCTTTGTAATTGTTGGAGGAATTGTTCTGGTTATATGGGGAACCATTATAACTTATTCCTGAACTGTTTTCGCAAGGAGACTAAAAGTGAAGTTCGAAAATCATCGGAATCAAGAGATCATTTCGGAAAAAGAACGGCGCTGTGACCGATGAATCTTTTAGGTTTCTCGCGCCCAAGAATATTTAACGCGATATCATAATTGTTTTGCATTATCCTGTTCTTCTGGATAAACGGCCTCATTTTTTCAAAAAGCCCGATAAGACTCATCTGTGCAATGGAAAACCTGGTGTCCATATTATTTTTTAAGAAATCAAGGATCGAAGTATAGTCCGCAGGCTGGCAAAGTATCACTATTTCAGAGAGCTCTGACTGTAATTCCAGAATTGTTAGTCCCTCTGAAATATTTGAAATTTTAGTTTCATCTTCTATTATTTTATGATCAAGGAATTCTTCATGGGAGGCAACATATTTTCTGGCCTGTTCCCACAGGATCTTAACGAAATACTCCCTCGCTTTATATTTAAGCAGTCTTTTTAATCTGCTCAAGAGTTCATCATAAAATTTTTCAGTTTCTTCATACGAGATCCCCACCCTTGTGGCATTTAATGAACTATGCCAGAGGTGTTTTGGCTTTTCACGAAGATTCATTATTTCATTAACTGCCCGTACCATATGCAAGGTAAAATCTTCGACCATCTCGGAAGCTTTTTCATAAACCGGAATAAGCTGGTCTTTTGATCTCATACTGATCCCATAAAAAAGGAGATTCAAAGGAAGACGTTCTTTACTTTCTATGAGCCTCGTATTTTTATCGATGATCTCATTCAGGTAAATCTTATAAAGTGTTCTTGCAGGCTCGCTTATATCTTTTGAGATGTTCTCATAATATTCCTGCCAGAATTCTTGAGGCGATATCAGCCTTTTATTATATCTATTTTCCAGCTCATAGAGATCTGATGAAATATTAAGAAAAACCGCATGCGGATCAATACTATTAAATAAGGTAAGGATTTCATCGTGGACTTTATTCCCATTTACCAGTGCAAGTCTTGCGCTTTCAGGAAAAAATCGCTCCAGCCTGAACGGGTATTCAAGATGCTCCTTTATGGCAGTTTCTTCAAGACCACTCAGCCAGTCCCTAATAACTGCATCATGTACTTCCAGGACATCAATGATGGGGATAAGGAATAATTTTGGCATTAATAAAATATCAGCTTATATCTGTAAGCTTGTTCCTTCAATTTCAAGGGCTTTTCTGAGAAGGTTTTTAATTTCATTTCGAATATCGAACTCGTTCGAATTATCAATAAACAAAAGCCCTTCTTTTATTTTAGAGGTATCAGGTGTACTATTTTGCAGTTCTGATAATGCACTTATCAGAATATTTATATCCTGTGCTGGCTGCGTTTTTCCAGTAATGAACACGAATGAATTCCCTTCACGTTCTAATCGTACCATATTACTGCCTCTTGATGATTCACTATTAAACGGTTTAGTGCTTCAAAGGTTAAATAATTATGTTAAGAAATTCTGACAAAGTCTTACCTTTATCTCCTATCTCATTGAGCTTTTCTTTTATTTCTGATTTTTTAAGATATATTTCATGTCTTGCCCCGTGTTCATCTTCAGATTTGAGGGAGAGTTCTTCGCCTGAAGGACTGTGTTTTCTTATATCAGAAATGGTAGGGGCAAAGATTTCTGCGACTTTCTGCATTAACTCAAAAACAAGGTTTTCTTCAAATACATCCTTTTCTTCCAGTAATATGGTTTCCAACTTTTGTTTCTTTGGATAAAGATATTTTGTTTTTTCGATTATCTTTATTCCAAGCTCCTGAAGTCTTAAATAATTCAATTCATTTTTCAATTCGGGAATATTTTCGATGCTTCTCTCTGTTCCGTTATCTTCTGTTTCGTATACTTCAACTGAAAATTCCTTTTCTAATTTCATTTTCAATCTGAACGCCTCAGCCTTACTATCGAGTCTTTTCCTGAAAACAACTTCAAGCTCTTTATCAGAGAGAACAAGATCAACAATAATGAAATCATTTATATTTACAATATCAGGGACAGGTTCTTTTTTAAGAAAAGGTTTCTTCAACCTGGCAGGGATCTGGACATCTTTTACAAAATCACGTGCTCTGACATGATTTCTCCAGAACGGAGATTCTGATGATGCAATGTGAAAAAGGCTGGAAATCCCACCCTCACCGTCTATCTTCAATTTTGCAGAATAGCCTTTTTCTGCTGCCTTGATAGTATAATTTTCTTCTATTATTGGTATTGGATCATAGATAAAGAAAGACTCCAGGATCTTCCTGTTCTCTTCACATGCCTCTTTGATCTTTTTTTCCAGTTGAGCTATTTCCTTTTCTATTTCATCTGATAATTTTGTTTTGCTTTCTTCGATAAATTTATTAAATAATTCTTTGCTCTTGTCTGCATATTTAACGAAGGTCTCCTGCTCTTTGCTACTGGCAACTGATTCCGAAATAGCCGTTTCGATATTTACTAAAAACCCATTCATATCTTCAATTACCGAAGTATTATATTTTTTTCTTTCAATAATAGAATTCTTGAGATCGAAAATCGCATTTTCATATTTTATAGTTCTTACACCGGTGTCTATAAAATTATTTAAAAGTCTCAGGAAATCGATTTGCAGGTCGAATTCAGTAGAATCGCCATAAAGAAATCTCATTTTTGTACTCCATTATCTTAAAATACAGTTCCCTATATTTATATCCATTTCCTTTTTCTAAAATAAAACAGCATCGAAATGCCAATAAGGAGCATTACACCCCAGATAGCCGGATAACCCCAGTACCATGTAAGTTCAGGCATAAATTCAAAATTCATTCCATAGACCCCTACTATGAAAGTCAGGGGAATAAAGATCGTTGCGATTATCGTCAAAACCTTCATGATCTCGTTCATCTTATTGCTGATGCTTGAAAGGTAAACATCAAGCATACCGGAAAGCACATCCCTGTTTATCTCAACTGAATCAATCACCTGGATAGTGTGGTCATAAACATCCTTGAGATATATCTGTGTTTGGTCGTGGATCAACGATGATTCGGATCTTTCAAGGGCACTGACTACCTCTCGTAGAGGCCACACCGACTTACGCAGGGATATCATCCTTCTTTTTAATTTATGAATATCCTTTAACGTTTCAGGTGAGGGATTCGCCATCATGATTTCTTCCACATCTTCGATATTCTCTCCAAGTTTTTCAAGGATCAGAAAATAGCCATCAACGATTGTATCTATTAAACTATATGCAAGATAATCTGCTCCCATTTTCCTGATACGGCCTTTATGTGTCCTGATTATTTCTCTTAGCGGATTGAAAACATCTACTTCTTTTTCCTGGAATGAAATAACAAAATTGTGTCCGAAAATTATACTGACCTGCTCTGAATCAATTTCATTTGTTTTTTCATCATAATATAGCATTTTTAAAACAATGTAGATGCAGGTCTCAAAATCTTCGATTTTAGGGCGCTGCTCAGTGTTAAGAATATCTTCCAGAATGAGAGGATGGAGATCAATTTTCTTCCCGATCTTTTCGATTATATCAACCTGGTGAAGACCATCAATATTTATCCATGTGATCGTTGGCTTATCTTTGAGGGGAAAACATTCCTCAATAGTCCTGGCTTCTTTTTCCTCATATTGATTTTCATCATAGCCAAGGATATTGATCTTCACTTTTTCTGCTTTTTTCTCTCCGATATGAACCAATGCTCCCGGAGGAAGACCTGTTTTAGTTGACCTTCTCTTACGCATTCCATTTTGCCCTGGGCCCAAACTCATGTTTTCTTTCCCACAATGATCCCATAACCGGTATAATGGCTATGGAATATTCTTCTGGATTCCATAACTTTCCTTAATCCCCCGATTCCCCAATTTTTAATGATCTTAAGTAATATTTTCAACCGCCCGAGTAAACCCAGCTTTTCCGATATGTTTATTTCCCATTCAGGGATCAAGCTTGATCTGTCCTTGATCATAATGTCTATCAACCCGACTTTCTCAAATTGGGTTTTCCAACCATCCAGGGTTTCCGGTTTCCTGAATTCAATTTCTGCAAGTTTCTGTTTAGGGTGCTCCGGAGTATCTTTTTTCCAGCAAATATCATGAATGCCTATATAGCCCCCCGATCTAGTAACTCTTGCCATTTCCTCTATGGCCCTCTTCTTATCCAGGATACTGGTTGTGCACTCCGAAATAACTACATCAAAAGTATTATCTTTAAAAGGCAGGTCGTGGGCATCAGCTTTCTTAAACTGTATTATTACGCCATGGTCTATTGCTTTTCTCTTTGCCTTTTTGATCATACGATCTGAGATATCTATTCCGATTATATGGCAGTTGAAATTTCTTACAAGGTAAAAAGCGCTTTCACCAGTCCCCGAACCCACGTCAAGGACATTAATTACTTTTCCGATGTGACAGAGTTGTGCAAGTTCCCGGGTTATTTCAAATCCGCCAGGGTGCAGGATATCTAAAAACAGATCCTCACTTTCTATAATATTCTCCAATGATGGGCGCTTATTTTTTTTTATCATTTAAATCATAACTAAGATTCACGTTTGAAAATCAAATAAATCCAGGAAGTTATATTTCCACTACCTGTGCCGCCGCCACCTGATGTAATCTGGAGGAAATTCCACCCCTGCTCTGTCATGGTCGTGATCTCTTTTTCAATCCTATCGGGTTCGGGTGGAACTGTAGATCCGGATGTTATACAAATCACTTTATAGTTCATAATTATTGCAGATTCTCCTGCTTTCTAATCAATGTAACGTTTATTCATGAAAATTCAGAAATAATACCAGATAGAAGAATAGTCATCAACATTTTCATTGTCTTCCTTCAATCTCCTGAGATAGTCATATATAGAAACATCCGTATAATTATAGGGTTCAACAAGAGCGTATTTGGATTCCCATGGATAGAAACGGTAGACTCTCCTTCCGTCCTCCAGTATCATTATTACTTCATGGTCCTGCCATGAGCGAAGATTTGATTTCCCAAGCCTTGGGACATTGAAAACAGGTTCGTCCGTTCTCACCAGACCGGGGAGGAACCTTGCTTCCTCTTTTCTTTCCTGTTCGATCCGTGCAATGGGTACGCGGTAATCTATTGTTTCCTCTTTTCCTTTTGCATTGAACGTGTAATAAGGGTCGATCCCTGACTTTTTCAACACTGTTCTCAAAAAACACGATTCATATTTTTTACTATTATAATATGTGAAAACCTGCTGATTGTACACGCTAATACCGAGTTTTTTTATTTTCTTTATAGCTTCCAGGGAATCCGGGGTAAGTTCGGTCGGATGTTCAAAATGTGTAACGATGCATAATTCCCTTGTCCCCAATTCATGGTATTTGGCAAATATATGTATCAGTCCTTCTGTGATCCTCTGCGGCAGTGTCACGATAATCCTTGTACCTATCCTGATCCTGTCGACATGACCGATATCTGAGATTTCCGACAGCAGCCAATCAATAGAAATGTCATCAAGTGTTAGCGGGTCCCCTCCTGTGATAAGGACTTCTTTTATGTTTTGATTATCCTTTATCCAGTTAATGGCATTCCTCATCGTTTCTTTTGAAAAAACCGCATCTTTAATATCTGTGATTTCCCAGTTCCTCTGGCAGTACACACATATCTGCGGGCATGAATCAAAAGGTTTTAGAATGAGTATCTGCGGATACCTTCGGGTTATTCCGTCTGTTGGACTTGTGGATTTTTCACCCATAAAATCAAGATTAGTTCCTTGATTTTTGCTTTGGATATAATTCCAGCAGTAATTCTCACCCGGCAGGACCTGTGCTCTTATTGCATGGTCATATTTGCCTGAGTTTTTCTTTTCAAAAAGGGAGAGATAATGCGGAGTGATCTGAAAAGGTATGCGATTTTTTCGTGCGCATTCCAGTCCTTTTACCTCATCGTTACTTAACCACACCAGATCATGGAGGGTATCAATATCTGAGATTATATTTTTGATATGCCAGGTATGATCCTGCCAATCCTTTTCACTTGCATTAAAAAAATCCAGTATTGATCTTTTATTATTTTTTCTTTCTTCTATTAGTTCCTTATCCATTCCGGTCTTATATCTCAGGAAATAATGTTCCATTTTTGAAGAATACTCGTCAAGTATTTTCATGCGTTCCATTGTAGCATTTTGCCCTGTCAGGCTTAAAAATAAGGGGGCTTCTTTTTCCGCATACGCTCCAGACTCGCAGTTAATTCCCCTGGACAGGTTAATAAATTCCAGGAAAAATCCATCATTTAAGCTGTTGGATTTTGCTTTCTTCTTTGCTGTCCTGTATAATGAATTCAAGGCTGAATAATTTGTAATTTCTTCATTTTCCGTTCTTATGACATTCTTGAAAACCCGTATGCATTCCTTTGCATTATTTCTCTCCAGGATATTCTTATCCTTAAAATGTTTGTCTGAATATATATTAAAAAGATGACGTTCTATATCGTTCAAATGATCAAAAAGATTGTTCCGTGCCTCCTGTAATTTATTGCTTGATCTCAGTATCCTATGGATCTCAGGATCGCTTTCCCATAATAGTTCTATTAATTTTGTTTTATCATATTCCATTAATTCTTTCATAATATCTCCAACAGGCACAATTTTTTCATTTCAGGGGATATTCACGGACACTTTCGCACAAATGAAAAAATAGTTCCATCATAACCCTGCATGATGTCACATGTTTTTTCCGCATCAATATTTACAGGTAATAGGAGTATTTATTAGTATGTATTTTAAGACTGTATAAGCTGGTTTTTCCAGGTTATATCACGATTGTGAAGTAGTACTTTCATCTCAATTTCGCAGGCCTATTTAATAAACCGTTTTAGCCCGATCGGGGCTATGATCGTAGTTACAATACACAACATTACCAGCATAGCGTATATATTCATATTTATCAGTCCGTCTTTTAATCCTACTCCGGCGATAACAAGTCCAACCATTCCTCTTGCATTTAACGCGAATCCCACAGCCAGGGAATCGGCTGTTTTTAATCTGGCAAGTAATCCTCCTAAAAATGCGCCTCCACTTTTTCCTGCGGTTGCAAACAGGATGGCTGCCAGGAGAAATAATGCTTGATTGAGGTTCTTTGCTGATAATATGTCCGAATAATCAAAGATCATAGATATATCAAGCAATATACCCATATAAACAAAAAAGATCGGCGCAAAAATTCCTAACGTTATGGAGGATATCACATTATAGGAATGTTCATATCCTTCTATACCGATCGTTGTTTTTTTTATAAGGATCCCGGCATAAAAAACACCTATGATGAAAGTAATCTCAAGCAATTCCCCAATGTAACCTGCAAAAATACCAAAGATAATGACAGCAAAGAACTGGGATTCTTTATCCAGTTTGCTGAATAACAGCGTTATACCCCCCGGCAAAAATCCTTTTTTAGCGGTCAATAATCTATTTAGAATATAGATTATTAATAAAAATATAGCTACTTTGATAATTGTCATCAGAACATATCCTGCATCAGGTGTTTTTGAAGCCCCTTTTGCAATGGAAAGTACAATCGCCAGAAAGACAAAACTAAAGACATCGTCAATGACTGCGGAAGTAACAATTATATTGCCTATGGGAGAATTCATTTTTCCCATATCCATCAAGATCCTGACACTTATAGGTAGAGCAGTAAGAGCAAAAACGATGCTTACAAATAATGAACTTATTAAATCAAGATTGAACAACCTTCCTATTGCCATACCTGCAAGAATCGAGAAGAAGATCGACATCAATGCGATGATGATCGCACGGTAATATTCTTTCATACTGGCCATTCGCATCTCCATTCCTGCAAAAAATATCAGGAAGAAAATGCCAAGATCCGCCAATATATCGAGTCCTTTCGCTGTGGGGCTTATTAGATTAAGAATAGATGGGCCTATGAGAATCCCTGCAAAGAGTTCACCAATAACTGAGGGCTGCTTCATCATGGCAAAGATCCACCGGAATGCCCTTGCGAATACCAGGATAATTAATAGGATCAGGATAATTTCCATCATAAATGTAACTTGTACACAATATTACAAAAGCTCATCGTTTAAAAATCTGTTTTTTATGACAGCAGATATGCTTAGATAAATAACTGTTTCGTATTACAAAAATGGGGTTCAAAGGGGGAAGAAAGCCCCGACTTCAGTTGTGGAGAGGGCAAAAGGTAAATATGTTGTGTTATAATTTAAGCAAGTTAAACTTGTCGAGAGGAGAATCCCAATGAATCTAATTAATGAAAAAGCGATTGACGATTATGTCAAAAAGTTCAATTTCAAACAAATGCTTATTTTTCCAGCAATCCTGCTTGCGGTATCGCTTTTAATCCTTGCTTACACTACTATTTCAAGTCCAACTCATACTCCGGTCGAATTGGGAATGGAATTCCAGGGGGGAATGGCCATGATCTTTGACAGTGCAAAAACACCCGAGCAGCTAAAAGAAGATTTTTCGGCATATCCGGTCATCCAGGCCAGGGAATATGGCGGAGGTAGCCGAAAATTGATACAGTTCGGTCCCATGAAGGAAACCGATATTACTGAGGTCACAAAAAAGATAAATTTAGAATACTCTAATTCCAACCTTGAAATAAGACAAATGGGGGAAGTGGTCAGCAAAGCTTTGCAGGGACAGGCGCTTCGTGCCATATTATTTTCATTCCTTGGTATGGGACTTGTTGTATTCCTGATCTTTCGGACGTTTGTACCTGCGATTGCTGTTGTAATCTCGGCTTTTGCTGATATTGTTTTTGCCATAGCTATGATGGATGTGTTCGGCATTGCATTGTCTCTTGGCACGGTTGCTGCCCTTCTGATGCTTATCGGTTATTCGGTGGATACCGATATTCTTTTGACAACAAGGCTTCTTAAGAGAAAAGGTGAATTAGGTGATAAGATAAAGGACGCAATGAAAACCGGTATGACAATGACGTTGACAACTCTTTCGGCTCTTATTGCATTATTCATTGTTTCATCGGGTTCCTATCTGGTTTCAACGTTTACGCGCATTGATATAATAAGAGATATTTCCGTTGTCCTGATTTTCGGTCTGATCGCTGACATGATAAACACCTGGATGACCAATGTTGGAATCCTGAAATGGTATCTGGAAAAAGGGGGAGCAACGGAAAAGCGGGTCGAGAAACCTAAAAAGAGGAGGCAGGCAACATGAACGGTGAAGAACCTTATTATAAGAGAACACGTGTAATCGTATTATTGATTGTAATACTTGCTTCGATCGCCATAATGACTGTCTCTTACAAGAACGGAGAAGTGAAGGTGGGCAGCAACCTGAAGTATGGCCTTGACCTGGAAGGAGGCTCATGGCTTCAATTACAGCTCCAGGGAGCTATTGTCCAGGTAAATGCTGATGAGAAAAAGATCATCCAGGCGGAATTTGGAAAATTGCTGAATGATCCCTCCATCAAGATCGAAGAGACAACTTTAAATTCTATCACATTTACGACATCAAAACAGACCACACAGAAAATAATAGATGATTTCGGGTTTGGCAAATCCACAATATCCCAGGCCCCTGATGGTGGTATAAGGATTTCCCTGCAAGTAAGCAGCGATTATGTTCTCCAGAAATATCTTGGAAATAACCTCAATGCGGAAATAATAAAGATCGAGGGAAACCTGCTGACGTTCGAAATAAGAAAAACAGTGACAGAAGATGAATTGAATGCTATCCTGAAACCAGTGGATGGAAAAGTCAATTCATTCAAAGAAGGTGTTTCGGCAAATACGAGGGAAGAAACAAAGAATATCCTTGAAATTAAACTAAACAGCCTCGGGATAAAAGAAATCCCCATCAGGACCGTTGGCGATAATTATCTTCTTATTGATCTTGCAGGAATAGATATCAATACGGCAAGGGAAATCGCGGCTAAACCCGGAAAATTCGAAATTCGCATACAGGTGAAGGACAATGAAACTGAACATGTGCTTTATGGAACGGATATAACACCCGGGTTGCCTGCAAAGGAGAAAGGAGACGTATGGGGCGTGTCTTTTACCCTTAATGATGCTGGCGCACAAGCTCTTCGCGATGCTGCAATAAAGTATGGGGCGGTTACTGATCCTGAAGCCCATAATTTAATAATGTCACTGGATGAAAACGTGGTATTTGATGCTCCCCTCTCACCTGACCTGGCCAGGAACATACAGAGCGTACCCGTGAAAAACATGGTAGCGACTACAGGCACCGGTGATGAAGGACAAAGAAAGGCGAATCAGCTCCAGATCCACTTGAAAGCCGGCGCCCTTCCTGTAAAGGTAGATGTTGTCGGCGCGGGGCAGGTTTCGTCTGAACTTGGCTCAAAGTTCAAGTCACAGGTATTGATCGCAGGTATAATAGCACTGATATTAGTTGCACTAGTTGTTTCATTGAGGTACAAACAACCAAACATCGTTATCCCGATGCTTTCAACATCCTTCAGTGAAGTAATTATCATATTGGGTTTTACCGTACTTGTAGGATTCCAGCTTGATCTGCCAACAATAGCAGGTATCATTGCGGTCATAGGTACGGGTATAGACCACCTGATAATTATTACTGATGAGGTTCTTGCAGGTGGGGCCATGCCTCCGGATAAAGTTTATAGGTCACGTCTTACCAAGGCATTTACCATTATATTCTCAGCAGCTGCGACAGTCCTTGTGGCAATGTCACCGCTCCTTATTATGGGATTCGGCGCTCTAAGGGGTTTTGCCGTAATTACCATAGTCGGAGTACTTGTCGGAGTATTCATTGCAAGACCTGCATATGCTGAAGTGATCCAGGGTATGCTTGTTGAAGATACCGAGAAGACTTTCGTGGGCGAGGAATAAGTTAATAAATGAATGGGTCTAAGTATGTATCATAAAGTTATGGTAACTATTTAGAACCATTCACTATGTTTTCATGCAATTTTCCAATGGTAGAACTTTATTTTTGAATCGAAAAGATGCGAGGTAAGAATATGTCAAAACTTAAAAAGCGGGAATTGGAACGAAAAGGCGAAAAGAAACAGAAGATCTTAGACACTAAATTGATGGATGAGCATCTTGGGGATTTAACTAAGAAAGAAGTGGAAACATCGGAACTCCCTGAGGAATAAAATTGGAGATAAAAGTAAAAATCCTGTCCGGAGGTGTTAAAGAACAAAACCTGGACGTCCCATCATCATCGACATATGAAGAGCTTCTTCAATCTCTTCATATTAATCCCGAAATAGTTCTTGTGTTCAGGAGCGGCAATCCGGTACCGCTTGATGAAATAGTTACGCCGGATAATGTAGAAATATTAAGAGTAGTGACGGGTGGATGAACGGGAAAAAGATTTGAATATTATAAAATATTGAGAAATTTTTATATTTTCTTTGTATTTGAGCGTGTGGCAAATTCGATAGAATTCTTTGTTTTCTAATTATAAGCAAAATAGACACTTATTTTCATATAAAATTACAAGCAGAAGCACAATTCGACAGGATAACAGGATTTACAGGATAACTTTTCAATCCAATCCTGTTGATCCTGTAAATCCTGTCTAAAAAATCGTAAAATTTCGTTGTAATTTTTGCACAATATTTATTCTTAGCGAGAATATAGGGTAAAGCACACATTATTCGAATCATGACCCCTGCTATGCAATTAACAGATACCTATGGAAGAACCATAAAGAGCCTGCGAATATCTATCACAAATCGCTGCAACCTGAAATGCATTTATTGCCATCACGAAGGGGAGATATGGCATACTAATAATGAGATGAGTGTTAATACCATAGCAAATATCGTGAAGGCTTCAAAGAAGTTCGGGGTCAATAAAGTGAAATTCTCCGGGGGAGAACCTTTGATGCGAAACGATCTGGAAAAAATCATCAAAGCTCTTCCTGTATTAAAGGATATTTCAGCTACAACGAACGGGACATCGCTTGCACAAAGAGCACATGATCTTGCCCGCAGTGGCTTAAACAGGATAAACATAAGTCTTCCATCCCTTTCTCCTCGAAAATACAGGGAAGTGACGGGGGGGGATGTGAACATCGTATTTGATGGAATAGACAACGCTGTGGCATCAGGCCTGATACCTGTCAAATTGAATATGGTCCTTATGAAAGGATTGAATACGGATGAAATCCCGGCAATGATGGATTTTATTAAAAAGTATGATGGAAAAGTTATCCTCCAGTTAATTGAACTGATGAATTTCCAGGAGACATCCCGGTATCAGGTAAATATCAATGAAGTGGAAAAATTCCTGGAAAAAAGGGCAGATAGCATTGAAGAGCGGTCAATGCACAGGAGAAGGAAGTACCATATCGATGGCATTGAGGTAGAACTTGTCCGACCCATAGACAATTCGCATTTCTGCGCAAATTGCAACAGGCTCAGGGTGACTTCCGATGGAAAGCTAAAGCCCTGTCTATTAAGGAATGATAATCTTGTGGATGTCAATAACAAAGAGCCCGGGGAAATCGAGGAATTAATGAAATTCGCCATGGAAAAAAGAGAACCTTTCTATAAAGATACATTGTGATAACCTATTATAAAGATACATTGTGATGCTTATAATGCGGCTCTTCTTTATGGATATTTTCAATAAAACAATATTCAAATATTTCTCTTTCGGATATGATCTTTGAGATATATTTTAACCTGTGAAGCACCGGTACAAAAGCCATTGTGGATGCTACAAACTCTTTTGACAGGGCGGCGCAATAGTTAGGGGAAATCCGGTATGCATCAAGAACGAACTTTTCATCGACTATTCCTGTCAGTCTTGATACAAGCCTGGAAGCTTCTATCGGGTGATTCCTGATGAAATTACTTGCTTTTTCATGCTCATTAAGGAATTTCAGGATTACATAAGGATGACGCATCAGATCTTTGTGGATAACGATCCCATAGCTTGGATTGTCCGGCCAGAGCATATGGGGTGGAATGATTATTTTTGCACCGCAGGCATTCGCTGCAGCAACGGCAAGGGATGGAGTTCCTACCGCAGCATCAATATCTCCATCGAGGAGCGCCTCGAGAACAAAGTCAGTCCATGGATAGTTCTTTACTTTTATATCAAGGCCTTTTTCATTTATGATATTATTGATAATGACATCATGGATGGAACCTTTTGGGGGCGAACCAATGAATTTTCCCTCAAATTGCAGCATGGCGATGTTGATATCATTAAGTTCAGCATAAGTTCTGTAATTTTTCCGTGCTATCAACACAGTACCTTCAACATGCCCGCCGGCCACACATACCAGGGGAACGCCGCGATCTATACCAATAAGTGCAGGAGGAAGACCAATGTAACCGATATCAATTTCCTTATTTTCAAAAGCTTTTACAATGTCAGGTCCTGAAGCAAAAAGGTTCCAGTTTGCCTGTATCCCGGACTTCCCCAGCCAATCCGTACCCATGAGAATAAAAGAGGTGTGATATAAAGTAGAAAGATGACCAATATTGATCTTTGTTGTTTCAACCATGGTATTTTTAAGGAGAAGCTGTGATTAAAGCCTTTCTATAACTAGTTCAATAGGATGATTTGGAAATAATTTGGGTATAATCTTGGAAAAATACTATTAAAGGATATACCAATTAGAAATTAAGTAGAGGATAAATAATAATCATCAAGATTCACTTCCTATCCTATCCACAATCTATCCATGAATTCTTGAAATCCTCTACCTTTTCCTATCACAACAACCTTTACATATCATCGCCTGTATTATACAGAAAAGTGAAACAAAAAGCTATCCTTCCTGAAAAAGTCAGAAGATATGAAGAACTCTTACGTAAGGCTTTGAAAGCGTTTGAGATAGTAGTGCAGGAAAATTCCCATTTAATCAAAGTCGCCGAAGATTATTCAAATATGGCCAGTTCCTATTACGATGATGGGATGCATTTTATCGAAGAAGATGATATGGTGAATGCTCTTGTCTGTTTCAGTTATGGACATGCGTGGCTGGACGCAGGGGTAAAACTCGGTGTCTTTAAAGTAAGTGATGAAAACCTGTTTACGATTTAATAGAGGAATAATAAAATGTCAAATTATATTGTTACACTTGAAGCTGCATGGCTTGTAAAAAGTGTTGAAAGTGTTGAAGATGCAATGAACATTGCAATATCTGAAGTTGGAAAAATGCTCAATCCTGATTTGAACTTCGTGGAAATAGAAGTCGGTACAACGAGCTGTCCTGCATGCGGTGAGGCTTTTGACAGCGTCTTTATGGCCGCGGGTACTGCTCTTGTGGGAATACTGCTTGAAATGAAAGTGTATGATGCGGAAAATGAAGAGCATGGGGCAAGGATCGCAAAATCCACCATCGGTAAAGCGTTGATAAGCACACCTCTGGATGTCGTTGATGTTGAAGAGTTCGAAGGTGGAAAAGATACCAGGGAAAAGAAAAAATCTGGGAAATAGTAATTCAGATGAAGCTTGCAGCTCTTATTTCAGGGGGTAAGGATTCATCATTTGCAATATATAAAGCATTGCAGGAAGGTCATAAGGTAACTGATCTTTTAACAATAATATCTGCAAATGAAGACTCCTACATGTTCCATTCCGCAAATATTCAGCTCACTGAACTCATCTCCCAGGCTTGCGAAATTCCTCTCACCAGGCAGCTATCGGCAGGCGAGAAGGAAAAGGAACTCCTGGATCTTAAAAAAGCCATAAGCAGCGTGGAAGTTGATGGGGTGGCGGTTGGGGCTATCGAATCGGAATACCAGGCTTCCCGCGTGAGGAATATCTGCGATGAACTTGGACTAGAGATGTATGCGCCATTGTGGCATAGGGAACCTCTTGGACTTCTTCGGGAAATGATCCCGCTAATGGATATCAGGATGGTGAAAGTAGCGGCTGCCGGCATGGACGAATCGTGGCTTGGAAGGATTTTCGGTGAACATATGATTAGAGATTTGTTGGCGCTTAACAGGAAATACAGGGTGCATATCGCGGGAGAAGGGGGAGAGTATGAATCCCTTGTTCTTGATGCTCCATTCTATAAAAAAAAAATTCATCTTCTTGAAACCCAAAATATATGGATGGGGGATCATGGAATCATGAAAGTAGTACAGGCAGAGCTTAAAGAAAAGTAATTTGGCGGAATTGTTTCCTAAGATTCTTTCTTGGTAATAGATACCCCACTCCTCAACCCGCTCAGGGCACCTCCACTCTAGTCTGACATAATCAAACAATAAATTTAGTATAGTAGCATTAATAAATAGTATATTGCCATATTTGTACTACTATCGTACTACTAATTGAACACTGTTTTGAAAAGGTTTATAATAGATTAACTCAGTGATATTCCAGTAATATCATGGTAGTCCGAAAAAATATTTCTCTCGAACCAAATCATATAAAAAAACTTGAATCCCTGCTCGTAAAGCACAATGGCAATCTCAGCGCAGCTATCAGGGATGCTATTGATATTACTGATGCATCGCTTCATCGCTATGGTTCTGTCGAAGAAGCCATAGCAAGAATTGCAGCTGATAAGAAAAGTCTGAATGAAATGGAAGAATCGATAGAGTCAGGAAGAAACGTTCTTCTTGGCAAACCTATTTTCTTGTGGATGCTTAAATCCACAAAAGGAATTCCGCTTGAAAATGAAATATTTGAAGAGGTTCTTGACCCCCTGAAAATCAATACGATTTCAGACCTTGATACAAACATAAATAAAATAAGCATAGAATCAGGTTGGAACTGCCAGGTATCTCTCTTTTGCATGGATGATATTAATCCTTCAACTGCGACTGTTACAATATCAGGCGATAATGAATTTTATCGCGATTTTGTGGCGCACCTTGTCATAATGTTCCTTGCTATTAACAAAGGGCTTGATATTGAAGTTGTTCATAAAAGGGCGACCTCAACCAGGATAGACCTCAAGAAACGAGAGAAAGGAACACAACCTGTTGAGACAATGAAATACTTCGGGTATTTAAAAGATGCGATGAGGGAGTTCAAATCCAGGGAAGAATTCTGGAAAAACCTTGTGGAAATATATAGTTCTGTGAATTATAATATGGTATCCCTTTATAAAGGGAATTATGAAGAACTGCTTGCTTCAAATTCACTCATGGATGCCGGTATGTTCGAATCAATATCCAAAAAGCATATTGCCAGTATTCCCCATCAGGATTTTTTGAAACTCTTGAAAAAAACCGAAGAATCCCTGATGATCATAGACAAAATAGAGATAATGGAGAATGGTATTAATATCTATCACAATTTTAAAAAGGAAAAAGCCATCCAGAATATACGGGATTTTTATATATCGCTTTTGAAGGCAAATGGACATGAATATGAAGCGAAATATTCAACAAGTCTGATAGTATTGGATCATATCTGCTGCAATAGTTAGATTATTACTAATTTTTTTGACAGATCCTTACATGCGCCCATGAAACGGGCAGGATTTATAGAAGGGAATGTGTCTATTATACAAATATCCGATTCCTTAACGACCATATCAAGTTTGCGGATATCACCATGATAAACCATGACTTCCGATTTTCCCGTGGCCTTTGCAAGGAGAAGTGGTTCATCCCCTATCAGTTCATTATGATCCTGGTTTTCAAAAACCATATTGATTCCCAGGAGACTTGAGTTTACCTTGATATTCAAAATTGTGTTCCTGAGTGCAGGAAGCCATGCATCATTGAGTATTACCTTCCTTGCACCCCCAAGAACGCTTAACAGGCCAAGCGTACCAGGACCACAAAAACCATCAACCACAACCGCATTTTCCAGTTCCCCCCTAAGATAAAGTTCTTCCATCTTTTTTATTTTGGTGTTATTGAACTCTATATGAATTCTTGACTGGTTCTTATAAATACACAGTTCCCCAAACAATGACAAGATAACATCACATCGCATATCGCATCCGGAAAGCAATTCGTATGTGTGGGGTGAACTGTCAGTATCAAGAATACCGATACTTTGCGATTGCAGCCCTTTTCTTTTGATCACTCCTTTGATTTCCGGTACTTTTTTGATTATTTCTTCTGCAATATCTTTTGTTATTGAATCCATAATAAGAACAATGTCCTTGCTACCCAGCCTTGGAGGATAGGGTATTTGATAGCCAAAAGAGATGAGCGGAGTTCCTACTTCACGAAGCAGGGCGTCCCGGGGAAATAGCCCTTTTTCCTTCAATATCGTCAGAACATTCCCCATGACAAAATCCAGGTGCCTCTTTTTACATTCTGGGCACAAACCTGTATGATCATCAATGTTATTGGATAAAGGAATATTTTTACTGAACACGGGGTCAGGAGGACAGGATCCACACGCCATGTACATCCCCAATATGTCATCCAGCAATTTCCGGGCGGGAAGAATGCAATCCCCGTTGCATGTGGGGCATTTCAGGCTATGAAAACTATTAACAGTATTAAAGTTCCCATTCATAAGGCATTACTCCTTATTGGGTGTAGCCCTACACCCTCTATTCCTTTTGCGAATGCATCAGGAATTGCTTTTCTTATAATGTTGTAGGCACCGTTTACATCTGAATTTAAGATAGTACCATTTTCTGATCTGAAAAGACCTCTTGTAAACCTTACACCTTTGTAAGTTTCCTGATGACAGATTGGTTCTGAATCAAGGAATGAACACTTTGAAGTATGTGATTCTTGTTGCAGTTTAATTGTTATTCCTTCTGTTTCTGCTTTATATTGAAGCATTTGAATTAACTTAACATGTGGAATTTGAACGAAATTCTGGTTGTTCTTCTTTCCCATATTGGTTTCTTGTTTCCAATTATCATTCTTACCAATCACAATCGTTCCAATGTTGTTTTCAAGACAATAATCAATAGTGTATCTTGAAATCTTATGCATTGTGTTTTTTATCTTCTGATTTCTTTTAGAATTAAGTTGAGACATTCTTGTTCCAAATTCAATGCCTTGTTTATCATAAATTGATTGAAGTTGTGCTTTTTCTTTATTATAATATTGATTCATGCTCTTTAAAATACCGCCTTTAATAACAATTGGTATTTCACCAATGTTATTTGCAATAGTTACGACATTTCTTAATCCTAAATCAATTCCTATAACCCTATTTCCGGTATGTATTTTTGCATACCATCGTTTGTTTATTTCACCTTCTTCTGATTGTTTTTTATAAATTATTTCACAAATATAATTTAAGCTTTTTGGGATTATTCGGACTTCACATAAATTTGTGTTATCAGGTAGTCTTGTTTTGATTCTTAAAGGTAATTTTTTTGTGAAGGATAAAATATGATCTTTAATTGTGACCTGTTGATTTGTAAATATCAACAATGCTTCACCATCTTTTGGTTTATAATTAGGTAATTTTGGTCTTCCTCTGAATGTATCAGGATTTTTTGACCATTCTTTTATTGCTTTGAAAAATGAATTCCAGCTTCTATCAAGAACCTTCAGTATTTGTTGGGCTGTTTGAGCATTTAAGTTTTTATAATTTTCTGGTGTTTTTAATGTTGCTGCAAGCGTATTGTACCTTATCCAATTACCATTCATGAAAAATTCTTGTCTAATTAAATAATTAGCCTCGTTCCACAAATTTTTTGATAAATGACACAATGAACTAAGTTCATCAGTGCCTTCTATTTGAATCTGTTCTGTTCTAATCAAGTTCATCTGTGGAAACCTCAATGTGTTTCTATTTTTTCGTTTGCTATGAATTTCTATCTTTAAGCAATTATTACTTTGTCAACTTTATGATTAATGATTTCATCCCACATAACAAAGAAGGTTATTTGATTTTCAAGGTCTTTCTTTTGTTTTGGGGTAGAAACTCTTGCGTGAACTACCCCACCCTTTCGGGCTGGGGCTTCCTACTTCGTTGCTCCCCTTCTTGCAGTGGTCTCTCGTTGACTGTATGGCATCTATCTGAGGATTCCAGTAAATATCCGGTCTTGG
>JAPMTS010000030.1:274-37574 GCA_026552955.1 Candidatus Methanoperedens sp. | reverse complement strand
TTCGATACATAATGTTTATATAAAAAATAATCCGAACAGACGGTTATAACATTAATTAAAATATGGTGAAGTTAGGGACTTTTCCGACAATCTCTTGAAAAGGGTTTTAATCTCATTACATCCAATCCAAATGTTAGAGAAGCATTTCTAAAAACAAATGAAACATTCGAAAATTATTATCTGAAACAGGGTATTCAAAACGCTGGCTGGAGACTTTTCCAGATTGCTTTTTTCTTGTCAAGTATTGAATCGGTGGTAGAAAAGAAAGATCTGGATGTTGTGAATGTACTTCATGTGGATACAGGTGGCGGAAAATCAGAAGCTTATTTCGCTCTTGTCGTTTTCACGTCATTTTATGAACGAATGACTGGAAAAAAAGAAGGAGTAAGCGCAATAGTGAAATTTCCATTGAGAATGTTATCTATACAACAGCTTGAGCGAGTGTCAAGTATCATAATTCATGCTGAATCGGTGAGAGAAAAAAATAATGATATGTTTTCGGGGTCTCCATTTTCTCTCGGGTATTATGTTGGAAGTGACGATGATTTTCCAGATTTATATGTTAAAGTTAAAAAGACGCTACATAACGAAAAAAAGGAATTAATATCTCCTGCGCCAATATCAAAAATAATATCAAAGTGTCCTTTATGCCCTCCAGATTCGAAAGGCAATATCCGCCTTATCGATGACAAAAAGGGCAAACGGATAATTCATAAATGTGATAAATGTGGAGGCGAATATTACATTTATCAGAGCGATAGAGAAGTTTTCAGGTGGAGACCCACTGTGGTTGTATCTACAGTGGATAAATGGGCTGGTTTGTCTTCGCAGCGCAGGGCTCGTAGTTTGCTTGGAGGATCAGGAAGCATGTGCCCAGAAGGACATGGTTTCATCCAGTCTGGTGATAAATGTGAGGATAAACAAGAAGAGGATTTCAAATGTGAAAATCTTGGTGAAAATACGAAAAATTATAGTGGGCCTTTACTTTCTATTCAGGACGAAATGCATTTGCTCAGGGAAGGTTTTGGAACAATTTCTGCACATTTTGAAGGATTGATAGAAACGATCATAGAGGACACCTCAAACCACAAATTAAAACATATCACTATGAGTGCCACTTTGAATGGGACAAGAAAGCAAATAGAAGAGTTATATAATAAGAAAGATTTTGTAATCCCTGGTCGCTGCCCCGAAGGTGCTGGCAGTCAAAATGATTTTTTCTTTGAAAAAAAGGAAGGACCTAAACGAATAATATTTGGCTTGAAACCTAATTTAAGGGATAACCATTATGCCTCCCTCAGAACTCTACTTCATTTTGCAGAGTTCATTATTAATGCTCAAAAAGATTTGAATTCAGATCCGAAAAGTTTTTTTATCAAATTTGATTTGAAGGACTCTTCTGAAGCACAGGAACTCATAAACCAGTATCTAATCCCATTAACATACCACATTAAGAAACAAGATGCATATGATATGGGGCGATTAAAAGATGCTGTTGTCGGAGACCGATTAAAGACACATTTCAATGGTTCGGATGTCAAAGGTGAGGTTTTAACGGGAGATAGCAGCCTTGACCAACTCAAAGAGGCAATTGACAAAGTAAGATATTTTGTCAAAAATTATGATCCCAAAATTGTAGATAATGGCGGACTAATATTTGAACCAATTTATGCAACATCCGTTGTATCGCATGGGGTAGACCTGACAGAGTTAAACTTCATGATTTTCCAAGGATTGCCATATTCAACTTCAGAATATATTCAAGCTCTTTCCAGAGTTGGTAGAAAAAATCTCGGTATTGTACTTCTTTGGTTTTATCCAAACCGTGTGCGAGATGACAGTTTTTTCCGTAATTTTGACAGGTACCATAATTCTCTTGATCATGAAGTCAGGCCTGTCCCAATAAATCGGGCTTCACGCCTTGGACTGCAACAAACAATAAACTCAATGTTCTGTGCAGGGATTATTAATTATCTATCTAATAAAAAAGGTAGACCGTTCTATCTTAAAAATCATGTAAGTGAATTAACATTGAAAGAAAAGGAAGAGTTGGTAGAGTTTATCACAAAAACATATGGGAAAGGCGGACTTGATATAAATATTAGTGATGAGGTTGAGAAAAGAATTAACCAGATAACAAAAGGTAATGCTAAAGATAAGGAATTCTTTCCAAATATATTGACTAAATCTGGTGAACAATTTTTCCGAAATCAATCCGGTATGCGCGGAATACAAAAACAACTGGTTCTTGAAGTAAAACCAGAAGATGAAATTATTTTGAAACAAAAGGAGAGATAATTATGGATGATGATTTTACTCATCAAATCCCTGAGAACAGCTGTTTCTTTCAAGGGCATATCAATCAATTTTTTTCAAGAAAATTTAATAGATATTTAAGTTTTAGAATACAATCAAATTATACCGATATTAATAAAAACAGTGACTTTAATATTGAAAAATATAGGCCCATATTTAGTAGGTTAATCAATAGAAAAATAGCATCAAGAAAAGATGATGGGGGAGATTTCCATGAAATAAATCCTTATGATCTCAAGATTGAAGCTATCAAACTGATAGATGATGCCAAAGAAGAAGGTGCATGCGGACGATTTGAAATCTATCCTCCAACTGCATTATGCAAGAAAGATAATTGTTACAACTATTTCATGTTGGGTGAAAAACGAATATGTGGCCATAAGGATACCGATCCCTGGGAGCAGTTCACATTTCTCACTTTCTGTGATGAATGCGGCAGAATCCTTCCTCTGCATTATATGACTAATTTAGCAAAACAGGAAAACAACAGAATGATTTTCAATGATTGTAAAAAATGTGGGGAAATACAGGGTCTATCAATATTAAGGTGGACAAGAGGGAAAGATGATATAAGTTCCTATAAAATAAAATGCAGAAAATGCGGAAACGAAGTGGGATTATACTTTTATGATTGCGACCATACAATTCGAAAAACCGGTCAGTGTTTATCTAAATGCCAATCCAAACGGTTCAAAGGAATTCCTGCAAGAGCAAATGCCATTGTTCATCCATTTGTGATTTCTATTCCTGATATTCCGCAGCATGATGAAATTGATAAATCTGGTAGAAAAACTACTCAGGGAAAAGCACTATCAGAAGCTTTTAACTTCTTCTTTGAACTTGATTTTGAGGAAGCTAAACTGTATCTTCCAGAGTTCAAGAATGCTTTATTAAAAGAAGAAAATTTCTGGAAGCTTGTCAAAGTGAATGAGATAATTGATGATGTTTTTTATGATCTTGATATGAAAATACCAGATCGATTTCAGTTTAACCAAAATCAATTTTTGAAAGTAATAAAACGTATTTTGAAGAATGCAAACCTTTCGATACAAGATGGTGCTGAAAGGAGCAGGATACAAGAAAAATTTGGAATAGATTTTATCAAAAAGGCTTTAAATTCTGTGAAGGAAATAAATTTCGATGAAAATGATTTAGAAGGGTTGAATCTACTATGCTCTACTAACATTGGAAAAAGAGATAAACCAAAGACTTTTCTCTCTAATCCCGAAGTCTGGCGTAACAAATTTGGATTAAAAAAGGTTGTACATCATCCAGACCTTAATATGGTTCAAGCGATTTTGGGAATAATTGAAGGTTCTACTCGAAGGAAACCGGTATTGTTTAGACCTATAGAGACAGGAAAAAAAGACCATAAGAAACCAACAATTTTTTTGAGGAATTTCTTTACAGAGGGCATACTTTTCCAATTGGATTGTAATAAAATTCTCAATTGGTTGCAGGAGAATCGAGATTATGTGAAACCGAAAATTGAAATTTCACCTCCAGCAGGGATAAAAGCCAGAACACATTACAGACAGGTTATTTCTATGGATGAGAATTGCAAAAAAGCGGTATATACACTTCTGCATTCATACTCTCATATGCTTATGCAGCAATCCACAATTGATACGGGTCTTGACCTTCAAAGCGTTTCTGAGATCGTTTATCCGAATATCGCCTCCATATTTATTTATTCCACAAATAGCATTAATATTGGCGGTCTTGAATATACATACGACTATCATCTGGAGGATTGGTTCAGCAGAGTGATGGAACTTGCTAATGATTGCCCTCAAGATCCTGCTTGTATGATCGACGAAGGTGGTGCATGTAATGCTTGCAGTTATGTACCAGAATTCGTTTGCTGCAATTACAATCAGGATATTGACAGATCAACCCTTGTTGGTGGTTCAGATAGATTTGTAAAAGGGTATCTCACATGAAGATTAATCCCCATGTTGAAGTTGCAATTCAAGAATATATAAACCGATATATGATGGTAAATGAAACTTGTAGTATCAAAGAACTGATACGGAATTATCATACTAATATTCCTACCACAGAAGCAGAATTACGAAATGCAATTAGCAATGCGTTGAGAACCGGGAATCTTAAAATCATTGAAAAGAAAACTTCATTGGATGAATCCTCTATATGTTTAATAAAACCATTTTCAATTAATAATTCAAATGAAAACATTTCTATAGTTATTTCAAGACCCAGACTTAAAGAATTAAGTCTTGGAGGTATCGAAAATAGAAATAAGCAGATTGATAGCATCGATTGTTTTCGTGAAATAATCACATCTGCCAATAAGATTCTTCGAATTTGTTCACCGTTTATTCAGAGAAATGTCATTAACGATGACACTTTTCCAGATTTAAAACAGCTTATTATCGATGCCTTTGAAAGAAATGTAGAGATACGGTTGCTATCAAGGGAATTGTTTCAAAACCGAGGTGATGAAGTTAGATGGATAATTGATATCTCAAAGAATTTAGAAAAAAATGAAAAATTAAGAATAGTTGACTATCATATATCATCTGAACAAGGTGGAATATTTTCAAGCACTCATGCAAAACTTCTGATAGCTGATTACGATTTAGCATATATAGGAAGTGCAGAGTTGCGCAGAAACAGTCTTGTTGCAAATTTTGAAGTCGGTTGTATGCTCAGAGGGGCTAATGTTGTGGGAATTTGTGAAGTATTTGATTCCATGTTTTCTCGAGGAAGGGTATGGAAATAAAGTTAGACACATTGGAATACATAGATGAAAAAGATCAACAAGTAATTATAATTAAAGAAAAAAATGAAAATCTATCCCCTATTTCCCTGAGTATCCTCGATTCTATAATTGATAAAAAAGTAACTATAATTTTTTCACAGGGCCCATTAAATTTAACACCAATTATTTCTTGTCTGTTTGCCTATCAAAAAAATCAGGATGTGCTTATCGGAATACCAAAATTATTATTTAATGATTATTATGGAACTAAATTAACTAAAGGAAAATATACTAAAATATATTTCTCTTTATTATATCGACGCAAATTTCCCTCTTCTTCAAGATATTTCTATTATGATATGCTTTGGTGTAGTGGTAAAATTGATGAAGAACAAAATGAACTGACAGAATTGGATATTGAAACTTACCCTACACACGGTACTTTATCACGAAAAAGAAAATATGAAGAGACAATTATAGAAAGATTAAATAATGGTAGTTTTCAAAAGATTCCTAAAATCGTATCAATACCCATAGAAGGTATAACTCCTGCTGGATTAATTGATAAGAAAGAAATAAAATTTGAAAAACTTGGTCATAAGTTAGATAAATTTGATCCAAAGCTGATAATCTATGAATCGATAAATGAAAGGCGCTATACTCTGGATAACATCACTGAATTAATAAAAACCATTAAGAATTCTGATAGAAAATTACTTTTACACTTTTCGTGGCCCTACTTAAAAGGGCTATCTGCATTTCTAATAAATATAAAAAATGATTATGATGTCAATGTGTTCCATATAGGAAAAAGACTTTGTATGGAAACATGCAAAAAAATTAAAAAGCCGTCTTTAAATTTAATTCATCTTTCATTGGAGGGAGAACTTTGGGACAAGGTATATTATCCGGATGAAAATTCTTTAGATTTTAGGATAAGATTACCAGCATTAAACATAAATAAAGAAAATCTATCAGCAAATGAACTTATAGATTGGAATTGGTATTTTGATACAATAATCGAAGACATCTGGAAACATCTAAAATATGAACCAATTGGAGGATTTTATGAAAACATTTTGAGATTTCCACCTGTCATAAATACATTCCTTTGCCCTTCTGAGGTTAAAAGGAGTTTTTTATTACAAAATAAGTGGTTGTCTCTTCCTATAAACGAATCGATTTCTATTATAAAGGGAGACGGGAATCATGCGATCAGGGCATTTAATGGTTTATGTTCTGATATAGAAAGATTTAGAGATTTGTCATATGAATTAAGGGGAATTTATACTAATTCTTCGGTTACTAAGAAAACTCTTTTTCAGAGTTATTTTCTTGAGAAAATTGATGATATAATGAATCACGAAGGAAGTAAAAACAAAGAAATCAAAAGAATACAAACATCTGTTATTGCTGCAAATCTATATCCCCATCTCATTAAAACAAAAACTTCATTTTTTGATTCTTTAAGTTATTATTTTAATTCATTCAAAAGTATCAAAAGCTCTATTAACATACATAAGGCAAATAACACCCTTTTTTTAGAATATAAATCCAAAAATGGTGAGCTAATTAGAGAAATTATCTATGAAAATGGAATGATACAAAGGGCGAGTATTCATAATTTTAAACGAAGGTTTATTTCTAACACAAATGCTGAAATCAAAATAACTTTTTCTCAAAAAGAACCGATTTTGGAAATAACAGAACACATAAATATTCTATTGGAATATTTGGAGGTCGATCGAAATGATACTATCAAGAAAAGATCTCTTAACGACTTTATTATTTACAAAGCTTTTGTAAAAGATGATGGTTCATTCAATGAGCAAAAACTATTAAACATTTTATTTGAAAGAAAGCAAATCGATTCAATTCTAAAAGTCAAAGTTGAATACTTCTCTAATAATTCTCATAAAAATTCTATTGAACATGAGATACTAATTAGTTATGCTGATCTTTCAGCAATGCAAACTTTGCCATATGAACATATAAAAACCAGCGAATTATTGATCCCAGGTCCAATTCCTTTTCATACAATATCTGATGACGACATATTAATTTCTCATGGGTACGATGCTTTGTTATTGTTCAAAAAAATTATCTTTTTTGCCTATCCTGGAAGAAATTTCAAAGAATTATTGAAACAAATAAAATTATACAAAGATCTTATTTCAGAGAAGGAAACCAATATCTCAAGACGGGACTTGTTATTTTCAATTGATCACACAAATAAAAGCCGCCGTTATGAATTGCCACCTAAACCAGATGTTAGTGTTGTGATAGAAGATAGATTCGACAATCCAATAGACTCTTTAATAAGGCAAGAACAATTGAATGAATCCAGAGCTGATGAAACCGACATAGAAGAGATGAAAACACTTAAAGAAATATGGTCTCAAATACGAAGTAAAGATCACAATATACCCCAAAAGAGATCATTCATTCATAATCCTTCTAAAGAATACATAACTTTTGATGTAAAGTTTGATGAAGGAACAACAGACAGCATTGCTTTCCAAAGAGGCATATTGATAAGGAAAAAACAAGGAGACGATTATATTCTTACATCTATAGATGAACTTTCTGAAAATGATCAGATAATATACATACAAACTGATGAACGTGAAAGTATAGAAAATTACTTATTGAAAACGATACTGGCGGAGGACGATATGTCGTTGGAAGAAATTACAAAACCATTGACTGCCTTGAAAACTTTTTATGAAATTATTCATTCTTTGAATTTCAAACAAAGTTATGATGAAAGTAAAATGAAGAAATTTGATTGGCTTTCGCCAGAACAAAAAGAGAATTTTTTCAAAATATTTAATCTGTTATTTGGCTATGATCATCGTTGTGATAACTCGAATTTACAAAGTTCCTTAGATTTATTAATCGACGATAGCATATGGAAAGGATTAATAGTGCCAGAGAATTTGATGAAAATTTTAATAAAAGGTACTAAAAATATAACATATTCTAAATTATTTGATATCGCTAAAATAATGGGATTAAATTATAAAGAAACATCATTCAAACAATTATGTTCTACTGCTATAAATGAAGCTGCCCATTATTCATTTCATGATGACACAAATGTAATGGTCATAGGGCGACTTATTGGGCATAGTGGAATTATAGAAAATTATCAAATTATTAATGAAAAGGGAAGTAGAATCGGTACTTTTCTGCGACAAGTAGGTCGTTCCATAAATAGAGTTGCCAACGGAAAAGGGGAGATGTTAAATCCTATAGATATCGCAATTGAGGAAAAAATGAGAAAATGTACAATTGTTAATATAGGGCAGTGATAATATATTATTAAAAGTAGATATGTCTGAGGTAAAGTTTTGAATCAAAATATTCTTTTAGTACAACCAAAATTTCCGATACCCTCAAAAAGTCTCAACCATAAAGACTTCCTTCCAATTCCATTATTGAAAATTGCATCATACCATAAAACATTAAATAATACCCTCCATCTTATTCATGGTAAAGTGAATGTTGATTTTGAACCAGACTTAATATATATAACCTCGCTTTTTACATATTGGCAACAAGAATTTTGGGATACTGTTAATTATTATAGGACTTTATTCGTTGATACTCCAATTAATGTCGGCGGTATTTATGTATCTCTATTTTTCGAGAATTCAGAATTTCAAAAAAAATGTGCTGAACTTAATGTGAACGCGATTAAAGGAACTGTTGAAGATTTCGAAAAATCTGCGCCTGATTATGGTCTCATAGATGTTGATTACCAGATAATTCATGCATCACGAGGATGTAAACGTCATTGTCCTTTTTGTGGAGTTTGGAAGATAGAACCAGATTTTATTCCAAAAGAAAGCATAAAAGATGAAATTGTGAAAAACAAACTCGTTTTTTACGATAATAACCTTCTGGCTAATCCATTTATTGAAGAAATTTTAAAAGAGCTTGTGGATTTAAAAGTCAATGGAAGAAATGTATATTCTGAAAGCCAAAGTGGATTTGATGGAAGATTACTTACTTTGAAAATTGCAAAATTGCTTAAAAAAGCAAAGTTTATCATTCCAAGAATTGCCTGGGATGGGCCCTACAAAGACTGGAAAAAGATCAAAAAACAGATAAATGTCTTATGTAAAGCGGGTTATAAGTCCAAAGAGATTTCAATTTTTATGATATATAACAGTGACTATAGTTTTGAAGAGATGGAATCTAAAAGAAAAAAATGTTTTGAATTCGGTGTGCAAATAGCAGATTGCAGGAACAGACCATTAACTCAAGAATTTGATAATTATAATGGTAATATCGAGCAAACACCAAATGACTATTATATTAATAAAGAAAAAAGTTGGACAGATATTAAAGTCAAACAATTCAGGAAAAATGTAAGGCGTCAGAATATTTGTATTCGAAATAATCATAAGTTTCATTCATCCAAATTGGAACGAAAAAGAATTCCTAAATCGGATTATTCAAAAATCATTTCTTTGCCTAAGGATGAGATCAAGAAGAAACTGCCTGATGCATGGTGGCCTGATATTGATTGTTAAGTACGCGCGATAGTAACATAGTTCATACTCGTATAATTGATGTACGAACTCTTCCCAAAAACTCCCCAATTCTATAGCCCATTCATTGACCTGAGAAATCAAAGAAATCGAAGTATGAACCGACTCCTTTTCACATAAAAGACATCGCCACAAATCCCACAGGGAAAGATCGCATTCTCCTATTTCGCATATTTTTCCAGGAAAGAAGTCACCTCAGCCCGCACTTCTTCGCTGTGTCCCACTAATAAGTGACCACCTGTTTTGAATGATACAAGTCTCGCACCCGGAATATGTTCAGCCGTATATCTTGAGCCCGGAAATGTTGCCACATCTTCTGCATCGATTATCAGTGTTGGAACTGTAATGTTCTCTAGATCCAATCGTAATTTTCCCAGATTATTTTTTCCATCGTTTGTCATCCCGTCATAACGCTGGCTTACAGGTAATAGATTTTTCATCAGCTCGTCGATACTTTCCTTATCCTGAGTAGAAAGGTTGGCTTGAACATCTTTTGGAACTCCAAAGAACGTTATCATAGCCGATTTTCCAAATTTTGAAAATAACCACATAATGAGATCAGAACGTAGAACTACCTTTGTAATATAACTTTCTTGCATCAGTTCGGAAGGTTCATCTGATGGCGGTCTCCATGTATCTGGAATTATTAATACCAGAGCAGAGATCCTATCAGGATGTCTTAATGCAAATTCTGCGGAAGATAACGCTCCCGCAGAATATGTCACCAAAGCTACCTTTTTAACATTCAATGTATCAAGCAGACATACATATGAATCTGCCTGCGCAGCCGGTGTCCCATCTTCTGGAAGAGGGGTTCGCAAGTATCCGAATCGTGATGGAGAGATGAACCGAAAATCTCTGGCGTCCAGATATCTTACTCCCCATAAACCCTGGTCAAAGCCGCCGCCTGCTCCGTGTATTGTCAGTATGTTGATGTCCCCTTCTCCCGTGAGTGCGTAATCTATCTTCCCGCAGGGCGTATCAACGACCTGGCTTTCTAAGATCCTTTCCTTTGCATCACGAATGTCTATTTGATATACCAAGAATAATATTATCAGCGTCGCCAGTATTAGACCACCCAATATTTTCAATATCATCGGAACTGACATACTGCCACCTATCAAAAATGGCTCTTAATCTTATAAATAGACTGCGAAAATGACAGGAGATGAGATCACGGATCCCTGCCCCTCGCCACCGCCCCTATCGCCACTGCCTGCTCAACCCACGCCAGATCCTTCATAACAAACACGATCTTATCCCGGAGTGGGTAGTTCTCCACCGAATTCTTGAGCAGCTCACCGTACTTCTGGTGCCTGCTTATCTCCACGGTGAAAGGTGCAGGGTCTTCGATCAAATTAGGGTCATAGCCCTTCTTATCTAATCTCTTCATTATCTTGTTCCTCTCGCCAGCGGTCGCCATCCTGAACCTGTATCTTTGTTTCTCATAGTACGGTTCAAGCTCCCTGAATAGCTCCAGGTCATCGAAGAAGTGCTTGAAATAATATGCGCCGCCCGGCTTGAAGATGTTGATACGCGGGCGCGTTTCTGCTATGTCGAAGATGGGCATGAGACTCGTCTATTGTTATTAATTTATGGGATTAATTTTTTTTCCATTTAGGAGTTACTGAACTCAACAAGCAAAATGTATGATTTATCTGAAAATCGATCTAATAATTTGCCATGCGTGAAAATGCCGGCTAACTCCTATTAGAAGCTTAATTATGCATAATGATATATATCAAAACATCATACTATATATGATATTGTGATATAAATGAAAATGAGTGTTCTGCTCAAAAAGCTTCGTATAGAAAACAAAGAGTTCGTCACGTCAAAGGAGCTGGAGCTGTACTGCAAATCAATGAAATTGGACTATACGACCGTGATCCGATATTTCATTGCACAGGGCTACCTGACAAGGATATTCAGAGGAATATTCTATGTGAAGACCCTTGAGGAGTTGAAACTTGGAAGGAGCAAATACAGTCATCTTGAACTCGTAGCAAAGGGGCTGGAATTAAAGAACGTGAGAAAATGGTATTTTGGGCTGCACACTGCACTGAAACTAAATAACATGACTCATGAATATTTTGCGGTGGAGGATGTGATCAATGATACGCTGTTCAGGGCAAATCCAATGAACATAGCCGGTTATAAATTCAAGTTCACCAGGATATCGCCTTTGCTGGTTAGTTTTGGAATAAACAAAAAAGATGAGATCATCAGATATTCAGACCCTGAAAAGACTGTCCTTGACTTCATATACATCTGGAAATATAATGGAGTACCGGATGACAAGATGGTACTTGATATATCCGAATGGGCCAAGCAGGATTCAAAAGAGAAGTTGATGAGCTACGCAAAGAAGTATCCAAAAACAGTGATTGAAATAATGGAGAGGGTGATTGGGTGAGGGCTGATTCTGTAAATGAGGTTGCCAAAATCCCCGACATTAAGAGGAAGGATTTGATCGAGAAGGACCATAGATGATACGGATTTTCTACTCCTTTCTCAATGAGTTCCAGACTTTCCTGAAGAAGATCATCAAGAATATCGGATAAGGAAATTAATCGCTATTTCACTTGAAAATGTTGTTCCTGAAAGAACTAAAATTTCTTGCAAAGTTGCAAAGTAGGGCGGAAGCACCACTCATCTTTTAAAAGCCAGGGAATAGCAATGAATTCAAGCCAGAACCACCGAATCAGAAGAGATCGGTATCGTCACGTGCACTGCGTCATAATCCACAGTGGGCTTCTTTGCTTTCTTATCTTTCTTTTCATCTTTGATGTCTACGAATCCCAACCCTTTGAGATACATAAGGTCGTGGATGACATTTCTGCGATCCCTGCCCAGAAGATCTGCAAGTTCGCTGATGGATTGAGGAGATAAATCACGAATTGTTTTTAATATTTTCACTCGTTCCGGAGTAAGGATGCTGTTGAGGTCGTCGATAGAACTCACTATTATCTGACGCGGCTGGGGTTTTAGTTCACCTTTATGCGCCTGCTCGAATAAATCATTCAATCCTTTGAAATATTCCTCTTTTGGAAGAACGAGTATTTCAACATAATGAGCTTTTATTGAGGGCTTAGCTTTTTCTGTTTTTGATTTCATTTATCTCACTTCTCCTTTTATTTATTATCTGTATCATCTCAGTTATTATCTCTTCAGGGCGCATATATCTGGTTGGTTTTATCTCACCAAACACATGGCAATGTTCGCCTATTCCATGTGCATTATCGTATCTGATTAGCTCAATCCATTCATGTCCTGCGAAAACGCGATAGTTGACTCCATATTTGATGCCGTTGGGAAACTTTTTAGAGTTTGGGACAGCGATAACGACGACATCTATGAATTCATCCCTGGCGATTTGATAAGATCTATTTATAAGATATTTTGCCAACTATTCACCATATATATGTGTGTTTTAATCACACATATATTTAATGGTGAGGAAAGGAGATTAAATGAAAAGAGGTTATATACAAAGGTGAAGATTTCAACTCAATGTTTTTCATGAGTGGATACGAATGAATAAGATAGCCAAAAAGGAAAACAGATCATCAGCCTCCATGACGACAAAGAAAAAGCAGATTCTTGAGGAGTGGGTAAAAAGGAACAAGGACCCAAAGGATCTGGAAGAGATGGATGAGTTTATTAAGAAAAATTGTCCTGAGTGGTATAACGACCTTAAGAAAAGTAGACAATATCTCTTGAGATAACCATGTCACCACGTAAAGTTTGGGTTTTTGCCCCGGACTCGGGTGGGATAAAAATCCCTGATTCAGTCAAATACGACATTGATTACCGCAGACGGTTTTTCGACAATACTGATAACATGACAAGACTTTTTGTCCATTCAACCAGCCTGGGAGTCAGGGCTGTTCAGCTCATCGGGTATCAACCTCTGGTAGAGGCGTTAATGAAAGCGCAAGAGCTCGTCGGTGATTTCTTCGTTGCGGTCGTGATTCCCAGAGGGAATTTTGCAGCAAATCTTGATCTAGTTTCACCGCTTGAACCTGAGTTCGTTTGTGCATGCCCAGTTCTGCGATGATTTTGATTCCCGTCTAAGTGAGTGGATCGATATGATCAGGGATGCAGGAGCCAGGCCTGCAGCTTCCACGCATTCACCGGGTTCTACAATCCCCCTGCTTGATGAGCTGGCTTTTGAGGCATATCTTGCGCCGGTGAATACTGTCGGTTATGGAATGGAACCGGATGTTGAAAGCACGCTAAAAGCTCTTGAAAGAACAAGGAAAGGGGTTATTGCAATCAAGCCTCTCGCCGCAGGAAAAGTTTCTCCGGAAAGGTCTGTTTTCGAATATATCTACGGGTATGCAGATTCTATAGCGGTTGGGATCACTTCAGAAGAGGAGATGGAGGAAACTTACTCAATCGCTCTTGGATGCAGATAAAAAAGCAGCATCCACATCATAATTCCGGCCCTATATGACCGTTGGCAGTCTGGCAGATCACAGTTTTCAAACCAGTTCCGGAAAGAATTGTCCAGACTTTGACCATTTCTTCATATTCCGGTCTCTGTATGTATGGTCTTCGAAACGCTGGTCTGTAGTCCAATACGCAGACCTGCACATTCTCATCGATATTTCTTATTTTATCCCCCATTTTACGGATCTCTTCAAGTGAGATGAGATTATTGTTATATGGAATTCCAATACCAACAAACACTTTTTCAGGATAATAATCAACAATATGCTTTACCGCATTCCATGCAGTTTCTAAATATTTTCTGGCTATTTCCCTGTTATTTACACCTGTCATGTGCGAAAATGTTTCAAGTTCGAAGCTTTTGAGGTCTATGCCTATATCAGTCATCCCGGCATCGACCAGTTCATCCAGATAATCAGGTGTCAGTATCGAACCATTTGTATCCACATGAAAACGTGCCTTTTCATCAGTGTTTTTCTTTTTCAATTCCCTGAGATATTCAATTAACCATTTCCTGTTCAGAGTACACTCTCCTCCCGAAATAGCCATTCTATCCACTCTATAGTTTCTTCTCGCATCGCTCATGAGTAAAGCTGCCTCTTTAGGAGTCAGGGCGATCTCTCTTCCATTATATGTCGTGGTCCAGTTCTGGCACTGCATACACTGGAAGTTACATCCGCAGGTAAAACATGCTGTTTCTATGAAACCGGATGACTTTTTCAAACGCCACGGAGTACCAACACCTCCAACAGCATGCCCCATCCAGCCGTGAACAGGTCTTTTTGGAGTAACCTCTGTTTCTGTGTTAATATTCATTCCTTCTTTAACTGCTGCGACACAGCATGGCATCAGTTCACCATTCACGAGAACCGCACAGCTCCAGCATCCACCGGTCCTGCAGGGGGAGAAGAGATTTCCATCTCCTGGAAAATCACACGGTTCATAGCCGCACATCTCAAGCGCTTTTTTGACAGTAACTCTCTCCGGAACTGAAATAATTGCTCCATCCACTGTAATAGATATGCTCTTTCCATTCTGAATTTCAATCATCTGAATAGCTTCATAAGGACAGGCAAGACTGCACGCCCCGCATCCCCTGCACTCCTCAGAATACCCAACATACCTGCTTGAACATGCTACCTCATCGCAAAATCCACATTGTCTGCATTTTTCCGGATTTTTTTCGGCAACATATCGCATTCTGATCATCCTGATCTGAGCAGGATCATGACTCTCTCCTTTGCCGCCTGAGCAACATCTTCAGGGTTTGGATTACCATCAGGATCAAGATTCACTTTGAAATATCGCGCATATTGCGGAACCTTTTGAAGATATGCGATTAGTTGTCTTGTTACATTCTCGTCATCTTCAATGACATCCCCGTATGTTTCCATATCCTGCCCTTTCAGGCGTATACTGATCGCAGCGCCTCTCCGCAGGCTCCTCCACCAGGAGCGACTGTGCAGGCTTGTTATGAAAATAACATTACCATCAAGCACATAATTAACAGGGGTAGTATATCTTCTGCCGCTCTTGCATCCAGTAAATGTTATGAGAAGTGTGTTTTTGCTGGCAATCTTATGTAGAGGTGAGCGCAGGAGGCAGATCATGAAAGGATTGAAAATACTGGTCAGGTTCAAAGTATCATCTTCTCGATTGCTATCATTTTTTCATGCAGCACTTCTTGTACTTTTTTCCAGAACCACATGGGCATGGATCATTGCGACCTATTTTCGTCTTAGTTTTTTTCGTGGGAGTTTCTTTCTTTGGATAAGATATCTTTTTGAGGTAGTTGATGTTCTCTCTGGAAAAATGCTCCAGCGGGCTTTTCATAAATTTGCTATAGCTTTGCTCTTCTTCTGGCAGATTGAAAACCCAATCCACATCATATTGACTTATTACATCCGTATCTATTTTCCCATCTTCAAATGCTTTCCGTACCTGGGGAACAAGGTTCGGATCCTTGAATGAAAGCACTTCATCTATCAGGAATGCTGCAAACGTTGGGTCATTGGTATCGTCTAAAAGCTTTGTAAGAAAAGCCTTTATTTCCTCTTTTTTATCAGGATGTTGATGGGCGATCACATTCAAAGCCGTTGCGATCGAGCCTCGAATATACAGGTCAAGTTTTTCATCGAGAACACATTCCTTCAGTCGTTCTATCGCACTTTCACCAAATGCGGCAAGCAGAGTCGGGGTGCTTTCCGTGATCCAATCACCTAAAAGATCATTCTTATTTCTCATAGTTTCAAGCAAAAGCTCAAGAGCTTCTTTTATTTTTATTAAAGCCAGAATATGAATAACATGATAGGGCGTCCAGGCATCACCCGGACCGCCATGATCCCAGTATTTTCCATTTTGAAGGATATCCCTCAGATAGGAAATGGCATCATTTCTTGTGGCAATTTCCTGGGCGAGTTCGGGTGGAACTTCCAGACAAAGATAGACCATCTCACTTATCAGATGTTCAGTATTCATTTCTTTATATTCGGACATGTTTCTCATTTTAGTATTGCCCACTTGTATAACTCTTTCTCAACAAAAAGAACTCATCGTTTCCCGCCCCTCACCACCGCCTCCATCGTCACCGCCTGCTCCACCCACGCCATATCCTTCATGACCAGCACGATCTTACCCCGGAGTGGGTAGCTTTCCACCGAATTCTTGAGCAATTCTCCGTACTTCTGATACCTGCTTATTCTCCACTGTGAAAGGTGCAGGGTCTTCGATCAAAGTGGGGTCATAACTCTTCTTATCGAGAATTTTCATCACCTTGTTCCTCTCTCCTGCGATCGCCATTTTGAACCTGTATCTTTGCTTCTAATAGTAAGTCTCAATCTCTCTGAACAGCTCTGAGGTCATCGAAGAAGCTTGAAATAATATGCGCCAAGCTTGAAGATGTTGATATGGGAGCGCTCTTCTGTTACATCAAATTAAAATCAACGTGTGCCGCGTTACTACTTCCCTTTTGGCAGGCAGCATTTCTTATATTTCTTGCCGGAACCGCATGGACATGGAGCATTCCTGCCAACCTTTTTTTGCTTCACAGGCTGTTCAGGCTTGATAGTATCTGAATATATTTCCTCATCATCTTCCTCTTCATCAACCAGAAATGATTCATTTTCAATATCTTCGTCCTCATCATCGTCATAACATTCAAAGTAAAGATCCTCAATATTTTCTCGTGAAAAGTGAGTCAGCGGATCAACGGTATATCTTTCCATCTCATATGGGGTATTCCCGTTTATAATTGATTCTACTTCTTTTTCATGAATGAATAAATTAATTATTCTTCCATCCTGAAATGCTTTTTTCAAAATGGGAAGGACTGATTTATCCTGAAATGCTGCCAGGTCATCTGCTATCAGGCTTGCAAAAGTAATATCATCGGTGGTTTCTATAAGGTTTGAAATATGTCTCATAATTTCTTCTTTATGAGAACTGTGCGTTTTTGCAAGAGCCACAAGACTTATTATGGTTTCAGCCCGCCCAAATGGTTCCAGGGTTTCATCTTTGGTGAACTCGATGAGGTTCTTTATCCCATTTTCTCCAAAATGATAAAAAAGACCAGAAACTTCCCCTGTTATCCTGTTTGTGATATCTTTCCGTCGATATCTAAAAATATCAAGGAGAAGCTGTAGAGCTTCCTTATTCTTGATAAGCGGGAGTATAAAAATTGTATGAATGGGCGCCCATCCGTTCCCAAGACCATCATACTCCCAGTAATCACCATCCTGGATGATCTTTCGCAGATGAAATACGGCATCATCCCTTTTTGAGATTTCAAGAGCAAGAGTTTTATTAACAAAAAGTTCAAGCTCAACCATTGTTCTGATCAATGATAGCGTATCCATTTCAGGTATTACTTCTTGAAGTTCATTCCAGTAATAGTCAGTATTGTCATCTATGAGATCTTCAAGATCGTCCCTTTCTTCTATTGTCTCATTATTTTCCATATCTCATTTTATCGAGCAAAAAGTTCACATCCCCAGCACTTCACGCAATTTATGAACATCATAGCTCAATTCTCCAGCTCTATGTCTTCGTTCCTCAGCATTTTCCATTACTTTAAGGACTTCTTTAAGCTTCTCTTTCCCTTCCTGTGTTTTTGAAGCTTCTCTGGGTGTCATTCCTCCTAAGGATCCAATGGGCATATCCACCCATCTTCGATAGTGATCTTCAAGGAATTTCTTCCCGAGCATTTCACGCAGAGGCTCATCTATCTCATTTTGTTGGATTTTGCCTTTCTTGCCCTCATTTTTTCTGCCGCTAAGATCAGGATGTTGCTTTGACTCTGATATGAATTCAATGGAATCTCCCAGAGTTTTAAGCATCTCTTTCCCGAGTTCAAGTCTTTTTTCGGAAAGGCAATCCAGAATAAGCTGTTTGCTGTTAATTGTCAGATCTCCCATTGACCTGTACTGCGGATCACCATCATCAGAAACCAGAGATGTTTCAAACCTTATATTTCCTTCATTGATGTAATGATCTTTTATCTCGGTGACTAATTTAAAGTGAATTTCATCCTGATCGGACTCAACAATCTCAAGATCAGGAATTTCATAAAGCGCATTCACCGCCTTATCATAATCCTTGACTTCATAGACCGCCTTTGTAAAAAGAATTGGATCACCTTCAGGAGTTACAATCTTTGGAGTCTGAGCTGCTTTCATGAAGGCGAAATTAATGAAAGTATGGCCGCGCTCTTTGAAAAAATCCTGCCATGTCGCCTCTGGCTTTTCCATCTTGAACCTTAGAAAACTTTCCTTACCGAACTGGATCATATCAGCCTTGCGAGTCGCAGGTAAGAGGCATGCTGCTCCAGAAAGATAGAATTTGCCGAGCGTTTTAATAACTCTCAATGCACCAATGTCCCATTTAGTCATTCTTCTGGAAGAACGTATATCATGAACAAATATTTCATTATTATCAAAGAGATCCCTGATATGTATGCCTCTATCTCTTTCTATTCCAGTTACTTCATAAACCCTGAGAGCAGTATCCTGCCATCCTTCGAGAATTTCCTTTTCGACAGGGGGAAGGAACGGATTTTTTTCAATATAGAACAACTCAATGATACTCTTACCATAATTTTTCAGCCTGTAGTCATGAATGAACCAGTCAATGAACATGACTTCATCGCCTTCGTCGGGCTCTCTCCCTTCCAAGAAGACCTTCCTCGCTTCTTCGAATTCAGCCTTAAAGAGCGGCTCTCTGGAGAACTCAAGTATCTTCTCTCTAAGTTTGCGCTCTGCATTCTCCTTAATTTCCTGAGTTTTCATGCAGCATTTCTTATATTTCTTTCCACTGCCACAGGGGCAGGGCTCGTTCCTGCCAGCTTTCAGATTCATTGCCTCTAACATGGAATTGAGGATTATAAAGTTGGCGATTTTGATGCCAATGCATTGAACCACTGCTGGCTTATGCTTTCTTTCTGTTCAGGATTCTTCCAGATGACAACAGGTCTTATTTTGAAGGCTTTTTTTTCGTCAAACACAAATCGGTCAAGTTGTTTCAGATATTGGATCTTTCCACAATCTTTGATATAGCACTCCACAGAACTTGTAGGGCAAACGCTTCGCTGACAAATCCTTCCAAGATACTTTTTTCTCTCATCAAAAATAAACACATCATGGGCATGGAATATATTTGTGGTTTTCCGTATACTTTTGGAAATGTGGGGAATACAAGCAACATTCTCTATGAAAACCATGAGATCAAAATCCTGAGGATTGGGTTTATCCGAAGCTGCTGAGCCGAATAGAGCAACTTCAATTACTCCATTAACATCTCTGACCTGTGAAGTAAATTTTTCAACAGCAAGCTGTATCTGTTTCTGGCGTTCATTCATAAATCCTCTGCTCTTCTAGCAGATAAAAAGCATTTCTCCTTTTTTCCACAATTCCCTTGTTGATTAATTCCTTCAAAGCATCATTTGCAATCTTCTCGCTAATATCATAGGACGCTATCTGCTCAATAAAATCTTTTTCGGATGAAAATCTCATCGACCAGAATACATTGGCTGCGGCTGGTTGAAAGATAAATATGGGCTGTCATTGCAGATCGTTCCCACTGTTCTGGGCGAGATGCTGCAGGATAGTGATGCAGAGAGATCGGAAAGGGTCATGGAGGCAATGCTTTAGATGAAAAAGATTGACGTAAGTACTTTAAAGCAGGCTTATGAGAACAATAAATAAAATTAAAATAGAATGAGAACCAACCTTAATCGCAGGAAGTAATAATTTGGAGGTTAGTATGAAAATAAAAGCCATTCCGGAAGGTTATCATTCGCTCACACCTGATCTCGTTGTGAAAGATGTCGCGAAGGCAATTGAATTTTACAAAAAGGCATTTGGCGCACAGAAACGGCGCATCTTTCACGGATCCGATGGAAGCATTGTCCATGCAGAGATCCAGATCGGTGATTCGATACTGATGCTATCTCCTGAATTTCCAGAGATGAAGGTCTTCTCACCCCTATCGCCGGGAGGCGGCACAAGTGCCAGCATGTACCTGTATGTTGAAAATGCAGATGCTGTCTTTGAAAAAGCTGTTTCTGCAGGCTCAAGGGTAACCATGAACATTGCTGATACTTTCTGGGGCGACCGCGCCGGCGGTATAGTTGATCCGTTCGGACACAGCTGGATGGTGGGTAAGCGCGTAAAGGAGCTATCTGATAAGGAGATAGAAGAGGCCTCTGCGGCCATGTTCGTCAGGAAGCCATGATTTTTTCTGTAATAAGGTCGGATAATCAAAAGGAGATAAGACCATGCGATTCATGATGTTCATGATCCCGAAAGTCTACCAGCCAGATACGCCGCCAGCAGAGAGGGCTGGTGAAGGATTCGCTCCGCCTGCTGAATCTGTTGCCAGGATGATGAAATTCAACGAAGAACTGGCAAAGGCAGGCGCGCTGATATCACTTGATGGGCTTCACCCGATCTCGAAAGGTGCACGCGTCGCGTTTTCCGGCGCGAAGCCCAGAGTGACCGATGGGCCCCTCATCAAAGCCAGAGAAGTAATCGGAGGCTACTGGATGATCGACGTAAAGTCAAAGGAAGAAGCGGTCGAATGGGCAAAGCGAGTCCCCGCACAGGATGGCGATATGATCGAGATCCGCCAGGTGTTCGAGGAGTCGGACTTCCCACCAGAAGTCCAGAAAGCTGCAAACAGCCCGAGGGTGAAAGCACAGGTGGAGAAGCGGAAGTAACTCTGAAACAAAAGGAATAGCCATAGAAAAAGGGCTGGTCTCCAGGTATATTTACCTGATCGCCTCCCATAAGCCGATGATATTCCCTCAGAGGTCCTGATCAGCTGATATCAATTTCATAATAGCTTCTTGAATCATTTCTTTTGGAGGATACGGGTATTGATTTCCTTTATAAAAATATATCCTGCATCCACATCTGCATTCCTGTTTAACAAAATCAGTTGATTCTTGCTCATATTTAACAATTTCTTCACAAGGTAAACATTGCCCCTTACTAACTTCTTCCTGAATATCTTTTCCATTTATTCTAACAGTTGGAGAACCCAAAAATTCATATTTCTCCGCCTTTTCATCAGAATCAATTAGAATTTCCTCTAGCCCGGCTTCTACTCCAAGTTCTTCCAGGCTTTCTCTGATCAATTTTTTAGTTTTTACACACCAGGGACAATCTAAGATATACAAAAGTTGAACTCTCATGTTCCTCCTGATTCAGTGATAAATGAAGATAGATCAGTGGAGCTTAGTGCGGTAAGGAATGCAATCAATCCTGTCCTTTTTATTACACCCATTCCGATACTGATTAGGCCAAGATGTCTTTTAAGTTGGTTCATTCTTTTGTGCAAATTGAGATATTTGATTTCATTAAACTATTTTCTTTCTACCAATCATTATTATATCATATGTTACGACCAGTCCACCCATTAGTGCTATCACACCACCTATCGTTCTCCAACCATAAAATGGTAACAATATATTCTGGACTTCCATGAAACTCATGCCTGAAATCCTCTGCAATTGCACCTGAATTATCCCTGCAAGAAGGAGTGCAATGATCATATTCAAGAATCCGATTACCAGAATCCAGAAGCCGATTTTACCCCTTAATTGAAAGAAGTTCGTTCTATCTGAAAGCGCCGGTATGGCAATATACGCAAATCCCAGAACAAGGAAAAGGTAAGTTCCAGGAGTGGCGAAGTGCGCATGTGAAGCTGTTATCTGGGTACCATGAGTGAAAAAATTGATCTGAGGCAGGGTATGGATAAAACCCCAGACTCCCGCGCCAAGCAAGTTCCCCAATGTTGCTCCAATTATCATGTAAAGGGCGACCTTATTTTGCATGGGTTTTTTGTTTTCTTTCAGGTCTTTATATGCTGACCAGGCCATCAGAAATAACGGCACAGGTTCAAGAGCACTGAATAGTCCTCCAACGAATAACCAGAATCCTGGAGTGCCGATCCAGTAATAGTGGTGACCCTGACCAATTATTCCAGTTATCAGGACAAGGGCGACCTCAATTGCCAGATATTTCTCTATTATCTCCCGGCGCACATCTGTTATTGAGAGAAGTATCAGCGCGATCGCTCCTGCCGCTATGAGTTCAAACGTAGCTTCGACCCAGTAATGTACCACCCACCACCTGAAGTACTCAGCTGCGATGATGCTATTGAACCATATCTCACCGGGGATGTACATTAATATAGAACCGACCGCACCCGCTGCAAGGACAAGCATTGGTGAGCTCATATGTCGTTTTCGTTCATGGATCGTTATTCCCACATTATAGACCACACTTAAAAGTCCAAGAGTGAGCAATATATCCCAGAACCTGCCAGCTTCAACATATTCCCGTCCTTCCACAAGCCACCAGTTCTTGCCTGTGAAAAAAAGTTCAGAAATGATTATACCTATACCGATAAGCAGCAAGAACCAGAACTGGAAATCAATAAGCACTGGATACTTTACATCTCTTCCAACCTCTTTAGGCAAGAGAAAATAAAGACCTCCAATGAAGCCAAGAAGAAGCCAGAGGACCATTACATTGAGGTGCAGAGATTTCAAGATATCAAATGGGACAGGCGTATTTGATGTTCCCCTTAAAACAAAATCAAAACTCATGATAAGACCCAGTATCATCTGAAAAATAAAAAGGAGAATCGCTGTTACGAAATATTTTCCAGTCCTGGCAATTGATGGATACTCAATCATGTTCTTCCTCCTTCTCGGATTCGTATACCATAATAACGATAAAAATGAGAAAATTGATGAAAATGATTCCCAGTATTATCTGCCATATGCCAGATGGAGATATTTGTTTAGCCGGGACGCCATCGATATTTCCATCACGATCCCATGAACCATTATTCGGCCACCCATTAGTGTCCAGCATTTGTGCATACTTCAGGAAAGCTACGGTTCGATAGGCGTCCTCCTCGCTCATCTCTCGTTCCCTCATTGGAGGCATACCTTTTGCAGGAACACCAGAAAGAAGATATGCGGCAAGTGCAGCATCGTTCCCTTTGATCCTTTTGTAAACATTGGTAAGGTCAGGTCCGAAATACGCTCCATTTCCCACAATGCTGTGACAGCCCATGCACTGGTACTGCTCAAACGCTCTCTTTCCCTCAATTGCATTGTAAACCTTGCCTTGAAAACTGACAGTAACCTGAGCTGGCTCAGGATTCTTGTTGGCAAAGTCAGTGTAGAACGAAATTATGCTATATGGTATCATGAGGAGTGAAGGTATCAGCAGACCGATCAATACGAGTCTTACGTTATTCATCGCTCTTTCATCCCCTTTCCAAATAGATATAATACTGCAATCGCCAGGAGTATTGATATTGCAATAATTGCCATACCTATAGGTGAAGAATACCATGCTTCGCTGGATAATGTTCTTTCAGTGTTTGGAGTTATTAAAGATGGTTGACGTATCTGGAAATAACCTTTGAACTGAAATGTCCATATATATTTGACGATATTCCACCGCTCATCTACCGAGAGAGAATCTTTCCATGATGGCATAGATGTTCCGTCGACACCATCACTTACTCTTGTAAAAATCACTTCAGGCTCTTCCCGCACCATCCTGCTTACATTCGTAAAATCAAAAGCACCGGTAATTCCTGAACCATCGCCATTGATACCGTGACATGATGCACAATTCTTCTGATATATGGTCTTCCCATGTTCAACTTCGGTAAAATCCATCCAGAATGTCCAGAGATAGGATACCACATCCCATCTTTGTGGAATCGAAAGTTTTCCAAATGGTGGCATTGCAGTGCCAGGAACTCCATTTGTGACAGCATCAAAAAATACTGATGAGTTATTTATTATCATAAGTTCATTATTGGTGAAATTAAAAGCTCCTTTAAAAACTGAGCCATCTCCTTTTTCGCCATGACAACCTGCACAATTTGAATCAAAAATCTCGCGCCCTGAATTGAGCGAAAATTGTTCAATCGGATAATCCCCAGAAACGATGCTTATATGAAAAAACAGACCGAATGCCAATAATAAAGGCACCATCAACATTTTAAATAGAATACCGCCTCTCTTCATTTAACTCTCTCCATCATATTCAATTGTCCGGGATTTATATTGTAAGCCCCCCGACTTCCGATTTCTTTGACTTCGCAGCATCCATATGGATGACACAATAGCCGCCCTTAATTGACTTATGCACCTGCTCGCGGACTTCTTCAGCGATGCGATCTGCGTCTTCAATTGGAGACCCTTTCTGCACCTCGATATGCATCCCAATATGAACAGTATCAGGCCCTATATACTCGGCGCGAAGGTCATGAACACCCAGCACACCTTCAACTGAGCGAGCAATGCTCTCAATAGTCTTCAGGAATTCAGGACCAGGCGAGCTGCCCAGCAGGAAGCTAAGGTTCTCCCTGAACAATCCGGCTGCATTAAAAGCGATAATTGTTGCAACAATGATAGATGCGATCGGGTCAGCAATGAATTGACCCTGCATGATGAACAGTGTGCCAATAAGCGCTGCCAGTAAGCCCAATTCATCATTGAACAGTTCTGTGAGCTGTGCTTTTGCAGCAGCTCCCTTCTTTTTTTGACGGAACATGTTGACAAGCGGAAAAGCAGCGATGATCATCGACACGGAAAGTATTCCCAGAGCTAACGGCAGATTCTGATAACTCCCTGTTTCAGGTGAAAAGAGCCTGGGAATTGCTTCCCTATACAGTTCGAAACTTGTAAATGAAATGAATATCGTAGCCGCTACGAGAGCTGCCACGTTCTGCGCCCTGCCATAACCGAACATGTGTACTTCGTCAGCCTCTTTGCGGGACCATAGTATCGCGACCAAGAGAAAGCCTGAAATGAAAATGTCGCTCAAGGTGTGCAGCGCTTCGGCAAATAGTGCCATGACACCTGTCATGAAATAAACTATAAGTTTGAATGCGAAAATAATTATGTAGATCCCAAGTACTACCTTGAGGGAACGCACATCACTTTCTTCAGAGGAACTTCCTGGTTCGGTCATTATTTCTTCATCGAAGTTCAAGATGTCTGGGATATCCTGTCAGCACTTCATGCCCTTTTTCTTTAACAACCACTGTGTCTTCAACTCGCACACCAAAATTACCAAGATACAATCCGCAGTTCCCAACAGCTATAACTGTGTTAGCTTCAAGCGGTTCAGGCTCTTTCTCTCCATGGAAGAAAGCATGGCCGGGGGGAAGTGGCGCCTCTTCGAACTCTATCCCCACTCCGTGGATGGGAGGACCGAAGATATGCTCTCCATGCCCTGCATCTTTCAGAACACCATGCATCGCCACTTCGAGTTCTCCAACACCTATGCCTGCTCTGACTTTTTCAATGGTTGATTGCTGCGCTTTAAGATAAAGCTCATAAGCCTCTTGCTGCTCTTTAGTGGGTTTGCCAGCACATACTGTACGGCACATATCAGCACTGTATCCATTGACTATGGGATGAATATCTATCATCACAAGGTCGCCCTGTTTTACCTTTCTATGTGATGGCAGTCCATGAGCTATATTTGTACGCTCTCCTGATGAAACATAACTTCGCCAGAATTCCTCAGCCCCTGCTTGACGCATAGCATATTCTGCTTCAGCTGCGATCTGGCTCTCAGTGATACCTGCCTTCAATGCTTCAACAGCAGCTTTCATCCCTGATTCTGCGACTTTTGCAGCTTTCTTTATGCGCTCGATCTCGTCGTCATCTTTGATCATGCGCAATTCTGACATAATATGAGTGCAATCTTTTACCATGACCTCTTCTGGCTTTGCGTGAGGATGCGTCACCATTCCCATCATCGACTGGGTAAGAAATGTATACTCAAGGCCAACATTTCCTTTCTCAATGCCAAAATGCTCAAAGGAATGAGCGATGGCATGGATCATACCTACCTCGTTCTCAAAACCCATGATCTTATCAAAATGTGCATATTGCTTCACATCTTCAACATCGGTTTTTGGCACACCAAGAGCTACATGTCCTTCTTTTGTGATCATGGCGAAGGCGCATAAACGACCGTCCCCTGTCAGATAGAACATGTTGGTGGGTTTTGTGAGCAATAATGCATCAAGTTCCATCTTTTCCATCAATTGGCTGCATTTATCAAGACGTTCCCTGTAGTGATTACTTTTCATTTCTTAACCTCCCTTATCTCAGAGATTTTTTTATTAATTCGTAACATAACGAATTAATGATTATTTATAACCCCGTTTTTATCGAATGTTTTTCCCTATTTATAAAATACTAATCACCACTATTTAAGCGTAATGTCATCATAGTTACTCTTTAAAGATGCTCAGGAAACAAGACAACTGGAGATCGGTGCTCAATGCAGATCCCACAGACTGGCTGCTGGAAAAAGATGATCCCTCTGTCAGATATTTTGCCCTGACCAACCTCCTTGAGATTCCAGAAGACAGTGCAGAAGTGAGGCAGGAAAAAGCGGAAATCATGGAAACTGGTGTGGTTCCCCGGATCCTATCTATGCAGAAGGATGGAGGTTACTGGGGAAAGCCGCAGGATTTCTACGAGCGCTCAAAATACAGGGGAACCGTGTGGCAGCTCATCATCCTTGCCGAGCTTGGCGCGGACGGGAACGATGAGCGCATAAGGAAAGCCTGTGAGTTCATTCTCCAGTACTCGCAGGACAGGGAAAGCGGCGGATTCTCGTATCTGGGCGGAAAAGATGGAGGCGAGCATGCCAATGTAGTGCCCTGCCTGACCGGAAACATGGTCTGGAGCCTGATAAGACTTGGATATCTTGATGAGATGAGAATTCAGCAGGGGATAGACTGGATCGTCAAATATACGCGGTTTGACGATAAGATCACGGAGGCACCAAAAGGCTGGCCGTATGAAAAAAGGCAGCGCTGCTGGAGAAGGCATAGCTGCCACATGGGTGTTGTGAAAGCGCTGAAGGCGCTGGCTGAGATCCCTTCTGGTAAAAGATCTTCCGATATAAAAGAAACAATAGGAAAAGGTGCAGAATACCTGCTCAAACACCACATCTTCAAAAGAAGCCATAACATTCAGCGCATATCTATCCCTGCATGGCTTGAGTTCGGCTTTCCCCTGATGTACAACACCGATGTTCTGGAAGTACTGGGGATCCTGACAAAGCTGGGATACAGGGACGGGAGGATGCAGGAGGCTCTTGATCTTGTGATTTCAAAGCAGGATGAGCGAGGCAGATGGAAGCTTGAAAGCACCTTCAATGGGCGCTTTCTTGTTAACATAGAACAGAAAGGAAAGCCGAGCAAATGGATTACATTACATGCTCTCATGGCTTTAAAAAGGATCTATGCAGTGTAAAATTGAAATATTTATTTAGCGTGGTGGAAAATATCCATCTATGTCATACAAACCCTATAAACCCTGGAAAGCTCTTTTGTATTCAGTCCTGATCTGGCTCATCGGATTCATCTGGGGAACAATGGTGTTTATGACTCCGGCTTTAATGGAACTGCCTGTAGTTCCATATATCTCGAAATATCCGGCGATCAGCTTCCCGCTCATAGCGGCTTACTTCATTATCGGTTTCTTTATTACGATGGACTATCTTGGAGATACTGAAAAAAAAGTATCGGAAGGATTGAGATTCGGTGCCATGATACTTATTGTTAACTTCATCCTGGATGTTCTGATCTATTTTATCCTGTTCAAAAGCCAGGATTACTTCTTCTACTTCTCTATCTGGTTCTCCTACACGATGTCCATAGCCTATCCCTGGCTTATCGGGCTGTGGCTTGAGAGAAAGAAGGGAATTCAAAGATGATCTTCAAGTACCCTGAGATCGGCGTATGCGGGCTATCCTGCAGGCTGTGCCCCAGGTACCAGAGCGAGGGAGAAAGCAGGTGCTTCGGGTGCAAGACAGAATCCAGGATGGTCGCAGGATGCCCCTTCATTACCTGCGCCGTAAAGAAAAAAGGAATAGAGTTCTGCTGGGACTGCAAAGTTGGCGCGACCTGCGAAAAATGGAAAAAGCACAGGGAGTCAGGCAAACTGCACGATTCGTTCAAATGCTACCAGAAGCTTGAGGATGATATTTCTTTTGTCCTGAAGAATGGAGTTGATGCATTCGAAAGATCACAGGAGCAGAAAGAGGAGCTGCTGAAACAGATGCTTCAGGAGTTCAACGAAGGGCGATCGAAAAATTATTACTGCATCGCGGCGACCGTTCTTGAGACTGATGAGCTGAAAAAGGCGCTGGATGAAGCGAGGGAGGGTGCAGGGGAAATGGATATTAAAGACCGATCGAAAAAACTCCACTCTATTCTCTATAAGATCGCAGCACAGAGAGGATATCATTTGAGACTGAGAAAATGAACAGCATGAACCTGGACATGATCAACCTATTCGTCCTTAAGAAACAGCATCTTGCAGATGATTCGAAGATCGACGATATTGTGCATGTGGTCAGAGATATCGGGGGTCTCCATGCGCAGGTCCCACAAACACCTTACTTATCCCTTTTTGCGCGGACCAGAAATTTTACAAAAGAATATCTGGATTCAGAACTCTACAGTAAGAAGAATCTCGGCAGGATAAAGTGCATACGCAGCACCCTGTATATTCTCCCGAAAGATATGATCGCGGAGGCATTTGCTGCAACAAGGAAAATGGTTAGCTCATCTTCCGGAAGTTATGCAAAACAATTCGGGATCACCTGGGAAAAATACGAAAAGATATCCAGAAAAATAGCTGGTATTGTTCATGGCAGGGGATTGACGACAAAGGAAATAACAAAAGAGCTGGGAAAAGAATCCAATATATCTCTTATTGTGAACCTCATGTGCGACCAGGGATTGTTGATCAGGGGGATCCCTAAAGCAGGCTGGAAAAGCAATGTTCATACATACTATCCCTTCAACGAATTTTTTCCGGACGTGGATCTGAACGAATTTGACGAAGCAGGTGCACGGACATCGATCATAAAAAAGTATCTTGCGTCTTTTGCACCTGCCTTTGAAAATGATATTGCGTGGTGGACAGGATTTCCAAAAGGGGAGGTAAGAAAGATACTGGAAGAACTCGGTGACAGCCTAACCCGAATGGAGGTCCCGGATTCGGATGGAACTTACATAATGCTTTGCTCTGATAAAGAACAGATGAAGGCAACAGGGTTTCCAAGAAAGAAAAACGTGAACCTGCTGCCAGTCCTGGACCCGTACATAATGGGCTATGAGGAAAGGGAAAGGTATCTTGACCCTAAGTACTATGACAATGTCTTTGATTTCAATGGAAATGCCGCACCAACGATATTGATCGATGGGAGGGTAGTCGGGGTCTGGGATTTTATGGATGATGCAAAACCGCTTGTCAGGGTATTTTTCTTTGAGGATGTCGAAAGGGATGCGTTGAAGGAGATACATGTGAAGGCTCTGGGGATGGGGAAGTTCATATCAGGGAAAGAGGTGCAGATAAAAAAATGCGATTCCATGGTTCCCCTGACGCATAGGACGGCAGGAGGGTATATGTCGCCTCTTAAGGAGTGATAATGTGATCGAAAGACTAAACGTGTCATTATTTCTTCTTATTGAGCAATTAAAACCTTCATATGTTCAATCTGAGAAGGATCATTACCCTCTCCTGCGCTGCATGGGTGACATCTTCGGGATTGGGATGACCGTTCGGATCAAGACCTATCTTGAAGTATTTAGCGTATTGCGGAACCTTTTGAAGATATCCCATCAGTTGCTCTGTCACTTTCTCACTATTTTCAATGACCTCTCCATATGTTTCCATAACATTTCCTTTCAGGTGAATACTGACCGGCGCGCCTCCCCGCAGGTTCTTCCACCAGGTACGGCTTCGAAGGCTTGTGATGAAAATGACATTACCATCAAGCACATAGTTGACAGGTGTAGTGTACTTCTTCCTGCTCTTTCGGCCAAAAAAAGTTACAAGAAGAGTGTTCTTGCTGGCTATTCTGTGCAAAGGCGAGCGCAAAAGCCAGATCATTAAAGGATTGAAGATATTTATCAGGTTCATGATATATCAGGGATAGTTTTGAGAACTCTAAATCCTTTTTCTGTGATCATATAGTCTCCTCTTTCATGGCGCTGCAGATCATCCCGCTGTCAAATAATTTTTGCAGATGGAAAAGCAGACTGCAAATGCCTTATTTTATGATTCTGATATGAAGGGGTGCTGTGGGCAGGAAATCTTCTTTCATCAAATAAATCCCCACTAACCGCCATTTATAACATAAATCATGCCAATGGTATAATGATTTTTCTCAGTTCCATACGGTCACCCCAGGAGACCGAGTTCTTTCATAGCCTTCTCTTCATCCTGGTGAGATATGAACATAATGATTTTCAGCTCCGGGCCGGTCTTCTGGATAAAATATGTAACGTCAAATTCGATCAGCCTGTTCCCGCTCTTCTTGAATGTCACTCCCCAGTGGACTCTGACCATAGAATATTCGTTGCTGATCGGGATTTCATCTATAGAAAGAATTTTTGCTGATGTCTGACCGACCCTCCTGAAAAATTCCGCGGCTTTAGTCGCCATTTTAGCGAACTCATCCCTTCCCTGTGCGATACTGCCCTTCGGACCTGCTGAAATGAAATGTTCTGCGAAGAACTGAACCTGCTTTTCAGCATCAATTGCATTGAATGCTTTCTCGTATTCTACAAAAAGTCTTTTGACAGCATCGGTCATACATTACTTCTCCAGAAGCTTCTTCAATCCATCAAGGATTATTTTCCAGTTCTTTTCAGAATGTTCACGGACTTTTTCGGTTGCATTGTTATCCTGCAGGAGGGAAACGAATGTCTGTTTACCTTTGACGGACAGCCCAATTGTTACGGTATGGTAATTTTCCGGTAAGTCCTGCTGACCCGAAAGCGGACTGAAATGACTGTACCGGATCAAACGCTCTGGCTCCAGTTTGAGGATCACGCCCTTGTCCACATATTTGTTTCCCTCCCATTCTCCTTTCCAGATAATGGGGCTCTCCTCCTTCCAGTCTGATATTATGTTTGTCCCGAACATATATTGCCTGATCAATTCGGGATTGGTTAGCGCGTCCCATATTTTATCAACAGGCGCATTGATGGAAATTGATGCCTTTGCGATAAGTCCTTTGTTCATAAAGTTATTTTTTCCAGGTTCCTTGCATTATTTCTCCCCTTTCGGATAAGTGTAAATCACCATCCACTGCACTCCAAACTTATCCTTAAGACTGCCATAGTAATCGCCCCATATCTGGTCAGCGATCGGCATCTCTATCGTGCCGCCATCCGAAAGAGCGTTAAATATCCTGTCGGCCTCTTCTTTGCTCTCCGGGTGAACTGAAATGTGAACATTGTTGCCTTGAGTTAGTTTCATCCCGAGTGATTCAAGAATATCACTCGCCATTAACAGATCTTCTTTGCCAACTGGTAAACGGATGTGCATGATTTTGTTTTCGTCCTCTTTCGGGATATTTACGCCTTCCATCGGCATTTCCCTGAATCGGACAAGAGACGTAAACTCTCCGCCAAAAACAGATCTATAAAAGTTGAACGCTTCTTCTGTATTGCCCGCAAAATTCAGGTAGATGTTTAATTTTGTCATAGTGTTTTCCTCCTTAACTTTTGATGATTTTGTCCCTTTCTTACCTCTCTACACGGAACTGTAACGACGTTCTTTCGCCAGCTTCGATGACTTTTATTTTTTTGAGCTTAATGTTCCCATCAACACGTTCAAATGGCCGAAAGCCGTTATGGAGAAAGATCGGGATAATATCAATCTGCAGCTCGTCGGAGAGCCCTGCGTTTAAGACCTGTTGCACAGTAGCAGCGCTGCCAATGATTGTCACATCTTTTCGGCCTGCAGCTACTTTGGCTCGCCGCACCGCGCTTTCAATACCGTCTGTAACGAAAGTAAAAGTTAAATTGCCAGTTTCCTTTGGATGTTTTTCAGGAGCTTTATCTGCAAGAACGAATATCGGTACTTGATACTCATAATTACCCGCAAACCAATCAGGGTCTTGTGCCATCTCAAACTCTTTCCATGCCATAACGACCGACCCTGTAGTGCGTATGGATTCCTGTAATAAATCGGTCTTTCGCAGTGTGTCGAGATCAGGATATAGTGCGCCGACGCTGCCTTTGCTATCTTCAGCAAACCCATCCAGTGAAATTGTTACTCCTAAAATAACTTTAGCCATACATTATTCCTTCTCCGTTTTATATTTGAATATCGTTACACCTTTACTGGTGGTCTTGAAGTCTAAGAGCTCCAGGATTTGTTTACTGCCTTCCTCTCTAAAGAGATGTTTTCCGCTCCCCAGAACAAGTGGATGAATCATTAAATTATATTCATCGACGAGATCGTGCTTCATCAGCGTCTGAACAAGCTCACCGCTACCTATTACCCGGATGTCATTGCCGAATTGCCGCTTTAGTTTGGCGATTTCATTTACGACATCGCCGGCGATGAGGGTCGAGTTGTTCCAGGCAAGCGGCTCACGCAGTGTCGTTGAAACAACGAACTTCGGAAGGCTGTTGAGGGGATCGGCAAATGCCTGCGCCTCTTCTGGAGCTGTCGGCCAGTAGGCTGCGAAGATCTCATAAGTCCTGCGACCGAGGAGGAAGCCGCCAGACCCGGCTATGCCTTCAATAATCATCCTGGCGACAATATCATCGTGGTATGGCTGATGCCAGCCTCCGTGCTTAAAGCCCCCACTGCGGTCTTCATCAGGCTCTCCGGGAGCTTGCATCACGCCGTCAAGTGTTAAAAACTCTGAAACAATTATTTTTCTCATTTTCTTCTCCCCTTGTATGCTTTCTCTAATTCCCCAATGTCGAACTTTTTCATTCCCAGGAACGCGTTGGTAACGCGTTCTACCTTCTCTTTATCGGAATCTTGGAGCATCTCGCCCAGGATAGTGGGAGAGACCTGCCATGATACACCGAACTTATCCTTGAGCCAGCCGCAAACACTTTCCTGCCCTCCGTCTGCAGTGAGTTTCTCCCAAAAGTAATCAATTTCTTCCTGGGTCTGGCATTCAACCATAAGCGAAATGGCTTCATTGAAAGTAAAATCGTGTTCATAAGCGCTGTCCATGGCTGCAAATCCCTGATTCTCAAGCGTGAAAGCGGCATGTTTTATTGTTCCCTCTCTGTCAGGTTCCTCACCTTTGCCGTAGCGGAGGATGCTCCCAATTTCCGCATTTTTAAACACCGATGTGTAAAAATTGATCGTCTCTTCAGCTTTCCCGCACTGCTCGCCCACAAACATAAGCGTCGGAGTGATTTTCTGCTTCATCTTACGATCGCCCATGTACATCACCTGCCATGAAAGACCATGCCTGTCCTGCGTCCATCCATATTTTTCGCTGAAGGGATATTCACCAAGTTCCATAAGCGTCGTCCCCTCTTCAGACAGTTTTTCCCATATCTCATCGACTTCCTCCTTCGTATTACAGGCGACAAGAAATGATACAGCTGGAGTGAATTTGAATAGCGGACCGCCATTGATTGCAATGAATTTTTGCCCCTCAATCTCAAACTCGATGGTCATAACCGTGCCTTCCGGCAGGCCATGAATTTCAAAACCTGCTTTGCTGGCGCGTATTATCCTGCCTATCCTGGAATTCCTGAATATTGAAGTGTAGTATCTCGCTGCTTCTTCAGCCTGGCGATCAAACCACAGGTTCGGTGTTATTTTTTGCCGGATGGTTGCCATAATTGCCCCCATTATTTTTTCCTGCGCCTCACCTCCTCTGCACCACATTTCCTTTTATCAATGTGGAATTATTCCAATTCAAAGATTTCATACGTCTTCCTCCCCAATAATAATTTTGACCACCTTGCCATAAATTCTCCCATTACCTGCACGTGCAGTTTATCTGACCAGATCGATGCGAATTCCTTTCATTCGGGAGAGATCTATAACTATGCCGCCGTCGCAGACTGCATTGCCAACAACATTGTGCATCATCGTATCCCGTGTCCTCCGGACGGATTAGTTCACCGCGCAGGTTTGCCTTGAATTTTTGAACCGCTACCTCGTCAAGGGCCGGAACCTTGGTCATTGTTACTTGCTGGTCTACCATAATTTACCTCTCCGGGGCAGAAACGATTTGATTGGAGATACTCCAATAATAATGTGCTGATAATACTTGCCTATACCGTCTTTGCCATTTTGAGGACATCTTGCTTTGACATATCCTTTTTATGCATTTTCTTAACATGCTGTTGAGCGAATGATACAAGCTCATCATCACTTTCAGTACGAAGCATGAAAGGACAGTTTATCCCCGCTGATTTGCATTCAATTTGCTTAGCCATTTTGTCACCTCCCTACTCTTAACATTAAGATAGTATGAATGAGAATACCTTTAAAGTTTTCTACTCATTAAAGCAAAGAGCCAAACATATGGCGAAATTTCAAGCATGGGTTTGGTAAGAATCTTCAGTATCTACTTTCGTATAGTTTCTGAGTTTTCACTTCCCTGGTTTAATATTCTGGTTGAGACTGAAGAAGTTGGTCGGATCATATTTATTTTTAAGTGTCACCAGCCGCTCGTATTTCTTTTTACCGTAGGCAGCCATGACCCTGTCCGCTCCCTCTGTCATCAGGAAGTTCACATATACTCCGCCTGTTGCGAAAGGCTGCACCGCATTCCAGAGGTCGCGCGCCCATTTTATATTCTCTTCATTCTTAGTTGTATCTGACCACATACTGACGATGTTGATGATGAAGGGCGCATCACGGTGATTGTAAGGGATTTTGTCATTGCCCACCCGCTTCACAGCACCCAACAGGTGGCCTATAAGCATCTTCGACATCGGGGAAGGTCTTTTTGCAGCATAATCGATGAGGATATCAATGGCTTCATTGTTCAGATCTTTCAGGTACTCAGACTTCCAGTAGTTCTGCCATCCAGGTGGATTCCCGGCATCCAGCATTTTCTGCAGCGTGGTGTAGGGTGTCGGACCTACAAGGTCGATTGCTGGCGGACAGGACGTCCTTAGAGATTTAATTATGCGTTCTCCCTCCTCGATCGATCCGGTATGACAGATGATAACAAAGAGTACGGTTTTTCCCTGGATATTTTCTGGAATTGGCGCTGCTTTTGGCGCTGTCACGAAGGCAAGGAAAGTGTCAAGATCATCAGGTGCTTTGGCTATGAATCGGCGATAGAATTGCAGGACTTCTTTTGCCTTCTCAAGAGGATATATCAACCTGCCTCCGAGTACTGTTGGACCGACTGGATGAAGTTTGAACTCGAACGAGGTGACTATCCCGAAGTTCCCACCTCCGCCCCGTATGCCCCAGAACAGGTCGGCATTATCTTTTTCACTGGCGACCAGCAGCCTGCCGTCCGCGGTCACTACATCGGCTGAAAGGAGGTTATCAATGGTCAGACCGTACTTTCGCGAGAGGTAGCCGAAGCCTCCGCCTACTGTGAAGCCTGCAATACCGGTGGTAGACTGTATGCCTCCAGGTAGTGCAAGACCGAATGCCTGTGTCTCGCGGTCGAACTCAGCCCAGGTGAGACCGGGTTCAGCGCGTGCAGTTTGTCTGATTCCGGGTCGATTCGAATTCCTTTCATTCGAGATAGATCTATAACTATACCGCCATCGCAGACCGCGTTTCCTGCAACATTATGACCCCCGCCTCGCACAGCCACCAGGAGTTTGTTGTCGCGGGCAAAGTTGACCGAATTGATGATATCGACAGCCCCGCTACAGCGCGCTATCATTGCCGGGCGTTTATCCATCATACCATTCCATACCTTGCGGGCATCATCGTAACCGCCATCGTCAGGACGGATAAGCTCACCTCGCAAGCTTGCCTTGAATTTTTGAACCGCTGCTTCGTCAAGGACCGAACCCTTGGTTATTGTTACCTGCTGATCTACCATAATTTACCTCCTTTGTTTCTCCAATTTGATTGGAGATACTCCAATAATTCAATAGGTTTCTAGTTTATATAAATACCAACCATAGCTTGCTTCGCAGCTACTGGGTTCCCGGGGCGCGGTACTGGACGGTCTTTGCCTTTTGAAGCGCCTCGAGCATCTCGTCGACCGTCAATAACACCGTCGTCTCGAACGAGCTCAGTGCACCGCCTCCGGTGATGGCGAGAGCGACGGCTGCCATCGAGATGTTGTCAGGAGCCTCCCAAAGGTTGTAGCCGTCGTAGCTACCGAACGCGTACCAGAACCCGTGCAACTTTCCGCCGACCGATTCGATGTAGGTCCGCGCGGCTTCACGTCGGTCCTCCGGGTTGTCGATCAGCCTCGCCCAAGTTTCCGGCGAGTATCTGAATTTCGAGAGGTAGAGCGGCATTATCCCTCCTTTATGTTTGTGAACATCCGTGCGAGACGCAATCTAAGGGTACGCCCCTGCCACGTACAGACTTCTAACAGTTTTCCTTCTCCTTGATAACCCATTTTAATTCACTCCTTAACTCTATGTTTGTAAATGAATGGAGGCTTGAATATACTTATTTCCTCTTCCGTAACCTCTTCCTGTGCCGTATCTCTCGCCATTTACATCTATCCATTTCAAGTTCTGTTAAAATTTATTCTTCCAATGTTACAGTAACAGGCACCCCGTTATGTACTATATCAAGCACAGGAGATGTTTTCTGCACATAATCGCACAATTCCTCTATCTTCTCCCGTGGCGCGTCGCTCTTTACCCTGTAGTTCACACGGATGTTCTGGTAGCCGGGGCGAACGCTCTCAGAAATCCCAAGAAAACCCTGAAGGTCAACATCACCCTCAAGGGTGAACTTCAGCGA
>JAPMTS010000030.1:0-153 GCA_026552955.1 Candidatus Methanoperedens sp. | reverse complement strand
GCCTTCTATAACGAACGGCTTTTTGCGCGAGGTATCTTCAGCCCCCGCGCCGTAGAATCCCTGAATCTTCGTCCTGCTGTGTGCCCCGTTTACCCATTCAGTCTCTGACCTGAACTGAAATTGAGCCAGGCTAGGATTTTCCTTGATCGCATC
>JAPMTS010000053.1 GCA_026552955.1 Candidatus Methanoperedens sp. | reverse complement strand
ATTTCAAAAAATGATGATATAGCTAGTGATTTTTTTTAAAAATTGAGTTCTCAAAGATGGGTTTTAAAAAGTCAGAATAAATGCAAAATTTGAAGAATTGAATTCGATATGGGGAAAAAGTAATGAAAAGAAATTTAATTTTATTATATTTTTATAATGAACCGTCCATTGAGTTTTTTTTGCAATTTTCCTTGTTCCCATTCCGGGATTTCGTTTCTTCATGTTTCTTATTGTTATCCAATCTTCCATTGAGATCACACCTCAAAACCTCCTTCAATTAATCAGGAGTATTTTAGTAATTTAGGTGGGTCAATTTTCGATGGGAAAAGTGGGTCAATTTTCAGTGGTAATCTTCATTGCAACCAGCCGTGATAGGCGCACAGCTGCGACTCTGTCATGAAGGAGGCATTATAAGTTGCCCGGCTTACGTTCATTGGTGGAACTTCATATATTTACAAAGTCATTATATGACTTTCTTTATATATGAGGCTTTCAATCAAAATGCCTCAGTACTCATAGGGCTCATCACAATTCAGCTCTGGTTTTTCTCATCATCGGCAATTTTCTATCTCTTTTACTATCTTTTCAGCCTCTATCCGGGGAGTCTTTGATCCGTATATGCTCCTTCCCACGATAACATGATCTGCACCTGCGCGTATCGTATCTGCGGCGCTGCCGCCCTGCGCGCCAACACCTGGTGAAATGATGGTAAGATCTCCAACAACACTCCTTATCTGTCTTACTCTGTCAGGGCGTGTTGCAGGCGCAACCACTCCGGAAGCTTTGCATTCTACCGCAATGGATGCAAGTTCAAGGGCTTTGGGCTGCATGAACTCCACCGCGCCGGGATGGCTCATTTCCGTGACCACAAATATATCCCCCTGAAAATCTTTCGCTGTTTTGACACATTCAGAAACGCTGTCCCGCCCTGTAAATCCATGAACTATGACTGCACTTGCCCCCGCCTCAAAGGTCTGGCTGCATATAAGACGGTCCGTATTCGGGATGTCCGCGACCTTAAAATCTGCAATGACAGGCGCTAATTTGCAGATATCATTGATGATCCCCGATCCTGCGCCCAGCACAAGCGGATACCCGATCTTAATTGCATCTACATGATCAGCGGTTTCCTTTGATATCCTGACAGCGTTCTTCCTGTCAGTAACATCAAGAGCCAGGATCAATTGAGTATTTCTGCGAATCATGTAAATACTAACGTCTTTTAATACTCTTTAATATTGTGATTCTTACAGAAATGGGTTCAAAGGGAGAAGAAATTGCAGACGCTCTTATTTCTTAATTAAGCCACCCAGAATTGAGTTGTGTTTCATATTAGTTGTCATATACAAGCCTCATTTTTGCGTTATAGGGCATGTCTTTGAGATTAGTTTGAATCGAACGTAGATGACAGGGAACAAACGGATTCACACGGATTGGATTAATAGTTCTAACCTATAACTCCAATTCAATTCGAAGTTAAAGATATATTTATCATTATACAGCCTGATAGTATCATAAAGGTGATAAAAATTGAACAAGAAAATGGTAATTTTGATATTGGCAATGATAAGCATTGCGATTTTTAACGGATGCGTACAGCAGGACGCAAAACCAATAGATGGAGGGAATGTTACAATCCCCGGATCAACACAGGAATTAAAGAAATTCGCATCGGCTTATGAATTGCGAGAATACCTTAAAGCAAGCACTGGAAGTACAGGAGCATTTGATTTTCTCGGCGGGGACAGAGTTCTTGCCGGGGCAGAATCAAAAGTAGCGGCTCCGGGTGTGGCATCGCCCCAACCAGTGCAGGCCATCCAGGCGCCGGATTATTCAAAAACCAATATTCAGGTTGAAGGTGTGGATGAAGCTGATTTTGTAAAGAACGATGGAAAATACATTTATGTTCTCGCGCAGGACAAATTGGTGATCGTTGATGAGTTTCCGGCATCAGCTGCAAATATCCTTTCTACAACAATGATGGAAGGACGGCCAAAGGATATTTTCGTGAACGGTGACACGCTCATAGTATTTCTGGAAGATACTGACACGGTATATAGTATCCAGGAATATGATTACATGCCAAGACCAAGGGAGACTATGAAAACGGTCGCCATGGTATATGATATCTCAAACCGGAAAAAACCGGAAGAAATTGCGAATTACAGTCTGAATGGCAATTATTTCCAGTCAAGGATGATTGGAGATTATGTCTATTTGATCGCAAAAGATTATGTGTATTATACCGGTGATCTCGTGGATATGCCTTCGATCAGGAAAGGATCTGAGAAGATAATAGCTCCTGGCGTATATTATTTTGATAATCCCGAACAAAATTACGTATTCCATACGATTGCATCCATCAATATCAAGAAAACAGATAGTATCGACGCAAAAACATTCATGATGGGATATTCTGACAACCTCTATGTATCGGATAAAAATATCTATATAACCTACAGGAAGAACATGCCTGGAATATATTATGAAGAACAGAGGCAGGAGCAATTCTATGCAGTGGTTGTGCCGCAGCTTCCACAGGACGCCAGGGATAAGATCAATGAGATCAGGAACAGTAACCTTAACCTGCATGAAAAGTGGGACAAGATATCATCTATTCTTGAAGAAACATTTAACCGTATGACAGAAAAAGAAAAACAAACATATCAGGTTAATGTCCAGAAAGCGCTTGAAGAATATGAAATGAAACTTGCGCAGGAAAGGGAAAAGACTGTCATCCAGAAAATAGGCATCGATAAGGGTAGTATTGAATATAAAGCAAAAGGCGAGATCCCCGGAAGCCTTCTGAACCAGTTCTCAATGGATGAATCCGGGGATTATTTCAGGGTGGCTACAACATCACAGTTCTGGACAAGTAATAGCAATGTCCAGTACAATAATGTGTATGTCATGGATAACGATCTTGAGATCGCAGGAAAGCTGGAAAAGATAGCTCAGGATGAAAGGATATACTCAACGCGATTCATTGGCAACAGGCTCTACATGGTAACATTCAAGAGAATGGACCCCCTGTTCGTGATAGATCTTTCCAATCCTGATAAGCCCCAAGTCCTTGGCCAGTTAAAGATCCCGGGATTCTCGGATTACCTGCATCCTTATGATGAAAACCACATAATCGGCGTGGGTAAGGAAACGGCTGAGAATGAATGGGGGGGAGTGTCGATAAAAGGTGTGAAAGTGTCGCTTTTTGATGTATCCGATGTCAATAAGCCAAAACAGATCGATACATACGAAATAGGAAAAGCTGGAACAGATTCCGAAGCATTGCGGGACCATAAGGCATTCCTCTTTGACAAGAATAAGAACTTGCTTGTAATTCCTGTAAGAGAAATCACCGCAAATGAGCAATACGATAGCAGATATGGTTATAATGTGCAAAAAGTATGGCAGGGCGCTTATATCTTCAACATAACACCTGACGGGTTCAAACTCAAGGGTAAGATATCGCACTTCGATGGCTTCGAGGAGCCGAATTATTATTACTGGGGCTCACCGGGAGCTGTGAGGAGGTCACTGTTCATGGATGATGTCCTTTACACAATATCCGCACGAAAAGTCATGATGAATAATCTTTCAGACATCAGCGAAATAAAGAGCATCGACCTGCCCTTCTCGAAGAACCTTTTTGAGTCTGGATGGAACTGATATGGAAACCCCTTGTGGGGGTTTCCTGCTCTTTTGGAGTGAGTTGCTGATGTGTGGTGGAAGCAGGATGTATCACAAGGCTCTTGGCATCGCCGATATTGGCAAGGTGTGAGAAGAGTTTGGTGGAATTAATGAATTTCTTTCCTGCCTCGTATCCTCCCTTGATGCCAAAACCCACAATATACCCATAGTGGTTCAGGTATTTTGATGCGACCCTGTGATTTGGATTGTCAACAAGTCCAGGATAGTTGATCCAGCTTACTAAAGGGTGTCCTTTAAGGAAATTTGCTATCTCAAGGGCATTTTCGGAATGCTTTCTTATTCTTAGTGGCAGGGTCTCAAGTCCCTGAATGAATTCGAAAGCGTTAAAAGGACTTTCGGAAATGATTGGCTGGATTGTTTATATATGCAGACAAAAAGGCGAAAGTTGTAAGAATGGTTGCAGAAATGGAAGGATTGAGGCAAAGGCGATACATTTCGTATTTTCAATCCGAGGTCGTTACTCTCTCAATAATTCTCTACAGCAAGTCCCGGAACCTTTGAAAAGTGTTTTGCATTTTTTGTGAGAAGCGGTTCCCCATGGGTAAGAGCGATACTTGCTATCAGGAGATCAAAATCCCCTATATCATTTCCTTTTTTCTTAAGATCAATTGAAAGCTTTCCAAATGTTTCGCTTGCTGCAATTGAAAATTCCAGGATATCAAGAGTTTCAAGCAAATGTCTGACTCTCTTTGCTTCTTCCATTGGTTTGGATGAGTTATATGCACCCTTGTAGAGTTCAGATGCGTTAAGCGGCGTTGTAGTCAATCTATCCCCATCTGCTGTGAGACTTTCCAATTTTGTTTCAGCAGCAGGTTTCCGGCGCAGCAGGTCTATTATGAAATCGGTATCAAGGCAGGTCATTATAATTGAATTTCCCTTAGTTTTTCTTTCCTTGTCTTGCGCATTGCTTTTTCGATATTATCCGCGAGTTCGATACTTGGTTTCATGGAACGAATATAGGCAAGCGTATCCTTTTTTCTGGTAAGTTTTAATATAATATCGGTAAAGCTTTCATTGGATGCTTTTTTTGAGCGCAGTCTCTTATAGGCTTCCAGCGTGATCGTAATGGTTTTAGTTGACATTATTGTCCATGTATGTGCATGTACACTTATAATGCTTTTTCTCGAAACGATGGCATCGTACCATATACTCGAATCCCCAGCCTTTTCCGATCTCCACATCCGCTATCTTGTTCTGAGATCTGTAAACAGAGAGTACTGCCAAAATGAAAAGGAGAGCGAAACCGATAAGGAAATATCCTGCCATTGAAAAGAATGGGCGATCATCTGGCTCACTGTTGATATCATTATTTGCATTAACATCTGCCATGTTTACACCAGAGTCCAGGGGATTATTTTTTGCTCCGGAACTCCTATTTTGGAAGTTCTCGATTAAGAGAAAACATAAGCATATAAATTTAGAGAAATGGACTGGAATTGCCTCGATTGTTCAAAAAACCGAATGAATGCGGCAAAAAGCTAATTCAAACCTGCATAATCCATTACTGCTTTCTGAGCATTCAGGAATTTGACAATCGTTTCAAATTCGATATCTTTTTCGAGTTCCTTGTTTTCGATTTTAAGACTCAATGATCTGTTCATTCTGGGGTCGCACCATATTTTTTTAATCATATAGATCACCATGAAGAGATTATACTCGATAATATATATTATTTGATAATGAGGCAGATGTTGACACCATTATTCCAACAACAAAAAAAGGTCTCAATTGTTCTGCATCTCACATTTCTATCAAAGATAGCTCGAACGTGATACCCATGCAGGATTGGCAGAATTCCAGGAATTCTTTTGCATTGACGGACATTTCATCGTAGAGAGATTTCGATATGTAACAAACTATGTGGACTTTTCCAGGGTTTCCGGCGAGCTTTTTTTTTATCTCACCGTGAAGCTCCTCAAAAATAGCCACAAAGGTCTTAAAGTTAATCCTTTTCAGGATACGGATGCGCCCCACCCCGGTTTCATCTACCCATATCCTGTAATTGGCAGATTTCCTAACAAAAACATCCATATCATTCATAATATACTTTAGTACCTCTTACTGGCCTGGATATCCCATCTCACATCTTGCGCTAAAGATCGTCTTGCGCAAGATGCTATATCGAGCTGTTCGTAGATATATTCACGCAGGTACATATCTTCGATATTTTCCGCTTCATTTTCGATCTCATGCTGGCGACTAAGAATGTTTCCAAGTTCTGTTTGTGTATGCTGCCTGCCTGTGCGTTGCCAGCTTCCTGCTATTGTCGAAAGCGAGCGCCTTAATCTTTCAAGCCCAATCCTTATTCGATGGAATTCCGGCCTTGCCAACCTTTCCTTTGCATAGTTTTCATATGGCGATTCTCCTTGTATTTCTTGTGTATTCTCATCTATTTCTGATACTTCGCCTTTCCATTTGTTATGGATGGCAAAAACGATCCCTTCTTTGATTGAACATATTTTTGACCTCTCGTTCTATATAAAAAGATGATATATATATCCTTGAATATACAGGCAGGTTTTGTCACCTCTTAAGCAGAACCGGAATTATTTCGACAATATTTGCCTGATAGATTAAACTTATGTTGATGCTCTTCATAAAATGGTTTCAGTGATCAACTATGAGGAATATTTTATCAGGAGAAGGGTTAAATTTGACGGATACAGGCATTCCAGGTAAAGGATTGGAAAATTACAGTTCTGTTAAGATCGAAGGATTCTCACCTTCGATGAAACTTATTCTTAATATACTTGGAAACCATGGGCCACTGACACAAAAAGAGATAACAAAGGTTGCCCGTCTTCCAACAAGAACAGTGCGCTATGCCTTAAATAGATTAAAACAAGAAGATATTTTGGAAGAACGTGAATATTTCCAGGATGCTAGACAGTGCCTGTATCATATAAAATGATTTTTCGAGACTTCTTTTCAGGTAATTATTGCCATTGTCTTTCTGAAAACAGAATGAATTCATCCAATTTTGCTTATTTACCCTATTTAAATACCTATTAAAATCATTATGATGTGGTGATAAAATGACACTACAAGAAAATAGAAGGGATTTACTTTGTCCCCGGAACAGAATACAGTAAAGCCAAGGAGGAGATCAATCCTGAACACGAAAGTGATCCGGCAAAAGTATTAAGTGAAATTCCGGAAAATGCTCGGATGCACGATAATGTCTGGTGGCTTATATGATAACGACCAGACAGTACAAATGCCCGAACTGCAAGCAGAAGATATCGATAGCAATGGCAGATTTCATCAGAGGGATCGCCATGACATCATGCGGTGACTGCGGCAGGAATGGTTTTGCCATAGACGAAGTTCTATTGAATGGGTAAACAGAAAATGGGGCGCTTTAAATTATCCTATCCATTGGCGCCCCTTTCCTTATTTTTTGAGGTAAGAATATGAATTATACAGAAGGAAGAAATAAAGATGACAATCCTGACGAGGATGAAGATCTGCGGCGCTTCCTGCGGGGAGGCTTCGGGGCAAAGTGAGCGCATGGGATTTCACATCTCATGCGATTCACAATTTTATTCGACATTTGTAAGTATTGTGGCAAATATTGCCGTAACCATTACATTTCTGTAATCATCGCAACAATTATCGCCGGTTTCTGTGCATTCTTATATGTTCCTGCTTATTTGCAGCTGCTTATTTTATAAGCAGGTGAATCAAACATGAATTTAAGAAGGAATCGTCTTTGCTGTTATTGATAACAGCAATAAAATGAAAAGATATATTGAACATAGCGAGGAATTTATTCAAATCCGGGATTTCCTGAAAAACCAGGAAAGTATATTAAGAAATTCGAGGTGGGATTAATGAACAAAAAATCTATTGTTATTATTCTTATTACAGTTTTAATAGGTGCATTGCTGTCTGGATGTGTAGATAACCCCAAAACTGAGGACCAGATTACACCCGTCGTGCAGACCCCGGCAGTGAAAGAACCGGAAGGGACAATACGTGTTTCAGGCGCTTTTGCTCTCTATCCCATGATGCTAAAATGGGGTGAAGAATATCAGAAGCTGTATCCAAAAGTGAAATTTGATATCCAGGCAGGCGGTGCAGGAAAAGGCATGACAGACACCCTGGGAGGACTTGTGGATATTGGCATGGTCTCCAGGGCAATTACACCAGCTGAAGAGGAAAAAAAGGCATACTGGATATCAATAACAAAAGATGCTGTAGTACCAACAGTAAATAAGAACAACCCGGTACTTGCCCAAATCAAAGCGAATGGATTGAAGCGAGAGGTCTTTGAGAAGATATTTATCAATGAAACCATAAAAACATGGGGACAGGCAGCAGGAACTGGTGCCACTGATAAAATAAATGTATATACGCGCTCGGATTCGGCTGGTGCTGCAGAGTCATGGGCTTTATATCTGGGTAAATACAAACAAGAAAATATCAAGGGGGTTGGCGTAAATGGTGACTCCGGACTTGCAGAGGCTGTCAAACAGGACAATCTTGGGATCGGTTATAACAATATTGGCTTTGCTTACGATGCAAATACCAAGAAACCTGTTGAGGGCATCGAAATAATACCTCTTGACCTGAACGGGAATGGAAAAATCGATCAAAATGAAAGCTTCTATGGTACGATGGACGAGATCGTCGAGGCAATAGGGATAAATACATACCCCTCTCCGCCTGCAAGAGACCTTAATCTTGTAACTAATGGAAAGCCCACAGGTATTGTGAATGATTTCATAAAATGGACTCTTACAGATGGGCAGAAGTATATTCCTGAACAGGGGTACGTAGTTCTTCCCAAAAACATAATCACGGACGGATTGAAGAAAGTAGAGTGAACGAAAAGAAAATCGTGTAAGCAGCATTTATTTTCGTTGGATTGTAAGATAGCGCAGAAATAATATGAATATAAGAAGGCTCAAGGACAATATTTCAAGCAGGCTGATGCTTGCCGCAACAGTGTTTGCCTGCTTGCTGTTTTTTTCAATGCTCATTGGTCTTTACATCAGGGCACGTCCCATATTATCATTGGTTCCAATATCTGACCTCTTATTCTCAAGCGTCTGGGGGCCATCAGATGGAAAATTCGGGTTCCTTCCATTTATCATGGGAACATTGTGGGTAACAGGGCTTGCAACGATAATTGCAGTGCCCATCAGCCTGCTAAGTTCGATATATCTTTCAGAGTATGCAGGTAACAGCCTGAGGAATGCTGTAAAGCCGCTGATAGATCTGCTTGCAGGAATCCCGTCCGTGGTATACGGTCTGTGGGGTGTGCTTGCAGTGGTGCCTTTTATTAAGAATACCCTGGCTCCTGCCCTTGGTGTAGAAACCATAGGAGGATACGGTGTCCTTGCAGGAGGGATCGTTCTTTCCATTATGGTTTTTCCAATAATAATCTCAGTCACAGGTGAGGTCTTAAGGAGTGTTACCCAGGACATGAGGGAGGTTTCCCTGTCCCTTGGGGCCACAAAAAGGCAGACAATAAAACATGTGGTATTAAGAAAAGCCAGACCAGGGATATTTGCGGCGATAGTTCTAGGGTTTTCAAGAGCGTTCGGTGAGACCATGGCCGTGCTCATGGTCGTGGGGAATGTACCAAAAGTACCAGCATCTGTTTTTGATCCCGCATATCCATTGCCTGCCCTCATTGCAAATACTTTTGGCGAGATGATGTCTATCCCCTTATATGATTCAGCGATACTGCTTGCAGCTCTTATGCTCCTTATCGTGGTACTAATATTCAATATTCTTGCAAGGATGGTACTTATTAAAATAGAAAAGGGTGTTATTTAAATGGAGCTGCGCAGGGTTGAAGAGTCAATTTTTAAGATATTGATGATATTATCGCTTGTGATCGTAATGGGCAGCCTCCTTGGTGTGATTGGAACAATACTCTTGAAAGGTTTGCCTGCTCTTAATATTGATATGCTCACAAAGACAGCACAAGGGGGTTATTACCTAGGGAAAGGAGGAGGCATCCTGAATGCAATCATAGGCTCAGCGTATCTGGCAATAGGCGGAACTGTGCTAGCATTTTTCCTGAGCATAGGTATTGCGTTCTATCTCCAGAAAGAATATTCCGGAGGTACGCGACTTTCAAACCTCACCCGTCTCTGCCTTGATATTCTCTGGGGCACACCCTCTATTGTATATGGAGCTTTCGGGTTCACGGTATTGATGTTTTTTCATATGAGGGCATCCCTGCTTGCAGGAATAATCGTACTTGCATTGCTTGAACTCCCTATAATGACGCGGGCAATGGAAGAGGTCATAAAAACCGTCCCACAGGAACTTAAAGAAGTATCCTACTCACTCGGGGCAACCAGGCTTGAGACAACTTTGAGCGTTGTTTCAAAACAGGCACTTCCCGGCCTTCTGACCGGTGTATTGATAGCTTTCGGAAGAGGGATAGGGGACGCAGCTTCCATACTGTTCACAGCAGGATATACAGATAGGATACCCACTTCTCTTTTTGATGCCACAGCGTCCCTTCCCCTTGCGATCTTTTTCCAGTTAAGTTCACCTCTTCCGCAGGTTCAGCAGAAAGCATACGCATCAGCAGTAATACTCCTGATGGTAATTTTAGCTATCAGCATAACAACCAGACTTCTTTCAAGAAAATATAATAAATATATCATAAAATAGGTGCATGAAATGTCAGAAATCCATATTGAAATTGATAATGTGAATGCATATTACAACGGGAACCATGCATTAAAGAACATATCTGTTAAAATCCAAAAAAAACAGATCACTGCTATTATCGGCCCATCCGGGTGCGGTAAATCTACTTTGCTTAAATGCATGAACAGGCTTATTGATCTTACAGATGGAGTTACCTATTCAGGAAAGATCCTGATAGACAATGAAGATATCTTTGCCAGGAAAACAGATATCGTGAACATCAGGAAAAAAATGGGATTGCTTGCCCAGAAACCTATTCCGCTTCCTATGTCGATCTATGAAAATATTGCATATGGGCCAAAAATCCATGGAACAAAGAAAAAATCCGATCTTGATGCTATTGTCGAGAAATACCTGAAACTGGTTGGTCTATGGGAGGAAGTCAAAGGCAGATTAAACTCTCCAGCCTCGCAATTATCCCTGGGACAACAGCAAAGACTGTGTCTGGCAAGAGGGCTTGCAGTTGAACCTGAAATTATCCTGTGCGATGAGCCTACATCCGCACTTGACCCTGTCTCTTCACAGCATATCGAGCAGCAGCTCCTGAAACTCAAGAAAGATTATACTATAGTGATAGTTACCCACAATATCCACCAGGCTATGAGGCTTGCCGACTATGTTATTCATCTGTACCTTGGAGAGCTTGTTGAACACGGCCTTGCAAACGAAGTATTTGAGAATCCGAAGGAAGAGAGGACACGGGCATATATAAACGGGATTTTCTCACCTGATTTGAAAATTGATTCGGAAGAAAATCTCAAAGGAAAAATGTGCCCCTATAATTTTGTATATGCTAAACAGGCATTACATAATCTGGAGGATGGGAAGATCCTGAAGATAATCGTGGATGATCCCCTGGCGGTTACCGAAGTGCCAAGAGGAATGGAAGCAGACGGACATAAAGTATTGATCGTGAAACAGATCAATAAGAAGGATTGGGAGATAGTTATACAAAAGTAGGCCTGGGAAAAGTCATTTAATTATCAGAATCTGAATCAAAGCCTTTGCAGAAAAAAACATGTGGTATGGAAGGGGGTGGTAGTATCCCCTTTCTGCAAAGGCTATTCTAATCTTTTGATTGAATGATATAAAGACTTTTTGACGAATCATGATCATGGAAAACATGCCTATTGTGCAAATATTGCGAAATACTTATATACTTCATATACCAATCATAGTTATGTGCAAATTTTGCACTAATAAATTATGGTAAAAAAGGTGAATAAAATGGTTTCCAAAAGTTTTACCCTATTAAGTTTTTCAATGCCAATAGCCATGTCAATAGGAACAAGTATCGCAATTGAATTCTATAAAAATTCATCCCTCTTATTGCTCACACTTTCTGCATTAATAGGTCTGATGGGGTGCGTTTATTTCATCGTTCAAAAGTCTGATAGGCAAAAGACTGCCTCATAAAAAATATAACCATATTGAAATTAAATAGCCTACACCGTTATCTCTGATATTCAATCAGAATTTCAGGACCAAAAATTTAGATTGACAGGAATTGAAATTCCACAAAAAATGGGGTAATAACGTTTATTTAGGTTTAAACCAATCATAAATTGTCCCAAAATGTAATAAACGACTGCTGTAATGAAAGAGAAAATCGCAACTAAATAGACGTTAATCTGTCAAGGGCGATAAATAAGCATTCTTGAAAGGTTCTCCGTAAGGAAAAATAGACAAGATAGGGTGTAGGGTTACACCCAATAAGGATAGTAATGCCTTATGAATGGAGATATTAACACTGTTAATAGTTTTCATAACATGAATAAGAGAGGTGGAACGGTATGAAACTGTGGATGTCCCTGTACGCCATGGTCTGGATCGCACTCATTGAATTCCTTCTTGCGATGACGCCGGGAGGCTCGACAATACTTATTTATCTTCACGTGATCCTGGGCGCAGCCATCATAGGCATTACGTTTTACAACTTCTCGACGCTTCGAAATACACGCATTGCAGGGCGCGTGAAGCGCATTGCCCAGGCAAGTTTCAATATCTCCATTATTGTTACTATCTTCGGGGTCCTTGTCTTTTTTGATGTGGGAAGAACGCAGATCATCCCATTCAATAATGTCTCAATTTACGGGATTATCCTTTTCTTCCATGTCTTCAACTCGTTTGCGATCATCACGCAGGCCGCTGCGATCGCGATCGCATACGATATGTGGGAGGAACAAGAGTTCATCGAAGAAACTGAGCCGGGGGTCGTTCCGCCTATGCCGAAGCAAAAAGAATGGTGAACATATGGCATTTCTTGATACTATGAATATCACGGACATTCTCTGGGTACTTGTACTGATTTCCTTCTTTATTCCTCTGTTGCAAAAGCGGATGCTGCTTATTAAGCGCCAGGTAATAATGCGTTCTATTGAAACAAAACGCAACAGCCGTGTGATCAGCATGATACACAGGCAGGAGGTAATGAGTTTCTTTGGTTTTCCTTTTGCCAGGTACATAGATATTGAGGATTCGGAAGCAATACTTCGAGCTATACGTATGACACCGCCTGAGATGCAAATAGACCTTGTGCTTCATACACCAGGAGGACTTGTGCTGGCTGCTGAACAGATAGCCTGCGCCCTCAAGCGCCATAAAGGTAATGTTACTGTTTTCATCCCTCATTATGCAATGTCCGGAGGTTCGCTGATCGCAATGGCAGCTGATGAGATCGTTATGGATCCCAACGCTGTCCTTGGCCCGGTGGACCCGCAGCTCGGGGGAACACAGGGATACTATCCTGCGGTTTCCATACTTAAAGCCCTTGAGCAGCCAAATCCTAACAGGGATGACCAGACACTCATACTTGGCGATGTAGCAAGAAAGGCCATTAACCAGGTATATGAGACCGTTTATTCACTTCTTCTTGAACATAATTCACCTGAAAAAGCGGCCCAACTGGCAAAGATGCTCAGCGAAGGGCGCTGGACGCATGATTATCCCATCGATTTTGAGCAGGCAAAGGAGATGGGTCTGCCGGTTGATTTCCCGATGCCGATGGAGGTGTATGAATTGATGGAACTTTATCAGCAGTCAGGTATGCGTCGGCCCTCTGTGGAATTTATTCCAACGCCGTATATGCCGCATACTCCGCCTGGAAAAGGAAAATGACCATAGTTCAAATTATTTTTTCATTTCTGCGTGTATCGGATCTTGAGCAAAGAATTTATTAACTAGTTTCTATACTGATTAATTGGGAGGAATTTGAATGAAAAGGAATTTTTTATTTCTTTCTTTAATCGGAATATTGATTATTTTCTTACTCGGCGGCTGTATTGAGCAGCAGCAAACAGGAAATCAAACACCTGTGAAGAAACCGGAAGGACAGACTTCAGTTGAACAGCCGGCCGTTAAACTATCAACTGAAAATTATATGGTTGATGATAAAAGTAAAACTCTCTATTTATTCACGAAGGATGTAAAAGGTGACAGCAAATGTATAGATGCATGCCTGAAAATATGGCCTGTTTTTTACAGGGAAAAAATATCAGTATCTTCAGGACTTAACTCCTCGGATTTTGGTACAATAATGAGGACTGATGGGACAAAACAAACTACCTATAAAGGATGGCCGTTATACTATTTTTCAAGCGATATGAACCCTGGCGACATTAAAGGAGAAGGAGTGAACGGTATATGGTTTATCGCAAGAAAGGATTATACGACTTTCATTGCTGATAAAGACAATGTAAAATTCATTGTGGATGCAAAAGGAAATACTCTTTATAATTTTACTAAAGATCAGCCCGATGTAAGTAATTGCATAGGCGGCTGTCTAAAGGCATGGCCTGTGTTCTATGCTGAAAATATCGTGGCGCCGTCCATAATGAACAATTCGGATTTTGGGGTTATTACCAATAGCGAAGGATCAAAACAAACAACATATAAGAAAATGCCGCTCTATTATTATATTAATGATACGTCGCGCGGGGATACAAATGGACAGGGCGTAAATGATGCCTGGTTTATTGTGGAACCTGCCGCAAAGGGAATTTCGACCACCACGCAAAATGCTTCGTCGTCGCTGGCTATTAAAGTGATATCCTTCCCGCAAAGCGCCCATGGCGATACGGTCATAACCATTAAATGGGAAGTAACCGGAGGAACTGCAGGTGAGATCAGCAATACTGCAATCATATGGGGATATAAGACTGGCGGCGCAAATATATCGGATTATCCTGAATCAACAGTAGTTCAGACAGGCAAGACGCCGAAGGAATATAACGCAGGGATAAATATTCCTTCAAGCGGGACTTTATATTTTAAAGCTCATGCGATAGTTGATGGATCAAACATATATTCTCCTGAAAATCAGATTTCAATAATTCAACAAACAAGCGGTTATTGATAAAATGCATTGATGTATGAAAAATCATTATTTATACAATAAAGGAATAAAAATATGGGGTAAGAAATATGCCAAAAGACAATACTTTTGAAAAAACCATGGAAACAATGGGTAAAATGTTTCCTGATGAGATGAAAGCCAAAATGGCGGAACTCACAAAAATTTGCATGTGCGGGAAATGTCCAAGCTATAAAGGGACAGGCGAGACTACATTATTATTCTGTGCAACAGGAAAAAGCGGAATTATTAAAAAAGAGAAAGGCTGTGTATGTCCGGCATGTCCTGTTACCGAAAAAATGGGTCTTAGATGGATATATTACTGCACGAAAGGTTCTGGTAAAGAGCAGGCTGGTTTGTAAATCCGGATAAATTGAAAATTTGTTATATTTGATTCCACATGACAGCACACCCTAACGGCAGAAAATTAGGCATCCATTTAATCCCGCCTCCGGACCTGAAAAAATGCAAAGGATAAAAAGTTATGGGGCTGTCACGAATTTCATACGTCTGTGAAGGCAACAATTAAACAGGTAGATAGATTAACATGATAATGCAAAATTCGATCCTCGAAATAAGTTGTGGAGGCCATTCAAACCTATACGAAAAAAAGGGTACGGAATGGGATCTCTTCGTAGGTATAGATATAAAAATGAGCCTGTGCCGACAGGCAAAAAAACAAGGTCTCCAGATCGTATGCTGCGATGCTTTCAACCTTCCCTTCAAGCCAAAATCATTCCAGGATGTATATATCCAGTGCTTCACTGCCCTTCTTGAAAAAGAAGCCCTCATGGATGCTTTCCAGAAAAGTGATTATGATGAGTTCTGCGAGTTCATGGGCAAGGAATGGGATTATGCCTGGCAGGTGGTGGATCCATTCTATGAACTGCTGCTTGAATCAAAGCAGGTGAGCCAACACATAATTTGCCTTCCCTCGTGCAACCTGGAAATGAATAAATATCTTGTCAACGCTGTCAAGAATCTACCCGCTGTTACTATTGATGTTGATTACTCAAAAAACTGGGGTGGAAAAAAGAAAGCCTGTGTAATGTTTCTGGATATTGACTGTACGATATACATTTAATTACAAACATTTTTACATATTAAGAATAATCATGATGCCTATGGTAAGGGTCCTTGCAACCGGTACTTTTGATATTCTCCATCCCGGCCACTTGCTCTATCTTTCAAAAGCAAAGTCGCTTGGGGATGAGCTTTATGTGATAGTGGCGCGGGAATCGATGATAAAACACAAACCAAAACCGGTAATACCCGAAGCGCAAAGATTGGCTATGGTACAAGGGCTGAGTGTGGTGGACAAAGCGCAACTGGGGAGTGAAGAAGATATATTTGAACCTCTTTGCCTGATAAAACCTGATATCATAGCTCTTGGAAAGAACCAGTTCTTCGATGAAAAAAAACTTCAATCTGAATTAAAAGGCCATGGTATAAATGCAAAAGTAGTCAGGATTCCGTCATTCGAACAGTGCGAACTATGCAGCAGCGCTGCCATCATTCGTAAAATCATTGAACGCTACGTGAAATCAAACTGAGCGGTTCCATACCAAAAGATAATAAGAAAAAATCAAAATTGGCCGCTTTACTGCAACACCGATTCCATCCGTTTTAGGGCCTCTTTAATGCGCTCCTGGGACGTCGCATAAGAAATCCTTATATAATCAACTCCGGCTTCACCGAAAGCGCAACCTGGTGTTGTGGCAACAAATGCTTTATTAAGCAGGATCTCTGCTACTTTTTCCCCTGACCCGTAATTGCTTACATCGGCAAAAGCATAGAATGCACCATCCGGCCTTGTACATTTGATGCCCAGTTTTTCCAATCCATTTATGAGCAGGTCCCTTCGTTCCCTGAATTCATGGACCATATTTTTAACACATGCCTGGTCGCCCTGCAGCGCCGCAATACCTGCATACTGGACAAAGGAGGTTGCCTGGCTTACGGAATGTGAATGAAGTTTGACCATTTGCTCGTAAACCTCCTTTGGCGCGTTTACATAACCGAGGCGCCATCCTGTCATTGCATATGCTTTTGAGAAACCATTGACAGTTATTGTGAGATCCTGCATATTATCCAGTGATCCTATGCTGATGTGTTCTTTATCATAAATTATCTTCTCGTATATTTCATCGGATAATACCATTATGTTATTATCAACAGCAAGGTCGGCTATCTCCTTAATAATGGATTTGCCATAAACTCCCCCGGTTGGATTGCATGGGCTGTTTATTACTATGAGCTTTGTCCTTTTTGTGATAAATTCTCCTGGTCCTGTGGGAGTAAAACCATTATCACGTGTTGTTTGCGCCCAAACAGTCCTTGCTCCTGCAAGTTTCACGCATGGATCATAAGATACCCAGGCAGGGTCAAAAATTACCGCTTCATCACCTTCCTGGAGCACAGAAAGCATTACTTCAAAAATCGCCTGCTTGGCTCCCGGAGTAACGATGATATTTCCCGCTTTTGTATCTATATTATTATCCGTCTTTAATTTCTCTGCTATTGCCCGCCTTAATTCCGGTATTCCGGGAGAAGGTGTGTAATGGGTTTCCCCCCGATCAAGGGAAGCCTTGGCAGCACTCACAATATGTCCAGGAGTGTTAAAATCAGGTTCTCCCAGACTGAAACTTATTATGTCCTTCCCCTGGTTCTTTAATTCATTCGCAAGATTTGAAATTCGAATCGTTGCCGACTCGGTAATGTTTTTCAGTCTTTTAGCAGTCATAACGTTTGGCTTCAAACTAATTTCTTAATATTTAAGTTATTCTAAAAAAGAATAAATACAGCATTGTTGTTATTTTACAAATTCATTCTCAAGTTTTAGCGAATAGAAAAATATGGGTTCACCCTCAGGTACATCCTTCCAGAGGCTTTTATCCACACAATCCTTGCCAAGTTCCTTGACAAGACCTTCATATGTTACCGCAGCAATTTTGTCAATGTTAATTGCGATGCTATCAAGAGAACCAGTATTTGAATTCAGTACCCTGTAAACTCCCTTATTATAGAATTTAGGGGAGATCATCGTGCTTTTCCCCATCGCTTTGGCTTCATTTATTTTATACGCATCCAATTCAAGAATATGCCCTATTCTTTCGATATCCAGCCTTAATAATGTTATTGTGTTCAACCTTATCACTTATGAAATATGTACATGCGTGTATTTATTTCTATTTATCAGAAAGCTGTATTTCGATTTCCATCATTTCTTCTGCAAGTTTCACATTTTCAAAAACATTTCTGGCCTCATGCAGCAGCATGTCTCTTTTTTCGCTATACCTTGAACTGATATGTGTAAGTATCAATTGCTTCACCTTTGAATTTTTTGCGACCTGGGCTGCTTCTTTTGAAGTAGAATGTTTTGTCTCAAGCGCCCAATCTTTCAAATCCTCTCCAAGTGTGCTGTCATGAATTAACAGGTCAGCACCCGCACTTTCTTTTTCCAGGTTCTCGCAGGGTCTTGTATCCCCGGAATATACGATTTTCCTCCCCGGGCGGCTCTGGCCTATGACCTGTGAGGGCAGAATTGTCTTTCCGTTTATAGTTATTGCCTCCCCTGTTTGCAGTCTTGAGAAAAGGCGGCCCACAGGAACGCCAAGTTCTATTGCCTTTTCCCTGTTGAACCTTCCGACACGTTTTTTCTCTTCAAGCACATAACCAAGGCTTGGTATGCCATGGTCGGTCCCAACTGCTTTGATGAAATAATCATCTTTGTCAATAATATCACCATTTTTCAATTCGTGCGCATTTATAACAAAACCCAGCCTAAAAAACCCGAGCTGGACAAGGAGATCTACGAATTGCTTTGTCCATATCGGGCCGTATATGTCAAGGGGTTCTTCTCTTCCGTTAAAAGACATGGTTTGTATGAGCCCTGGAATTCCAAGGAAATGATCAGCATGGAAATGAGTTATATAAATTGCGCCCAACTTCATTCCGGTCTTTGCACGCATCATCTGCTGTTGTGTGCCTTCACCGCAATCGAATAACATCATATCCCCTTCCCTGTTTATGAAAATAGACGACGGATTCCGGTCAGGCGTGGGAAGCGTTCCGCCGGTACCAAGAAAAGTTACACGAAACATGGTGTGCATAATTGTGCTGGGTATTTAAATAGATTTTTTCATCATTATGTTCATTTTATCAATCAAAAATGTATATATGTCATAATAATCATTGTAAGTATGAGAAGGTAATTTTTTTGACACTTTATTCCGAAAACACCCCCCAACCCCGCTTTATCCAGCCTGAAAACCAGGAGAAAATCATGACACAGAACAAGAATGAAACAATAAGAAAGAAGAATGAAAGAATGAATGACACAAAGGAAGAAAAGGACGAAAGAAGCAGGAGATTCTTACCTATCGTTTTATGGACAGATTGAGAGAAATGATCCATTAAAGCCCACCAAAAAAAAAAAGAACGTTAATTATTTTTTTATCAAAGGGCTGGTTCAGTCCGGATAAAGAATCTATGGACAAGAAATATAAAAAAACCGAACATTATAGCACCCAACAATGCACTTTGCCAATCAATTATTGCATTTTGCAGGGAAAATTTTAACATAATATAGATAACAAAATATGACATTGATGCTGTAAGAGTTAGAATGATCGTCTTTTTCATAATACAAAAATGTTATTTTATATATTAATGCATTTTCCAAAATTAAATCCAAATTATAACCATATGTTATAGAAAAGTTCATATTCTTACAATTATTATTACTATCATAAATATTGCCAGGAGGCGAACAAGCGAATGCCCAATAAGAATAACGAAACTGAAAAAGAAGAAGAAAGAGGATGTGGACGGTTGTGTCCTGATTGCCCGATGAAAAATGATCATGATTTGATGAAAAAAAGCGCCTTATGAACTACCACCACCAAAGTGGGTGGTTTCCCGCTGCATAATCTCTATCGAGTATTCCTTGACGGGCGTTAATTCCGGTAGTTCCTACTGTGCTATTTTCGATTCGTAGTGCAGATACTTGATCCGTTGGCATGACAAGACCGCAGGAAGGACAAGAATGTATCCCCACAGTATAAAATATAAACAATATTGTCTACCATAATTTTCCATACAGGTGTTTGAATAATAAAGATTTTTTATAATTGTATACAAATACATAATATTCATGATATAAAAATAATATTGAACGCAATAGTTTAAAAAAAGAAAAAAGGATTTTCAATTAATATCCCTTTTTTGAGGATGTATTTCATATATATTCATACAGCCCAATGTACAGAACATCTTTTCCCTGACATGGTCATGCTGTATGTATATTTCTTTGCGGCAATTTCTGCATTTGACTTCTGTTAATTCCATGTTGCATTCTCCTACAAATTTTCATGCTTGGATGGTGCTAGTATGAATCCAGTATAGATATATTAATTGCGGTTAAATTATTAAAATTATGCTTATAATTGCCATAATAATAAGCATTTCAAAAAAAAAACATCCCGCCTCCCAGACTCGAACCGGGGACTTCGCGGTGCCTGCGCGTTATTATGTGCATTGCACATTATCCATACTACAGCCGCGCACTCTAGCCACTGAGTTAAGGCGGGATTGCCCTTGAATAAGCATAAATATACTTAACCCTTTTCGTTCCTTTCTATGAAATCTCGTTAAAATAGCGTTTTGAAGGCAACTCCCATGAACTTTATGAGTTGCATCTTATTTCCTGTTTTCAAGATTTTTTGCATGAGGACTGAGGGATGATCCATGTCGCCGTACTCCGTTATGAGTTCCCTGATATCTGGTTTATTAACAAATGAAATGAATTCATTCAGGTTTTCATCACTCAGTTTTCCTATGCTTTTATGGATCCTCATTCCCATCTCAAGTTCCCTGCCAATAGCTGCGCGCCATTTTTTTTCATATTCTCCCGTAGCACATTCTTTCCGGGATGCTCTTGATGCGATTTCACCTGCAAGTTTTGCACAAACCGCACCCATATAGATTCCTCCTCCCGATGTAGGCTTGACCTGTCCTGCCGCATCCCCTACAAGCATAACATTGCCCTGGACGGTCTTTCGTGGCGGCCCCATGGGAATGCCACCCACAACATGTTCCGTGCGTGAACCATAGTATCTTGAAGCCATGACAGGATGATGTAAAAGTCTTTCAAGGTAATACAGGGCAGATCGACCCGGATTCCTGGCAAGGCCAATTCGCGCCATACCTGAAAATGGTACAGCCCAGCCGAAAAAACCGGGAGCTATTTCATTCCCGGTAAAGATCTCCACATATTCCGGGTCTTTTGGGATATAAGGAGCTTCGAACTGGATACCCGATATGAACTTTTCACATCTGGGAAGTCCTGCAGCCCTCCCCACACAACTCTGTATGCCATCTGCTCCGATGATTATATTCCCACGAATTTCTTTTTTCTCCCCATTTGACATTACAGATATTGTTCCATTATCCATTCCAATGAAACGGGTTTTCATAAGAATATCCACGCCATTATGAACCGCCCTTTCGACAAGCTCCCTGTCAAAAATTTTCCTGTCTATAACATATGCTTTTATATCTTTTCCCCTGATACGGGCTTCTTCACCATTGGGAGCATACACGAAGGCACCCTTTATTCTTGAAAGAACAAAGTTACCTTCACCCAGTTCACATTCCTTGAGGGCTTTTGTACTTATGAGACCCGTGCACTGGACTGGTGAGCCAATACTTGCATGTTCCTCTATCAGGAGGGTTTTTGCCCCGTTTTGGGCAGCATATTTTGCACTTATTGCTCCCGCAGGACCCGCGCCGATGACTACTACGTCATAGTTCATGTGTCGCTGTAAGGGTGTCAGGGTTAAAAATGCTTATGCTTTCTTCTTTTTTATAGTCATTTTGGGTAAGGTTCGGGAAAAAATTTATAAATCATTGAATTTATGGGGGCGTATTAGAATAATTGAATATTCCAGATAAGGCAATTTCTAAAAAACGGGATTTATCAGAATGAATATCAAAGTGGATGAGGATATCAAAATAGAAGAGGATATCATACAACAAACTACCAAATGCAGGAAAAACTTTTCCTGTTTATCTGGTGTAACACCTTTATGTACTGTTGAACTTTGTATTGAAAATGAAATATATTTTATTAAATGTGAAAGTAATGAATTATGCGGTTATAGAGTCTCTTTTGGGTATTCATATGTATGTATCTGCCCGGTAAGAAAAGAACTATATAATCGCTATAAAATTTAATATACAATATTGAAGGAGGTAAAAATGGAAGAAAAAAATCACTGGTGGTAGTTCACCCGCTTCCACCAACCATCGCCCTGTTCACAAGCACATGCGGGGCTCCGTCGCTTACTGGCACAAGCTGTCCTGCTTTCCCGCATCTTCCTGAATTCAATTCAAGATCATTTCCAACTGCAGATACATTATTCAATATTTCAAGAGTATTTCCTGAGAGGGAAACATCCCGAAGTGATGTTGTAAGCTCCCCGTCCCTGACAATGAACCCGCGCTCGGCATTGAACTGGAAAACTCCTTCACCTGTATTCACCTGGCCGCCGCGTGAGCCTTTAAGATATATCCCATCTTTTAATTCCGAGAGCATTTCATCAAATTTCATTCCTTCAGGAGCTATGAAGGTATTGCTCATCCTGATCACGGGTCTGGCATACCCCTGGGCGCGTGAATTCCTGGATTCACCGCCAAGCTTTCCTGCTGTTTCCCTTGAATGGATAAAGGATGTAAGGACTCCCTTCTCTATCAATGTGGTTCTCTTTGATTGGGCGCCTTCATCGTCAAAAGGATAATATCCGTATTCATGAAGTGAAGGGTCGTCATAAACCGTAATAAAAGGAGATGCTATTTGTTCACCTATCTTTCCAGAAAGAATAGAATTTCCTCCAAGAACATGATCGGCTTCTACTGCATGACCAACGGCTTCATGGATAAAAACACCCGCAAGTTCCTGGTCAAGTATCACGGGGTATGTTCCTGCTTTAGGCGTTTTTGCCGATAGTAGTTCTTTAGCCGTTTTAGCTGCATTTTGTGCAAGTTCAAAGGCATCATGCATCTTAAAGAGCTCAAATCCCATTACTCCGAACCTGCTTTCCCTTCCGATCTGGTAAATGCCTTCCGATTGTGCTATTGCGCTTATGGCAAAACCCACGCGAGTTAATGAATATTCGCAATCAAGCCCTTCTGAACTTGAATATTTTACATTTATGAGTGACTCGGAATACATGGCATTTGTACTTTGAATTCCGTCCATTTTTGCATTTTTTTCAATTTCAAGAAGTAATTTGACTTTATCTTCTATAGGAATATCCCGGGGTTTTTCCTTTATTCCAGGAAGATTCTCAAGATTGGGTTTTTTTATAGGAGCAAGACGGATCGGGTTTCTTGGGCTTTTGTTTTTCACAGATTCGGCAAGTTTTTCTGCTGAGGAAATAGCTGCATCAAGGTTGTCATGAACGCCATCCAGGGAAACGAATCCCCATGAACCCGTATCAAGAACCCTTACAGCTCCCCCGCTTGAAAAATTATTCGATATCTCGCGAATCTCTCCATTATCCAGGATAATAGATGTGCTGACACTCTTTATAATACGCGTGTCATAAAAATCCATGGATTTCTCACACAACGCTTATAGGTTTTGTTTCAGGGATAGGGATAGAGAATTTTGTTCTTGAAGCGAATTTTTTCAGGGTAGCTATAAGACCATCCTTTTCTCCTCCCACAAGGCTGTGCTCCAATACCTCTTCAATATTGGATACCGGGATTATTGTTATTAAATCCTTATATTCATCTTCTATGAGCACATCTCCCATATTTGATTTCGGGATCAGGACTGTTTTTATTCCTGCCAGTGCCGCTGCCTCTATTTTATATGTTACACCGCCAACGGGCAAAACATCGCCTCTAACTGAAAGTGAACCTGTCATTGCCACGGTCTGATCCACCGGAATTCCCTGTATCGCTGAGAGTACTGCAGTAGCTATCGAAATACTTGCTGAATCACCTTCTACTCCTTCATACGTACCCACGAACTGGATATGGACATCCATTTTTGATATATCCTTTCCTGTGGTCTTCTTGATCAGGGCTGATACATTCTGAACAGCTTCTCTTGCTATATTTTTCAGCATCCCTGTAGCTATTATATGGCCTTCTGATGTGGATTGGGTAGGCGTGACCTCTGCTATTATGGGAAGCACTATACCTGAATCCTCACCCATGACGGCAAGACCATTCACTCTTCCCACCTGTGCGCCTTCCTTTATATAGAGCTTATAATCCTTCCTGCGCTCAAGATACTGGTAAGCAAGCTGTTGTTCAACGGAACGGGCTATGCTCTTTGCTTTCAAGACATGTGCGGCGGTGGTGAGTGGTGCATTTTCCCCATGTGCGATATCCCCGGCGACCCGGACAAGACCTCCAAGATCCCTGAGTTTGAGGGTGAGATGGCCTTTTCTTCCGGCACGACGGCGTGCTTCGCGTATAATCTCTTCAACTGCGCCTTTATCAAAATGTGGGATCTTCCCATCTCTTGCGACTTCCTGGGCAACGAACCTGACAAGCTTTTGCCTGTTATCGGGCGTATCCTCGATGGTATCGCTCATATATACCTCGTATCCATAACCCTTGACACGGGAGCGAAGTGCGGGGTGCATACCCTTGATAGCATCAAGGTTCCCGGCTGCGACCATTATGAAATCACACGGGACGGGGTCGGTTTTGACCATGGCACCGCTGGAACGTTCGGATTGTCCTGTAATTGCAAATTCCTTTTCCTGAAGTGCGGTCAAAAGATTCTGCTGTGATTCGATCCTGAGTGTGTTTATCTCGTCGATGAACAACACGCCTTTATGAGCTTTATGGATAGCGCCGCTCTCCACACGATCATGCGCAGGGGTTTCAAGTCCGCCTGACTGGAACGGATCATGGCGCACATCACCAAGAAGCGCGCCGGCATGCGCACCTGTGGCATCTATATAAGGAGCTATCTCCTTGCTCTTATTTGAAACAAGAAGTTTTGGGATCAAAGCTGTTTCTTTTGGCATGAACTGACGCATCATCATTGCTATTAATACCGCAGCTATGATGCCCATGAGATATTCACCCACAAAAAATGAATATCCTACGATGCCAAGGACCAGCAGCATAATGAACATGTTTCGCGCCGTGGTTCGTTTTTGTGCCTCCACTTTGTGCGCATCAGTGATCTCTTTACCTTTTCCGGCCGGTACTATACGTATTTTTGGATTATTAGAATCATCCGGATTATTATATACCAGTACATCCTGCAATTCTTCTTTAGGAAGTAATTCAGCCATTGCTTTTGCAAGCATAGATTTACCTGTGCCGGGTGTTCCAAGCATCATTACGTGCCTTCGCTGGTTTGCAGCTTTTCGTACTACTTCTACGGCATGTTCCTGGCCAATGACCTGATCGATCATTTTTTTAGGAACCTCAATGTCTTTAGTAGATGTTATTTCTAACCCGCCAAGAAGCTCTTGATATTTTACTTCGTTTTCAGTATTTTCCATATTTTACCTGATATTATAAGTAATTAGTTTATTCAGCTTAATATTATCGTATATTTAAGAAATGATGATAATAAGAATATACCTTTATATCTTTTTCGCCACTACATCCAAAAAGTCTATACGATTCTACTTATATTAAGCTTTATCATAAGACCTGAGGACTTCATGAATTCATCAATCCAGATAGGGAAAATAATGGGCATCCCGATTAAATTGCACATAACATTCCTGCTCATAATACCGGTATTCGGATACATTTTCGGAAATAATCCGCCCGATTTTGGCTTCAGCGATATCGAACCGTTAAGGCTTCGATACACGCTGGGACTATCCGTAGCGCTCCTGCTTTTCGCATGCGTCCTGCTACATGAACTGGGTCATTCCTACGTTGCTAAGAAACACGGTTCCAATATCCAGGGAATTACACTTTTTCTTTTTGGAGGGGTTTCTTCGCTTGAAGATATCCCCAGAAACCCGAAAATAGAGTTCAAGATGGCATTGGCAGGACCCGCCATTAGTCTTTTAATAGGTTCCATACTCATCATTTTTTTCAGAATACTTAATGGGGATCAACACCCTGGCAATCCTTACCTGAGAATGGTCGGAATGATGGGATATATTAATATTGTTCTTTGCATATTCAACTTGATCCCTGCATTTCCAATGGATGGCGGAAGAGTGCTAAGGGCAGTGCTTGCAGGCAGGATGTCTTACCTGAATGCAACTCGTACAGCTGCATATGTGGGCAAGATGTTTTCAATATTTATGGGCATTTTCGGATTTTTAACAGTTACCTCCGGAGGTTTCTGGTTCATGCTCATCGCATTTTTCATATACATCGGAGCATCTGAAGAGGAAAAATCCACACAGGTAAGCGTCACACTTGAGAATGTAAAGATCAATAATATAATGTCAAAGGATGTAAAGACCGTATCTTCCGGAATGTCAATAGAAGAACTTGTGGATTTTATGTTCAGGTATAAACATATGGGATATCCTGTCGTGGATGGGACAGAAATAAAAGGTATTGTGACTTTTACGGATGTCCAAAGAGTCCATAAAGAAGAACGAAAAAACATCACCATTTCCGATATAATGACAAAAGAAATTATCACTCTTGAAAAAGATGATGATGCTGTAAGGGCTTTAAAACTCATGACCACTAATAATATAGGACGGATAATTATAATAGAGGATAAGAAGATGATAGGTATTGTTTCAAGAACAGACATTCTCAGGTCTGTACAATTACTGGAATAACATGAATAACGGAATATATAAGGTCAGTTGTAATTTTAATATTCAGAACCCTGCCGCAGTCCCTGGAAGGATTATTATTGTGGGAACAGCTCATGTTTCTGAAAAAAGCATTGCTGAAGTAAATGAAACGATAGAAAGGGAAAAACCCGACATCGTGGCCGTTGAACTTGACAGTGCAAGGTTCAAGGCTTTAAAAGGTGAAGAACAGGTAAAGGATGTAAATGTAAAAGAACTCCTGGGCAGTGGTAAATTCTATTATTTCATGCTTCACTGGCTTCTTGCTTACGTCCAGAAGAAAATAGGTGCAGATACAGGGGTCAAACCCGGTGCTGAAATGATGGCAGCTATTGAGCAGGCTGAAAAGTCGGGGGCAAGGATAGCGCTCATCGATAGGGACATTCAGCTAACACTGGGACGTTTCTGGAATAAGATGTCGTTTTTTGAGAAACTGAAGCTTTTTGGCTCCCTCATCGGGGCATCGCTTGGTATCGGTTCGCAGGAAATAGATATGGAAACGGTTACTAATGAGGACGTTGTAACCCAGCTTGTGGGTGAATTGAGAAAGCTTGCTCCAAGCGCCGCACTCGTCCTGATCGATGAAAGGGATGCCTTTATGGCAAAAAATCTTATCGATTTATCCAAGCAGGGCAAAGTAGTCGCAGTGGTGGGTGCAGGACACAGGGAAGGAATGCAGAAATATCTGGACGCCCCTGAAACCCTCCCATCTATTGAAGAACTCACAACGATCCCGAAAAAGGGTTTTAATTGGTTAAAAGCCATATTTTTTGTCGTTGTATTAATGATCCTTGCAATGCTTGTTCTTCTGGTTTTCGGCGGATATCCCCCCGAGAAACTTCTTACTGCAATGCTATACCTTTTTTTGGCCCAGGGAATACTTTCAGGTCTGGGTGTTCTTGTTGTCAGGGGACATCCAGTCTCAGCATTGACCGCTTTTGGTCTTGCATGGTTCGGTTTCTTGCACCCCTTCCTGGCCATAGGATGGTTAGCCGGACTCGTAGAAGCACATTTTCGTCCTCCCACCACCGAGGACTTCAAGACAATAATGAAATCCGAAACCTTTACTGAATTAATGCAAAATAAGTTATCCAGGATACTTCTTGTGGCCTTGATGGCAAATCTTGGCAGTATGGCCGGGACTTTTGTGGCGATACCAATTATGGTTCATTATCTTGGAATAACAAATCCGCTTGATATACTTAAATTGGCACTTGAAACCGGAGTCAATACAGTAAAAGCATTATTTTGAAAAATTGAAATCAATTCCAGAAATAATTTCCATAAACCTTTTTAACAATTACATTCACTCAATACTCAAATGATCCTTGGTATCGATATTGGTGGAGCGAACACAAAAATAGCTTCTGATGATGGTAAAATAGTTGAACTGCATTATATCCCCCTCTGGAAGAACACAAAGCTGCCGGGGATGCTGCTTGAAATTGCACAGCGTCTGAAGCCTGATAAAGTAGCGGTGGTCATAACAGGAGAACTGGCTGATTGTTTTCCGGATAAGGATGCAGGTCTTTCGTATATCATTGATGCGGTCAATAATGCCTTTACAAATGCTTATTTTCTGGATAATGACGGCACCCTCATAAAAGAGAAAAAGCGCAGCATTGCGGCAGCCAATTGGATGGCTTCTTCGCTTCTATTGGGAAAAGAATACAGGGATTGCATATTCGTTGATATCGGTTCAACAACAACGGATATAATTCCTATCAAAAATGGCAAACCTCTTGCATCTAAAACGGATTTCAAACGTCTAAAAAATGGAGAACTTGTGTATTCAGGGGCGCTGCGGACAAATATTGCGGCAATATTGAAAAGGGTAAAATTCGGGAATACGGAATCACGGATTTCTTCTGAACTATTTGCAATTACCGCTGATGCGTACATTGTTCTTGGATTAATAGAACAGGAGAATTATACATGCGACACACCGGATGGCGCCGGGAAAACATTGATTGATGCAAAAAGAAGACTTGCCCGCGTGGTTTGCGCAGATTTGAGTGAAATAAGAAAGGACGAGGTCTTTTCGATCGCAAGACAGGTTATGGATGCACAGGTCAGTGATATCAGGGCTGCAATTCATGAAATATCCAAAAGGCATGGTATTAAAAAGATCGTGGCATGCGGCCTGGGAGAATTCGTGGCAAGAAATGCAGTAACTGAATCTGGTCTTGAGATAATCTTTATCTCTGAAAAATATGGGACCCAAAAATCAAAAGTATTTCCGGCTTATGCTGCTGCCCGGTTGTTGAAAGATGAAAAAATCTAAATGAAAAATTCATCCCTTCAATTTCGGAAGAATTTTTCGTTTGATACCGACCACTAATAGAACCAGGACACCCAGATAGACCAATATCGGTATGATAAATCCTGTGAATACGATAATTCCCCTGACACTCTCAATAAATCCTCTTACTGCATCTCTCAGTGCCTGAGAAATCCCCCACCCTTCACCTGTAAGAGGGGCGGGTTCCAATACATTTACCGAGATAGTTGACATCTCAACGCTCTGGTTCAGGAAATTGAGTCTGCCGGTTAAACGTTCTATCTCGCCGCGTACTCTTTCCAGTTCATGCTCGATTTCAAGAATGTCCTTTACGGTATTTGCCATTTTCAGTATCTCTTGAAGACGTATTTCCTGTTTTTTAAGGATATCGAGCCGCGCCCCAAGATCAATGAACTCTTCGGTGACATCCTGTCCTGAAATCTGCCTGTGCTTTTCAGTCCCAAGCTCACTTATTTTTTCAATTGTTGAATAAAAATTCTTTTGAGGTACTCTTGCAGTAAGAGACCCGCTTTTTCGATCCCCCCCAATATCTCTAATGGAGGAACTTGAAATAAATCCAGCATTCTCCAGTGTTATGTTGGTTATTTTGTTGATAGCGTCCTGGACACTTTCCACTTCGATCGTCAGGGACGCCGTTGAAATTACTTTTCTTTCCGGTATTGTTTTTCCATCAGTCTTGCTTTCTTCCTGTAAGGAAACGCCTTTTTCACCATTCAGGGAATATTGTATATCCGATGTTACCGGGGATCTGTCCTCTCCACCCATCTGGTAATTGACGCATCCTGCGATCAAAACCGAGATCGTGATCAACGATATTATCAGTATCTTATTATTTAAGAACTTAATATTCATGATCATATTATAAGACCGGTCAAAATATATAACAATTGCTTTTCAATTTATCTGTGAGCCTATTTTCATATCAAGAATTTTCAGGAATTCATTTTTTGATTCTCTCGGAATGAATGCCCCTGCGGCAATATCATGCCCGCCTCCATTTCCCCCTACTGCTTTTGCCGCCTGGCTTATTGCAGCGCCAAGGTTGAGCCCTTTCCTGAGAAGGTCCTGGTTTCCACGGGATGAGACCTTAACACCGTCTTGCGAATCTGCAAAAGCTATTATGGGAAGATTCCTGTTATTGACAAATGACGCGCTCATTCCCGCTACGATGCCCACGATAGTTTCTCGTATTTTACTGCCGGAATCGAAATATTGGAGGTTGTGCAATTCCGTGATACCTTTTTCTTTTACGAAATTTAATCCTTCCACAAGATTTTTCCTGTGTTCGTTAAGGAGAACGCATGCTTCATCGAAACTCTTTCCCCTGTCACCCATGCATACCGAAAGCCCGATATCCGCATGGTCATAACGGGCAGTGGAATTAAGAAGTGTTGAAAATTCCGAGGCGTCCCTGACCTCTGTGCCTTCCCGTTCGCATAATAATGTATATACCTCACCAATGAGTCTTTCCACTTTAAAACCAGGAATCCCGCGGGTGAGGCCAAATTGTATGAGGGCTGATACGATCTTTTGTTTTTCTGAAAGCTCAAGATCGATCCATCGTCTCCATTTTTCTCCTTGTTGTCTTATTCCTATCTGTTTAAGGAATTCTATGCTTGCTTCTTCGCTTCCTGTCAGGCCTGGAAAATAGATATCGGTTGAATATTGCAGGAGCTTAAATACAGGACGTGTCTGCCTTCCGAATAACATGAGGTCCTTCTCATATTTTATAACCTTGTTCTTTACTCCTTCTTCAAGTATGGTCCTGTTCAAACCTATTAATTGCCCGTGCTTTGCATGCTGAAGATCCCCCACCGCACCTACGATAGCAAGCGCTGCCAGGTCCCCATTATCGCCCATTTCCCTTGCGATAAAATATGTCATCCCGGAGCCGCTAACTTCAATTCCTCCGTTAAAACCGAAAATATGGGGATTAAGATGATATTCATAGCTGCCCTGGGGCTGGTGATGGTCTGCAATTACCGCATTGAGCTTTAACGATTTTATCGCATCCAGCATTCCGCTGCCAAGATCAGTAAAAATTATGAGTTCAGGATTCTGGTCGGCTATTTCCTGGAGGTTTTTTTGGTCAAGTTGTTTTACAAAAATGACCCGGGAATCCATCCCCCTGCGTTTGAGTGCTTTCTTCATTATCGCAGCAGCGGTCAGGCCATCAGCATCGATATGCGACACCACAAGAGCAGAGGTATGATCCTTGATATGATCTGCACATTCCTTTGCTTTTTTCACGAGGGCCATTCATAGTTCAGGTAGCTACAATTATTTATATAACCTTTGGACATCCCGATAACAATTTTTTTATAGATTGCATTCTATCAGGAAGCTGTATGAATCACGATTATAAGGCTCTCGGTTTAAAGTCCGGGCTTGAAATACACCAGCAGCTTGACACGAAAGAAAAACTATTCTGCGGCTGTCCTACCCTTCTTCGTGATACAAAAGAATCAAATTTCGAATTTTTCAGATACCTTCGTCCTACACAAAGCGAAATGGGAATCGTTGATAAAGCAGCGCTTGAAGAAATAAAGCTCATAAAGAAATTTATTTACAAAGCATACGATACCACATGCCTGGTCGAGAACGATGAGGAGCCTCCGCGTGAATTAAATCCTGAGGCTGTGGATGATGCACTTACCATAGCACGCATGATGAACATGAAGATCGTGGATGAATTATACACCATGCGAAAAATCGTGATAGACGGCTCGAATACTTCCGGTTTCCAGAGGACAGGTCTTGTCGCCACCCATGGATACATAGATTCAAGCGAAGGGCGGGTGGGTATTGATGTGCTCTGCCTGGAAGAAGAAGCTGCGCAGAAAGTGGAAGATAAGGGAGATTCTGTTATTTATTCTCTTGACAGGCTTGGCATTCCGCTTGTGGAGATAGGGACTGCACCCGATATAGTCTCTCCGGCACATGCAAAGGAAGTTGCCCAGCAAATTGGGATGATATTGCGCTCCACAGGAAAGGTAAAGCGCGGCCTTGGCACAATACGGCAGGATGTCAATATTTCAATAGCCCAGGGTGCAAGGATTGAAATTAAAGGAGTCCAGGAGCTTGCACTTATCGAAACCATAGTTGAGAGGGAAGTCACAAGACAGGCAACCCTTATAGAGATAAAGAATAAGCTCAATGAACAGAAAGCTGCAGTTTCGGATAAGATCATTGACGTTACATCCGTGTTCGCGAATACTACCTCAAAGGTAATTCAAAAAGCCCTTAAAGGCGGTGTAGTGTATGCCGTGAATCTTACAGGATTTTCCGGATATGTCGGTAAAGAGATACAGCCGGGAAGGCGTCTGGGTACGGAGTTTTCAGACCGCGCCAAGAAATCCGGTGTAGGGGGAATATTCCATACCGATGAATTGCCAAATTACGGCATTACAAAAGAGGAAGTAGAAGCGCTAAGGTTAACCGTGAATGCCCTGGAAACGGATTGTGTGGTCATGGTGGCAGATTCAAAAGAGAGATCACAGGGCGCCATGGAAGCAGTCATAATCCGTGCAAAAGAAGCTCTGGAATTTATCCCTGAAGAAACAAGACGCGCGCTTCCTGACGGGAATTCAGCGTATATGAGACCCCTGCCCGGGGCTGCGCGTATGTATCCTGAGACCGATGTCCCACCGGTTGTGATCACAGAAGAGAGAATACAGGGAATAAAGCTTCCTGAATTGATCGGCGAGCGAAGAGCTAGATACATAAAACAATTCAACCTTAATGAAGAACTTGCAAACCAGATCTCCCGCTCGGTAAACTCCATTATTTTTGACAGGATAATGCAGCAGGTCCCTGGAGCAAATCCAAATTCGGTTGTGCGTGTTCTTGAAACTATCCTTTATGAACTTGAAAAAGAAGGTGTGATGGTCAATAAAATTACCGAAGATCACTTGATGCAGCTTTTCAAGCTCCAGTCGGAAGGAAAGATCCCCAACGAAGCAATAATCAATATCCTGAAAACAATAGCATTAAACCCTGGCCTGAGTGTGGATAGATCGGCAGAATCTCTTGGCATCGGCGGGGTGGAAAAAGGGGAACTGGAGATTGCTGTCGATAAGCTCATTGAAGAAAGGATGGATTTTGTTAAAGGAAAGGGTTTGAATGCCGTAGGGCCATTGATGGGCTTGATCATGAAAGATTTCAGAGGTAAAGTGAGCGGAGAAGAGGTCAACAGGCTACTGAAGGAAAAGATATCACAGAAATTGGCCTGATCTGCAAATATTTTCAGGAATGCTCTCCATTTCTGGGTTTAAATATCCGGATATTGAGAATATGATTAATAAAACCGATCGTTTTTTGCAAATGTAGCCTGACTATGAGAAAAGGTTTCATCCTGTCACAAATAAAAGAAACCAGTACTGGTTCAACAAACCTTGCATAAAAATAAGGGATCAGAAAAATAAGACTAAAAACCAAAACGAATATTATCCAACCTATTAACGTAGCAGAGGGAAAATTTTCTGGATAAATTCTTCTCAGGTATTCTGTATCTTCACTCATTAATGTACTATTGGTTTCTAATATACATAGTTTTTTCGTTATAAGTGTTCCAGGACGTTAATAAGGGGATGCACGCACTCTTTATTTCTATTCTTTAAGGTTATTCCTGCGTTCCTTGATTCTTTTGCCCGTGAAAGCATTTTCCTGGCTTTTGTGGAATAGTATTCCTCTTCGCATTCGCAACATTTTACAAATGATTGGGAATCCTTATTCATTAAAACATAGAAATAAAAATTATCTAAATCTTTATTCCCGCATATTTCACAGGGAACAAATTCTTGTATTACTTCACTGACTTTCATAATAACTCCCAATATTTACAAGGACTGTCATCCTATTTAACTATTCCGTGGGCTGCCGATGCATCAGACGTAATGAATTTTCACCCGGATGATAGGGAGGAGGTGCTGAGGAAGGGGAAAAGGAAAAATAAAAAAAATCAGAATAGCGTTTGAACAAAATATCCTGAACGCTATTCTTTGAGATTACCTTCTGGATTTTGGTCTTTCAGTCTTGCGTTCTTCCTTCTTGCCTTCCTCGCCTTCTTTCTTAGCAAAGATTTCGGTCATAGGTTTTTCGCCATATTCTACGATGACAGTATTGATCTGGGATATATCTGATGAGATCTCATGCCCTCTCATTGATTTTCGCCTCTTTACACCTTCTGCCTTTGGAATATAACCAACGCCGCCTGCAACTAATATCTTTCGTCTTGCGGATCCGGGTAAATCCCCTCTCATAGCGAATCCGTCCTTATCGGTTCCGCCTGTCAGTTTGAGGGTGTATCCTGCCATTCCCGCAATATCGCCGCTCACAACTTCCCCGATACTTTTTCCGATCAATTTGTTAGCTGCCGGGCCTGTTACAGCTACCTGGTATGCCAATTTACTCTTACTGTCTGAAACAGTTACTCTGAAATCTGCCATTCTTTATATTCTCCTGTGTTGATAATAATGATCTATCCCTAAACTAGGAATAGTACAATTCTTGACTGTACTTACAGTTAATATACTTAAACGTATTGCATACGCAGTTTACTAAAACTTCCCGGGAATTTGGGAAATGAAGCTGTATTTGTCTGTGAAAATGAATACTCCATGATTTTCTTATGCGTGACACTTTTCTCACAACTGTACTTAAGTTAGTGTGGATTCAAAATATCATTCAGATATCAAGATTATTAGAATATATTGCAATTAGGATTCGATAAGAATAATCAGGAATTGAAAATGAAAGGAACTCTGAAACATGTCTTGAGTTTAATAGGAATAATTGTATTAGTTATTTTTATAGGATATCTTATCGATACAATTCCCTACACTCATGCTATGTTCGGATCCCTTGATCTCTTAATAGAACTTTTCCTTGTTTTCGCATCCCTTTCGATTTTCACAATGACATGGTTCGCCTACAGCCAGAATAAGAATGACCATATCCTTTTTATGGGGGCTACTTTTTTAATAATAGGGGTATTAGATCTGTTTCATGTACTTTCTTATCCTTTCATGCCTGATTTTATTACCCCCAACTCCATTGTGAAGGCAACGATTTTCAGGGATGTGGCACAGGTAATTACAGCTCCATTGTTTCTAATTAGCGCATACCTTTTCAAGGATACCCTCAGGCTGTTAAACAGATATATTCTTGTAATTTGCGCGGTCTTGCTATTTATATTACCATTTACGATGACACAATATCTGGGATTCCTGTTGGATGAATATCCAAGAATGTATTATTCAAACGGCGAACCCTCATGGGCAAGAATATCATTGGTCATTACGAGCATATTAATTACTTTATATGCAAGTTACTTGTATTCAAAAAGACTTAAGGTAACTGAGGAACAAGACATAATATATCTCATATACGGATTCAATATAATAGTTATTAGTGATCTTTTTATAAATACATTCGACTTCCCGGGAATTTTACTTAAGGGTGCCGGTTTCTATTTTGTGTATCTTGCCCTTCATCAATCATATATTGAATTACCATATAAAAAATTAATAATTGCCGAAGAATCGCTTAAAGCTGCAAAAGAAGATGCTGATCATTCAAACCAGGTCAAATCAGAATTCCTGTCAAATATGAGCCATGAACTTCGAACACCCCTTAATTCTATCATAGGCTTTTCTGACCTGCTAAAGCAAAAAATGATGGGAGAATTAAATGAAAAACAAGAACATTATATTGATAATATTATCAAGAGCAGTAAACATCTTCTCGACCTGATAAATGATATTCTTGACTTAAGCAAGATAGAAGCTGGAAAAATCGAAATGACCTATGAAACCGTGCCTTTATCAGCATTAATGAACGATACCCTGGAACTCATAAGAACCACCGCAACAAAAAATAACGTAGTTATTAAAAAAGAATTTGATCCTGAAATTGGGTCCATAGAAGCGGATAAACAGAAATTCAAACAGATACTTTTTAACCTTCTGAGTAACGCAGTCAAATTCAGCAAGACAAACGGAGGAATTATAACCGTAACTACCAGGAAAAACGGTGAAATGGTAGAATTTTCTGTAAACGACACTGGTATTGGCATTAAGAAAGAAGATATTGATAAACTTTTCAATAAATTTCAGCAGATCGATTCGGGCACTTCCAGAAAATATGGCGGCACAGGTCTTGGCCTTGCCATCTCAAAGCAATTGGTGGAATTGCAGGGAGGCAGGATATGGGTACAGAGCAAATACGGGGAAGGGACAACATTTACATTTCAGTTACCACTGACAATAAAAAAGAAGGTCGGGTTTTAATATGGCGTATATGATTGATGATAATAATAACAGTGAGAAAATCAAGGAAAGTATGAATAAACCAAGAATACTTGTTGTCGATGATGAACCCATGAATGTTGAGATCTTTGAAGGATATTTATCAGGCGATTATGATGTTATTAAAGCATATAATGGCGATGAGGCTCTCCTTAAAGTAGAAACAACAAATCCTGACCTGATCCTTCTTGATGTAATGATGCCAGGAAAAAACGGGTTTGATGTATGTAAAATACTCAAAGATAATCCAAAAACAATGGCGATTCCGATCATTTTCGTGACCGCACTTAATGAAAAAGAGGACAGGATAAAAGCATTAGAAGCAGGAGCGGATGATTTTCTGAGTAAACCTATTGATATCATAGAAGTGACAGCAAGAGTAAAATCACTATTAAGGATCAAACAATATTACGATGCTTTAATGGGTGATTATTTCATTTCTTACTTTAAAACATAAAATATTATATAATTTATGGAAACTAATCTAATCC
>JAPMTS010000025.1 GCA_026552955.1 Candidatus Methanoperedens sp. | reverse complement strand
ATTTCTCATCGGGCTTATATCGTTTATGTCGACGCCTGATTTGAGTTTTGCTCCTCTGTCGCTATATAGGTCTATTGTGTCAGTCACGTTTATTTACCTCCTAATTTTTTATTTTATGTCTGTACTATTTTGCTAAATGTCTGAAGTTGCCAAATGTATTCGCTGTTAATAGTAAAAACAATGCAGTACAGACACACTTATACCTAACTGAACAGAATTAGATTTATTCCCGTACATGTAAGGGATAAGAAATTTATTAAGACAGCAAACATGGCTATTCCATATCCAAAATAAATAATCATAAGAATTTAAGGTAATGAAATGAATTTATACTTTCCCAAGCATTCAGGAAAGAATAAGAAATGAGCCCTCAAGATCAAGAAACACGTATAAGTGATGAAGAATCCGATTTTAGATCCACAACGGAATATTATGAACGGTGGTTAAATATATATAAAGCCACAATGGGCAGACTCATCGAGATGCCTGCTGTAGGTCCGGCACGTGAGAAATCTGAAAGAACGATGAAGGGTCTTTCTACATTTATTAATCTTTATGCAGCCGGGATGGATATCAATTCCAATTTACAGGGTGTATTCACAGAAGCAATGCGCAGAGTGCAGGAAAAGACAGCAAAAGATATGGAAGGGGAAATCAGTCCCGACAAATATAAGGAATTTTACAGAATCTGGATGGAAACGTATAGCGAGGCCTTCAAGGAATACTCGAAATCCGATCACTTCGTGTCTGATTTAGGGAAATTGAATTCCTGTTTAATAGATTTCCAGCAAAATAACCGGGAAATGATTGAGGAAAATTTCCTGAAACCTATGAATCTTCCTACAAAGAAGGAAATCGTAGAGATCTATAAAGAGTTATATTCCCTCAAGAAGACAGTAAAAGAACTGGTAAGGGAGATCAAAGAGCTAAAAGAGAACAAGTGAGATTTTGGCAGTTCCAAACCTTGTTCACTTCAACGCTTCACTCACTATCTCGGCCAGGTCAAGTACCTGCACATCCGCTTTTATGCCTTTTAATCCATCTTCAAACATGGTCATGCAATAAGGGCAGCACACGCAAATAGTTGCGGGATTTTTCTTCAAAGCTTCTTCGGCCCGCTCCACATTGATGCGTTTACCGGTACCTTCTTCCATCCACATTCGTCCGCCGCCCGCACCACAGCAAAAAGATCTATCATTATGGCGGTCCATTTCGATGGGTGCCCTCCCGGTAACCGAAGAAATGACGGATCGCGGGGCTTCATATATCCCATTATAGCGTCCCAGATAGCAGGAATCATGAAACACAAGATTGCCCCTGTCATTTGTCCCGTTCAGTTTTAATTTACCCGATCTTATCATTTCATTTATGAACTCAGTGTGATGGATGACTTCAAGTTCCATTCCATACTGGCGATAATCATTCTTCAGGGTATTATAGCAATGCGGGCATTGGGTAATGATTTTTTTAATGCCTTTTTCCTTGAATATCTTACTATTTTCCATGACCATGCGATCAAAAACGAATTCGTTGCCAAGGCGGCGCAGGCTGTCACCGCAGCATAACTCATCTTTTCCCAGGATGCCCCAGGAAATGCCGCTTGAATTCAGTATCCTTGAAATGGCAATTGATACTTTCCTGCTTCTTGCATCGTATGCCCCAAAACATCCCACATAGAACAAATATTGCGTCTCACCGGCCACAAAAGTTTTTACATCAGCAAGAGCCGCCCATTTTGCACGTTCTGAGGGCACAATGCCCCAGGGATTACTGCGCTGTTCCATATTTTCAAAAAGGGATAGTAATTCATCGGGTACTTTTGCGCTCATCTCCACAAGATTCCGGCGCATATCAACGATCTTTGGGACATGCTCAATGAACACCGGACATACTTCCATGCATGCCCCGCAGGTTGTACATGCCCAGAGAACTTCTTCTGAAATACTTCCTTCCTTGCCGCCGCCGATCAATGGTAATTCCGTTTCTTTCCTGTTGGGGGGGCCATTTTTCAGCAAATTGACTTTAATATCATGGATAACAAGACGGGGATTCAATAGCTTACCCGTTTCAGTAGCCGGACAATTATCCGAGCAGCGGCCGCATTCAGTACATGAATAAGAGTCAAACAAACCTTTCCAGGTAAACTGGTCGATTTTCCCCACACCATATGTATTGCCCTTCTTGAATTCTTCCCTGGGTTGGGTATTGACTTTGGTGAGGCTTCTGAAAAAGACGTTTGGGATGCCTGCCAGGATATGCATGTGCTTACTAAAGGGCAGGTAATTCAGGAAACCCAGAAGAACAATTGCATGCAGCCACCAGAAAGCCTCGCTATATCCATTCAGGCTTCCCGGTGAACCATTCTTTAGAAAGGTCGAAGCTAAGAATTCCGAAACAGGCATGTAAGAAGCTGCTTCTTCATTGCCCTGCGCTATCTTGCTGGCATGTAAACCGAAAAATGCCAGCATAAGTAATGCAATAAGACCCAGAATAATAAAAGCATCCCTGCTCCTTGCTTCAATGTATTTTGGCGGGAAAGCAAGACGCCGGGTGATGGCAATGCAAACCGCCAGAAGGGCAAGAACTGATGCTATCTCGATCAAGACGGCCAATGGATGGTATATGCTCGAAGGTAGCAGCGAGAAGCTTATATAATTCGGAAACAGTCCCTCAAGCATGAATTCTGTGTTGGCTACCAATAGTATCATGAAAGACCAGAAAAGAACCAGGTGGTTCCAGCCAAAACGATATCCGTGGGAAACAGTGCATCTCTGCCCAAATGCGTAATACAGCACGCTCCATATACGCCTGCCTGCATCCTTAAAACGATCTTCTGCCTTTCCTATCAACAGGAGACGAAAGCGCCTGTAACAACTCCAGCAAAAAAGCATTATAGCGGCTGCAAAAACAATTGTACTGATGTTAAGCGACATAAATTACTCCTTCCTGTTGGATTTATCTGATGATCCACTTTTATTAGCGCGTAATTCCCTGATATTATTGATAATGGCCGGAACCACCTGGAATACATCTCCCACGATCCCATAGGTAGCAACCTCAAAAATCGGGGCATATTTATCCTGGTTGATGGCGATGATAACATCTGAACTTTGCATGCCTACCAGGTGCTGGATAGCCCCACTGATTCCGCATGCGATATAGATCTTCGGTCTTACTGTCTTGCCGGTTTGTCCCACCTGCCGTTCCGCAGGCATCCATCCGGCTTCCACTACAGCTCGCGAACAACCAACAACACCTCCCAGTTCATCAGCAAGCTGCTGTAATAATGTGAAATTCTCGCCTGAACTCATGCCCCGTCCCCCGGAAACGATTACCTCGGCCGCTGCCAGGTCGCATTCTGCCCTTTGATCTTTGACCACCTCCAATACTTTGGTGGCTACATCTTCTTCTTTGATCATCATTGACTCAATGACGATCTCCCCTTTTCGAGAAGTATCCTTTTGCGGCAAAAGCATTACGTGGGGCCGGACAGTTGACATTTGCGGCCTTGTGCGCTCCGTAAAAATGGTTGCCATGATATTCCCGCCAAAAGCAGGGCGTGTCTGCAGCAAATAACCTTTCTCATCAATATCAAGACCGGTACAATCCGCAGTCAGGCCAGTATTGAGTTTTGTGGCAACTGCACCTGCAAGGTCTCTTCCCAGACCCGTTGCGCCCATTAGAAGTACCTCTGGTTTGTACTTTTTTACGAGATAACAGATGGCTTTATTATACGTCTCAGTTCGATAGTAGTGAAAAACGGGAGCATCTATTAAATAGACACGAGTGGCGCCATAGGCAAAGGAGTCCTGGCAAAGGTGTTGCACTTTGTCGCCGATGACCACAGAACAGAGCTCTACCTTCAGGGAGCTTGCCAGTTTTGCACCCGCACCCAGCAATTCCCATGACACCGTGGCAGCTTCACCTTCCGTATGCTCCACAAATACCCAGACATTTTTGTATTCCTTGATCCCGGCTTCCTCAATACTTGCCTCCTGCAGTTCTTTTGAAGAAGAAGCTATCTGATCGAGTATCTTTTGTTCTTCAGGAGTATAATACATCTCCAGGGCTTCGGCAGGGCAAACCTTGACGCACCTTCGACAGCCAATGCACTTTTCTAAATTGACGACAGGCTCGCCCTTATCATTCATTTCTATTGCATCTTCAGGGCAGGCACTCTGGCAGCGTGCTCCGCAAGCTATGCATTTTCCCGGAATAAGGTTAGCTACACCACGGGGTTTACGTATCTTTTTCTCTTCTTCCATATGTATCTCTATTAAAGCAGTATTAATTATCCTATAAACACAGGATGTTCTTTTCTATGAGCCTCTGGATCAATAATCCGGCAGCAGCTTCTGGATATTTGATCCCGTCACCGATTATCTCGCCTTTTTCCCTCTGGGGTGAAAAGATCTTTCGCACCTGTGTGGCAGAACCCTTAAGCCCGATAGTGTCTTCCTTTAATCCCATTACTTTGTTATTCCACAATGTTACCGGGGCATCCTGAGCAAAAAGACGCATGGGTACTATGGGATAGCGCGGACGGTTTATTTCTCGCAGCACCGCGATCATTGCAGGCAATGGCGCCTGCACGATTTCGTGCCTGCCTTCGAGTCTGCGCCTGACAACTATTGTTTTTGCTTTCAGGTCTACGTTTTCAATATGGTCTACCAGGGTCAATTGTGAATATCCCAAACGGGTTGCGATCCCTGGCCCTACCTGCGCCGTATCCCCATCAATGGTCTGCCTGCCGCAAATTACCATAGCCACCTCCTGGGTCTGGCCGAGTTTCTTGATAGCTTCGGCAAGGACCAGGCTTGTAGCCAGGGTATCAGCTCCGCCAAATGCCCTGTCGCTCAATAATATTACCTCATCGGCCCCCAGGGAGAGGGCTTTTCGCAGCGTAACTTCAGTATTGGGGGGACCCATTGAAATTACAGCAACGTTGAACCCGTATTTTTCTTTTAGCCTCAGGCTTTCTTCTAAAGCGTAAGTATCGAACGGATTTATGATGAAAGGCACACCCTCCCTGATCAAAGTACCCGTGACCGGGTCAACTTTGACCTGAGTAGTATCTGGCACCTGTTTTACGCATGTAACAATTAGCATTCAATCATCCCTTAGTACCCATATTTGAACGTTTAATTTTTGATTATATTCTTCTTACAACTATAAAACTTATGGCATAAACCATAGGAAATACATTATGGTTTTATGCCTTGAAGACAATAAAAACGTGTGAATTTCAGGACAAAGCAATACTTAAGAAAAAGGTTTGCAGATTATTACCAGAACTCAAATCTTGCCCTGCCTCACGATTTCACAAGGCGCGAATGGGGTTTCATATTCTTTGATGAACTTCCTGAAGTAGTGATGCGCCGCCACAAGGCTTTTTCCCGGGAAAATGAAGCTTTTGATTACATTCGCGCAATGGTCCCGGCGCATGCTTACCATTCGGCTGCATATTATGAGTTCCCGGGCGCAGCCACCATGAAAGAAAAAAAATGGCAGGGGGCGGATTTGATCTTTGATCTTGATGCTGATCATTTGCCCGGGAAGGTACGATCATATGCCGAGATGCTCTCCAATGTGAAATCAGAAACAGGAAAGCTGCTGGATTTCCTGCTCCAGGATTTTGGCTTTCTGGAAAGCAATATAAACATAGTCTTCTCAGGAGGGCGGGGGTATCATATCCATGTGCATGACCCGAAGGTTCTGACGCTTGAAAGCGCCCAGAGGAGGGAAATCGTGGACTATGTTGGAGGTACGGGATTGAGCACCGATTTCGTGTTCAAACCTGCAAAACATAAGATGTATGATGAAGGAAAATTTAAGAAAAAAGAACTGGATACTGCAAGAAAAATAGCATCATTTGAAGATAGACCGGGAGGATTCGGCTGGGGGAAAAGAATCAGCAAATATCTGGTTCGATTCTTAAAGGATATTTCAATAAAAGATGAGATGTTGGCGCAGGATGAAATTGCCGACCTAATGAGGAATTATTATTTGAAGAAACCCAATTATGATACGATCCCAGAAGATATTGCCCAACAAATAATCCGGATGAAAGACGAAAATCGTAAAACAGGAATAGAAAAAATAGCGCAGGAAGTTGGAATGAATAGGAACAGAGTTCGTAACTTTTTAATGACAAACGATCTTCTGGATTATAAAAGAGAGGCTACTATTATTTTCAAGAAGATCAAAAATATGTCGAACAGTCCTGAAACATTTGAAAGGATCGAAAACCAGGGGATAATAGATGATTCATTTATTTTTGACGCTATTGTGCAAAAGGCCATCGAAGAAAATAGCATCAGTCTTGGCAGCGCACACACTGACGAACCTGTCACAGCAGATATACGTCGTCTCATACGACTTCCTTCCTCTCTTCATGGCGGCTCAGGGATGCGGGTCGTGCCATTGTCTCTTTCAGAATTCCGGAATTTCGAGCCTCTTAATGATGCCGTGGTATTCAGTGAAAAGATGACAGACATCGAGATCATTTCGCCTCTCAAGCCCCAGAATTCAAAAGTTGAGATGAAGGGAAAAAGCTTTACAGTTACAGAAGGTAAGAACACCCTGCCTGAATATGCGGCAATATATCTAATGTGTCGTGGAGCTGCTGAATATGCCTGAAAAATCCCGGATAAATCTTGAGAACATCCTGAGAGTGGAAAGAGAGGAACGAAAGAAACTTGTTCCCCTTGAAGAAGATTTTTACGGAAAAGTAGCGGGACAGATCCATGACCTTGAAGAGGAAAAACGCAAGATCGATGACCCGTACAGTATAAAGCATGATATTATCGAGGATGAACAAAAGACGGTCAAGAACGCTATTGAGAGCATAATCTATAAGCGAACGACCAAAATAATCAATGAAGCAAGGTATAACGCTGAAATGACTCTTCATGAGACTTCAAAACAGAAGGAAAAACATAACCTTGATTCGATGACCCATGAAGAAAGGATATTCTATAACAGGCTTCTCGAAGTGATGACCGAATGGAGAAGTGAAGTCGTCAATAATATATTCAAAAGAACTCATCATCAACCTGCGCCGGTTGAAGATAAGTTACCCGAAATCCCGGAGAAAAACGATATAAACAAAGAATCTCCTGAAAAGAAGGATCATTCTAGCCAGTGTTCTCCTGAAATGAAAGATTATTCAAGCCAGGAACCTCCGGAAAAAAAAGAAGATTCCATTAAAGAACCTTCAGACAAAAAGGATATAAGTAAAGAATACATTGTGGTGCGTCTGCTAAAAGACATTCCAACATTTGTTGGGGTCGATGAACACAATTATACCTTTGCAAAAGAAGATGTTGCTGTTTTATCGACAATTAATGCTAAAGCATTGATTAATCGCAAGGCAGCCATTCAGATCATGGTTAAAAGGTGATTCTCATGAAAATACCCAAGAACTTTAATACATATTGTCCGTCATGCAAGACCCATACACCGCATGTAGTGGAGAGAGTAAAAAAAGGGCAAGCTTCGACATTGACCAGAATAGTCAGGCAAAAATACAGGCATACAGGGATCGGAAATTCAGGCAAATTCTCAAAAGTACCCGGAGGCGACAAGCCCACAAAGCGCATTAACCTGAGATACAGATGTAAAACATGTAAAAAAGCACATCAGAAACCCAAATGCTTCAGGGCGGGAAAATTTGAGATCGTGGAGTCTTAATTATGGAACCAAAGAGCAGATTCTTAAAAGTCAAATGTAACGACTGTGAGAACGAACAGGTCGTTTTCGGATGCGCAAGCACTGCAGTAACCTGTCTTGTTTGCGGAAGAACACTTACCGAACCCACTGGCGGGAAAGCGTTCATAAAAACACAGATAGTAGAGGTTCTTGAGTAATGGAAAGAAGCGGATGGCCCGATGAAGGTGACAATGTTGTTTGCAGTGTTAAGAGAGTAACCGATTTCGGGGCTTTCGTTGAACTGGATGAATACGGACAGAAAGAAGGATTAATCCATATTTCGGATGTGGCCTCAGGCTGGGTAAAGTATATAAGGGACCATGTGAGGGAAGGCCAGAAGATAGTATGCAAAGTGCTGTATGTTGATACGGCAAAGCATCATATCGACCTGTCGCTCAAGGATGTAAATGAGCATCAGCGGCGTGAAAAGATCCAGGAATGGAAGAATGAACAGAAAGCAGAGAAATGGATCGAGTATGTTGCCAAGACCGTTAAAATCAGCACGGAAGACCTTCCAAAATTAACTGACCTGTTCTATGATAAATTCGGCAGCGTCTATGCCGCATTTGAAAAATCAAGATTTGAAGGGACATCGACCCTGACAAAAATAGGAGTGGGAAAAGAAGTAGCCGATGCTATAACAAAAGTTGCCTATGATAACCTGAAAAAACCCCAGGTTGAAATTTCTGGTTTCATTGATTTGACATGCTATCTCCCTGATGGGATAGAACATATAAAGAAAGCATTGGGTATAGCAAGTGAAATGGATAATGAGGAAATTAATATTGATATCAGTTATGTGGGTGCACCAAGATACAGGATCCATGTAACAGCTCCCGATTATAAGAAGGCTGAGGGCGTTCTTAAAAAAGCAGCGCAATCGGCTATCAATATCATCGAAAAAGCAGGTGGAAGCGGTGAGTTCCACAGGTATAGTGAACAAAAAGTCGGGTCATAATATTTAATAACCTGCAGTTATGGTATCCAAGATAAGAAAATGCGCCTGCGGGAGATATACGCTCAAGGAAGTCTGTCCGATGTGCGGTTCCCCTGCAAAATACTCGCGCCCTGCACGTTTTTCCCTTGAAGACAGATACGGGAAATACAGACGGATTACAAAAAAGGTCGAATCATGATCAAGACAACTATTTTGAGAACTAAAAAACCTCGATTGAAAAGCCCTGTACTTATTGAAGGGCTTCCCGGGGTCGGGCATGTGGGGAAACTTGTAGCTGAGCACATGGTCGAGGAACTTGGTGCAAAAAAAATAATGGAGATTTACTCCCCGCATTTGCCTCCGCAGGTCATTGTTGAAGATGATGGTACGGTAAGGCTGGTAAAAAATGAGCTATATGCTTATAAATCAAAAGGTAAACATGACATCTTAATACTTGTTGGGGACCACCAGAGCGCTACGAACGAAGGACATTATGAATTAACAGGAGTATTCCTTGATATCGCAGAAGAATTCAAGGTAGAGAGAATATATGCACTGGGAGGATACGGAGTTGGTCAGCTCGTGGAAACTGAAACTGTTTTAGGGGCGGCAAACAATATCAAAATCGTTAAAGAACTGAAAGGATATGGCGTTGAATTCAAACCCAATGAGCCAGGCGGGGGTATAGTCGGGGCTTCGGGATTGCTTCTGGGTCTTGGGGAACTTCGCGGAATTGATGCTGTGTGCCTTATGGGCGTTACATCAGGTTATCTTGTTGATCCCAAGAGTGCTCAGGCCGTGCTTAAAGTCCTGTGTAAGATCCTCGAAATAGATGTGGATATGCAGGCGCTTGAGGAGCGCGCGTCAGAGATGGAAAAGATCGTTGCAAAATTGCGGGAAATGGAGCAAGGACAGATGCCTTCTTCAACGGATGAAGATCTAAGGTATATAGGTTGAAAAAAAATGATGGCAAAGCCAGCATTATTCTATCGTTAGCGGTGTTTTCTTCTTAACCTCTGTCTTTGGCATTTTAATTTCAAGAACACCGTTTTCATATGATGCTTTTGATGTGTCAGGATCAACGGGAGATGGCAGGGAAATCGCCCTATAATAACTGCCGCTTCGCCTTTCCCTGTAAATATAACCCTTTTCTTCCTTCTTCTCTTCATGTTTTGTTTTGGCTGAAATCTCAAGCATATCCTCAGTGACATTTATCTTGATGTCCTGTTTTTCAAGACCTGGCATCTCTGCCGTTGCGATTATTTCTTTATCGTTTTCTATCACATCTATGAAAGGTTCACGATGTCCGGCTGGAACAACAGCGCCACTTTCACCTGATGGCAAAAGACGCCTTGAAGAAGGCCTTCCCCAGAAATTCTCAAACATCCTGTTCATCATATCTTCGAATCTTCTGAAATCATCCCATGGTTCTATCATCAATAACTACCTCCCATGATATTATTGTTAATTATTATACTTAAGATTTGTGCCGTCACCTATTTTAGTATCCTTGGCAATTAATGATATGTGAACAGTGGGAAAAAAATCAAGCTCTTTGGCATCTGTGCAAGTCCGAAAAAAGGCGCAACCGATTACATAGTCCAGGATGCCCTGAAATATGCAAAAGAAAAATATGACGTTGAGACAGCATATTTTTCAGCTATGGGAAAAAAAATGAACTTCTGCATCCACTGCGATTACTGCATAAGGGAGAAAAATGGGTGCGTCCATAAAGACGATATGCAGGAGGTATATAATAAACTCAAATGGGCTGATGCGATCATAATAGGAACACCCGTATATCAGGGAATGGTCAGCGGACAGGCAAAGGTGATAATGGATCGGTGCAGGGCCATTGCCGCCCATGACCTGCATTTTATCCTGAACAAGCCTGGTGCCGCCTTTGCTGTGGGGGGCGACCGCATAGGCGGACAGGAACCCTCCATCCAGGCGATACTTAACTTTTATATCATAAATGAAGCAATTCCCGTTGGCGGTGGTTCATTCGGGGCTAACCTGGGAGGAACGTTCTGGTCAAAGGATAAAGGAGCCGATGGCGCAAAAGAAGACGAGGAAGGATTAAAAAGCATGCATAAGACTATGAACAGGCTAATGAAACTGACTTTAATTCTGAACAATGAAAAATCGAATGAAAAGTAGGTAAATGCTATAGAATATAATGAAACATTGCCGAAATTAAGGTTTGATTCGGGAGAAAATTATGTTTGATCTGGAAATCGAATCAGGCAGAATTGGTGCTTCTTTTTATAAAAGCTGGATAATAGCAAAACGAAATTTCTTTACCATTTTTGAGGTGATATTCTGGCCATTTATCGGCCTTATGTCCATTGGCCTCATGGCAACATTTTTTTCAATGGCACAGACTACGGTCTCTTTTCTCCTGATAGGAGCCATCGCTCTTAGTATAATCCAGGTATGCCAGATAGATATAGCTTATGTGATGCTTTTTGATATGTGGAGCAAAAGCGTTAAGCATACATTCATGGCCCCCGTCCGGGGTTTTCACCTTATAATCGGTTCCCTTCTTTTCGGGATATTCAGAAGCACACTTGTGTTCATTCTTCTTATGGTTCTCTCTTATTATTTTTTTGGTTTTGATTTTTTTGTTGCCGGAGTCTGGCCGACAATCGTTTTTTTGAGCGGGCTTTTCCTGACTTCAGTTTGTGTCGGGATACTTGTTTGTATATCTATTCTTAAGTTCGGGCAGAGGGCTGAGGTAGCAGCCTGGACATTAACAGGGATAATGATGTTCATTTGCGGGATATATTATCCTGTTTCTATGCTTCCTCCTGGCGTACAGGTCATAGCGAAAGCGATTCCCCTTACCTATTTTCTTGAATACATGAGGTCTTTTTATGGATATGGGGGGGCAAATGTAATGGTGGGTTTCGCACTTGGTCTTTTTTATCTGGTTATTGGTATATTAGCTCTGGACAGGGCTATTATTGATGCAAGACGCTCAGGAATGCTTTTGAAGTTATCGGAATGAGCTGCTATGGTAACCCATACATATCTTTCAATCCATGTCCTGTGGCGATACAGACAACCGTACCTTCCAGGTTATTCTCTATATAACCGGCATATGCAACAGCACCGCTGGGCTCAACAAAAATACCGTTACGAGAGAGAGAATTGCGTGCCGATAGCGCTTCATTATCGGTGACCTTGACAGCGAAACCTCCTGAATCACGTATTGCCTTAAGGGCAGCCAGGCCATCTATTGGGTCACCGCATGCAATGGCTGTTGCTATTGTTTTAGGATTTCGTACGGGGATTATTTCATTCAGGTTGTTTTTCCAGGCATCCGTTACCGGAGAGCAATTTTCAACCTGGACACCGATAATTCGGGGTATTTTGTCGGTTATTCCAACCAGTGAAAGCTCGCGGAAAGCTTGATAGATGCTGTATATCAGGGTGCCATTGCCAATTGGGACTACAATATAATCAGGAACATGCCAGTACAACTGGTCTGCTATTTCAAATCCCACCGTCTTTGTGCCTTCCGAGCGCCATGGATAATCTCCGGTCAGGAATGAATCGGTGTTCGATATAACATATTCTTCGGCACGCTTCATGGCAACAGAATAATCCCCTTCCACAGCTATCGTTTCTGCTCCGTATGCTTTTATCTGGGTTATCTTCTCTTTTCCTGCGATATCCGGAATGAAAACTCTGCATTCAAGTCCCGCGAAAGCCGCATATGCAGCTACGGAGGCGCCCATATTGCCTGTGGATGCAAGCGCTACTTTTTTTTTCTTGAACTCAAGTGCTTTTGTTATTTCAAGGGAGGAACCCCTGTCTTTAAAAGAACCTGTGGGGTTGGCAGCTTCATATTTAATGAGCAGCCGATTTTTTTTTGAAAGCTTTTTATTCTCCAGGAGAGGTGTTGCACCTTCCCCAATCGTGATGCACTTGGAAAGGTCTTCTACAGGCATGAAGGCCCAGTATTTCCAGTGAGTCGGGGTAGTGCGCATAAATTCATCACGGAGTATTACTTTCTTTATTGACCTGTAATCATATTCAGCATCAAGGGCCGAGCCGCATTCGCATCTTGGGATCGGCAATTGCTCTATTTCGTGGGATTCATAACGTCTACCGCACCTGAAACATTTAAATCCGGTTACATACACCATGAATATTAATTCACTTTCTTTTGATAAATATTAACCTGCCTTTAAAAGCTTATGCAGAAAATCCAAAAATTGGCACAATTTTGCTGTAACCTGACACTAACTCAGAGATCTCACCCATTGGCTGTTGCCGTTGTCCGTCCCCGTTACCCTCGTGTCAGGTAATTTCGCGTGTACCGCATTGGGGTTGTCTGTACGGTCATCGATTTGGCGTTGCCGTTCTCCCGCAAGGACCTATCAACACGATTTTCCAGATTTCGTAGGTCTGGAAACTTATAATTGATTTTTGAGTATATAGGCTTATTGTCCACCTGAAATAAGGGTCAGGTATTTTACACTCGCAACATCTTCATAATGTCGTGTTTTGTAACAACACCTATAACCTTCCCTGTTTCCAGCACAAGGACGGCCGGACTCTTTTCAAGGATCCTTGAGACGGTATTTGCATCTGTTGTTGGGGATGTCGTGGGAAAAGAGTCGCCCATGATGTTTCGAACAAGAAGGTGGGAAACTTTCTTCAGGTCATGGTCTGTCATTGAGCGAACTATCTGTTCCGTGGAGATGCTGCCAACCGGAACACCATTGTCGATAACAGGCATCTGTGAAAAACTATGCTCTTCCATAATCCTTGCTGCTTCCTCGACTGAACGATCCGAACTTGTGTGGATAACAGAAGGATGCATAATTTTCCTGACATCGATCTTTTCTTTATGCGCTTCATCAAAAACCTTGAAAATTTTATGAAGTGTTGACAGCCTGGGGTCAACATCTCCCGATTCTATGCGGGCGATAAGAGGTTGGCTCACACCCGCACGTGATGCAAGCAAATGTTGTGTCAGGTTCAGTTCAAGCCTTAATTTCTTTATATCATCTGGAGTTGGAAGAAACATTATATTACTATGGGTAATAAGTAATATATTAATATTACTATTAGATATTATTCTTACCTATATCCACAAGATCATTCGGATGGGCCAGGAGATCATCGACAAAGAGTTTTTTGTTGGTTTTATCCATATACAACCTCACGAACAGGATAGTTGTCAGTGGCTGGATGATCACCAATGAAATAAATTGGTTTATAGATTCCCTCAGAAAATTATTCACAATAATTGATCCTATAATTGCATCAAAAATTACAAAAACTATACCAATGAAAAAAACAGTCAGGAATAACAAGATTACATCAATCTTATTTTGTTTGAAAAAAGATACACTTTTCCCCATGCTCTCCAATGGCCCAAGATTATCCGCGACGAGAGCATAACTGAAAACGGCAAGAAGAAGGCCCAAGATAACCAGATATATAATCCATAAGAAAAATCCGCCAAAAAGCAACGCAACATTACCTGTATTTTCTGAAGTCAATATTTGAGAAAAATCGGTTCTCATTGCTCCCGGTACAATGAAAACTATGCCTGCGAGTGAAAGCAAACCGAACAGCAACTGTGCAAAAAACATATTCACAAAATTCTTTTTTCCGGCATCCTTCATCATCTGCAAAGAGGATCTTCCGGATTCGTTAGCCTGTATCGCCATTCCAATAGCTCCTGAAAGGAAATATGCCTGGATGAAAAAAACGACCAGTAAAATTATTATAGCAAGGAGTGCGATTTCCATTATATGCTGGGAAATGAGAGGATAAAATAAGGCGGCGATAGCTTCTGGAGTCTTCGCATTCTCAAGATCCGATATGGATGAGCCCATGATAAATGCAAACGCTAAAACGATCATGATCATAGCCAGTGAAAACGACAGGATAAAATCAAGAACAAAAGGAACACAGATGTTCAGATTCTTGGTATATGTCCCAAATCCATTACTGATAATTTTGCTAATATCTTCTACCATATTTATTACCCTTTTGTGGTTTCAATCAACGACTTAATTAGTTAAAGGCTTTTTGTTTTGACGATATCGCCTTCAATATCATCTATTTCCCGGATAAAAAAATCTGCGATCTCTTTTGCAGGTACTTTCCAGTCTTTTATCCCAAGATCAAGAAGCGCTGCTGTGCGTATATCATGAGGCGTACCCTGTGTAGTGATATTTATCCCGCAATGTATTTTTTCGCTTGCTACGCCGGCGCTGGCAATGCTCACGGTGAGTTTTCTTCCCTTTACAAACAGGTCATCCCCATTGCGGGTTGTTATTATCTCATGTTCTTCCAGTACATCCCTTACGCATACGATAAGAAGACGCTGCATGTAATAAGCAAGGCGCAAACTTGCCGGTGAATCGAATCTCTCCACGATAAAATGAATTAAGTCATCCCCCTTAATGGTTTTACCTGCTTTTTCATCCTCAAGGTCTTTCATGTTTTCAAATGTTACATCCATCGGACCATGGAAAACCACGATTGAATCGCCTTTGATTCCCATACGGTAAGCCCACAAAGGCGCGATCTGCGAGCCATCATATTTGATTGGATCTGTAAGGATTATTGATTTCATGATAGTTGATCTCCATTCCTTTATCAAATATATTATCACCTAGTGAACTACCCCACGCTTTCGCATGGGGCTTCCTGCGAGTGTACTTCCAGTGTTCCCAAAGCACCCGTTGGGTCGCTCCAAGGCATCAGAAGACCTGTTTTTCGCAGATTATCAACAAACTGCTGATAGCCAGTCCACATGGCGTTCTGT
>JAPMTS010000009.1 GCA_026552955.1 Candidatus Methanoperedens sp. | reverse complement strand
AGCTTAATCCACATATTATTGGTCATTGCTATCATATTGGTTCTGCTCAGAATCATCGAAGGGCGTAGACCGTTATAATCGCAAACAAAGTTTATATATCTATAATTCTTTTTTTTTTAAAGCGTACAAATTGGGGATGCCAGTTGAAGAACTGATGGTCATGAATACATCGCCGTATATACGACCAATTGTAAAATTGATAGAAGACTATGAAACACTCGGACTGGTCATCCTGGACAATCATCGGGCAAGAATATATGTGGTTTCCTCTGGCAGGATTGAGGATATAAACAAGATCGCCAAAGATATCATGAATAAGCATAAAAAAAGGCGGGATGTCGCAGGCGCGTTTCCAGAGGTTGCTTTTTGATTCCGGTATAAATGATAAATGTCCAAACTGCAGCGGTAAAGTGTCGCAGGTCGATGTGATAGAAGAGATAATCGATTTTGCTGAACGGACAGACACAAAAATATAGTTCGTTGATGATAATCCAATATTGCACGAGTTGGGCGGCGTTGGTGGCTTGCTTCGATTCAAGATATGATGCTCCATCGAAAATGAAGCGGTAATTCCAAAAATTAAAAAAAGAGTAGAAAGTGAATGATGGCAACATGCCCTTATTCAATCTTTCCCTCAGGTCGAGTCTGCTATAACGGTCTGCGCCCTTCAATGATTCTGAGCAGTATCAGGATGATGGCAATGACCAGCAATATATGAATTAAGCCACCAACTGAACCGAGCGATCCCAATAACCACAGGATCAACAGAATCACTACTAATGTTGTTATTAAATCCATTTTTCTAACCTCCTTATAGATATTATTTGAAACCAATGTTAATAATCTTTTCGTTTGCTTTTGGCTCTGAAGCCAGAATGACATTCTCAAATCCGGAAATTGGGCGCAAATCCTGGTAATATGACCATTTCACTTTCAGGTACTCATCTATCGCCTGCGCCGCTATTTTGCCTGCGTCCAATGCGCTGATAACGGTTGATGAACCATTAACTGCATTGCCTCCGGCAAACATGCCTTTTTCTTGTTGTTTCGCCATTTTCTTTTGCGATGATCGTACCATGTTTTGTTAACTATAATAATGATTACAAATACTATTTTATAGGCGAATGTACAAGTTAATCAATTTGAGGTTGATTTGTTTATGGGGAAAAAAGGAGATAAATATGAAAGAAACAGATGGAACAAAAATAAACTGGATAGGAGCTATAGATTCTTCCAAGCTTGCCGAAATAATTAAAGCGATAGAAACAGGTATAAAAGAGAATAAGACAAAAGACGTTACAATTCTTATAGACAGCATTGGAGGCAGTGTTAATGCTTCTTTGGCTTTCTATCAGTGGATAAAATTCAATAAAATATCCTTAACCACTGTCGGGCTTTCAACCGTAGCATCTTCGGCTGTTACAGTTTTACTTGCTGGCTCTAAAAGGATATGTTTTGAGAATACGACTTTTTTAGTGCATCGAATGACTTATCCTTTCGATGGAGAAATGTCCGAATATGATTTGGAAGAAAAAACTACGTTTTTCAGGACAGGTAATACTAAAGTTAAAACACTTTACAAAAAAGAAACAAGATTATCTGATGCTGAAATTGAGCGTTTGCTTTCAAAAGACTGGATAGTTATAACTGCCGAAGAAGCGATTGAAAAAGGAATTGTGCACGAAATAATGGAATTGGAATGATGCTGAGCGGGGATCTGTGCAATTATTCAACAGAAACACCAAGCAAGGTTATCAGCAAAAAAGTTTACACTCCCGGAAAGAGATAACGCAGGATGCGTTTCTCTCACTCTAATTTAAATTTTTTCTGTTATTTCTTCACTTGCTTTTTTTGCCTTACTTGCTCCTTCTTCCTTAGCTTTCCCTGCTGCTTCCTTTGCTTTTGCCGCTGCTTCCTTTGCTTTTGCTTCTGCTTCCTTTGTTATATCTACCATATTGTATCTCCTTATTTTATTTAGGCATTTATCGCAGGAGAAAGAAATGAATCATTGCACCATTTACATGTACTCTTGATACATTCTCTAACCCGTTACCCAATAATACTATACTATTAATATGATAAATACTTTTCCTGATCAATTTTTGGTGGTTACCAACGCCTACTAAAAATTCTCGATAACCACCAGTTAACACACGTATGCTTTGGTATCCAATAGATTTATATGTGATAATGCATCTTTTAATAAATGGGTTACAATTGTTTTCTAATATATCGTTGTGTTATTGGAAATGATTGTTATCTGTAATTAATTGCTATTAAGCAAGGAGTGGAATATATGTATTTATTTAGCTGGGACAACGTTCCGGGAAAAGAGAATGGAAAACTCATGGAGTATCTGGAACAGAACTATGGTGTCGATTGGGTAAGAACCGCAAAAATTGAAAAAATCGATAACAATGAGATAAAAGTAGCGACTGAAAAGAACTCTCTTTCGCTAAAACTTAACAATGAAAATACCAAGGTAACCTTAACAATCAACAAGGTTAGAACTGATGAATTCATTGTGAAGACTGAAAATAGTAAACTGAACATATACAAAGATACCGAGCAAGAAAAGAAAGATATCCGGCAGGGAATCAAAGTGAAAGACATCAGCTATCCCTACTCGTTGCTGGGTGGGCTGGTCCTCGCGGGCCTGATCGTGGTATTCTTGATGGGCTATTATGGCACCCAAAGCGCCGGCATTTTCTCCCCGCGTGAGGCTTTTTTCGTGATCGGAGCTTCCATACTCATCCTGACTGCCGCATCTGTGTACCTTTTCTTGACGCTGCGGGACACTATCAGCGTCCTCAAGATCCACGAGGAGGAACTGCAAGCAGCTCGTGACGCGGCGCAGGAAAGGCGCTTAGCCTCGCTTGAGGGCACGCGCTCCGGTGCTACCACCTCGCTGGAGCCGCGTGTCACTGCACTGGAGCCGCAACTTGCCAGCCTGGAGAAACGCATCACAGCCCTGGAGCGTGAGAGGGCCCCTCGCTGAGGTCGCAAAGCAGGACTGAAAAGTAGGTATATATATATACCTACTTACATAAATTACATTGTGGAGGTTACTTTATGGAAGAAGAAGAAACAAAGCAGATAAATAAAACGCTCAATGACCTGAGCGTCAAAATAGATAACAAGATTGAAGAACTAACTAAATCAATTGAAAAGACACTTGGTGAGAAACAAGAATATGCAGAAGGGAAGATAAGCGAAAATCCTCTTGCTTATATGGCAGGGGCATTCGTCGGTGGAGTGATAATGGGTTATATAATGGGAAGGGGAAAAAACTAGTGCACCAAAGTATAATGGATTTTCTTAGCGGCCTTTCAAAATCGATAATTCAGGGTATTAGTGAAGTACAAGGCGGGATTGGCAATTCCATAGAAGAAGGTGTGGAGAAATTCAGAAAAGAATTGTTTATTACCGGGGTTGCGATCTCGATCGCTGGCACCGGATTTTTCTTAACCCTCTGGGGAATCGCATCCGCCATTGACACTATGTTCGCTATGTGGGGCCTGGGATTCGTACTGGTAGGTTTACTTGCAGTACTGACCGGGGTGCTTGTTTATAAGAAATAGAGCTGGCATTCTGAAACAGAAATATATTGAAATTTAAAATTAGGAGGATAATATGGCATATACACTGGAAATATTGATAATCATAATCGGAATTATTTATGGCTACATGAGATCAGGCAAGGAAGACCGCTTTGCATTATTGAAAAAAGGAGTGATTATTGGAATAATCCTGGGTGCTATTATGGTAGTATTGGGATTGATCGGAGGCGGAGGAATTCTACTGCTTGGTGGTTTAGCTGGAACTGCAGTATTTATTGAAGTTATTATCCTTGCAGTACTATTCATTATAGGCACATACATAGGGGATATGTTGGAGAGAAAATAGATAAGGCAGGAGCATTCGTCGGCGGAGTGATCGTTGGTTTCGTGATGGGCAGGGGAAAAAGCCAGTGCTGCAAAGTATCATAGATTCATTCAGAAAAAAATTATTTATTACCGGGGTTGCGATCTCGATCGCAGCTACCGGATTTTTCTTGATCCTCTGGGGGATTGCATCCGCCATTGATGCGATGTTCGCTATGCGAAGCCTGGGATTTGTACTGGTAGGTTTACTTGGAATTCTCACCGGGACACTTATATATAAACGATAGCATGAGCTACGGAGCAAAACAGAATGGGACTGTGGAACTTTCCCTATTGCCGTCGATATATGGAAAATGGAGATTGAACAAGAAATGGATTATGAAAAAGAAAGCATCTTGAATAATGAATATGAAAAAATTGTGCCCTTTGTCATATTCTTGCTCGCTCTTTTCTTGTTTTTTAAAATTATTGAGCCGATGATAACCATATTTTTGAGCAGCATTCTTATAACCTACATGTTCTATCCTCTCTATAAAAAAGTAAGAACGAAGATCTCCAATCAATTCCTTTCAATTATTGTAACAATATTGGTCATTGTCATTGTTTTTTCCCTCCCGTTTTCTTATATAGTAATTCAAGTCTCCCAGCAGAGCTTTGAATTTTATAATTCGTTGTCAAGCAACATTGCAAAAGGAGCTGTATTCGGTTTCGGATGCACAAGTGCCGATTCGAAAATTTGTTCCCTGATAAACAATATAGAAAATTTTAGTGCGGAAAGTCTGTCAAAGATAGGTTTCGACATGCAATTGCAGAAACTATTACCACAATTGCAGGCGATAGTAACAAGGTACCTTATTGAAATACCTCTGGCAATTCTCAATGGGGGTTTTATATTGTTTATATCTTATTTTCTTTTCAAGGATGGGGAGCAAATAAAAGAAAGGATAGTTGGATGGCTTCCAATTAGAAAAAAAACAATCCAGACTCTTATGGATCAATTTGAAAAGGTTACCTATGCCGTAGTTTTTGGACAATTATTGGCTGCAATGGCCCAGGGAGTTGTGGCGATAATCGGATTCTATATTTTTGGTGTTTCGCTTCCAATTTTTTGGGGGGTCATGACAGCATTTTTTGCCCTGGTTCCAGCGGTGGGGACTGTAATTATATGGATGCCTGCTTCATTATATCTGATCTTAAGCGGCTACCTTGCGCAGGATTACACTACAATAGCAAATGGCATAGGGCTATTCGTGTATGGGGTGCTGATCATTAGCACATTAGACAATATCTTAAGGGTAAAAATATTAGAGGCAAAAGCTGATGTACACCCATTAATTGTTATTGCAGGAATCATAGGAGGAGTGAATTTGTTCGGGGTCATAGGTTTGTTTTTAGGCCCGATACTTCTGCCTATGCTCATAACCTATTTTGAAACTTTCAGGGAAAGATTTGAATAAAATGAGATTGTGCGCAGTGGAAAAAGAAACATACATATCCTTTAATAGTATCTGTTCATAATAGACAATATCGAGTGGCGGGCTTAACAGCAGGTAATACCGATAATTCTATGAATTATTCGGCTTAATGAAGCCATAGCTGTGATTTCGCTGCAAGATTGAAAAACGACATAATATAAACGGAGGAAGACTATGAAAAGCAGTACGCAGGACAAGGTAGAAGGCAATATCCACAAAATGAAGGGTGGAGTTAAGGAAATTGCGGGGAAACTCAGCAAGAATACCGACCTTGAAATGGAAGGAAAAGGTGAAAAGATAGAAGGCAAAGTTCAAGAAAAAGTCGGCCAGATCAAAAAGGTCTTTGGGAAGTAGGAGGGCGGCGCTTCATGCGCTTGCACTCTCTTGAGGCCTGTGGCCTCAAACATTTTTTTACGATTTTCGTATATATTCACAAATTTATAGACAATACTATAATGGATTTTTAGGGGGTACTTGAAGAAGATGTTTTGTCTTTTAAAAAAACTGACCTTCCGACTACTTGATAGCGTTTTTTCCCATTGGCTTGTTGAAACTAATCAACTTGATGAATATCTAAACGCAACACTGAGCCATCGCACTTTGGATGGTTTTTGCAAACCCACCTCTCCCGTACTGCATCCCACTTAATTTCTTTTTCCTTATATGTTTCACCACAATGTCCACAGTGTACTTTCTTTTCTGATTCTAAATCCGGTCTAAAAGGAGGTTTTGTCTCATCTTTGCGAGCTTTCATATCCTCAGATTGCTTACTTCCAGGTATCATAGTGCATGTAAGATTATTCTCCGAATATAAATAAGATAGCAAAACCTGCATCTGGCATTATGATATTACGTAGCATTGCTAAAAACAAGCAAAAATATTATTAGCATTTAGCACATATATCATGAATGAGGAGGTTAGATTTATGGGCTTGATTTGGACAATAGTTGTGATTCTGGTAATACTGTGGCTATTAGGATTTTTACTCGGTTTGGCTGGAAACTTAATCCATATATTGCTGGTCATTGCTATTATTGTTGTACTGGTTAGAATAATCCAGGGGCGAAAACCTTTGTAACCAAAATTCTTAAATGCTATTAATGTTAACATATAACATGGAGAGTAAACCGGGTAATCATTATCTAAATCTACGTGGTAATCTCGTAAGTTTAGAATGATATAGAAACACCAAACACGGGTAAAACCGTGGACGGACTAACTATGGGATTCGTCCCTCCCGGGCTTGAATCCTTTTCAAACCTCCAGGGCTTTGCGATCATGGATGTTGCATAGATCCGATGTTGAGGTGTGAAAATCTGTACTTTTTTTCCCGGATTTGTTTGTTACTTCAATGATTAATCATAAATACATTTATTAATATTAAAAAAAAATATATATGAATGTATAACTATATCTATGGGGATAACCATTAGAACAATTCCAGAGAGTAAATTTGCGGGGTTGTAATGAAAACCTGGCATCAAATGGCTGGGTTCAAGAGTAATATCCTTGAATTACTGGAGATTAATTAAAAGGTGAAATAAATGGAATTGAAAGAAATAAATTTACCGGAAGGTATCGTTCGGCACATTGATCATGAAGGACAGTTTGCCGCTATTACAGTTGATGGTGGAAATGGAAATAATATCTATTCCAATGTCAAATTTGATATGTCATATGAAGAGACACTTGTTGATATTAAGAAAATAATGGGATCTGTTCCTGTTTCCATGACATCCCTCTCCAGGAAAGTACTCATTCGTAATTGGTCTTCACATAAGATGGCTGAGGAGATAAACCTGGAAAGAACGAGATACCTGCTAAACACCGACAAAATGTTAGAAGAATGGCATTCATGCAAAGAACGAAAATGATGCCCTGATCAGGGCTGAATTCGAGATATCTAAAGAGTATACATTAGATCAATAAATGAAATAAATCAATAAAATAAAAGAAGTGAATACATATGGTTAAGAAATCAGAAGAAAGAAAAGATATCCACACAGAGGATATCAACAAAGAAAACAAGAATAGTTTCAAGACATGCGAAGACAGCTACACAGCAGTTTCAAAAATGTGGGAAGATTCATATTTAAAACTATACAAGCCCTGGTTCGAATCAACAGAAACGCTTTTCAGCAAGGCGTTTGAACTATCAAAAGGTGCAGCACCAGAAACATATAAGGAATTTTATGGCGAATGGTTGAAAACCTCCCAGAACAGTTTCGGAAAATGTTATAAAATCCCGACCCTGGAATCCAATAAGGAAACCTTTGAGAAACTCCTGGTCAGCGCAGAGGAATCGAATAAGATTTACAGTTCATGGATTGCCGAATTGGATGGGAATTCCAGGGCGACCCGCGAAGTACTCCAGGGTGAAGCAGATCCTGCAAAATATAAAGAAGTTTATGATATGTGGATCAACTCGTATGGAAAAATGCTGAACGAGCTCCTTACACTGCCATTGCAAAAGAATATGAAGGAGATCTTTGAGAACATCACAGGCACACCGGATATATATTCGGATGCATTTGAGCAGATATCCAAAATTTGGAAAGATTCATACACAAAACTATACGTACCGTATGCTGACTCCATGATGAAGCTATCTATGAAATCAGCAGAAATCTCCCGGGGGAATATAAGCCCTGAAGCCTATAAGGAATTTCATACCTTATGGATGAATACGTATCAGGAAATCTATGGCAGGTTGTTCGATGTCCAGTCCATGAGGCCCTCAAAGGAAGTATTGGAGCAATTTGAGCGAAGCGCAAACGTTAATCTTGACCTTTATAAGTCCTGGATGGGAACCCTTGGAAAACTGTCACAGAAAGCTGTGGAACTATCAGGACACACCGCAAAACCAGAGGCATATAATGATTTTTACAATCTCTGGGCAAAAATGTATGGAAAGGCATTTGATAACTTCTTTGAGAACACACCAACATTCAGCCCGTTTAAGGAAATAATGGAGCCTGTGAAGAATGCTGCAAAGATATACGCAGATACATTTTCCAGCACATCCAATATGTGGGTAAAACCAGGTGTTAGTCCAGCATATCCGGGAAAGTATACAACATGAGTGAAAGCGACGGGTCATGCATAGAAAAATCCAGCTTTGAATCCGCCCGGGAATTTTATGACCAGTGGCTAAAGACATATACAGCCACCACAGGCAGGCTCGTCGATATGCCTGCTGTGGGTCCAGCACGTGAGAAATCCGAAAAAATGATGAAGGGTTTCTCTACGTTTGTTAACCTTTATACAGCAGGGATGGATACCAATTCCCATTTTCAGGGCGTCTTCATGGAAGCAATGCGCAAAGTGAAGGAAAAGACCGCCAAAGATATGAAAGGTGAGATCAGCCCTGAGAGATATAAAGAATTTTATAATATCTGGATCGATACGTATAGCGAGACCTTCAAGGACTTTTCGAAATCTGGCAATTGTGCATCGGACATGGGGAAATTAAATTCCACCTTAATGGATTTTCAAGAATACAACAGGGAAATGCTTGAAGAGAATTATCTCAAACCAATGAATCTTCCTACAAAGACACAGATCGATGAGATAAATAAAGAGTTGTATTCTCTCAAGAAAACAATGAAGGAACTGACCGGCCAGATCAAAGCTCTAGAAGAGAAAAAATAGGGTTTTGCCATGAACGGACTTATGTTAATAGACGATTTTGAGAAATTCAAACATGGGATGGAACTATTCCTCAAACCCCCTGATTTTTCGGTTGGAACAACGCCTTCGGAGATGATATTTCACGAAGATAAGATGAAACTCATCCATTATATTCCAACCGTGGAAAAAACTCATCCGGTTCCAATACTCATAGTCTACGCACTTGTGAACAGGTACTACATTCTGGATCTGCAACCGGATAAGAGCGTAATAAAAAAGCTCCTTGATGAAGGTTTTGATGTATATGTCATTGATTGGGGATATCCTTCAGGTGTGGATATGTACCTCACCCTCGATGATTATGTGAACGGTTATATTAACAATGCTGTGGATACGATCACTGCGCGGTCCGGATTGGATAAGATAACACTCCTGGGAGTATGTCAGGGTGGGACTTTTTCTGTTATGTATGCGGCATTACACCCTGAAAAAGTAAAAAACCTGGTGACTCTGGTGGCTCCTGTGGACTTCGACACCGATAAAGGAATTCTTAATAGTTGGGCAAAAAGCTTAGATATAGACAAGATCGTGGACTATTATGGAATAGTGCCCGGAGATTTCCTGAATTCAGCGTTCTTGATGCTTGACCCATTCAGGCTGATGATCGATAAGTATGTAGGCATGTTCGACCGGATCGAGTGCAAACCGGAGGATACAGCCTGTCAGGTTAGAAATGAAGATTATGTCAAGAATTTTCTCAGGATGGAAAAATGGATATTTGACAGTCCTGACCAGGCTGGAGAAACTTTCAGGCAGTTCATGAAAGACTGCTACCAGAAGAATCTTCTTATTAAAAATGAATTAATGCTAAATGGTAAGAAGATCAATTTGAAAAATATAACCATGCCTTTGCTTAATGTTATGGCAGAATTTGACCACCTCGTTCCTACCGATGCAAGTAAACCATTGTCCGATGCGGTATCCAGTTCTGACAGGGAGACCCTTGTCTTTCCGACCGGCCATATAGGAATATTTGTGGGCTCAAAATCCCAGAAGGAAGTCTGTCCTAAGATCGCAGCCTGGTTGAAGCCCAGATCTCTCCAGAATGGAAACGGAAAGATCGGATCAGGTAACGAAGAGAAAACTAAATCAGCTAAGGAAATTATGAATGAACAAATAAAAACGATTAGAAGAGCAAGAGTGAACAAGAAATGAGACTTGAAAATAAAGTTGCAATTATTACAGGAGCGGGAAGCGGTATTGGAAAAGAAACTGCGCTGTTGTTCGCAAAAGAAGGAGCAAAAGTCGTTGTCGCCGATATGAATGAAACAGCTGGCGAAGAGACAGCAGCACAGATCAGGGAGAATGGTGAGGGATTTTTCATTAAATTGGATGTATCCAACAGGGAACAGGCAAAACAGGTAGCTAAAATCACTCTTGAAAAATATGGAAGAATAGACATTTTGATAAATAATGCAGGCATTGTTCAGGATGCATTTTTATCAAAAATGACTGAGGAACAATGGGATAAGGTTATAGATGTGAATCTTAAAGGAGTCTTTAACTGCTCCCAGGCTGTTGTTGAAGTCATGATGAATCAGGGTAAGGGAGTAATCATCAATACTTCTTCGATCGTAGGATTAAATGGCAATGTGGGACAGGTCAATTACGCTGCCACCAAAGCCGGCCTCATTGGAATGACAAAAACCCTGGCAAAGGAACTCGGAAAAAAAGGCATAAGGGTCAATGCAGTTGCGCCAGGATTTATTGCGACTCCTATGACCTCAAATGTACCTGAAAAGATCCTTGAAATGATGAAAGAGAAGACTCCTTTGCGCAGGCTCGGTGAACCAAAAGACATTGCGAATGCATATTTATATCTTGCTTCTGATGATGCGAATTTTGTAAATGGAGCTGTGCTTAGTGTGGATGGTGGGTTAATAATTTAATAGTTATATATTGGTGAAAGAATGAATAATGTAGTTATTGTTTCTGCAACAAGAACTGCAGTTGGGAAGTTCGGGGGAAGTCTGAAAGATCTCAGTCCCGGACAACTTGGCTCTGTGGTACTGAAAGATGCCCTGAAAAGGGTAAATGTTGAAAATAGAGAAGTTAAAGAAGTCGTCAAGGGAAATGTCCTTGGCGCAGGTCACGGCCAGAATGTGGCAAGACAATCCGCAATCTGGGCGGGGATTCCAAAAGAGGTGCCCTCCTATTGCGTGAACAAAGTCTGCGGCTCAGGCTTAAAATCGGTTGTCCTGGCGGCACAATCCATAATGCTGGGAGATGCTGATGTTGTACTTGCAGGAGGCATGGAGTCCATGTCAGGTGCCCCGTACGCATTGAAAAAAAACCGCTGGGGAGCAAAGATGGGAAACGATGAAGTTGTGGATTTGATGATACATGATGGACTGTGGGATATTTTCAACAATTACCATATGGGCGTCACCGCTGAGAACGTAGCAGAAAAATACTTGATAACACGGGAAGAACAGGATGAATTCTCGGCAACAAGCCAGAATAAGGCAGAAGCTGCGATCAAGGCAGGCAGGTTCAGGGATGAGATCGTTCCTGTGGGAATTCCCCGGCCTAAAGGCGAGCCTGTTCTTTTTGATACGGATGAGTTCCCAAGGTTTGGCACAACAAAAGAGATACTTGCAAAACTAAAACCCGCATTTAAAAAAGACGGGACGGTAACTGCAGGCAACGCTTCAGGAATTAATGATGGGGCAGCATGTGTTCTTCTTATGTCTGAAGAAAAGGCAAAAGACTCAGGACTTACTCCTCTTGCGACCATCCTGAGCTATGGGTTATGCGGGGTTTCTCCTGAGTTAATGGGTCTGGGTCCGGTCTGTGCAACAAGAAACGCAATGGTAGTAAAGAGGTAGATACCATGGGAAAAAAAGAAAGGTTGAAAGGTAAAGTCGCCCTTGTTACCGGAGGGTCAAGGGGAATAGGCCAGGCGATTGCATTGCGCCTGGCGGAAGATGGCGCAGATGTTGCAATTAATTATCAGTCTACAAAAGAGCAAGCTGAGAAGTTGTCAAAACTGATAGACCAGATCGGCATGGTAGATGAATTTGAGAAATTATCAACGATGATAAACCTTATGGAAACAAAGGAGCATGCAAGAGAAGTATCGGATCTGATTGATTCTATGGGCAATCATTCCATCATATGCCAGGCGAACGTCAATGATTTTGAGCAGGTAAACAAAATGCGAGACGAGGTTGTAAACCAGTTTGGCAAAATAGATATCCTGGTCAATAATGCGGGAATAGTCAGGGATAAATCTTTTGTAAAAATGACTCACCAGATGTGGACGGAAGTATTATCGGTGAACCTGGATGGTGCATTCCACTGTACCAAAGCGGTCATAGAGGGTATGCTGGAGAGAAAATACGGCAGGATCGTTAATATATCCTCAGTTATCGGGAGAATGGGTAACCGCGGACAGGCAAACTATGCAGCCTCAAAGGCAGGATTAATTGCCCTATCGCAAACGCTGGCAAAAGAATTTGCAGGCAAGGGTATAACGGTAAATGCTGTTGCCCCGGGATTTATTGAAACAGAAATGTTAAGATCCGTTCCAAAAGAAATTATGGATAAGATACTTGCCCAGATACCGCTGGGAAGACTCGGAAAGCCATCCGAGGTGGCAGGAGCTGTGGCATACCTGGTCTCAGAAGATGGGGAATATATGACAGGGCAGGTCATAGACATAAACGGCGGACTCTACATTTGATCCGGTCCCATTATGGCGCAGTATTGATTCTTTATCAAAAGGCTTAAATGCATCGAAGCCATAAAGGAAAATCCCCCCAAAGTCCGGATAGTGTAGCGGCCTATCATGGAGGCCTGTCGAGTCTCCGACCCGGGTTCAAATCCCGGCCCGGACGTTTTTATTTTTTTCTCGTTTGAACTTTGCGCATTGCAGATCTTTTTGGAAAAGAGGGGTATGCCCATATTATTCTTGATCCTGAAAGAAAAGGTCGGGAACAGAAAGAAGTTGTTGAAAAACTAAACATCATAGTGCCTGGGAATTTAGGAAATTTTGGTTATAAAAATTCAGAATATCAGCATCAATAGCCCTTGCAAACAGATATTTCCAGGTCCAAGATAGTAATACTTTCACATCGCTCTCACCACATACTTAAAAGCAAAGAAGTTATCGCATGAACCATGGATCAACGGACAAACCGGAAAGAACTTCGCCACGACAGGCATACTGTGTCATTGCTAACAGATCACATGGTCTTTGCCCCAAAATACCGGGGAAAGATATTGATTGGCGAAGTAGCATTGATAACTGAAGGTATCCTTTGCAAGACATGCAAAGAATTGGATATTGAGGAAAGAATTTCCACATCTCAAGGAGTTTTGTGATGAGCATTTGTGGGCGCCAAGCTGCTATCATGGATCTGTTGGGAATGGATGGGAAGTTGTAGAGAAATACATCCAAACACAAGATAAACACAATGCAAAAACCGACTGCTACAGGCCTCGTACTTAAGTCCGGGGTTTAGTGACTGAATGTGATGGGCGTATTTCATGCTCTCGAAATGCGATAAGAATCCTGATTAACCTTATGAAACCGAAAAATTCGGCGCCCCACAAGAAACAGAAGGACAGCCCGCTTGGAGAACAGCGCATTTAAAAAATCGAAGATGCGTAGTTTGGCATTTATTGATATATCATTATGCATATTGTTGACCTTATATTAATAATCTGCCAAGAAAATAGCTAAGCTCTGAAAGTTAAAAGAGCTAAAAATAAAAAAGAAGGGGTTAAGCCCCTATCTCTTCTGTAATTTTACTGGCACTGTCGTGTCGCCAGCCACACTTACTGTTCCAGCGGCTGCCTTGTATCCTGTCTTGCTTACCTTATAGCTGTGGCTTCCGAGAGCTACGTTGGTAAACACAGCAGTTCCAGTTGCGTCAGTCTTCTTTTTAATCCCGTCCATTGTAACAGTTGCACCCGAAATTGCAGTTAAACCATCTGTTTCAGTGACTTTAAAAGTCACAGTAGCAGCCGGTCCGGGTGTTGGGGTCGGCGTCGGAGTTGGCGTTGGTGTAGGAGTCGACGCTGGATAATCTGATCCATCACCAGGGAAAGTGCGTGCATTGATCTCATTTATATTGCTGTAGGTGTCGCCGTCTGAATCCAGTGGCTCAATATTAATGAGTGCCTGATCAACGGATTTCCCTGCAAGCAATTGGGATTCCATATCCGCGCCATACGGATTCATTGTCTTACCTCCAGGCACATGGCAGGTATCGCATGTGTCAAGCTTTGTGTTCGCAGTACCGTACTTTGCGTTGAAATCGCTCAGATAACCGCTTCTTGCAAGGGCTTCCGGCACTCCAACAAGGGCGACAACTAATACTAGCAGTAACCCTAATGTTATGTATTTCCTATCCATTTTTAATTCTCCTTTTTTGATGGGTTTTTGATATCCCATCATATACATTAACATAATGATGTAATACATAAATCTATCGGAATGTTTTAAGATTATTACAATGATTATTAATGTAAAAAAACCGTTTATAGCGCATTAAATCAAATAACCAGAAGCTAAAGATAAGAAAAGAGGGAAGCGGTTACAATACCGTTGTAGTGATTTAGCAAGTTCATTTAATAGATACTTTTCATAAACATCTTTTTTTCCTTTACTCCATATCATCTTGCTCTAAATAGTTTTGCTCCTCATCGTCTTCAACAGGTGTTTTATTGGTTTCCCTCCGATTTCTAATCCAGTTATGGCGCCGCAAAAAAAGGAAAAACTATCAATCCATCCAATAATTCATAAAATATGAGCATCCTCCCGTTGATGCCACGCTTTTCAAAGCGTGGTAGTGACTGCCCTTCGTACTCGTTCTCATGCTCGTATTGGCGATAGGATTGCAGAACAACTTTTTTCACGAATAAACTCAGGCGCGAATGATATCTATATCGGAGAACCAACAGATAATTAGTTTATTCGTATCTCCCTTCTCGGCAGATTTACTTAAAAAACCCGTTTAGCCCTATGATTTAAATATAAAGAAATTGATAAATGAATTATTTTATCTAATTTATTAAGCAGGCAAACAAAAGAACAAGTATGAAAAGAAAATTTTTGATTTTAATAATTAGCACCACTCTGCTTATTGCAGGATTATTGATGATAGTAATCCTAGCTTTAGAACATGGAAACGGAAATCTTACGAGATGTTACACTACAATAGTTTACAAGGAGGCTGATAAGGCACTACTGCCTGTTTATACAGATGATAAAGCACGCAAAGTAATAGAAAATACATTTTTATCGGTTAATCTTACGGATCAATATGAAAATTATGAGATAGTATCATATGAAAAACAAAAAAATCCAGGACCGCCATATAATATAATAATACCTGGAGATGTTAGTGTAGAATTCAAGGTATTAGATAATGGTATCGTGGAATGGACTATGTGTGGTCGCAAAATTGGGAACATGAGAAAATGTAGTTTTAAAATGAATTATAAAGAAACTGATCCGACATTGTTGCCCGTTGATACCGAGGATAAAGCACATAAAGTAATAGAGAATGCATTTTCATCGTTTGATCTTACAGAAAAATATAAAGGAAATTATGAGATCAAACATTATCCGTATGATATAAACGTACACTTTGGTGATGATAGATTCAGAGTGTTAAATGATGGTACTGTGGAACGGACAATGTGTGCTCGTTAGACCTAAAACCCAAAAGTCCCGCAACTCTTTCGGTCGCACTTCGGAAAACGCCAAAGTTCAACGAAATTCTGGCGACTAGTTAAAATTTACTAAATTATATATACACCACAAAAAACATATAGAATACATGGATTGGAACAAATCGCTTTTACCGACAAAATTTAAAGTGATCATAAGCTTAGTAATTACAATAATATGGGTAGCATTTTTACTTGTTATCTTTGGAACAAGTACATGTCTGGCGGTTGCCTGCTCCACAAATGAGCCTCAAGGACTAGTGGACTATTCATTATTTCATCATAGTTGTTACAATAATGTTTCTTTATTTTACTTAATTACCGAATACACTATCCTATTTATTGTACCCTTCGTTATTTCTTATGTAGCTTTTTCCTTAATAGCAAGAAAATAACACTCGCCGCTCGAACTCTTCGATTTTGCTTCGCAAAACGCCAAAGTTAATCGGAAGAGGCTATTATACCTTCCAACAGCAAGGAGGTAAATTTTATTTGTCCTTAAACTTATTTCAATACAAAGAGTTCCTCTTGCGAGCTCTTTTAAATTGCATCCTTGCGCCTGAATAGAATGACTAAAATTCCAGCAAAACGACCGAAATGAAAAATCATCGAGCATCAGCGGGATGCCTCCGACCTCGGTCGGGAGTAGTGACGAAACATCAGGAGGATGCTCGAAGGCTTTGGATTTCTTCAAGGACATAATTTCTATTGCCAGGTCAGGCGCAGGGTTATGAGTTTAAAAGAAAATTATCATTTTTCGCCATCTGAAGAAGCGTTATATTAAAAATTAACATAGATTGAAACCAGTCTTTGAATATGGTTGAGAGACCAATCAAATAAGAAAACTGATATATCAAGTTAATTTGATTTTCTCAGAAAACAATAGGATTAAAAGCGTTTCCTTTATATCTGAAAAGATACAGTAGGAAATTCATGATCAAGCTCTCGGAACTCTATTCGGGTAAGGCAAAGACGGTTTTTAAGACAGATGATCCTGAAAAGCTGATAATGGAATTCAGGGACAGCCTTACGGCGTTTGACGGAAAAAAAAAAAGTGAAGCGCCAAAAAAGGGATATTATAATGCGCAGATAGCTGCTAAACTCCTGACACTCCTTGAGGATAAAGGTATTAAAACCCATTATGACAGCATGATGTCCGATACCGAGATGATTGTGGATGCTGTGGAGATCATTAAGATCGAAGTCATTGTAAGAAATATTGCGGCAGGTTCACTTGTCAAGAAATATCCATTCAAGACCGGACAAAAAATTAATCCTCCGATTTTGGTTTTCGATTATAAGAGCGATGAGCACGGCGATCCTATGATCAACGATGATATCGCACTTGCGCTGGGACTTGCAACAAGACCTGAGCTTTTGGAAATACGAAAACTTGCACTTTTGATAAACTCAATATTGGTGGATTATCTTGATGCAAAAAATATCTTACTCCCGGATTTCAAGCTTGAGTTCGGGCGAAGAAAGGGTACAATCGTACTTGCAGATGAGATATCCTGCGATACATGCAGGTTTTGGGATAAGGCAACGGGAGAATCGCTTGATAAAGATGTGTTCAGGTTCGATAAAGGCGATCTTGTGGCCGCATATCGGGAAGTGGCAAGAAGAATTGTCCCTGAAATATTCGAACTAACATGAGAGTTGCATGGTGTATTACCGGCGCCGGGCATTTTTTGCGCGAAAGCTTTGAGGTCATAAAGGAGCTTCGAGAAAAAAACAAAGAATTGAAAGTCACATCGTTCGTATCGCGCGCCGCAGAAGAAGTAATAAGAATGTATGGATTACAGAAGGATCTTTCTGATATTTCAAGCGGCAGTTACCTTGAAGAGTGCTTTTATGAACGGGAACAGGGTTCAAGCTTTCCGAAAGCAGGAAGATTCCTGTTGAATAAATACGATGCACTGGTCGTCACCCCCGCAACTTCAAATACCGTCGCCAAACTGGCGTACGGAATAGCAGACACTCTTGTCACCAATGCTGTGGCCCAGGCAGTAAAAGGCAATGTTCCTGTTTATATTGTTCCCGTTGATATCGAAGGACATATCGAATCAAAAATGCCCTTCTTCATTGAGAGGGAAATTTGTATGAAATGCGAACTTTGTCCCCCAATGAGAGATTGCCCGAATAAGGCCATCACCGACCAGATTGATCTTTTAAGATGCAATGGATGCGGAATATGCGTAAAATTATGCAGTTATGGCGCTATCAGGGGAGGAGTAACAAAGATAAAAGTCCGTGATGTTGATTCAAAGAATGTGAAAATTTTGGGTGATCTTGAAGGAATAACAATTCTCAATCGACCCATTGATATAATAGGGCAATGCAAAAATTGAAGTACTAAACGATAAATGAAGAGTTATAAAGAAAACAGAGGCAAATATCTTGTTCCCGACTAAAAAGGTTCAAACATTAATAGGTTCAGTTGTACAGGTTGAGATGAAAGGAGACAAACATACTCTTGAAGGCAAGCTTGAAAGCGCAGATGAGTATCTGAATCTGCATCTTAAGGACACATATGAAATTGCAGATGGTGTAAAATCGCGTTCCCTGGGTTCAGTAATCTTGAGAGGCAATAATATTATCATGCTAAGCCCAATAAAGCAGTAGGGGAAAAAAATGGATATTGAGGAAAAAATCCTGAAGTTGATTAAATCCAAGAAAAACGGGATTCTCCAAAATGAACTCTGGAAAACGGCAAAAATAGATAGCAGTAAATGTTCGAGGATCGTAGCTAAACTGGAAAAGGACGGATTGATTACAAGAGAACAGAATTCTTCAAAAGGTACCAAAACCTTCCTTATCACATCAGTTAAGAAAAAGGAAGAAAAAGCCAAGAATTTCAAGTTATTACTATCGAAAGATGGATTCTCACGATGCACAGGTTGTTCTCTGGAATGTATTCCAGAAAATTGTATGCCTCTTTCAGAATGGGTTCATGGTCTGGAAATTGAATAGTTCATGAAAGAGTTTCCGGGATCTTGTTAAGCGCTTCCTCGATATCTTTTGCTAATTTATATGGAATTCCCACAATAACCTCATCATCTCCATATAAGCTGTGCTTTCTTGAACCCTTACATCCAAGAGAGAAACCCAATTTTTCATGCAGGGGGTATGCTGTGCAATCACTGCAAACCGATGCTACACCCCCCGTCTTGATCTGGGCAGGTTTACCCTCCTGATATGCATAGGCCTGGATTATCCTCATGGCTTTTTCGGGTTTCAGGTACAGTATCAATATATCAAATTTCTCACCCGAATAAGGAGATATTTTTATCGAGCTCTCTTTTCTTTTTAGCCTCTCCAGGGAAGATACGGCAATGGATGTTGCCTCACGGTTCCTGTATCTGCCAGAATTGTAGTAATATTCTTCCGGGGTGTTTTCCGTATAGCCAAAAACATATTCGCATACCCTGCATCCCTGTTTCGTAATGATGAACGAGTCACCATACCTTGCCTTTTGGGTCAATTCACAATACAGGAGGGATGATTCCGTACCTGGATCATTGCAAAAAAGGATGCTTACCGGCTTTCCTTTTTCCATTAATCCCGCGATGTTATCAAGCATGATCAATGCTCTATTGTAGTTAGCCCGTCAAAAAATCCGGTTTTCCTGGCCGTCACCCTGATCGTTCCATAATCCTGTGCATTCAGCTCCAGTGTTACCTGTCCTGCAGAATTTGTCACGCCGTCAGTACTGATACCCCCGCCTGAAACACTGACGGTTGCTCCGCTTACCGCATAACCTCTGCTTTTGACAGTAAAAGTAACATAACTGTTCTCTCCATTGCTCAGGTTGGATGGATTTGCACTAACACCCAGCGATTGCTGGCCTGATGCGCCAAGATTCATAGTTCCCATGGAAAAACCATTCTTTGTCGCAGTAGCAGTAATTCCGCCTGCACTTATTGGATTTACAAGTAATATTACCTGGCCGTTCTGGTTAGTGATTCCGCTACCTGTGGCTGCGCCCTCTAAGTTTACAAGGGCATCCCTGACTGTTGATCCACTCGCTGTAACTGTAAAGGTGATATATATCGGAACATTTACCGTTACTGTGCTCTGACTCGATGAAATATTCAATGTCTCCTGGCTTGTAGATGTTATCTTGGTTGAACCTTCGGTATAATCCTTTTTCCGGGCAGCTGCGTAAATTGTGCCTGTTTTAGGTGGATTTACCTGCATAACAATTTCCCCGTTGGTGTTTGTGATACCGTCAAGTGAAATTCCCGCTCCGGACAGGTTCACTAATACATCCCCAACAGGTTTTCCAAGGCTAGTAACGGAAAAAGTCACAAAGGTAGCGGTATTTGATGGAAGGGATGCAGGTACGGAACTGATTACAAGCCCGGGAATCGCTGTAATATATGACGTTGCATTCCTGTAGTCTTCTTTTGCGGCGCTGATATTGATGCTCCCACCTGTTGTAGCATTGACCATCAGAGTCAACATCCCGTTCGTGTCAGTTAATCCCGATACTGCTCCGTCAAGGGTAACGCTTGTGTTGCTTTCAGGTCCACCATTACTAAAAGTTATGAACGTGACATTTGTAGCATTCCCCACTCCTACTAGAGTGGGAATTCCAATAATATGCAATTGCGAAGATTCCAGCCAACCGGTTATATACCTGTCAGATGCAAATCCTGCGATCAAGCCTGTGATCAATGCAATTAGAATAAACATGTTCGTATTTTTATCCTCATCGTATCTTCGAATATCTTATCCCTCCGATATTTTATTTATATATAGTGATAAAGGTCAATATATAGTTATTTCCTTCAAGGCTTCCCTTTAGCCATAGAGTCATCCAATCTTCCTGTTAACCGGAGTTCGTAACAGTTCGTTTAGTTCGTTGTATATATTACTTCATGTTGCCCAAAATAAACAACGGACTTTAACAAACTGAACGAACTCTTTGGTCAAGAATTTCCAGGCGAATCATGAAGATATGCCAAAGTAATGTAAGAGATTAGTCCAGACTGGGATAGTAAATAATGTGGGGCTGGTGAGATTTGAACTCACGATCGACGGGTCTCTCCGAAAATGCCAGGATTTAGGCAATTTAATCTTTGAGCAGCACGTTCAGTGCTCCAACGGTTCCTCATAGCTTACCGCGTCCGGTTCACTCGGCAGACCGTTACTCATCATCACACCCGGATCACTCCGGTTTTCCGCTGGAGCCCGTCGCCATGCCGGACTAGGCCACAGCCCCTTGTGGGTCGCTAATAATTCATGCGATTACTATTAAAGGTATCCATGTCCGTCTGTCTGGCTATACAATACTTGCAGATAGCCTCCTCATTATCTTTTTGATTATCCTTTACAGGGCAATAATACCTATCCTCAACTTTTTCCACAAAGAATCCCCCTGGAAATGGTGTTCCTTCAGGATGTAGTGGTGTCTTTGTAATAAAAATATTATACAGGGCGCAAAGATAATACAGAACCATCATCCCTGGCATATCATCATCCAGCCTGGATTTGAACCATTCAAGAAATTCTCTGTATAGTTCCATATCCAGTTGACTGTCGTGGAAGTTATCATTATGAAGAATGCTTTTGAAATTGACAAACAGATGTTCTGATAACTTTTGCTTTAATTTTTGTTTATATTCAGGCGGCAAATCCCTGAAGTTTTTCTCCAGGTGAGCCTGAATTTTCATCAGGTCAAAAACACTATAGGCTTTAAGTTCTTTTTTCAGGATCAACAAAAGTGTTTGCTGGTCACCGGTATGGAGTTCATTGACACCTTCCAATTTTCTGAATACTGATTGAGCCACATATATCTGAATGCAGGGATGTGATATTAACAATTATGGTATTTGGGTGTTATTGATGTGAATAAAAAATAACATTTTAATAGAAATTTTCGGATATATTGAGCTAGAGTAACTATCAAATGATCAAGGATACGCATAAGATAATGAGACACTATGGCATCAATAAGCATTGGTTTTTTAAGAATGAAATCAAAAGGATATTGAAAGGATTCTGAAAAAATGGAACCACAGACACTTAGATCAAATACCGGACATTTAACAGCCCAAGAAGCTGATGTTATACGACTTGCAGCATCGCGCGGACTGGCCTGGTTACAAGAACAAGAACCGCAAACCGTCAAGGATATCTCCCGCTCCATCCAGGCGCTCTCTTTGTGGGATGAACCCGCATCAATTCTCATCGAGAAATTGATATCAATGAAAATAGACGGATACTGGGAAACCCAGACACCCATCAATGACACAGCAAGAGCATGCATCGCTCTTTTAGGATACGGAAAGATACAAGTTGAAATAATACGCTGGATACTGGAACAGCAGTGCGGCGATAACTGGAACAACAATGAGATTGACACTTCGTATGCCCTCATGGCCCTGGGTGATCGTAGAATTAAGAACATACCCGGATGTGAGTGGCTGATTCGCAATTACGGGCCAAAATGGGAGCATGCAGGTACAACATCGCTGATTATCACAGCCCTTATCAAGCAGGACAGGGAAAAATATGGTGCTTTTATAAAAGAACGGGCAAGCTGGCTGCTTTCAAAAAGAGAAGATTCAGGCTGGACCTATATCGCAACAAGCAACCTTGTTATCCAGGCTTTGATCCTTGCAGGTGTGGAGGAGAAGGATATCGCGCCATCCATTAAATGGCTGCTTGGAAAACAGCAGGAAAACGGCAGCTGGAAAGATATAATCTCGACCACACTGTCATTGATCTCATTAAAAATGTACCTGGATAAACTTAATAGCATTTCGGATGAATGAAGGGAAACATGAGTAAAAAGACAGCAGTCATAAAAGGCGACGGCGTAGGACCTGAACTTGTAAACAGCATGCTCAGGGTAGCAACAGCAGCCGGTACAAAAGTTGAGTTCATATTGTGCGAAGGCGGAGAGCAGTGGTGGAAAGAAAATGGTGGGGATTCCCTGATCCCCCAGACAACATGGGATATTCTGGGCAGTACTGATGCAGGTTTTAAAGGCCCCACCACAACGCCTGGAGGCGCAGGCTCACCAAGGAGCGTAGCCGTGTCGATTCGCCAGAAGTTCAACCTGTATGCCAATGTCAGGCCCATCAAATCCTTCCCAAACACACAGAAACCTCTTGGTGATGTGGATTTTGTCTGCGTAAGGGAGGGTACGGAAGGCCTGTATTTCGGAAAGGAAGTCCAGATAACAGACGATGTCTTTATCGCAATTCGAAAGATTACCCGCCCTGCATGCCGGAATGTGGCAAAATACGCTTTTGAAGAAGCCGTACGAAGAGGCTGGAAGAGCGTGGTGGCAATTCATAAGAGTAATATCCTGAAACAGACGTGCGGCACGTTCCTTGAGGAAACAGAAAAGGTCTCAAAGAATTATCCGGGAATCGAGCTTGAAGAATATCATATAGATAACATAGCCCAGCAGCTCATCAAGAATCCCCAGATATTCAACCAGAAAGTCCTGCTTTCAACCAACCTTTTCATGGATATTCTGAGCGAGGAGTGTTCAGCTCTTGTAGGAAGCATCGGGCTCATTTATTCGGCAAATATCGGTGACAACTATGCGATGTTTGAGCCGGCACACGGCTCAGCGCCAAAATATGCGGGGCTTGATAAAGTAAATCCTGTGGCAACAGTACTTGCAGGGGCATGGCTTCTCGATTATCTCGGTGAGAAAAATAACTCGAAAGCGATCTTTGAGGCAACGGAAAAGGTTATTTCCGAAGGCAAATTCCTGACCTATGACCTTGGAGGGAATGCAAAATCAAGTAAAATGGTTGATGAAATAATCCGAAAAATATCTTAAAAAAATCTGAAATAATGTCCGAAATCCGGGAAATATCTCAGGTTCCGGATATTCCCACCCATAGTTCACACTTGATAAGATAAATATATGATTTAACTATGAAATATGAAGCCTGGAAAAGTTACTATCTGGATTTGTTAAGAAAATTGCATTCATTCAGACAGGATTTTCAGGATCAACAGGATTGGATTGAAAAGTTATCCTGTAAATCCTGTTCATCCTGTCAAATGACGTGGTCGTGAAAGTTATGGATTGGAAGAAAAAAAATCTAATTATGATGAAATAATGTGCGAATTATGGGTTCCCAGATCTATTACTTCATAGTTCAACCCTTCGGACTCAAGCCTGTTAAGCAGGCCTGGAACTTCCTCATCCACTGAAACAACAAGTGAGGACAGGCCATGAAAAGCAGCTTCAACCACCGATTCTTTTGCTCCGAAAAGAATGTTGGGCTGGATGCTTATTTTACGCAGGGATACAAGAGCTTCAACCCCTATTGCTGCGATATACGGCTTGTTAAGTGATCGTTCCTTTAGCATTTCATAATCCACGCTTCTTGAGCCTCCTTTTTCAATCCGGGGAACTTTGCAGATAGTTATATTGACCGGTGGAAAACCTATCATCCCTTTTAAATCAGTAACTCCCACATCTTCTCCTTCATCTGCATCCGAAATCGTAATCCCGGTGACAAAACCATCTTTCCCCGCGTATAAAAGACCATTTTCCATCATCAATGAGACCGCATCTCCCCTGGAAAAATTTCCCCTGGCGATAGCAGTAGCCACAGAAACATGGCTCACGATATCCTCCATGACAAAATGAGCATATTTTTTTAACTCTATCGCCCTTTCAAGAACCCATTCAACACCACTCTTTGTGACCCGATAACGAACCCGCCCGTCTGAATATAAGAAACCTTCCCTGACAAGATCTTTGATATATTCTGAAACCGCCTGCGGGGTTATGCCTATTCTGCTTGCGATTTCCTTTTGCATTACATCGGGCTGGTGTCCCGCGATTTCAACTAATATCTGGAATTTGGTTATTTCTTTTTTACTCCGCAGTATCATTCGGTATCCCCGAAGATTTCAATCCTCTGCCCTTTCACTGTGAGGATTGGCGAACGTCTTGCTACTGCTCGTATATACATAATGCTCTTATCAATGACTCTCTGGAGGCCGTTCATGGACTGATTCCCTGCTTTTACTTCCTTTTCTATCAGGTCAAGATAGTTCCTTAATTCATTATCAGTCTTGAAGGTGACCATTATCATATCACTCAAATCCTCAACTGAGCATTCAAAATTGACCTGCACTCTTGAATAAGATGAATGGTATTCCTTTTCAGGCTTTTTTCCCGGCTGGGGCATTCTCCATTTACTCTCAACAAATCCGCTTTTTTTCAGAATGCCCAGACTTTCGGTCGGATTGAAACCAACTTCCTTTTCGATGTCTTCATCGGTTTTCCAGCCAGTTTGAAGGCTTTCAAATACCTTCTTATGGGATTCTATACCAAACGCGCGTAAAAGCGGAACAATATCCGAAGGTTCATTAATAATTCTAATTCTTTTTCCCATGGATGATCTCTCTCAATAGCATCCTATATTTGTCTTATAAAAGGATAAACGTTTTGAACAAACTATATACCATTAAATATATTTATTCCGACTGTTAAAAGGGTCATTACTACCCCGGCTATTAATACACCTGCAAATATTGCAAGAAGAGCATTCTTGAACTTGAATCCAAAAACAAATGCTGCTGCACAGCCTGTCCATGCCCCCGTCGCAGGTAAAGGTATGCCTACAAATATCGCCAACCCGATCGACCCGTATTTTTCAAAGCTTTCGCTGTGCTTACGATGTGTTCTTGTGAAAAGCCAGTCAAAAAACCTGTCCCATGTTTTCCACCTGCGCAGAAAGTTTGACACCGGCTCAAGATATAGAAGAAGAGGAATTACCGGCAGCATATTGCCAATTACAGAAAGGGAAAATGCCCAAACCGGGTCCATCCCGAAGCCATAGGGGGGATTCAAGATCGCTAATGGTATAGCAAGCCGCAATTCCACAATCGGAATTGCCGCCATTATTATGATGGCAATCCATGGGGGTATTGAACTGAATATATCCAGAAGAAAAGCTTCGAGTGTCATTTCTTGTTCACCCCGCAAAGGATAAAGTGTGCGATCAATGCTTCAAGCTGGATGCGTTCGTTAGCTCCCTCAGCCATTCTGAAATCAATCTCACCTATTCGATCGATCAAATCGACTTTCAGTTTATCAGGGATTTGCATATCAAACATGGCGCGATAGATCTGCCCAATTATATCCTCACCCGAAAGCCCCTGTTCGATCAATAAATAATCAAGCTGTCCGCGGGCTTTCATGAAATGTCCATCAAGTGCAAGTTTAATCAATTCCACCACTTCTTCGGGTTTAGCGGTAGCAGTGGTCTTATAAATTGCATCGAGATCAACGGTCCTATCAAGCAGTGCAGCTGCCTGCAGGGCATTAATGGCACGGCGCATGTCGCCTGCCGCCACGTATCGAATAGCTTCCAGTCCGTCATCTGTCAAATTAAGTCCTTCTATCTTGGCGATATGCTTCACCCTTTCCTCAACCGCAGCGCTTGATATGGGTTTGAACCTGTAGACAGCGCATCGCGATTGTATCGGTTCGATTATTTTGGAAGAATAGTTACATGACAGGATAAAGCGGCAGGAACTTGTGTATTTTTCCATTGTTCTCCTGAGTGCCGACTGGGCATCGGAAGTAAGAGCATCAGCCTCATCAAGAAATATTATCTTGAATTCCGCTTCGCCAAGGGGGGCAGTTCTTGCAAAGTTCTTTATCTTTGTCCTCACTACATCAATACCGCGTTCATCACTTGCATTCAGCTCAGTGAAATTGTTTTGCCAGTTCTCACCGAAAAGCTCCCTGGCTACGCAAATTGCCGAGGCTGTTTTTCCAACCCCCGGAGGTCCGGAGAAAAGAAGATGTGGAAGGTTCCTTGACTGTATATAGGATTTGAGCCGCTTGATAATTTCGACCTGCCCCACTACATCCTCAAGTCTCTTGGGACGGTATTTCTCGATCCAGATTTCCTCTTTTAGCATTCCCACCTTATTAAGAAGCAGGTATTATTAATAACTTATAGGAAGGAGCAAGAACTCTACAAATTAGATTGTTTTTATATTTTATTAAAAATAATAAAAAATCGTGCAAATTGAAGTCTTGCAAATTGATTCCAAACACTTTTAAACAAGAGGGTTACAGATAATACCTTATGTATTCCAGGGGATGCTCATGAAACTCTATGAATATGAAGCAAAAGAGATATTTTTAAAATATGATATCCCGATCCCCAAAAGCAGCCTTGTTTCCGATATATATGGCGCAGGGGAAGCCGCACAGAAAATGAAAGATGTGGTCATAAAAGCCCAGGTACACACAGGTGGGAGGGGAAAAGCCGGGGGGATCGCCAGGGCCTCAGGTCCATTGGAAGCAAATAACAGTGCCAGGCGCATACTTGGGATGTCGATAAAAGGATTTCCTGTGAAAAAAGTGCTGATAGAAGAATACAGGGAACCTCTAAAAGAGATGTACCTGGGTATCACCATCGACAGGAAAGCAAAATGTCCTGTCATAATGGCAAGCCCTCAAGGAGGAATCGATATCGAAGATATTGCAAAGAATTCACCTGAAAAGATAACAACGGTACATATCCATCCGCTTGCAGGAATCCATGAATACCAGGCAAGGATGCTTGCAAAATCACTGGACAGGAACAATATCCCTGAACTTATTGATATTATTAAAAAACTGTATCGTGTGTTTATCGACAATGACTGCCAGCTTGTTGAGATAAATCCACTGGCACAGACCAAAGACGGGATCATTGCACTCGATGCAAAAATGGTAATTGACGACAACGCCTTATCCAGGCAGGATTTCCCGGAAGAGGAAAACGGTTCTCTTGAGGAGATCGCCAGGAAGAACGGTATGAGCTATGTTGGCCTGGATGGCGATATCGGATGTATAGTAAATGGTGCAGGTCTTGCAATGGCAACACTCGATATGGTCAAATATTATGGAGGGACGCCAGCTAATTTCATGGACGTTCGTGCAGGAGCAAATGAAGAGCAGGTAAAAAAAGCGCTGGAAATTGTCTCATCCGGCAAGAATGTCAAATCAATAATCATAAATATTTTCGGAGGTCTCACAAAATGTGATGAGGCTGCGCGGGGAATTATAGATATTTTGCCTGAATTGAAAATTCCACTTGTTATCAGGCTTTCGGGAACAAATGAAACAGAAGGAAGAGCAATGCTTGAAAAACATGGGATACGCCTGGCAGCATCTACCGAAGAGGCAGCTAAAGGAGTTGTAGAACTTGGGAATTCTAATCAATAAAGATACCCGTGTGCTTGTGCAGGGTATTACCGGACATGAGGGATCACTTCAGACAGAACAGATGATCGATTTTGGAACTAATATAGTGGGAGGCGTAACTCCCGGAAAAGGAGGCTCCGAGGTCCACAAGAAGCCTGTTTTTGATTCTGTTAAAGAAGCTTTGGGAGAAACAGATGTGGACGCATCTGTTATTTTTGTCCCGCCGCAATTTGCAGCCGATGGGATATTTGAAGCCATAGATAACGGGATCGAATTGATAGTATGCATTACAGAAGGGATCCCGGTGCATGATATGATGCGCGTATGGGCATACCTAAAAACGTCATCCTCAAGGCTTCTGGGACCCAATTGTCCCGGCATTACAACACCTGGCGCTTCAAAGATCGGGATAATGCCAAATCCCATACACAGGCCAGGTAATATCGGGGTAGTGTCTCGAAGCGGGACCCTGACGTATGAAATAGTTGATACGCTTTCAAAAAATGGCATCGGGCAGTCAACTTCCGTTGGTATCGGCGGTGACCCGGTGAATGGAACATCATTTGTGGATGTACTGGAATTGTTTGAAGAGGACCCCGAAACACATGCTGTAGTATTAGTTGGAGAAATCGGGGGAACCGTGGAAGAGGACTCCATTGAATTCATAAAGCAGATGAGCAAACCTGTCATCAGTTATATCGTGGGTGTTTCTGCGCCGCCCGGAAAAACCATGGGTCATGCGGGCGCTATCATATCAATGGGTGTTGGGACAGCACTTGAAAAAATACAGGCTTTTGAAAAAGCGGGGATCACTGTGGCAAAAAGCCCTTCGGAAATCGTGCGCCATGTGAAACTACCACCCTACAAGGTGTAATGGCATTAAGTTAAGCCCAGATTCTTTTGACATACTTATGGAACCTCAATTTCTGACTCCCAGTTAATTTTTTCCGCTCAAACTTTCGACCTGGACGTACAGGAGTTCGCCCAGTCCGATGATATTCTCTCCCCCATGTTATAATGTGATGGAACACTGATTTCATGGAGTTTTTTTTCAAAGGTTAAGGTTTGGGTTTCAGCAAGGTTTTTATCTTATAAGGCTGTTATTGAGACGCCCCATGGGATAGTAGGGTAGCCTGGTCCATCCTTGAGCGTTTGGGACGCTTAGACCGCGGTTCAAATCCGCGCTATCCCATTATTTTTCTTTGTTAACAATCCCAAGATTTAATATCACAGGGAACTAAAATCATGTTAAGGGAGGAATTGTATTGAAGGCACTCATATTAAGCGCAGATAATTTTGAAGACCAGGAACTTTTCTATCCGTTTAACAGGTTAAAAGAAGAAGGCGTCATTATAATGGTCGCATCAATGAAAAAAGGAATAATCACAGGAGAATATGGCTATTCGATTGGTGTAGATATGACATTTAACGAAGTGGACCCTGAAGAATTTGACATGTTGATCCTTCCAGGTGGAAAGGCGCCTGAAAAGGTCAGGCTTGATGAAAAGGCTCTTGATATTGCACGTTATTTTTTCAGGGAGAATAAACCTGTGGGAGCGATATGTCATGGTGTCCAAACGCTTGTTTCAGCAGGTGTGATGGAAGGAAGGAAAGCGACCTGTTACATAGGTATCAGGGACGACCTGAAATGTGCAGGTGTCCGGTATGAAGATAAGGAAGTTGTTGTCAACGGAAATCTTATAACTTCAAGGCATCCGCGTGACTTGTATGCATTCGGAAGAGAGCTTGTTAAGAAAATCCAGAAATCTCTATAAATAATCAAGATATATTACAGAAATGGAGGGTGAAGAAAGCTCACGACTTCAGTCGTGGAGAGGTGTCAATGGATGTATTATAAGATAGCCTCTTAGAGAAACATTTGATATGAATAAGATCGCAACTTTCACTTCTTATACACATCATCAGGCTCGAATAGCTTCTCACCGATGACTTCACCCTCTATAGTCCTGTAAAAACACGACCTGTATCCGGTATGGCATGCCCCTCCTATCTGCTCGATCTTAAGCAGTACTGCATCTGCATCGCAGTCTATCAATATGTCGTGAACGATCTGCTCATGTCCTGAGCTTTCCCCCTTTTTCCAGAGTTTACGCCTTGACCTGCTCCAGTAATAACCTCTTTTTGTCTCGATGGTCTTTTTCAGGGCTTCCTTATCCATGAATGCGACCATGAGAACTTCGCCTGTCTTGTGATCCTGGGCAATCGCCGTGACCAGTCCATCTTCAAATGTTAAATCCTTGATATCCATGAACCTTCAGAAAAAGAAATGAAAAATCCTACCCACCGCTGACAGCAGGAAGAATTGATATCTCATCTGCATCCTTAATAGGGCTGTCAAGACCACTCAAATGTCTTATGTCCTCGCCGTTCACATACAAGTTCACAAATCTTCGTACTTCGCCCTTGTCAAGTATGCGCTTCTCAAAATCAGGACCGAACTGCTGGACAAGCTTCTCAAGAACTGTTTTTACGGTCGTATCCCCTAATTCAAGTGTCGTTTCGCGTGCGTGTGTTACATTGCTTAATGCTGAAGAGAATCTTATTTTTACCATTTAAATCACCTTTATGAATGCACAGGATCTGCTTTTTGTCCAAGGATGTCAAGACCGGGCGCAGTAAGGCGCTCAAACTCGCTGATCATTGGTTTTATCACTGGCGGGCGCTGTAATGACTTTAGCATGGTGTCCTGCGCTTTAAGACCGTTTCCGGTCACATAAACAACCACCCTTTCATCATGCTTGATATGTCCGCTTTCAACAAGCTTCTTAAGCCCGGCCACTGTTGTTCCGCCGGCGGGTTCTGTGAATATGCCCTCTGTTCTTGCAAGAAGATGTATCGCTTCTATGATCTCCGTATCGGTGGGAGATGCCGCATAACCGCCCGAATCAAGGATTGTCCTTTTTGCATAGTAGCCGTCTGCAGGATTGCCTATTGCCAGACTGTGAGCTACGGTCTCAAAATTTCTGACAGGAATGACTTCGCTGTTCTTCTGGACTGCACAGGATATGGGAGAACAGTTAAGAGGCTGTGATCCCGATATTTTTACTTTTGAGTTATCAACAAGTCCGACGCGTTCAAGTTCCTTGAATCCGCGCGATATTGCGCAAAGCAAGGCTCCACTTGCCATGGGTGCCACTATGTGATCAGGAACCTGCCATTTTAGCTGTTCAGCTGTTTCGTAGGCCAGCGTCTTTGAACCTTCCGTATAATATGGGCGGATATTGATGTTCACAAAAGCCCAATCCGGATGGGAATCTGCAACTTCGCTTGCAAGACGGTTGGCATCATCGTATGTACCTTCCACAGCGATGACATTAGGACCGTAGATGAGCATCTGCACGATCTTTCCCAGCTCGATAGTCGAAGGTATGAAAATATACGCCGGAAGTCCGGCTTTTGCCGCATGAGCGCCAACTGCTGCCGCAAGGTTGCCTGTGCTTGCACATCCCACGGCTTTTACATCAAATTCGATAGCTTTTGAAATTGCAACCGACGTTACCCTGTCCTTGAATGAATTTGTAGGATTCACGGATTCATCAAGAATATAGAGCTCTTCAAGCCCCAATGCTGCGCCAAGGCGCTGTGCATGATGAAGTTTATTGAAACCAGCCCCCAGGTCAATGCGTTTGTCCGACTCAAGCGGCAGGAGGTCAGCATATCTCCAGATGGATTTTGGACCTGCTGCAATCTTCTCTTTGCTGATATGATCCGAAATATAATCCCAATCGTAATTGACTTCAAGAGGCCCGAAGCACTCATAACATGTATTCTGGATGACAGCAGGGTACTGGGCTCCGCATTCCCTGCATTTTAATCCGATGACGTGGCTCATTAACTTCACCTGAGCATACTACAACATTACCATATATAATATTTTCGATGCTTATAGATAACTCTCAGTAATATTCTGGGGCTAAAAAGAACGTGTTCAATCGCTATCCGGCTTATCTTTTGTTTCTATTCCGCTTCTTACATCTACCGCTATACCTTTCTTGAATACCTGCATTTCAAGAGCGGATAGCATTGTTTTTCCCGTTGCAAGCAGGCGGTCATTTTCATCCACCACAAGAACCTCCTGTCCCGCTCGTATTTCCGGATCCACAGTGGCAATATGACGCGAAAATGCTGTTTTTCCTTTTGCCACAAATGGCGCTGCATCACTGTTCACCGTGACTCTCTGTCCCGGATATTTTATGAATTCATGAAGCTTTCTTGCTCCCTTGATGCTAAGCGTCAGCATGCCGTCCTTTGCCCTGATCGTTGCTATGCGCTCGTTATCAAGGAGTATCTGCCGAATCCTTTTAGTTGTGGATAACTGGAATACAACATTATCGCAGAACAGGATTTCGCCCGCTCCACGCCCGAACTGGTAATCAGCGATTGTCTGGACACGTTTAAGGTGAGATTGTTTTATTTCCATTTGTTGAGGCCTCTGGATCATTTGATGCTCTTGAATATATCATATCTTATTTCACTATATCCCCTGAACATATTACTAAAATATAAGTGTTCATGTGCTGATTATCACTATATGCAAGCAATTACTTCATCCCGGATGGCAGCCATCGATGCAAATTGTGAATACCTCGGGATAAAACGTCTCCAGCTCATGGAAAATGCCGGTGCTGCCCTTGCCCGCGCTGTGAAAGAAAGAATACGTTCCGGCAGTGTTGTGATCATAGCAGGAAGAGGCAATAATGGGGGTGATGCTTTCGTAGCAGCGCGACACCTGGGTGAATATGATGTCACTGTGATCCTCCTTGGGAAAAAGGAAGAGATAAAAACACCCCAGGCGCTGCATAACTGGAATGCTCTTGAAAAGACTTCCATCCGGCTGATCGAAATAGTGAATTTAACAGATTTCGACCATTCCATATTGGAAAAGGCCAGGGTGATAATTGACGGGATATTTGGAACAGGCGTTCGCGGGAAAATCCATGATCCAGAATCCACATTTATAGATCTTATAAATGACTCCGGTGCTTTTGTGATTTCAGTGGATGTACCGTCCGGTCTTGACCCGGATGGAGGAGATTTTGAAAAAGCAGTACATGCAGGACTGACGCTTACTTTTCATAAAATGAAAGTAGGTTTGCTTCCTGAAAACGCCCATAAATACACCGGTGAAGTCAGTGTGGTTGATATAGGTATACCTGCTGAAGCAGAATTTTATGCTGGGCCGGGTGATATCCAGCCTTTTATAAAAAGACCAGCGATAAGCCATAAAGGCGATGCCGGAAGAGTTCTCATCATAGGGGGCGGACCATATTCAGGAGCCCCGGCACTTGCAGCCCTGGGGGCTCTTCGGGCTGGTACCGATATCGTTACGGTTGCTGCGCCAAAAAGTGTTTCTGATATTATCGCATCTTTTTCGCCCAATCTCATCGTAAAAAAACTTCACGGAGATATACTTATGGAAGATGATGTACCAATTCTTGTCAGGCTTATTGAAAAACACGATGTCGTCGTGATGGGCATGGGTCTTGGGAATGCAGAAGAAACACTTTTGGCCATTAAAAAGATAATTCCATTATGCAAGAAAGCAATTATTGATGCAGATGCCCTATCATCAAGCTTTGTCCCACTTTTTAATAAGAATATTATAATCACTCCTCATGCCGCTGAGATGAAAAGGGTATCAGGTCGTGATGTACCGGCGGAACAAAAAGAAAGGGTCAGGTTCATTAATGATTTTGCACAAAAAAATGAAGTCACGGTATTATTGAAAGGCGTAATTGACCTTATATCCGATGGCTCTGAGGTCAGGGCCAACCGGACAGGCAATTCAGGTATGACCGTAGGAGGAACCGGTGATGTCCTGGCGGGTCTGACAGGGGCGCTGTTTGCAGGATGTAAATCACCTCTTGAAGCCGCTGCTTGCGGGGCATTTATTAATGGCGCTGCCGGTGACCTTGCATTTGCAGAATTTGGATATGGCCTTCTTGCGACTGATATCATTGACTGCATTCCCATGGTGATGAAACAATGAAATTTTCACATATCGAGGACGGAAGGGCTAAGATGGTGGATATAAGTGGAAAAAATGATGTAGTAAGACGCGCAAAAGCCACCGGTGAGATACAGCTAAAGCCCCAGACAATTGATGCTATCAGGAATAAGGAAATTGAAAAGGGATCGGTGCTTGAAACGGCGCGAATAGCTTCTGTACTGGCCATAAAGAACACTTCTTGCGTGATTCCGATGTGTCATCAGATATCATTAACAGGTATTGATGTCCAATTCGAACTCGGCGTGGAAAATGTGAAAGTGATTGTTGAAGTAAAATCCGTTGGAAAAACCGGTGTTGAAATGGAAGCTCTTCATGGGGTAAGCGTAGCTCTCCTGGTAATATGGGACATGGTAAAATCAGTTGAAAAGGACAAAACTGGGAACTATCCGTCTACAATGATCAAAAATATCTTTGTAATTGAAAAGATGAAAGATGAATAGATGCTGTGCAGGCGCCTAATAAAAACGATGGGTCGAAGGAGACTGAGGGGTACTAAAGGCATTAGGCGCCTGATCCTACAGCAATATTGATGATGATTTGAAAGTATTTAATATTAACTGATATATTCTTTCATGTGAATAATTATACTCATTATGATGATTGTTCTGAAGTGAATAATTACAAATCCATAATAAATTTGTTTTTGAAAAAAGCGTAGTTACAGGCGCCTAATAAAAACGATGGGTCGAAGGAGACTGAGGGTACTAAAGGCATTAGGCGCCCGATCCTACAGCAATATTAATGATGATTTGAAAGTATTTAATATTAACTGATATATTCTTTCATGTGAATAATTATGCTCATTATGATGATTGTTCTGAAGTGAATCAATAAGCAAATCCATAATAAATTTGTTTTTGGAAAAGGTGTAGATACAGGCGCCTAATAAAAACGATGGGTCGAAGGAGACTGAGGGTACTAAAGGCATTAGGCGCCCGATCCTACAGCCATATTAATGATGATTTGAAAGTATTTAATATTAACTGATATATTCTTTCATGTGAATAATTATGCTCATCATCATAAATGTTCTGAAGTGAATAATTACAAATCCATAATAAATTTGTTTTTGGAAAAATGGTGTAGTTACAGGCGCCTAATAAAAACGATGGGTCGAAGGAGACTGAGGGTACTAAAGGCATTAGGCGCCCGGTCCTACAGCAAACTGTATAATGTTCTTATACTATTTAATATTTACCTATATATTCTATAATTAAAATAATTATAATCATACTCATCATGAACGAGTACTGCGAGTGAGCTCGCCAGCGATATTAGTATGCATCATGACTTTTGCATCTTCAATGTTTTGGGTCTGCCCCAACACCCACATTAATTTTACGAGAGCTACCTCAGACAGCATATCTTCACTTTCGATCGTACCTGCTTTTAACATATCCCTGCCGGTATCATAAACACGATCGCATACCCTCCCGTTTATGCATTGTGAAGTCACAACCACCGGGATACCTGCATTTGTGACTGTTCTTATAAGAGGGACCCACTCGGTAGAAACATGACCCAGACCTGTACCTTCTATCACAATACCCTTATATCCAGAAACCGAATGGAAGAGAAGAGATTCACTACTTGCACCTGTGACATATTTTATCAGGGCGCATTTGGATTCAAGCTTTTCATGAATCGCGAGTTTTCTTTCCCCCCTTTTTACATATGAGGCTCCTATTTTGATAGCTCCGGACGGATATTCAACATACCCTATTGGCCTTGCGTTTATCGACTGGAAAGCATCGCGCTGCGATGTATGCATCTTCCTAACTTTTGTTCCCCTGTGGATAGAACAAAAATCATCACTTGTTGAGCCATGCATCACAACACAGACTTCAGCTATATCACTGGCGGCAACTTTAGCTGCGCATATCGCGTTCATGGCATTATCACTGCTTGGCCTGTCCGCGCTTCGCTGGGAACCCACAAGCACGATGGGGACTGGCGTCTCGATCATAAAAGAAAGTGCTGCAGCAGTATACATCATTGTATCTGTGCCGTGAGTAATTATGATGCCATCAGCGCCATTTTTTATTTCCTCATATACTGCCTGTGCCAGCTCTATCCAGTATGATGGGCGCATATTTTCACTCAGAATGCTGTAGATCATCCGGCATTTGTAATTTGCTATTTCTTCAAGTTCGGGGATCGCGCGAAGAACATCATCTGCCGAGAATTGCGAATTCACAGCTCCTGTGCGATAATCTATCTTGCTTGCAATTGTGCCGCCGGTTGAAAGTATTGAAATGTTGGGAAGCTTTTCATTTTTCTTTTTTCCAGTGCTGACCGGCCCGGTATGGGTGGAGGTTTCTTCTTTCTTATCAAGCAGGGTTATATGCGCTGATTCCTTTTCTATCCCGATATTATAACCATTTTTTAATTTTAAGACTATCCTGTCCGTCTGTGAAGGCATTAATGTTCCCTCATACTTAACGCCTTTTGTTTCCACGCCAACTCTGTCGTATATTTCTGCCTGCATCATAATCCCTTATTCTAAATCCATAATAACGAGAGATAATAAAAAACTATGCCAGATCAACCAATACTCTTAAGGCTCATCAGGCCAGAAATATAATCATTGGGAGGTTTCTATGTCAACTTTTGGGAAAAGAAAAACATATTCTGAAAAATGTCCGATATGCGGTGGTGAGGATCATCCGCTTGAGACCATATGTTATGACGAGCTTGCGCCAAATACCCCGATAATTGCCGAGGTCAGTACAGGCCACTGGGTAAAAGTTATTGAGCGCAGGCCAGCAAAAACATAAACATTAATGAGATAGTATGATAACTTGGGGATATGGTAAGAGTAATCGGTATAGACCCGGGAACAAAAAGTTTTGATCTTTGCGGTCTTGATGATGAAAAAATAATTCTTGATGTATCAATATCCACAAAGGACATAAACAAAGAACCTGCACTGCTTTCAAGTATCATAATCGAAACAGGGGCTGACCTTGTTGTAGGACCGTCGGGTTTTGGTATTCCGGTCACAAATATCAAAGATATTGGGGAAAGGGAATTATTTCTTATGTCGCTTATCAAAAAGGGGGACAAGAAGAGTCTCCTTGGACTTCGTGCATCCATAAAGCAGATGCAAGATAGTAACCTGCCTGTATTTTTTATTCCTGGAGTAATCCATCTTCCTACAGTACCTTCCTACAGGAAATTGAATAGGATCGACATGGGTACGGCGGATAAACTATGTTGTGCCGCTCTTGGAATACGTGACCAGGCTTTAAGATATAAAATAGGATACAACGAAACCTCATTTATTTTGCTGGAAATGGGATTCGGATATACTGCCGCCATTGCTGTACAAAAAGGGAAGATTGTGGATGGCATCGGTGGCAGTACCGGAAATATAGGTTTTCTATCATTGGGGGGAATGGATTCAGAGCTTGCCTATCTTTTGGGGAGTTTCAATAAAGAGCTTGTATTTAAAGGAGGGGTTGAGAAACTCGCAAGAAGCCCTGAAGGATTAATGCAAAATAAAGATGCTTTGAATGCCTATATTGAGGGTGCAATCAAAGATATACTCCAGCTTACGTCATCTGTTGATCCCTGGGAAATACTTGTCTCAGGCAGGATATCAAGAGTTGAGGGTATTTTTGATGAAATGAAACACCGCATTGCTAATGTAAGAAGGCTGGAAGGTTTTGGGACAAAGACCGTTAAGGAAGCCGCCCAGGGTGCTGCGATCATTGCAAATGGTCTTGCTGGCGGAAGCTATTCGCAGCTTATTGAAACAATGCAGGTAAAGAAAGCTAAAGGGACATCACTGGATTATATATTGTTGCCCGAGATAGAAACCATCAAGAAAGATTACAATATTTGATGCACAAAGCTTTTTAAATAAACAAAACATCTTGGAGTTTCGCGCTGGGCTCGTGGCTTAGCTTGGATATAGCGCCGGGCTTCTAACCCGGATGTCGAGGGTTCGAATCCCTCCGGGCCCGCTTAAAAATATATCCTTGCAATAATAAATAGCGCCTCGGTGGCTTAGGGGTATAGCGCGTCCTTGGTAAGGACGAGGTCGAGGGTTCAAATCCCTCCCGGGGCTTTATATGACTATTGACCACTCTTCACGGCTAAAGCCGGGAGATTCTTGGTTCAGTAAGAATGGGGGTAGTTGGTGATATCAAATCTTCTCAATAATCTTCCTTGCATCCTCATAAACATCAATACTGAGCCACATAACTCTTCCAAGCTTTTCCAGTGCCTCTTGCGCCTCATATTTCGATATTTTCTTTTCTTTCGCACACCTTATCAGCACACCGATAGAACCCACAACCTGAAGCCCCAGTCCGAAAGCGAACCTCCGCGCTGCAAGGTCATCAATAAGTACAGCGCATTTCATATTTTTTGCCAGCATAATCGCCGCTGACTCTCCGATATCTATCCCTGCGCTGCTGGCTAACTCTTCCAACCTGGAGCTTTTGCCATTATCGACCACTATCCAGCCATTTTCAACTTCATTTTCTATCAAGAAAGCATCTGCCATTCCTTCAGTTTTTCCCCGGTCAATGACCTCAAGCTTTACCTCATAGGGGATCATCACTTTCCCGAACAATTCTCTAAGAAGGTTTATCCTTCCTGCTTTCGCAAGATGAATTAATGGACCTGAATTGCTGACGATCATTTCTCGTTTATTGCCCATTTAATATCTGCTGCTAGGTCATCTTTTTCATATCTGAAAGGCATGTTTTTCTTTTTCAACTCTTCAAGTGCTCCCCTATATGTTAAACCTGCCATCCTTGCAGCTTTCCAGAGTGAGATTTTCCCCTGCGCATACATATCAAAGGCCCTTCTTATGTGATATTCCCGAAGCGCATCCCCGATAAGTTTGCGCAGCATCGTACCTTTATCTAGAACTTCCTGTTTGCAAGCTTCTTCTATCTCCTGCACATATTGCTCTGGCAGCCGGATTGATATTGTTCTCATGATTCTCACTTAAGTTACAATTTATTATAACGTATACATAAGCGTTTGCCAGCTCATTTCAAAAACAATATTTATTTGTCGTTGTAGACCTTTGTCATATTTATGTTCAGGCATGACATTATCATAGTTGGGGGTGGTCTTGCAGGATTGCGCGCTGCGTTATCCGTAAGATCCGCTGATGTGGCCGTTATTTCAAAAGTCCATCCCCTGCGCTCGCATTCTATTGCCGCACAGGGTGGGATTAACGCTGTTCTTGGAAGTAATGACAATTGGGAAGACCATGCTTTTGACACTGTCAAGGGGAGTGATTATCTTGCAGACCAGGATGCTGTGGAAGTACTTTGCAAGGAAGCCCCCGTACGGGTCATAGAGATGGAAAACTGGGGAACGCTTTTTTCAAGGACAGAAGACGGCAGGATAGCACAGCGCCCCTTCGGGGGTGCGGGTTTCCCTCGAACTGTGTATGCACAGGACAGGACAGGCCACCATTTGCTGCATACCATGTATGAACAGGCACTCAGGAAGGATGTCAAATTTTATAATGAATGGCTCATAACCCGGCTTGTGGTTGATAAAAGAAGATGTGGTGGGGTCACAGGATATAATATGTCGAACGGGAATGTGGAGGGTTTCCAGGCAAAAGCTGTGATATTTGCCACAGGAGGTTATGGCAGGATATACAGGCATTCCACTAATTCAGTAATTAATACCGGGTCTGGCTGTGCTGTCGCATATCGGGCGGGTGCTTCCCTTGAGGATATGGAATTTGTCCAGTTCCATCCTACAACCCTTTACAGTACAAATATTCTCATCACGGAAGGAGCGCGCGGGGAAGGAGGATATCTTGTGAATAAAGATGGAGAAAGGTTCATGCAACGGTATTCACCGCACCAGCTTGACCTTGCTCCAAGAGACATCGTGGCACGCGCCATCCAGACCGAGATAAATGAAGGCAGGGGATTTGAGGGTGGATATGTTCACCTTGAACTCAGGCATCTTGGGGCGGAAAAGATCCAGGAGCGTTTGCCGGGAATCAGGCAAATAGCTATTGATTTTGCAAATATCGACCCGGTTGAAAAACCAATTCCGGTCCGGCCAGGGCAGCATTATTCCATGGGGGGCATCGCTTCAAATAAGAACTGCGAAACATCGATTTCGGGATTCTATGCATGCGGGGAATGTTCCTGTATCAGTGTCCATGGAGCCAACAGGCTTGGAGGGAACTCCCTCCTTGAAACTCTTGTTTTCGGGAAGATATCAGGAGAAAATGCGGAGAAATTCGCAAATTCAAGTTTGTTCGGTGATACTGAATCGATTGACAGAGCAATAGAGGAAGAAAAGAAAAAGATATCAGGATTATTAGAACGAAAAGCTGGGGAGGAATTCTTCAAGATACGAGATGAGCTCAAAACAATTCTTGATGAAAAAGCGGGGATATTCCGGAAAGAGGAGGATTTAACAATCGCTCTTGAAAAGATCACAGAACTTAAAATACGTTACGGGAATGTATATGTCCGAAATAAGGGAACTATTTTCAACCAGGAACTAGTAAACGCGATCGAGCTTGAGGGAATGCTGGATGTTGCACAGGCGATATGTACAGGAGCAAAAGCCCGCAATGAAAGCCGTGGTTCTCATTTTCGTATAGATTACCCGGTAAGGGATGATACCAATTGGTTAAAACACACGCTAATTACTTTTGCACCGGACGGTGCACGAATTGATTATAAATCGGTAAATCTTAAGATGTTTGCGCCCAAACCAAGAGAATATTGAGGGTTTTTGTTAAAGAATAGAAATTGATATATACTCTGCGACCTTCAAACATAAAAACCAGGAGACATTATGATGCAGTCACCACAAACAGGATATGATAGTGCAATAACCGTATTCAGCCCTGATGGGAGGCTGTTCCAGGTAGAATATGCACGGGAAGCTGTGAAAAGAGGAACAACAGCATTGGGAATTAAAGCAAAAAATGGCGCAGTCTTATTGGTAGATAAGCGCTCCACTACAAGACTTGTGGAGATGGAATCTATAGAGAAAATTTTCCAGATTGATGATCATATCGGTGTGGCAACATCGGGATTGGTAGCGGATGCGCGCGTTCTTGTAGACTTTGCCCGTGTACAGGCCCAGCTCAACAAGACCACTTACAGTGAGCCTATTGGTATTGAGACCCTTGCTAAAGAGATATGTGATTTCAAGCAGTCCTACACCCAATCAGGCGGAGTAAGACCATTCGGGACATCTCTTCTTATCGCAGGTATCGAAGGGGATGAAATGCGCATTTTCGAAACAGACCCCAGCGGAGCATTGCTTGAATATAAAGCCACAGGAATTGGTTCAGGAAGATCTGAAATAATGGAATTCCTGGAGAAAAAATATACTGAGGATATCGATCTGGATAAAGCAATTAATCTCGGACTTGAAACGCTTGCGAACGTAACTGAAAGCTCCCTGAATGAATTAACTATTGAAATTGGGATAATCGAACTCTCAACGAGAAAATTCAGAAAGCTGATTCCTTCGGAAGTGAAAAAATACGTGTCACGTATCCCAAAAGTTGAGAAGGGAAAGAAGAAATAGCCTGACCATAAGTTTTTTATCCGAATTATCCTTTTAGAATAGCATGGTGAATTTCGAAGAGATTGAAGCGGTTTATAATAGACTTGAAGGTAAGCTTTCCCCTGATGAATTCAGGTCAAAAGTCGAGACGAAATTCATGGAAATGAATGGTCTTTGCGATCCAAAGACTGCCGCTATGCTTGTCGCAAGCGAACTGGGAATGAATGAGACCCTAAAAATCAAGGATCTGACTGCCGATAAGGGAAATGTTATTTTTGTTGCAAAAGTGATATCCGTTGGAGATATCAAGGAGTTCTCACGCGATAATGATACTATGGGCCGGGTCGCAAATCTGAACCTTGCAGATGAAACGGGCTCCATCAAGGCTGCATTATGGGACGAGGCAGCTGACCTGGTGAAGATCGGGGAAATAAAAATGGGACAGGCCCTAAAAGTGAAAGGTTTCATCAAACAGGGGCAGCGCGGACTCGAAGTGAATGTGGGAAGGGGCGGCAATGTTGAGGCTGTGGAAAAAGAAGTCCCGGTGAATTTTAAACCCCATAAGATCATTGAGATCAAAGCGGGGATGAGCGATCTAAATGTTCTTGGCAAAGTACTTAACATTGGAAATGTGCGCACATTCGCACGAAAAGATGGAAAGACGGGTAAAGTCGCAAATATTACGATAGGGGATGACACAGGAAAAATCCGGGTTACGTTATGGGACTCAAAAGCCGAATCCCCCGGTGTCAATGTCGGAGATATCGTGGAGATCATGAATGCCTATGCCAGAGAAAATACATTCAGCAACTCCACGGAACTGCAGCTTGGTTCCGGCGGGGGTATTGCAAAAAGCAGTGCGGTTGTTACTTATAAGGAACCGCTCACACCAATAGCAGATATCGGTATCAACTCTGCTTACAGTGTGGCAGGGCATGTTTCCGGAATCGATGAGATACGGGAATTCGACAGGCCTGACGGCACAAAAAACAGGGTATCGAATATTTATATTTCAGATGACACGGGGCGCATAAAAGTGGCGCTCTGGGCTGAACACGCAGAGCTTGTCAATGAAATAGAGATCGGAAGCGAAATATGCATTGTGGACGCTTTTGCAAAATCAGGAAGGAATGAGGAAGTGGAACTGAGTGCAGGGGCAAGGACAAGCATTCAGGTTATTCGAAAATGAGTTTGTATGATGCTGTTCTCCAGTGGAAATGATGGGGTTTCATTATCATAGTTGAAAATGTGCGATCAATACATCATAAATATTACTTCCTATGAAAAAACGAAATTTTTCATACTGTATCTATTAACCAACAGGTTCATGATTAGTTTCACCCCGCTCTCATAAGGTTTATCTTTACACTCACCAAGATAAAGTACAACTGTGCACCATAATAAATAAAACGTGCACTGGAGATAACAACATGGTCGAAAGAAAAGGTCTGGAAGATTTACCGGGCGTAGGTCCGGCAACTGCAGAGAAATTGAAAGAATCAGGTTTTGGCTCGATAGAGGCCATAGCCGTATCATCCTCATCTGAACTGGCAAGCATCGCGGAAATCGGGGAATCAACCGCACAGAAGATCATTAATGCGGCACGCCAGGCAGCAGACGTTGGGGGATTTGAAACCGGTGACATCGTGCTTGAACGCAGGAAACTTGTGGGAAAGCTCAGCTTTGGCACAAAGGCCTTTGACGACCTCATGGGCGGAGGGGTTGAGTCCCAGGCGATAACGGAGTTCTACGGCGAGTTCGGATCGGGAAAGACCCAGGTTGGGCATCAGATGGCAGTGAATGTGCAGCTCCCAAAGGAAGAAGGGGGACTTGAAGGGTCGGTAATAATTATAGATACGGAGAATACTTTCAGGCCTGAAAGGATCACCCAGATGGTGATGGGATTATCCGCGAAAAAAGGGAAGGAATATGACCCTGAGGAGTTCCTGAAAAACATCCATGTTGCAAAAGCCTATAATTCAAACCACCAGATACTGCTGGTGGACACTGCGAATGATCTTGCCTTAAAATTGAAAGATACCGACCGTCCGGTGCGCCTCCTGATAGTAGATTCCTTGACAGCTCATTTCAGGGCGGAATATGTGGGGCGCGGAACGCTGGCAGACAGGCAGCAGAAGCTCAATAAGCACATGCATGACCTGATGAAATTCGCAGGTCTTTATAATGCGGCCATTATCGTTACCAACCAGGTGATGTCAAAACCTGACGCCTTCTTCGGGGACCCTACAAAACCCATAGGCGGGCATATTGTGGGACATACAGCTACATTCAGGCTGTATCTTCGAAAATCCAAAGGCGAGAAGAGAATTGCAAGGCTTGTGGATTCTCCCAATCTTCCTGAAGGTGAGGCGATATTCTCGGTCACAACGGAAGGGCTTAAGGATTAGGCAGGTAATATATCAATACAATAAACAAAAATTAACAGCTAATTGACACGAACTCCTGATTCGTTCCAGTTCGCTGTTATAAATATCAAATAAAGTTAAGGATTTTAATGCCTTCTGATATGCCTTATGAAGAGATCAAAAAGTGGATGGATGGATGGTTTGTAGAATATGGAAACAATTTGCAAGGATGATTTATTATTTTATATTTCAAAAGAAACTTTGCAGTATGAAGCGCTGCAAAAAATTGGTAGATATTTGACAGAAGAAGAATTGGATATCGCTAAGAAAGGATTAGAATGGGGCCTGATGACTGATATTGATACGGTTTATAATACCATTTTATTTGAAATGACAAAAAGTTAAAATCCCAAAAAAGAGGTTAGGCCGAAACAGATTCTCCAATGATTTTTAACATATTATGACATTCAAAGCTGTCGCAATCGATATTGATGGGACTATTACCTATAGCGATAGGCGTATCGATTGTAAAGCCGTTACGGCATTACGCAGCCTCCAGGTTCCTGTAGTTATCGCCACAGGCAACGTGCTCTGTGTTGCGCGGGCGGTGGCAAAGCTGCTGGGAACGGGCGCAATGGTTATAGCAGAGAACGGCGGGGTTGTGGAGTGCGGGAAAGTTGAATCTGATACCTCACACATGAAAGAGTGCATGGATGCCCTGGAGATATTGAAAGAACATTTCTCCCTTGAGCGACTTGACCCTGAAGCAAGGATTACTGAGATAGGACTGCGCCGGAATTTTGATACAAAAGAGGCCATGAACCTGCTGGGTAAGGATGCGCCTGTTGATATCGTGGATACGGGATTCGCGATACACATCAAAAGCAAGAAGATCAATAAGGGGACGGGATTAAAACGAATCGCAAAGATGATGGGGCTCGATGTGCGGGATTTTGTTGCGATCGGGGATTCGCCCAATGATATCGAGATGATAAAAGCAGCCGGATTGGGCGTGGCTGTGGGGAATGCGCATCCAGAGTTGAAAAAAGTAGCAGGGATGGTGACCAGGGGAGAACATGGGGCGGGTGTGGAGGAAGTATTGGGGGAGTTGAAGAGGAGAGGGGAGATTAAGTGAAAGTTAAGGAGAGTTATTTTTATGTCTGAATGTCGATGAGTATCTGGTAATAATTACAGCCTATGTTCCCACAATTGATAAGTGGGAGGAAAATCTAAGAAGCAGGAGGAAATGAAATGGAATGTCACTTTTGCAGCGGAGAAATGAAAAAAGGAAAAACAACATACACATTGAATAGATCAGGCTATCATTTACTGATCGATGATGTTCCAGCGTGGATATGTTCGCAATGCAACGAAGTATATTTTGAGGAGAGCGCGGTTGACAGCATTCAGAATATTATCAAGAGTCTTGACACCCAGGTAAATCGAGTCAGGGAAGCTGCGACGGCTTGAGTGCAGGAGTTTAAGCGTGAAGGAAGAAAAACAGCAGGTAATTACATGATATGGGCCTGAAGACATTGATGATATTATGACAGAGTTATATTTCAAGCAGCCGGTTTGATGTTTGAATAAATTAAATATATAAAATGTAATCATATTTTATAAAATCTTTTCCACAACCCCCTCAAAATGAGCATCAAAACCAAAATATTTCGTTATCCCGAATTCATTCATGATCTCCATCGATACAGCATCCGTAAAACTCAGGTTCCTGCCGGAATACTTCTTGAATGTTCTTATAGACCTTTCCAGAATCCTTGCATCCACGAAAACCATTTTGATCCTTGGTGATAGGATCACTTCAGAGATATCCATTGCCACAGATATGTTTTTTGTCCTGTTGATGGCAAGAGTCAGAGCCTCATCATAAATATAATCAGAGGTGTACAGCTGCCCGAATTTTCCTTTTAGCGCTTCCCTGAATAACCTGTCTGCGACTTCGTGAAATTCGTCTTTTTTATTCCTGTATGCCAGGAATGCTCCCGTATCAATGAATACGGACAGTTAATCCTCGGTGTAAATATATTCGTTAATTTTGCTGGCATCGGTTTTTACTCCCCAGTCAAGGGGCGGCTAAAAATACTTTTCTGATGATTTTCAAAATTCAGCCAACAAGAATTATATGTATTTTGCCGCATACATTGAAACCATATGAAATTTTTAAATTTTGATTGCTCAAAGGCTGGTTTCTTAAATGATCACCAGAACACGGATGACGCGGATTGCGCTGATTTTCACGGATCCGTGCGCATCCACGTCATTAGCGTCATCCGTGTTCTAATTCATTCCATCTGCGTTCATCCGCGTTCATCTGCGGTTTGATTCGATCATGACAAATCGTGGGATTAAGGGGTGAGCGCAAGCCCCTGGCTTCAGCCGTGGGGATAGCGAACCCCTTAGTATCAGCGACTACATCATTTTATGGTAGTAGATAATTATACACATAACAACAACATTATTGTATTTCAGGTGATAAAAACGAAAAAATCAGAGTACGCCGAATATTTAAGACAAAGGCATTATGCCCGTAGCACCGAATTATCCAAATCGCTTGGAAAATCAAAACATGATTATGAAGAGATGATTAAAAGACAATCGGACGACGAGATGATAAGTTCTTATTTATCCTGTTCTTGTTGTGGGTATGAGATATTAAGTAAAAAAGAAATGGAATCATTGATACAAAAATACGACGATCCCGAACGAATTTATAATGAACTTCCCTCCGGTCATGAATAATTCTATATATCCAATATAAACATTCAAGAAACAAGGTATTTCTTATAAACTACCATCTTATCTGGTGTCCGAAACGAAGGAAGAAAGTATTAGTAGGGGACATCAAAATACGATTTGATCAGATCATAAATGAGGTAGCAAAAGAGAAGAACATAGAAATCTTAGCGCTTGAGATCATGCCAGACCACTTGCATTTGTTTGTATCATCCCATCTGAACATATTAATCCATAATCTTATCAAAGACTTCCCTCTCTATGGAATCATTCTTATTTTGTATCAACCGATGTTAGCAGTGATACGATCAAGAAATATATTCAGGAACAGAATACTCAATGAAATCAAAAACTCCATCGTTCATAACAGAACTGCCTTTAAAAACCACATCGTCTGACGAAGCTACTATACTTATACGTCTGGATACAGGAAGGCAGTTGTATCATGCAAGTTTAGGGGAAGCCTTGGAGCGACTTGGACTTATCCAGCAATCAAAAGAGTATCAGGAAATCCAGAAACTCCCGAAAACCATTAACGGTAAACAGAATCCAGAACGAACAAAAGCGTTCAATGAACTCAATAAGAAAGAAGGGTTCACCGATTACGATATTCAACATTATGCAACTGGAATAAGGAATAGCTGGATGGAAGAACACATTCACGCTCATATCGCTCAGAAATTAGCAACAAGAGCCTTCAAAGCCGTCCAGAAAAAAGCATTTGGAATGGCAAAGAATGTAAGATTCAAAGGAAAAAACCAGATGGATTCTCTGGAAGGAAAAAACAACGAAACCGGATTAATATTCAAGAACAATGCCCTCTATTGGTCTGGTCTTGAAATACCATGCATCATCGACCCGGATAACGATTTAATCACATATGGCTTAAATCATAAACTCAAGTATTGCAGAATAGTCCGAAGAAAGATCAATGGCAAGAACAGATTCTATCTTCAATTAATTCTTGAAGGAACACCATTCCAGAACCCGAAAAACAAGATCGGGGCAGAAGAGATCGGGCTTGATGTAGGGACAGGTACAATAGCAATGGTTGCAGATACAAAAGCTATGTTGAAACAGTTTTGCAGTGAGTTAATGCCTGATCAGAAAAAGAAACGAAAGCTACAACGAAAACTTGATAGATCACTAAGGGCAACCAATCCTGATAATTATAATAAAAACGGAACAGTTAAGAAGGGGAAGAAGTTTAAAACATCAAATCGGTATAAAACAGTAAGCCAAGACTTAGCCGAAACCGATAGAATCTTAGCTGCACATCGAAAATCCCTTCACGGAAAAGACATAAACGAAATAATAGCAATGGGCACACGAATCCAGACTGAAAACGTATCTTATAAAGGCTGGCAAAAGCGATACGGCAGGTCAATTAATATGCGTGCCCCTTTCATGTTCATGAATAGCCTCAAAATAAAAGCTGAAAATGCTGGTGGCTACTTATTTGAATTTCCTACACAGACAACGAAACTATCCCAAACATGCCATATCTGCGAACAGGCTGTTAAGAAAACCCTCAGCAAGCGATGGCATATCTGTTATAGTATCAGGATGCAGAGGGACTTGTATTCTGCATTTCTGGCAAAATGTGTGGATAAAGAAACAAGCGCCCTTGATTTTCCCGGAGCGAAAGACCTCTGGCAAGGTATGGAATCTATCCTTAGCGAAGCGATTTCAAGGGCGAAACAAACTGCGATAGGCAAGGTTTCTCCTGCCAGCTTTGGATTCAAGGGAATTGAGAGCCAGAGCGGTTCGCTCGTTAATCCTGTACGAATTATAAGTGAGGCTATGGATGCTGTAATCCTCCCGGATGAGAGCCATAGAGAGCTTATATGAGCGTAGAGGAATCTCCCGGATTTAGCCGTGGGAGAGGGTTCAACTCCGAAATCCTCTCCCTCGCCAAATACCTCGCCTCCTCGCGCCCTGAGTTCTCACTCCCTGAGATGAACCAGTACCTGAGCAGGAAATATGATGAAAAAGAGCTCTACACTATCCTGAAACCGCATTTTTTTGACCTTGACCTCTTTTGCGGCGCCGGCTATACATGCACTAAACTTATAAAGAGTCCTCTGCCTGCTGATGAAGCTGTAGTCAGGGAACTTGAGGCGCAGTTTAAGAATCCGGGATTGCCTCTTCACATTGAAAAATTGATCGAAACCTACATAGAAAAATCCTGCGGGAAGAACTGGCACAAAGGCGAAACAGCAGCACTGATACACGAAAATATCGTTAAGCAGAAAGAGGAATACTGGACAGGAAAAGGAGGGACAAAGTATCCTAAGATCAGGATAATATCCTACCTCCTCTACCATTTCCCCGTGTATTTCTGCCAGTACCAGTACCTCCTGCTTGGATTATTCAGGGCTGGATTGCTGATGAACAAAATGAGCATCATAGATGTTGGTTCGGGTCCCGGGACGATAACACTTGGAACACTTGATTTCTTCAGGAAACTGAAGGATATCTATTCCAGGAATAAGATGGATGTTAAGATGAATATCAGGATGGGTTCGATCGAGCATGAATCCCAAAATATAGAATGCTATAAAGAACTTACTTCCAATTTCCATACGGGGGACATTTCAAATATCACCATTGATGAACCTGTCCATTCATTTTTAGAAACTGCATCTGTTCCAAAGAATGCCGATCTTATAATTTTCTCAAATGTCCTGGCTGAGTTAAAGGCGCCACCGCATGAACGCGCTGTTGTCGTGGAAAGAATTGCTTCATTAAGCAAGAATCCAACACTCCTGATCATCGAGCCGGCTGACCTTGATAACTCAAAGGCCCTCAGGATAACCCAGCATGCACTTATCAACAAAGGATTCAATGTCTATAGTCCATGCTCATTTATCTGGGGAAAAGTCTGCAGTGGCGTCAATTGCTGGAGTTTCCAGGAGTCTGGGAACATAAAGGCGCCTGGTTTCATGGAAAAGATCGCAGATACAACGGAGTCTTACAGATACTTAAATACGGATATGAAATTTTCCTATGTAATAATGAGAAAAGATGGGCTTGCTAAACATGCTTATAGGGTAAAGGGAAAATTTATGGCTCTTTCAAATCTGAAAAAACATATCAAGAAACACATAAATGTTAACGCATCGGTCATGTCAGGAAACCTTGGGGATGAAAAAACGTTTGTGTTCAAGATCTGCGATGGGACAACTTCAATTCCTTGCTATGCGGTAATGCCCGCATACCATCTGACTGAAAACAACAGGGTGCTCATTGATGCTATGTATGGGGATATAGTCGGGATATATGGCACCCTTGTCCGTGAGAACAAAGAACAATCTTCAATAAATCTTTTGATTACCAGAAATACAATTGTTAATCTTGCAGGTTAATCCTTCAGAAGTTTTAAAATCTTTATTCCCTGCTCAATACATTCCATTTTATCTTTGATTCTTCCAAGGTCAGTTTCGGTTTCAAGACTTACTGCCAGCTCCCTGACTTTATTCAGGATCATATTATTGATCGCTGGTGTATCGAATGATTGGGATTCTATTCCTGCAGGTCTGTTTTGGTCTGTTTTTTTCTGTCCTGACTGTTGTTTCTCTGTCTTACCTGTTTCCTCAATTATTTCCTTTTTTTCCTGGAAATCACATACTGGACACGCAACCTTTCCCTGATACCGAAACATTGGAGCTCCGCACTCATGATGAGTTGCAAGCATTGTTCCTCCTTTTTCAAGGAGTTTTGTTATTTTCTGGATTTTATCATCTGGATCTTTTTCGACCATAATATCACCGAAAGTCTTTTCAAGCAATAATCTTAATTACAGTTTTTGTTTCATATTTATACCTCGTGGTGATAACTGTGTCGGAAAATCCTAGTGAAGTCATAAAACAGTGTACTGAAGTTCTGGAAAGAATCATCGGTGATGATTCGGTTCCAAGAAATATTAGACGTTCAGCAGATAGCATGAAAAATGTCCTATCAAATGAAAAACAGTCGTTGTCAAAAAGAGCGGCTATGGTGATTTCTAATCTTGATGATATGGGTAATGACCCGAACATCCCGATTCATACGAGAACATTGATATGGGGATTATCCAGCAAATTGGAATCTATCCCGGTTGATCGATGATCCATAATTTTTCTTGAGATATTTTTTGTGTTAACCTACCCTATTGTTTCCACTGGAAATTTTTGTTTTTAAGATTGCGTTCGTTTTTACTTTTTCGGCAATTTTTTCTTGTCTGTAATTTTTTATTGATCATTTTAAAAAAATTTTTGATTAATTTTTTTATTTTTAAACTTCTTTTTTATAATAAACTAAAACAGAAATATTTATATATAGTTAGTTAGTAACTAAGTCACATCGGTTTTTCAAAAAATTTTTTAAAAAAAAGAATGAAATCGTTTTTTAAAAAATCTCCACACGAAATAATGGGGTAGGTTGTGCTGTTTTCCATTGGAAATGATGGGGTGTAAGAGAAGAATAACATGTTTACCTCTTGAACAGAAGCATTGATATCCTGAACAAATCGATATATGGAGGCATCTTTTCTTTCAGTTTTTGTTGCTCTGGATCATCAAGTCCAATCGAAACAGAGGGGTATTAACCATAAGTATTAAGCCCTATCCTTCCATTGGAGTATTCTAGGAGGCTGAAGGATGGAGACAAAAACGTCATCAATAAATGGCATTTTCGAAGACATGTTGATGCGTGAAAGTATTTTCGAAAATAGAGAGGTACTAAGGTCGACATATACACCTGATTACCTGCCCCACAGGGACGAGCAGGTAAAAGGATTGGCAACGATATTAGTTTCAGCATTAAGAGGCGAAACCCCTTCTAATATCTTAATATATGGAAAGACCGGTACCGGAAAGACTGCTGTAGCTAAACATGTAGGGAAAGAACTTGAAAAAACGAGTGAAATGCATAGTGTTCCATGCATTGTGGTATATATCAACTGCGAAGTTGTGGATACTCAATATCGTTTGCTTGCATCAATCGCACGGCATTTTGAGAAGGACATTCCCATGACCGGCTGGCCAACTGACCAGGTTTATACAGAACTGAAGAGTGCTCTTGACTCGGATAAACGCATAGCGATAATAATACTGGACGAAGTGGATAAACTTGTATGCAAAGGAGATGATGTGCTTTACAATCTTACCAGAATAAATTCTGACCTGAAGAAAGCTAAAGTCAGTCTTATTGGAGTAACAAATGATCTGAAATTTACAGAATTCCTGGATCCGAGAGTAAAAAGTTCACTCGGGGAAGAAGAGATAATTTTCCCTCCGTACGATGCCAACCAGATAAGGGATATTCTTAACCAGAGAGCACAGATGGCTTTCAAACCCGAAGTACTGGAAGAGACGGTAATCCCTCTTTGTGCGGCTTACGCAGCACAGGAACATGGTGATGCAAGGCGGGCACTGGATCTTTTACGCGTTTCCGGAGAAATTGCAGAACGAATAAAATCGAGTAAAGTCCTTGAGGCACACGTTAAGCAAGCTCAGGAGAAGATCGAGATTGACAGGATAGTGGAAGTAGTAAGGACATTACCAAGCCAATCTAAACTTGTATTATTGAGTGTTGTTCTTCTTGGATATAATGGTGAAAGTAATCTCACGACAGGTGAAGCTTATAATATTTATAAACAGATGTGCAGACTGATAGGAATTGAGATCCTGACACAGCGAAGGGTTACAGATCTCATTTCCGAGCTTGATATGATGGGAATCCTGAATGCAACTGTTGTTAGTAAAGGAAGATATGGAAGAACAAAGGAAATCTCTTTGAGCGTCCCTTCCGAAAGCACAAAAAGAGTTCTATTTGAGGATTACAGGTTAAAACCGCTGGAAGATTTCAGGCCGCCGAACCAGACAAAATTATACGCCTGAAATTTTATTTCGCAGTTCACTTGAAGCATGCAAGATTTCCTCGTGGAATAAGGGAAATACATCCAAGAACCGGTATCCTGGTAAATATTGCTTTTCCGATCACCCATTCTTTCTTGACAGGCTGCAGGTAACTTATACTTCCCTGCTGGTCATATGCAGCATTAGTTTTACTGTTATCACCTTTCGTAATGTAGCCTGCATACGGAGCAGGAGGTCCATTTGTCCACATGGGATTTCCTTTTTCGACATAATGCATGGCGCGATGAATAATTGGTGTAGCTCCTTCTTTTCCTTGCGGTTTGAATAATATGACATCGCCATATTCGCTAAAAGATGAATAATCCATTTTTTTTCCTGCTTCCTGTGTGATTATTTCGGCTCGCTGGGCACTTTCAATAAATATGATATCACCTATCTGAATGTGAGGGATCATACTTCCACTTTCCACAGCTACCATTGGTGTATACAATCCCAATGCGATCTTTGAAAACGAGGCAAAAATAATTACTACGACCAGTACAAAAAGAAAATCCCGCAAAAGTCCCGCCCAGAAACTATCGCTTTCTTTATAAAATTTTACTATGTTTTTTAGACCCATAAACAGAATGAGATAATATCAGCTAATATATTAAAACTTGTCCTTATAAACACAAAACTATAAACATCTAGGTATTAAAACATGCAAAATTTCCTTTCACAATGAGAGATACGCATCCTAACAGAGGTATGGGCCTGAACCTGGCAACTCCGATCACCCATTCTTTCTTGACAGGCTGCAGGTAACTTATACTTCCCTGCTGGTCATATAATGCATTTGTCTTGTTATTATCTCCTTTTGTAATATAACCTGCAAAGGGAGCCTCGGGTCCTCCAGGCCACATAGGATCGCCTTTATCCACGTAATACATGGCACGATGAATAACAGGTGGCAGCTCTTCACTTCCTTTTCTCTTGTATAAAATAACATTTCCGTAATATTCAAAAGATGAATATCCTGTTTTCATGCCTTCCCCATAAGTTATTATTTCAGTTCGGTTTGCACTTTCAATAAAAATTATATCCCCGACCTTCAGATGAGGTACCATGCTTACGCTTTCCACAGCTACCATTGGCGAAAAGCGTCCCAGTGCAATGTATGAAACCGAGGAAAAAATCGTAAAGACCATTAGCATGAATATGAAATCCCGCAAAAGCCCTGCCCAAAAATTATCACTTTCCTTTATCTCTTTGATTTTTTCTTTTATCCCCATGACCTATCTGTAACGTATTGAGAAGTATAGTGTATTCCTAAACTTTTTATAATATTAATGCCTATATGTAAATGAGATTATATGGCAGCAACATCAAAAGTTTCA
>JAPMTS010000023.1 GCA_026552955.1 Candidatus Methanoperedens sp. | reverse complement strand
GGCAGGTATTGCCGGAATTCAGGCCCGTCAGAGCAATCCCGATAGGGAAGCAATGAAGCGGGAAGCCCCTTGTGAGAGCAAGGGGTAGTTCACCTTTCTTTTCTGCCTAAAATCCGGCTATAAATAATATACCGAACAGGATAAACAAAGCGCCTGCACCCAGCTTGATCTTTGACATAGGTACTATTTCACATAATTTCTTGCCGGCAAGTATCCCCAGAAGACTTATTGCCGCAAGTGAAAGAACGGCACCTGTAAAGACAAGATAAGGTGAATTATATTTAGCTGATAGTGTTATTGCAGAAAGTTGTGTTTTATCACCCATCTCTGCAAGAGCTATCATACTGAACGTTGAAATGAATGGGTTAAAAACAGGCGAATTATTATTTTCTTCACATTCCTCCTTTGACCTTAGCATCAGGACACCGAAAATAATGAACATAATACCCGCAATTATCTTGATAATATCTTCCGGGATCAATTGTAATAGTCCCTTCCCGACAAGAACGCCAAGCCCTGTTACAACAATAAAGGCCAGTAACACACCTGAAAAGACCTTCTTCCGGTCATATCTTGCAGACAGAGCTATCACGGTGAGTTGTGTTTTGTCGCCAAGCTCAGCAAGCGCAATAAGGCCAAATGTTGTAAAAAGGGGTGTCAGTTCCATATATATCTCTTATCTAATACGTTTTTAAGTATCTTTTTTAAACTCTTTCTTGCTGCTAATCGCAGTGAACGAACAAATATTTTTGCATGATTGGCAAGAAGCACCAATAATAATCCTTATATCTATATACATCATTATGGTTATTATTATAATGAAAGAAATGATCGAATATGAGTGTTTGGTATGCGGACACCATATCAAGAGTGATTCTACAAAAAGAAAAATGTGTTCTGAATGTGGAAATGGAATCTATGCACCTGTTGCTACTCTCCTTTTGGAGCAATAGTAATCCTTGTTATCATCCTCTTTCGTTATCAACATTAAAAGCAAAGAAAAGAGATCAAAATGAATGCAAAAAAACCAAAATTACCTGATGACTCAAGAGGACTTCAAAATATCCAGCATATCATTGGTGGAACATATAACATTCTCCTGGTTCTTGTAGGCGTATCTTTCGGAAAGGACAATACATCACTTGGAATTGTCATGGCTGTTCTCACATTTATCGTAGCGAGATTATCATCAGAAATATCTTTCCAAACATCAATAAAAGTTGTAGGAGAATATTCCAATTCCAAAAAGAATTAGAAGAAAAAATACCAGGAAAACGGGAAAATGACTATTTTCGCCTCTCAAAATGCAACATATACAGATCCGGTCTTGGCATTTTCCCCTCGCTTCTTGCGAATTCAGGGTAGCAGCGCATGCAGAGTGTGCGCCAATTAAGAGACGCCACTATCGAACTTCCAGGCACAAGGCGCGCAAATGTCACGGTGGGTTTGATCTCGAATCTGGCAGCCATTTCTTTGATGAGCTGTAAAATTTGCGGTTTAAAAACTTCAAGGTCATCAACTTCAAGACCCCTCATATTAGCTGTAATACCGGCGCATCCGCAGGGCAGGGCGAATAGATCAAGCTCGATCAAAAGTATCGGCCTGCCTATCAGTTCTCTTGTCTTCTCTTCAAATTCTGCCCTGTTTTTCAAAATTTCTTCTGTTATCATGTTTTCACATCTTCCCATGGCAAACATTTTTCCAACTCTGTTCCGCCATTTGAATAGACCTGCGTGACTTTCTTTGTAAGCGTCCTGCAATAGCCGCATTTATTACATACTTTCTTGCAGTTCATCCACTGTTTTTCAAGGACACCATCAAAGCTTTTATTGGGGATATTATACAGGTATTTCAGATCCTTGGGACAGTCAAGCAGGTCCATAAGATTTCCATCATAGCTTTCATTATGGTATGCATTAACGCAGTTCAGGATCCAGTCCACAAAATGTGTCCTGCCCCCGATCTTATAAACATCGGTTATATCCTTATAAAGATTAAGATCCTCTGGTCTTATCCACGGGGATTTTGTTATTAATTCAGGATTTTCGATCCTTAATTCAAGACATTTCAAGTAATAATAATCATCAAGCACATTTGGCCTGGGTTCCGGCCCGAAAGCATGTGAGAAAAAATTAAAATGCGCATATCTGAAAGGACAGCGGTAAAGGCAGCCTTCATTTACGAGGAGCTTTAATTCGCAATCCACAGAATCCCGGATTGCATGAAGGACATCGAAATGCCGGTTGACATTTGAATCGACAACTATTGATTTTGCTCCAAGGTTTTCGAAGAATTCAGCTTTCTGCGGCGAGTCCACAAAAGCAAGGACTGAAACGACAACATCCACGTCAAATTCCCTTGAAATGGTCTCGACAAGATAAGGGTCGGCGACAACAATTGAATCAATCCCGATATCCACCAGTTTTTCTATATACCAGTGGTTTATCCTGAATCCTTCAGGCGTAAGCTGTCGTCCCCCCATGCAACTTGAATTAAGGACAAGTTCCATCTTGACACCATTCTTATGGGCGAATTCCGTCTGTTCCTTTATGTCTTCAAGCTGGGGAGATGCAAGATTGCTTCTTCCCGTGCCTATATAATCAGGGGAACCTGCCATGAAAAAAGAGTATATCTTCTCCTTCTGTTTCAATAATTCCTTAAGACTGTCAATGTGTCCCGGGGATGGAACGAAGAGCTTCATGATTTTCTCTGTTAGTTCCCATTAAGATAAATGTTTTGCAGTAATTGGATAGTTGTGGATTGTCTTAGTAAGATAATGGTAACAGAAAAACATTACGTATGAAAAAGCGGATTTATTTCGAAATAATCCCGTGAGATATAATTAATAATGATAGGGCTATGAAAGATAAATTAATCAATTTAGACTTATTGACCAATTCATAAAAGTTCCCTCATACAAAAGAATACAATGCATATAAAACCCCAAATACGGATCCTTGCAATTGATGACTCGCCTTTGATAAGTGAAAAAGTTACTATCATCGGGACTTTTTTCCGCGGCGGTGAGCAGCTTGATGGGATATTAAGAGCGGAAATCACAAGAGATGGGATGGATGCAACTGATGTTTTGATCAGGATGATAAATGATTCAAAATACTATACCCAGATAAGGATAATTATGCTCGATGGGGTCACCTATGCAGGATTTAATCCGGTGGATATAACAAGCCTCTTCAAAGAAACAAAATTGCCGGTCATGGTTTTCATGCGAACGTGTCCTGATTTTGGGAAAATAAGGCTTGCACTCGGGCATCTGCCTGATCCTGAAAAAAGATGGGAAATAATCAGGCGCGCAGGAACGATCTATAAAATAGATCAGGATAATCCTGTTTATATGCAGTTGTGCGGCCTTGATGAAAAAACTGCAACCGAGATAATCCAGATGACCTCAACCCACAGCAATATCCCGGAGCCTCTTCGTGTGGCACACCTTATAGCGACAGGCGTTGTGCTGGGTGAGTCAAAAGGTAAAGCATAAGTCATATCCTCTGTACATATACATTGAATATCTTTCCATCCTGCTTTACCGCAAGAATCTTATTGCCGGATTTTTTCGCCCATGAATCAATATTCTGCGGCGCCACAGGGTCATCGGCAGTTATAAGCAGGATCTCACCGCTTTTTAATTGTTCGACACGTTTTTTTGTAAGTATGAGGGGATATGGGCAGCATTCACCGCGCACATCAAGTGTATCATCAGGAATAATCTCAGACATAGGGTACCCATTTTAACTCATGATTATTTAAAACTGTCTGGAGGATATCATGAGAATTTCATTTTTTATTCATGGAAATCCGATCATCAATAAATCCTTATATCCTTCTTCAACAATTGTTATCAGAGTGATTTAATGAAACAAATAGAAAAAGCTTCAGGCATCGGAGGGATGCTCACAGCGTTCCGGAAACTTGCAAGGGGAAGGAAAAAGATAACCTTCATAGGCTGTCCGGGCTGGTGCAATCCCTTCGCCGAACTTCTGGGCTATGTTTTAAGGGATGCCGGAAAAGAGATGGTGTTTATTCCGAACCTCAGGAAAGACCTGGCAGCAAATGTCCAAATGACAGATTACGGGATGCAGCTCGGTGAAAAGGCGGATCCTTCTGCTGATACTGTTGTGCTTCTCGGTGGGCTTGCCATGCCCAAAATGGGAGTGGATGTCAGGGGTCTAAATACAATGATAAAAGAGATTACAAGAGGACATCCTGACCCGCAAATCCTGGGAGTGTGCATCGGTGGGGTATTCCAGAAAGCAGGTTGGGATAAATTGATACATTTTGACTATCTCATGGATGCGGATATGGAAGTTGTGACCTATGGGTCCAAATAAGATCAAGGTTTAAATTAGATAAAGGTCAAAATAAAATTATGAACAAATTAGCACGATTGTTTATAAAAACAAGCCTGGTTTACCTTGCCCTGAGCACGATCCTGGGTGTTCTCATAACCATTGGTCCCGGATACAGTTTCATGCATTCACATTTTGCATTGGTGGGATGGGTATCTTTCATGCTTTTCGGGCTGGCTTATGAGAGCATCCCGCGCTATACCAGCAGGGCGCTTTTTAGCAAGAACCTTGGAATGATACAATTCTGGCTTGCCAATATCGGATTGATCGGCCTTTCACTTTCATACCCATTCATGAGAATGTATATGCTGAAAGAAAAAGATGCTTCCGACGCCATTGCCGCTGTAATGATCTTTGGCTTCATTGAAGCAATTTCATGTTTCATATTCATATATAATATATGGAAGTCAATGGGAAACACAAAGTGAACAATAATTTTAAAATAATAATAATCAACGTTAGAGGAAATTAACATGGAATGGAAGGCAGATGCAATAAAAGAACTTGAAAAAGTCCCGGAAAATGTCCGGAATATGGCAAAACTGGGCATTGAGACTGCTGTTGAAAAGAAGGGAAAGAATATTGTTACTCTCCAGGATGTGAATGAAGCAGCTGCGCAATTCAGGGCCATAATGGGAAATAGGGAAAAAGAAGAAAAATCAACAAAAATTGCAGTGGTAAGGTGTGATATTGTAAGTGAGACCTGCCCCGGAGTTGCCTGTTTTAAGGCATTCAACAAACGAAAGGTACATTTCGAGCAATACGGGGACGATGCCCAAATAATAGGATTTTTCACATGCGGCGGATGCCCCGGCAGGAGGATTTTCAGGCTTGTGGACAGCCTCCTTAACCATGATATAAACGTGATTCACCTGAGTTCATGTATGCTTCTTGAGAAAAGCTATGCAAAGTGCCCCCATATTGAGGAAATAAAGCAGATGATATCGGGAAAGGGTGTAAAAATCGTAGAAGGAACGCATCACTGAGCAAAAGCTTTATTAATGTTCGTAATCATACGAATTGATTAGGAGTATATTATGACAATTACAAAAGACATTAAAATTGAGGAAGTAGTAACACAGTTTCCTGAAACAATGATGGTATTCATGAAACACGGCCTTCATTGCGTGGGATGCCATGTCTCGGCGTTTGAAAGTATCGAAGATGGCGCAATGGCGCATGGCATTGATGTGGATGCCCTGGTCGATGACCTGAATAAGGTCATCTCATCAAGAAAGAAATGAAGATCAGTGATAATAGCGTTCACTTTTATCTCCGTGGGTTCAAAGGGTTGAGAATACCCCTTCCGATAGGTGGGGGATGAATCAGACCCTTTGCAATTGTAATACCTATCCCGAAAAAAGTATTGTTTCAGATAGCATTTTAAGGGATAGGCATAACGAATATATAGTATCAAAGACATATATAGATTGTTCAGATAGTATGAGAAAATCATTTCAATTTCGGATATACCCAAACAAAAAGCAAGAAGTAGCTCTTGAGAGGACTCTTTCTACATGCAGACATCTTTACAATGATGCTCTTGCAGAGAGAAAACGAAATGCTGAACTTAACAGACTTCAAAAATCATTCGATATATTCCCGTGG
>JAPMTS010000018.1 GCA_026552955.1 Candidatus Methanoperedens sp. | reverse complement strand
CTGACCATCATCACTGCCTGAACTTCCCCACTTGGCTAAAAAGCTGCCCGATGAATTGAACTTTTGTATGCGGCTATTTTCTGTATCAGCAACATATACATTGCCTTCGCTATCCACCGCGATTCCCTCTGGACCATCGAACTGATCATCATCACTGCCTGAACTTCCCCACTTAGCTAAAAATGCACCCGATGAACTGAACTTTTGTATGCGGTCATTTCCTGTATCAGTAACATATACATTGCCTTGGCTATCCTCCGCGATTCCCTCTGGACCATCGAACTGACCATCATCACTACCTGAACTTCCCCACTCGGCCAAGAATGATCCCGATGAACTAAACTTCTGTGTGCGGTCATTTCCTGTATCAGCAACATATACGTTGCCTTCGCTATCCACCGCTATTCCTTCTGGACTATCGAACTGACCATCATCATTGCCTGAACTTCCCCACCTGGCTAAAAAGCTGCCCGAGGGACTAAACTTCTGTATGCGGTCATTTCCTGTATCAGCAACATATACATTGCCCACGCTATCCACCGCTATTTCCTCTGGATCATCGAACTGACCATCATCATTGCCTGAACTTCCCCACCTGGCTAAAAAGCTGCCCGAGGGACTGAACTTCTGTATGCGGTCATTTCCTGTATCAGCGACATATACATTGCCTTCGTTATCCACCGCTACTCCCTCAGGACCATCGAACTGACCATCATCATTGCCTGAACTTCCCCACCTGGCTAAAAAGCTGCCCGAGGGACTAAACTTCTGTATGCGGTCATTTCCTGTATCAGCGACATATACATTGCCTTCGCTATCCACCGCTATTCCCTGCGGCCAAAGCAAATGCCATTGAAAATATAATGGAATTTTTAACACAAATTCATATGAGTTCTCAGCCCCTGCTCCATTCGCGAGCAATAATCCCAGCATCAATATTCCAAAAGCTATTTTGAGAGCACGCCCTCCATATATTTTATTAACACTCATATACTTAACCACCGTTTCAGTATGCACAAAAGTGATCCACATTTTTTGAGGAATCACTCGACATTTTATGGAGAACTTCAATTATGTAGTATTTAAAATATTTGTTTTTTTTTTGAGACTTTTACTTCACTCTTCATAATTCATAGCATTCTTTTCATTCTCTATTCGAAATATAATATATTCATTGATAATTGTCTGTACCACAACAAATACTATCGGGCCAATAAGTATCCCTTTGGCCCCGAAAATTATTGGGCCCGAAAAAAAACCGATGAATATTGCCAGGGGATTCACATCGGATTGTTTGTATCCAAAATATGGCTGTAAGACCATAGGTATGAAAACAGTCAATATGAGCACGCCGAAAACCATTATGCCCCCTGCTGCAAACGTATTCCCTATAGAATACATGTATGCAGCGGCTGGAACATAAACCATCCATGTTCCAAAAACAGGGAGAAAACCGAATAACCCGGTAAGGATCGCCAGGAGAAAAGCATAGGGCACGCCGAAAATATAATATCCTATGAACGAAAATACAGTTGTTATAAACGACATTGTTACATATGATAAAATGAGCACATCGAAGCTTTTTTGCAGTCCTTTTATAATGCTTGATATAAATTTTTTATCTTCTGTCTGGAGAGTTGAAGCATAGTCTTTAACAGAATTGATTATTTCATGGCCATGGCTCATGAAATAAAAAGTCGCATACAGGTATATTACAATATCGATAAGTAAAATCGGGATGGTTGAGACAAAACCGGAAGCAATGTTAATAGCAATTTGGGCGAGTTTCGAAGTTATCTCCTGTGCGCTTATGGGCAAATAAGTGTATGTTCCTAATCCGATTGTCGAAATATAATTCGAAAACGCTGAAACAATAAATATGATGCTATTACTGAGTCCGGTAATATCTCCAAAAATCTTGCTGATATTTGTGGTCAAGTATGAAATTAACAATACTAATGGAAGCCCAATAAGGATCGTCAGAATTCCAACCGTCAGATGAGTTAAGTGTTCATGGGACTCGATCTTCTTGATCATCGGCCTGAAAATATATGTCGTTATTGCAGCCAGGATCAGGGGAGTTATAAATGGATATATCATTATTACTGCTATGCCTATGGCAATAAGGAAAATCGCCGGATGCGATCTTGAATGAAATCTTGAGGATATGACCATAATACCACTCCACTGTTTTGTTTATTCGATATATATAATTATGTTTTATAGTCTTTTATTCCCAATCCGGACAGCTTTTTTTCTGTTGGTACACCTTTCATATCCCATCCCCTTTGCAGGTAATATTCATGAAGACTCTTCTCAAACATAATCCTATCTATCCCGCCATCCTCGAAAAACCTCTCCGGCAGGGTATCATCCATTCTTGAAAAACCGGCTTTATTGTTGAACAGCCTTTCAAGGTTCCATACCCTTTCACCGCATCCCACGAACTCCCGAACAGGATAATCCACACCCGTAGCTGCACTCAATAGTTCTGTGAATAATTCTTTTGAAATTGATAAAGATGCAAATCTACACAGTATAAGCGAATCAATGGTTGCTGTTTCATCCTGGAATGTTTTCAAAAGTTCTGCTTTTCCTGAAAATGTGAGACGGTCCACCTTTTTTGGTTTGCCAAATATCTCAGGCGCTGCCATATAGGCTCTCATGTGACATCCCCCGCGATTTGAAGTTGCATAAGCAAGAGCCATACCCATAAGACCACGGGGATCATAACCGGGAAGCTCAAGCCCTTTGCATTGCATTGAGACATCTTTTCCCCATAATTTTGAGAGTGCTCTTGAACCTTTTCCAAGTTGATTTCCAACTCCTGAATTTTCACCTATTTTTTCCACATATCCAGTAAATTCTTTTACATCCTCACCCATAATTTCAGCATATGCGGCAATAGTTGAGCCTGATGATATCGTATCGATCCCAAAATCATTGCACATTCGATTGACCTTGATTATCTTCTCAATATCCGAATTATTATTATCCGGCCCGAAAGACCATAATGTCTCAAATTCCGGGATTTCATAGCCTTCAAAGGCTCCGCTTTTTATCACGTGCTTGCAGGCAATGGTACAGTTATAGCAGGCATGACCTTTAATATCGTAATTTTCCTTGATGAATTCACCTGACACCCTGGAAGCATCGCTGAATTCGTTCTTCCTGAAATTCCCTGTCGGCAGGATTTTCATGTAATTCATCAGGTTCAAAACGGCGGATGTTCCATAAGTCGAAAGACCGCTGGCTCCTTTATCTATATGATTTAACGCCTCTACACGTATCTTTTCAAATCTTTTCTCATCTGCGATATCAGGTTTGTGGGTTCCTTTAACAACTATCGCTTTTAGCTTCTTTGAACCCATGACCGCCCCGAGCCCGCCCCGGCCGCATGCATGGAAATAATCATTCATCACATTTGCCATTGGCACAAGCCGCTCACCCGCACGCCCTATGCATGCCGTGCGGCCCTGTGTTGAGAGCTCATCAGTGCATTGCCTGACATTTTCTCCCCACAGGTCATTTGCAGGGTGAATATTGATGTCATTATCATGTATGGAAATATAGACGGGCTCAAATGCTTCGCCTTTTATTATAAGGGCATCTATTTCTGCGAATTTTAACTCTTTCCCGAAAAACCCGCCGCTGCTTGAATCAAATATCGTGCCGGTAAGGGGAGATTTTGAAACCATGGCATGTCTTCCTGATAAAGGAGCCCGTGTTCCTGTGAGGGGGCCTGTTGTGAAAATAAGAATATTTTCAGGGGATAGCGGATCAATATCCGGGGTAATCAGATCATAATATAGCTTTACCCCAAGACCCCTTCCGCCTAGATAAGAATGAAGATTATTCATATCACTCTTTGTTTCGGTAATTTTTCCATCTCTTAAGTTAATTATTACTGTTCTTCCTGTCCAGCCATACATAAGGACAAGAATGAATTTTTCATATAATAAAGGTGATTCTAAAAAAATTTGGGAGAAGAATTATATAATGCAAGGTAATTGAGAATATAGGAAAAGCAGCATAGTTCTGACTCCATAGGATGAAGTGACATAAATGAGATCAGGAAATCTCTGTAAGCAAGCTATTAGAATTATAGCTGGAAAAAAGAATCAGAAAGAAAATGGAGGTGTGATGTTGTCAGGACATCAATTATTCTTGATTTTAATATCGATTCTTGTTTGTGTATCTATTATCTCGAATTCGGCAGCTTATCGAGTACCAGATCAAAAAATCCTGACACAAAATAATGGGGAACTTGTTATAACCGCCAGCGCTACTGTAACTTATACCCCCGACCCAACTGCTACTCCAACACCTGACCCCACTGCTACCCCGACACCTGACCCCACTGCTACCCCCCCGCCCCCCAATAACATAACGATCAATGACGGCGCTAGATATACAAAATCGACCGATGTTAATTTGAGTTTTTCGACATATTTTACCCTTGTAAGTTTCAGAAACGATGATGATATATGGACCGATTGGGAAGATTTCATACCAAATACAATGGGATTTAAACCATGGAAGCTTAATGCGGGCGATGGCGAAAAAAGAGTATATCTTAGTGCAGTTAGATTATCAGGCATTAATCCTGATCTGGGAACAGTGACTTCTTCTTCCATCTATCTTGACACAACAAAACCGAAAGTAGACCTCCAGGTGACACCATCAACACCGGCAATGAATGACCCGGTTGATATTTATGCGAACATCAGCGATTTATATCTGAATAATTCCAGCATATTTGCTATTATAGAGTCTCCGGATTCTAAAACGAATAAATGCATAATGACTTTGAGGGATAGATACGAGTGCATTTTTATCAATACTTCCAGCTATGGCAGGTATGTTGTCACAATTTCAGCCGATGACCTTGCCGGAAATTCCAATAATACTGTCAAAACCTGGTTCGTAACAACAATGAAGCCCTTTGAAAAGTGGATAACCACAGTTACCAATGAAGCCATGGCAATAGATGCCTTAAATGAAGCGAATACCACACTTGAGTTCGTTACATCCAGGACTATCAATGAAAATATAAGAATAACCATGAGTAATGATATCCCCCCTGAAATATACCCATATATCGGTTTAGATCGATTCGGAAAATTCATTACAATAGGCCCAAATCCAACGCTTGAAGAAAATCTAGACTGGATGAACATCAAGATATATTACACTGAAAACGAATTGAAAGCATCCGGTCTTGATGAAAATTCTTTGAAGATATTTTATTTCAATAAGAGCAGCAGCATATGGGAGAATCCTGCCAGCAGTGTAAATACAGAAGATACCAGTAATTTTTCCGGATATGTCCAGGCAAATGTATCCAATTCGGGAACCTTTGCATTGGTGGGTTCCCAGCCTTCACAATCCGGTTCATCTGGCCCTAGCACAAGGAGCTCTTCAGGTGGTGGCGGCGGCGGGATGTCGGGTGAAACAAATTCTAATATCGAGGTTATTGAAAAATATGACCTCCCCATCTACAAAGATAGAACTACGCTCTATAGGTTCACACATGCGAAAAATCCCATACTCTATGTTAATATCACAGGAAATGTGAACGCAGACTTAATAACCACAAGTATTGAAGTATTAAAGGGCACTTCAATGTTTGTGACAGCGGCTCCAGAAGGTGTTGTATATAAGAATACAAATATCTGGGTCGGATTAAATGGTTTCGCAATACCGAAGAACATAAAGGAAGCGGTTATTATGTTCAGGGTCGAGAACTCATGGATCAGTGACAATGACCTTAAGAACAGTGATATCAATTTACAGAGATGGAATGGAAGCCAATGGATATCTCTTTCGACATCAGAAAATGCGAATGATAGTACATATACTTATTTTGTAGCTAATACCAACAGCTTTTCACCCTTCGCAATTACTGCTTTAAAAGAAACACCCATAATATCAGGAGTTTCATTATCACCGGAACAAGCTTCCATACAGAAAGGAAAGAAACCTGAAGGAAATAAAACCACTGGGAATGAATCTGCCTTTCTTATAAACTGGTTCATCATAAGCGGCATTTTCGTGGTACTTGGTTTAATTGTTGAGGTATTCAAAAGAACCAGAAAGAAATAATCTCAACTATGAAGTCTCCATAGCGAAAAATTGAGGAACGCTAACTCGCTCCTGTTGAGCATTTCGATTTTTTCGTTAAAGAAGATCATTGAAAGCTGTTATTCGGTCAGCGTGCGGTTAAAGAAACCCACCATCTCATTATAGGCATCCCTGGCTTCGAAACTCTGAGATAGCGAGCCATTCTCTATCATGAAACCATGAGGCTTGCCCTGATACACCTTGAGTTCAAAGTACTTACCTGTTGCATTCAGCGCCGTAGCATAGCGATAGATATCGCCGATCGGACTTGGCGCATCGTGAGTCCCATGTATCATCAGCATCGGCGCATTGAGCTTTTCGATAAAATCTATGGGCTTTGATTGGTTCGCAAATCCTCCGGAATAAGGAAAGCCGTACCATGCAACCCCTGACCTGAACTGATTCATCTGGGGCAGAAAGAGCATGGTGTACCTCCCGCCTGCGCAGAATCCCGTTAACCCAAGACGGTTCATATCAACATTCGGTTTTGCCTTAAGGTAAGCTACCGAGTCACTTATAAGCCCCCCCACTATCTCATCGGCAGGCGTATTGTTGAAGGTCTGCCATTGTGGAGATATCACAATGTAGCCATCTTTGGCCAGATTATCAGAGATGGTCTTGTAACCGGGTTCAAGTCCTCTGAAAGAATGAATAAGCACTATAGCTGGCATTTTGCCCGCTTCAGCGGGTTCTGCAAGGTAAGCCGGATATGCCAGGTTCTGGCTCATTATCTCCACATTTTCATTCCGGATCGACTGATTGCTGCTGTCCGTTTTCTCTGTGCATCCGGATATCACCACAAAGGATATCATTATCAGCGATAAGATCAATAATTTCATAACAAACCTCCCATTACAGTACTTAACGCCCTTCTAATAAATGTTTTTCGGTTCAGGATCAATCTAAGTGAACTGCGATCAAGTCAGTTCCCCTGGAAGATTTTTAACCATTGATAAAAGTATCATTTCGATATTCATCAACAGCCACCTGCACCCCTAAGTGTTGATAACGATAGGTATTCTCCAGGCCACTTGTTCTTCCACAGGCTTGCCAGAGATCAATAGGAAGCAGAGTAACCTGTAATTTCAGATGACTTTTTGCTCAATTAATTTCTGATAGATCTCATACTCACTCAATATAATAGCCCCCAGTCCAAGAAGGAGAATTACAAGATGAATAAATATCCCGATAATTGGCAGATTTATACCGATAAGCACTATCAATAAACCTAAAGCCATGGTTATTACCTTGAACCTCATTTCTTTTTTTAATTTCATTAATACATACTGTCCAACCCAGAATCCAACATAAATTTTACTTATATATAGGGAAATGAGGTAAATAATCAACAATATCAGACTCAAAGGAATTCCAATTATCGTTATTAGAAGCAATACCACAATAATGGGAGTGATTATGAGGAACAGAAGCCCCCAAAATAGATTTTTCAGCGGCTTGACCGGAACAGCATCGGAATTTTTTTGAGTTAATCCGGGAGCAAGCATAAGAGATGCTATTCCGATCAATAAAAGCCAGAGATATCCTATTATTTCACTCTCTATCTTATCCTTGAGATCTTCCTTTTTTACCGGTGTTTCCTTGTAGGTTGTCTTCCCTGATACGCTTCCTGAGATTTCACCCTGATGTGGGGCCGTATATTCCAGATTTCCACCAATTGTTGCGCCGGGAAAAATCTTGATATTACCATCAATTTCTAAGGTCACATTTCCTTTCGTCGCACCTCTTATTTCCAAATCAGAAACTCCCCCATTGATATTTCCATTCACGGTCCCATCAATGACAGCATTCCCGGCGCCCAGTGTTAAATCCCTGGCAATCCTTGCATTTTTTTCCAAAAAGAATTGTCCGGTAAAGGCAAGAACATTGTCTCCCACATCCCCGCCAATTCTGACTTCACCGCCAGCTGCCCTGATATCATCCGTGACATTTCCGTTGACAACTATGGAACCTCCCGCGGCAATGATCCCACCATTTATTGTTCCTGTAACCTTGATTTCACCACCTGCAGCAACAAGGTCTCCATTGATTGTACCTTCTACGATAACTGAATTTCCTGCAAAATAAAGATCATCATTTACAACTTCATCTTTTGCAATTACGAGTTTGTCTCCGGTTTTAAATTCTGAAGCACTGGTAATTGCCGGGAAAAAAATAATAAAAATAATAAAAAAGATCACTATTTTGAAGAGATTTTTTATATTCATACCACTCACTATAATATGGTTGTATGTCTTTTCTCATAAATGTTGCGGCCGGAAATTTTTTACCATTATGAAACGAAGAATATTATTATTTTAGCGCAAAAACGCTATATAAAGGCCTCGTATATCGAACGGGTCATACCGTCACTCCAAGACAACTTGTGTTTCATCCTGGGATACTGCGATAAGAATCCGGACGATCCTTTTTCAATATGAGTAATAAGATTTAAGCAGAATAAAAGTGTTTTGGGCAATATAATGAAAGGTTTTATTTTGATACCATGAATAAAAAAATTGTGTTGATAGCAATTGCAATATTCTTGATAATCGTCATAGCATCAATCTTTGGCATCAAACCTGCAGTAAAATCAGGTTCTCTTGATAATATCAACCTGCCCGGGGGTTTTAAGATAGAGGTTTTTGCTGATACCCTTGATGGCAGTTATGTTTCATATCCCGGTCCCAATCCCGGCCCCAGGATGATGTTACTGAAGGATAATGTACTGTTTGTTACAATACCGAATTTGGGAAAGGTGGTTGCGCTTCCTGACAGGAACGGCGATAAAAAAGCAGAGAGTGTTGTGACGTTTATTGACAAACTCAATAATCCGCATGGGATTGATTATTACGGCGGATGGTTCTATATAGCAGAAGAAAATAAGGTAATACGTGTCAAAGAAAGCGGAAATGACCTGACCGCTGATATGGGTAGCTTCGAAGTCCTGATCGACAATCTTCCCACAGGCGGTCATTTTACAAGGACTGTTAAAATACATAATAACAGCCTGTATCTAAGGGAATACCGAAAAATAACATATCTAAATTTAGTCGCTTTTTGGACAAATTGTATAATTCCATTTTGGATG
>JAPMTS010000013.1:2464-43990 GCA_026552955.1 Candidatus Methanoperedens sp. | reverse complement strand
CAAAAACACCATTCCAGAAAGAAGTACATTCCCAGGTACTACAAAACGTCTTGAAAAGAGTGGAGAGGAGTTTCCAGAACTTCTATAGTGGTGAAGGATACCCACGATTTCAAGGACGAAACAGGTATAATTCATTCACATACCCCGGCAGTGGTCTGAAACTCGAAGATGGAAAACTTATCTTATCTAAGATAGGAGCAATCAAAATCATATTGCATCGTGAGATTGAAGGGAAAATCAAAACATGTACCATTAAGAAAGATGTTGACCAGTGGTATGTTTCATTCTCATGTCAAATCGATATTCCAATCATTCCTGTTAAAATCGAAACTATAACAGGTATAGATGTCGGATTAATAAACCTGATAAAACTCAGCAACGGAAAACAGATTCAATCACCAAAATACCTGCGACAATCAGAAAAAAGACTTGCACGAGAACAGATATACCTGTCAACGAAAAAGAAAGGTTCAGAGAATAGGAATAAACAACGAATAAAAGTCGCTAAAGTTCATCGTAAAATCCGTAATCAGAGAAGGGATTTCAATCATAAATTAAGTACTGATCTTGTTAATAACTATGACCATGTAGTGTTTGAGAGATTGCAAATACAAAACATGCTTAAAAACCATTGTCTTGCAAAGTCAATAGTAGATGCATCATGGTCACAATTAATCAATTTACTATCTACAAAGCAGAATACGCTGGTAAGGTAGTGGAATTGGTTAATCCCAATGGAACATCGCAGACCTGTATATGTGGTCACCACGTACCAAAAGACCTATCCGTAAGGATACACAATTGCCCGAACTGCGGTCTTGTCATGGATAGAGACCAAGTGTCGGCAATAATAATCGAAAAAAGGAGTACGGCAGGTATTGCCGGAATTCAAGTCCGACAGAGCAATCTCAATAGAGAAGCAATGAAGCGGGAAGCCCCTTGTGAGAGCAAGGGGTAGTTCACGTAATTCTATCAATATCATGCTGCGATCTTCTGAAAGGAAGGGTAATTAATATTAATGCTTTCCAAAAGTGTTATAAGAAGCCACTACCATAAAAAACCAAAAATCTATTATAATGATTAAATGAGGATTTTTATGACTGAAAAAATTGGAATACTTGCACTTGGGCATGGAAGCAGACATCCGCATAATAAAGAGGTAGTCACGGGTGTTGCCGAACTGATCGCGAAGAAATATAAGAATGTTGTTGTTAGAACAGGTTTTATGAATATGAACACACCCACGATGAAAGAAGGACTTGATGCTTTCAAAGGGACAGGAGTTTCCAAGATAATAGCCGTTCCCATATTCCTGGCGCATGGCGTGCATACGATGGAAGATATTCCCCAGATCCTTGGTATAAGCAAGGACTCTCGCAAAACCCTGATAAAACTTGACGGGCGAGATGTAGCACTTATTTATTCAGAACCACTCGGAGTTGATGAACTGGTTGCAGAACTGGCATACAAGAGGGCCACTGAAGCTATCTCCTCGAATTAATGATCTTTCATAATAGATCAAGAGTCGCTGTTCTTGATCTAACCCATGGGGGGGCTGTCATAGCCCGCAAGTTGAAGAAGATAACAGGAGCAGTGACAGCTATAGATGTCTATAGGACCATAAGTCCCGAATTATTGGCTGAAATTGAAAGTGAAGGGATAATAACATCATGCAAGCCCCTTAAAGCATCTGATTTTGATATTATCGTGGCTCCGGTTCACCTTGATGCCAATTATCCAATGTTATCGGATGCATCGGTGAATAAGATCCCTGTTCTATCCCATCATCAAGCAGTTGGGCATATCTTATCAGGGTACGACCTTAAGAACAGGACAATAATCGAGCTGACCGGTACAAAAGCTAAAACAAGCACAGCACTCCTGCTGGCAGATATTTTATCCAGAAAAAAAAAGGTGATCTCACATACAAGCAGGGGTCTTGAAGACTGGAGCACAGGAACAATACTCAGGAAAGGATTGAGCATAACGCCAGCAGGTATCCTGACGGCTCTTGATCACCTGCAAGATGCCAGTGTCGGATTCGATGTATTCATAGCTGAAGTCTCACTGGGCGGGACAGGATTTGCCGATATTGGTATAATTACCACTATAGCCAATGATTATAAAATAGCAAATAACACAGGGCTTGCAAGTGATGCAAAGCGAAGGATGATACTTGATGCAAAACCCGGGAGCAAACTTGTTGTAAACAATGATGCATTGAGATTTTTCGGGGCATGCAGGAGAGATATTGATATTATCTCATTTACTGATTCTGTAAACGCAGCATGTAATGTCTATTTTGAGAGCCTGGATGCAAAAGGCGCAACATTAGGCTATTTTCTTGGGAAGGAACATGGCACGATCCATATTCATGAAGCTTCGGATTACGACATAAATTCTTATAAAACCGCTTTTGTGTGTGCGATAGCTGCAGCCCTATGCATGAATATCGATTCCGGGACAATTGAGCGTACATTATTGGAATTTAAAGGTGCGGAAGGCCGAATGAAGAAAAAATCATTTGATGGCAGGATATTGATCGATAACTCAAACTCGGGAATGGATATCAGGACCGCCAAAAAGGCGCTTGAATATTCGAAAAAAGGCGATGAAATGATCGTGATGGTGCTGGGCGAAGAAGCAAAAGAAGTATGTGAAGGACTTGACCCGGCTGGAGTTGACCTGTTTATCAATGATCACCTGCATGAACTTGCTGCCCTCGTGCTTGTAGGGGAAAGAATGAGACCATTAATAGTGAAGGATTTAAAGAAAATCCATCATGCGAATGACCTACCTGGCGGGATCGAGGTTGCAAGATCATTAACAAAAGAAAAAGATATTATTTTATCCTGTGTGAAATGTTTCCGGTGAAGTTAAATCAATTAAATCATATGTAATATAAAAATATGGAACTCAACAAACCTATCAGGCCCGCGAAAATAACGCGGGACATGACAGTAGATCAGCTTGTGGACTCTTTATCGGGGTGCGCTTTCGGGGCAGGGCGCATTTATGAAGCTGTTGACATTTACCGGGAAATGATAAACGACCGGGATTGCACAAAATTCCTGGGTCTTGCCGGGGCCATGGTGCCTGCGGGAATGAGACATATTGTGAGCGATATGATAAGGGACAGGGAGATCGATGTTCTTGTGAGCACAGGCGCAAACCTGGTTCATGATATAATCGAGGCCATGGGGCTTCATCATTACAAGGGAACAGACGCAATTGACGACATCAAATTAAAACATGATGCAGTTAATCGAATTTATGATGTATTCCTGCCTGAGCATCATTTCACTGATTTTGAAGAAAAACTGCAGTCAATTTTTAAAGAGATCCCTGCGAAGCTTTCAATAACAGAACTTCTCTCACACATTGGTGCAAGACTTGATGATAAAAACTCCATCTTAAAAAGCGCATATGATATGAATGTGCCTGTTTACTGCCCTGCCATCCAGGATTCTATCATTGGCTTGCAGGCATGGCTGTACAAGCAGACAAAGCCGCTGAATATTGATGTGTTTGAGGATATGAGGGGATTGATAGACAGGTGTTTTGACGCAAAACGCGCCGGAGTGATGATAATAGGAGGCGGTGTGCCTAAGAACTTCATACTGCAATCCATGCTTGTGACTCCGCGTTCTTTTGATTATGCCATTGCCCTGACCATGGACAGGCCTGAGACCGGCGGACTTTCAGGCGCAACGCTTGATGAAGCGCGCTCATGGGGAAAGATCGGGGAAAAAGCAAGATCTGTGACAGTGTATTCCGATGCTACGATCACGCTCCCGATAATTGTTGCGGCGGCAAAAAGCGGAGCTGTCAAATAGTTTTTCTTATCAAAGTAATCTTTAGACAGCAGATGATTTCAATCACATCACGTTTATGGATGCATCTCTTTCGATAAACTGTGAACTTACTTATAATTCTTTGATCAGGTGATGGGATATAGTTGGCTTACTCAGATCCAGCATCCTGGCAAGCTGTGAATTCGTCAATTCCTTTTCAGATAACAATTCCATTATTTTCAGTCTTGTTTTATCTGAAAATATTTTTGCAGTTAAATCAAAAGGAGCGGCAATCATGGAAAACAAAGAACGGCAAGATTTGAATAATAGAAAACGTTATGTTATCCCTGGTCGTTAGGATAAGTAAAGGGAGTTTTTATGGCAAAAGACATGTTAGAAAAAGGGGCTATTGCTCAAAGAGATGGAAAGACATTCGCTGTTGCTCCACACATACCTGGTGGAATAATAGATGCGGCAGGACTTAGAAAAATTGCTGATGTAGCAGAAAAGTATAATGCTCAGGCATTGAAATTAACTTCTGCTCAGAGGATAGCGATTGTGGGAATAAAACCGGAAGACCTGGATAATGTGTGGGCTGACCTTGGGATGAAACCTGGTTACGCATTAGGACTATGTGTACGCAGTGTCAAGATGTGTCCTGGCACTACTTTCTGTAAAAGGGGCCAGCAAGATGCAGTCGGAATAGGTTTGAAACTGGATGAAAAGAACTATGGTCCGGAATTACCATCAAAAATGAAAATTGGGGTTTCAGGATGTCTCAATTCTTGTGCAGAATCCATTATCAAAGATATAGGAGTTATAGGCACTTCAAAAGGGTGGAGGATCACCGTAGGGGGAAGTGCGGGATTAAAACCCAGGTTAGGTACAACACTTAGTGAAAACCTATCAGATGAAGAAGCGCTTGATATGGTTGAACGGGTAATAGCATATTATAAAAGACACGTTACAAAAAAAAGGATCGGGGAATTTATCGAAGAGATCGGATTCGAAAAATTCAAAGCGGAAATATAATAGTTAATATAAAATAATATTGCAAAGGGAGTTAAATATATGACAAAATATAAATGCATAGCCTGTGGCTATATCTACGACACTGAAATTGGAATTGCTCCAGGAATAAAACCCGGTACGGCTTTTGAAGACCTGCCGGAAGACTGGGTATGTCCTGATTGTGGAGTGGGGAAGGATATGTTCGAGAAAATGTGAGCACAAGAATCAAAATGTAAAATCGATTTAATGACATAAAATGAGGATATATGACAACACAGAATAATTTGGAAGAGGCTTTTTCAGGAGAATCGCAGGCAAACAGGAAATATCTTGCTTTTGCTGAAAAAGCAGATCAGGAAGGATATAAGCAGGTCGCAAAACTTTTTAGAGCAGCAGCAGATGCGGAGACCGTGCACGCAAAGAACCATCTCAGAGTGATGGGGGGCGTAGGGAAAACAATCGATAATCTAAAAAGTGCCATAGCTGGCGAAACTCATGAATTCAAGGAGATGTACCCGAAATTTATCGAGGAGGCAAAGACAGAGAATGTATCGGATGCAGTTATCCTCAGCTTGGATGTGGCGAGCAGGGTAGAAAGGATCCATGCCAGCCTGATCAAAAAAGCTCTTGATAACCTTGGCAAGAACAAGGAAACTGATTATTATGTTTGCCAGATATGCGGACATACGGTCGAGGGAGAAGCGCCAGATAAATGTCCAATATGTAACGCGCCAAAAGAGATGTTCAATAAAGTAGAATGAGGTGATGAAAATGGCAAAGAAACTAACAATACTTTATGGCACAGGATTCGGAAATACCGGCTTGATGGCAAAAGCGATCGCAGAAGGGGCAACGAATGCAGGGCTTGAGGTTATATTAAAGAAATTTGATGAAGTATCCCCCGGGGATGTTGAAAAAGCAGATGCTATAGCAATAGGTCTTGCTACGTATAAAGGCGCAGGAATGCCAAGAGTAATCGAGTACGTGAAAAGCCTAGCGAAAGTCCCTCTTAAAGGGAAAGTGGGAACAGCTTTTGGATCATACGGATGGAGTGGAGAAGGCCCCCTTGTAGTATCAGATATGCTTTCCAGCTATGGCATGAACGTGATCGAGCCTCCTCTTCGCATAAAGCGCATCCCTGATGAAGAAGGTCTTGATACCTGCAGGAATTTAGGGAAAGCGATCGCAGAACACATTAAACTGCATGAAGAGATATAAAATAAAACAGGAATTGGAGTGCATAAAATGAAAATCAAGAGCCGGTACAACGATCAGTAGGATAACAAAAGACTTGCGATAGCGTAGAATTGTACTATTTCACCTTCTTTGTTTATTCAAATGCACTACTTTGGGAGGCGGAAAACCATTAAAATAGGTAGTTGAAGCGATCGTATAGGCGCCAATATTTTCAGCATAAAGCAAATCGTCAATTTGTAGATCCTCAGGCAGTTCATCTGTAAGGGAAATAGTGTCGAAAGCGTCGCAGGTGGGGCCGAAGGTGGCGCAAACTTTTTTCTCCCCTTCCTTGAAGGAATGCAGCGGATAGTGCTGATGATCAAAAACTTGTCCGGAAAAAGTATGATATACACCGTCGTCCAGGTAATAACATGTTTTTCCATCCCGAACAGCTTTGCCGATGATTTTCGTGACTAAAGTACAGGCTGTAGCCACTATAAATCTCCCCGGCTCTGCAATGACCGCAATGTCATCATTCGGGAAGGTTCGCTTTATTTCCGAATTCAACATTTCAGCCAGGGCGGCAAAAGATTTTACGTCAGGTGTGTACCTTACCGGAAAACCGCCTCCTATATTTAGAATTCTTTTTTTCTGGTTTTCCTTGCCGGTAAACCCTATATGAAAATTTCTTAATTCTGCTTCATTGAAAATTGATGAGGCAAAATTCAAAGCTTGCGAATAGTTATCAAAATTATTGCACTGGCTGCCCACGTGAAAACTAATGCCTTCAACTCCGAGCCCCAATTCCAGGGCTTTTGCAATAAGATCAACTGCTTCTCCGGGATGGGCTCCGAATTTTGAGGAAAGCTCGACCATGGAACCAGTATTAGGTACGCGTATCCGCAAAATCAGCCCAACATCCGGAGAGTATTTTTTTATTTTTTTCAATTCTTCGATATTATCAAAAGTAACCAGGATCTTATAAGCATTCAACTTGGCCAGGACTTCGGCAGGTTTGATGGTATTGGCATAGATAATTTTATTCCAGATGAAATCTTCCTGTTGTTTTTCAGACAAATGCTTGATGTTTTCATGGACCAGCATAAATTCAGGGAAAGAAGCCACGTCGAAACTAGAACCCATCTCATACATAGTTTTGACAATTTCAGGATTGGAATTGGCCTTTACCGCAAAATAAGCCTGCACATCAGGCAATTTTTCCCTGAATTCACGATAATTCTCCCTGATCTTTTCATGGTCTATAATAAAAACCGGCGTACCCTGTTCCCGGGCAATTTCTTTTAGCATTTCTTTTTGTTTCTCATCCATAATGGTATCCGAAATATTATTTGCTATTAGCCTATGAAAAGAAAATTTTCAATTTGCCATGGATCAGGATTATATTTCGCTGACGGATGTTCTTTAAAAAAGATTTTGCGATTTTTAAGAGGTGTCCAGTCAGACGGAGTCGAAATAAATTTTCCGAGATATGGCTTAGCGATATCCAGGATAAAATCATGAGGCAGGTCATCGGGCAACTTAATACCTTCCCGCGGATTTTCAAGCATCCAGAGTACAGCAGCAATAATACCTGCCGCTACCTGGAGAGTAGTAGCGTTTTGGCCGGGAGCAAGAGATCTTGCCTCCTCAATACTCAAAGAGCTGCCCGTCCACCAGGAATCATAAAAATGCCCCATCAGGAGCGCCCCCAGAGTATCTTCGCCAGATATAATTTCATCTCTCATTATCCTGATCCTGGGCTGGAGTTCATAATTCCGGCCGCGCAATTCCCAAAGCGAGGAAAGCGTATCGTGACATGGCATATAAGCATAATTTACGGTAGGCCGATAGATCGCCCTGCCATTTTCCCAGACTGTCAACCTGTCCGAAAGACCGAATGCTTCACCGTGCCGGATCATCATACCGATAATTTCTTCATCCGGTATCCACGATCTTACCCATGTATTAATGCCCATCTGTGGCAAGAAAATCTGGTTCTCAGGTCCGCATGGAGGTTTATTGGCCAGGGGTGGGAGCTTATTTTCATGTGTCCCCCAACCTATTTCAGCCGGAGCAGTTCCTTCTTCCCTCAGTCCTTCAATGCTCCACGTCCCTACAAATTCGTTGACCTCCTTTGGTCTGTTGGCAATTTGAGTGTCTCGCTCGCTGCAATGGATCACTTTAATTCCTAATTTCATCGAGAGTCGGGCAAAATCCCTGTTTTTTGCAAGCATACCAATTTCTTCTTCATCTTCCGGAGATACTTTCTTATCAGCACAGGTGCGTTCGGCTATATCCAGCAAGGCTTGTTTTACGAAGTGAGAAATGAGGCCGGGATTTGCACCGTGGTCAATAACAGCAGTCGGCGCATCTTTCCAATCACGGGAAAGTTTAAGCAATTGCATTTGCCGCCAATAAAGCGATTTTTCGTAAGGGCTTTTCGTGTAAATTCCCTCATTAGGATCCCAGAGTTCAACTGAAGTATTAACGTACAATACATTGTGATCATGACACCATTTAATAATATCATTGGCGCCTATATTCCAGGCCAGGTCAATGAGCAGGCTTCCATTATCCAGATATTTTGACAAAACCTGATCTAAATTTTCTGGTGTAATTTTTTCACGGAAATACCTTAATCCCTGGTCGGTATATTTTTTCAAATCTTCTGATTTGTCTTCAAAGTCAATTATGGTAATGTTTTCCAGCCCAACATCGATCTTATCCGTTAAAACGGGCAGGGTGCATTGTGAAACTGAACCAAAACCGATAATAAGGATTTTATTATTAAATTTTTTTTTCATTTTTAGTATCCAACAAATATCCTATAATTATTCATAGTTTTTAAATTTTTCCTTATTCAAATAGATTTTTTTCTCCTTTCGCATATTTATATAAAATATGTTACGGGATGTATTTTAATTTAAAGTCACTATACCAACCTCATCCTCATATACTCCTCAAACTAATCTTAGGCAATAATGCCTCCTATCTTTGAAATTCTCCATAAGGACTGCGCCGGTCGTATCGGTCGTCTTGAAACACCTCACGGGATAATCGAAACGCCAACCATCATGCCTGTTGTTAATCCCAACATCCAGACCCTCAAGCCCTCGGAACTTCGAAAATTCGGCGCGGAGATGATAATTACAAACTCATATATTATTTACCGCAGGCCTGAACTAAGAGAACGCGCCCTCAAGGAAGGACTTCATTCGCTTATCGGATTCGACGGCCCCATAATGACAGATTCGGGATCTTACCAGCTATCCATCTACGGGGAAGTGGAAGTGAATAATAAAGAGATCGTTGAATTCCAGCAAAATATCGGCTCAGACATCGGTGTGCCTCTTGATATTCCCACACCTCCTGATGTTTCACGAATTCGCGCCGAGTCTGAACTTGAACAGACAATAATCCGGGAAAAAGAGGCGCTGGGATTAAGAAAAAATATGCTTCTTGCCGCACCCGTCCAGGGTTCGACTTTTATTGACCTCAGACAGAGCTGTGCGCGTGAGCTTAGCCAGCTGGATTTTGATGTTTATCCCCTTGGTGCTGTGGTCCCTCTTATGGAATCATACCGTTTTTCAGAACTGGTGGATGTTATAGTAGCCTCAAAAAAAGGACTATCACTGGCTTCACCTGTGCATCTTTTCGGGGCAGGTCATCCTATGATGTTTTCTCTTGCCGTGGCCCTGGGCTGCGACCTCTTTGATTCCGCATCTTATGCCCTGTATGCCAAGGATGGAAGATATATGACAGCACGAGGCACATATCACCTGGATCAACTCCAGTACTTGCCCTGTTCATGCCCGATATGCAGTTCACTAAATGCCAGGGAATTGTTTGAAAGCGAAAAGCGTGAAGAATTGCTGGCGCGCCATAATCTCTATGTGACTTTTGAGGAGATACGTGTTGTGAAACAGGCGATACATGAGGGAAGCCTGTGGGAACTTGTGGAACATCGCTGCAGGGCGCATCCTCAACTGCTATCAGGACTGAAGCATGCGTTATCACACCATTCAGGATGGATCGAAACGATCCAGCCTTTATCAAGGTCAACCTTCTTTTACAGCGGTCCTGAATCATCAATGCGGCCTGAGGTCTTGAGGCACAGGAACAAGCTTAAGAATTTGAAAATAACCGGAAAGGTTCTTATAAGGACTCAACGGCTTGAAAATGAGGATGAATTTGACCAGGTCTTTGATTTTAAACCGCCTTTTGGCCCATATCCATTGGAACTCAAAGAGACTTTTCCTTTTAATGCTGAGGTTACGGATGAGCCGGATCATGAGTCATTGACCGTGGCTCTTGCTAATTTAATTGAATTGATGAAATTAAATGCCGGTTGTGAATTTATTATAGCGCTGAATGATTTTTCATGGCATCCGCTAATGATGGAAGTACTAAAGCTTTCATCTAAATATTAGTATAAAAAATCATTCAAATAACCGTGATATCAACCACTGCGGCTCGAATTTGATAAGATCCTTATAAGTCTGCCCCACTCCGAGGAATAGTATTGGTTTCCCGGTTGTGTAAGTTATTGATATTGCAGCACCGCCTTTTGAATCTGCGTCCGCTTTTGTCAGTATGCTTCCATTAAATGGCACAGCGTTGTTGAACAGTTTTGCGCGCTCAACAGCGTCATTACCGGCTATAGCCTCATCAACGAAAATAATAAGGTCAGGATTGTTAACCCTGCATACTTTTCTTAACTGGTCCATAAGGTTTATGTTCGTATGCATTCTTCCGGCCGTATCTGCAAGTACGATGTCCTTATGTTTTGCTTTTGCAAATTGTATTGCATCATATATTATTGCCGCAGGATCCGAGCCTTCCTGATGCTTGATTATTTTAATCCCGAGAGCTTCCGCATGCCTGTCTATCTGTTCGATAGCACCTGCGCGAAATGTATCGCCTGCCGCGATAACGACCGAATAATTCTGGGATTTGAATCGTTCTGCCATTTTTGCGACAGTTGTAGTCTTGCCTGTCCCGTTCACTCCCACAAAAACAATGCTAACAGGTTTATTTGCCTTCTTGATGAACTCATCAAAATCGAAAGAATCCACGGAAATTACTTTCAGGATGGCTTTCTTCAGGGCTTCTTCAACAATCTTACCCGTATCAGAACCAATTTTTCTCCTGGTTCCAACAAGCTCAAGTTTTATCGATTCAACTATTTTCTCAGCAACAGGAAGTGCCACATCACTCTCAAGAAGCGCCATTTCAAGCTCCCACAGAATATCTTTAACGCTGTTGTCTTCTATTATGAATTCCTGTTCAAAGACCGCAGCTTTTAACTTATCCAATATGCCGAATTTTTCAGGAGATTTCGGCGAAGGTGCAGTTTTTTGGATATCCCCAACACTTGTAATCCCGGTCTTGATCTCGGTTTTATCGTCCTGTTCAATCCCGGAGGTTTTAACTTTTGTAGATTCTGTGATTATGGCTTCTTTTTCTTTTGTTTCCAAAACCTGGCCAAGGGATTTCTTAAAACCACCAAGTTTCTCTTTGAGTTTTTCAAACATGTGAAATTATTCAGCTCTCATGGGCTGCTGGGATTGCTGGTGTTTTTGAACTGTTTTTTCAATATTTTGAAGTTCCTGGGCAATCTTTGTAATTGTGCTGTTCAATTGCTCATAATATTTTGTAAGTTCATCTTTTCTTTTTTCAAGGAAAGACTTTGCATCCTCTATTTTCTTCTCAATGCTCACTCCCGCCCCTATTCCAACAACAACAGTATCAGTATTCACAAGGTTCGCCTTGACGAATGAACCAAAACCTATGGGTACAAGTGTTTCTATCCCTGCAGGTTCGTCTTTTAAAGCCGTAATTGTGGCCAATGCGGTTTCCACATCCTTGATGGTGAGTTTCACCATATTTATCTGCTGGGCAATAGATTCCGCCTGATATTGATAAACCTGGTGCTTTTCTGATAATTCTGCTAGTTGCTGCTGGTTCAATACACCACTCATTCTTTGGCCTCGTCCACGGAATTGATCTTGATCAGACTGCGTCTTAACCTGTGCTCGCTTCCAATAAGGGAAAATGTCTTCTCTAACGCAAGCTTCTTATTCAATGTTGTTAACTTTTTTGTAAATGGTTCCCATTTTTGTCCTGCTTTGAAAGTTCCTTTGACTATAAGATTCATAATATCACCTGGATTGGAGTTCGAGTACTACTTAGAGAGATATATATCTACTGTTAATCGGATATATGTCCTTTCTATAGTGTCATGATACGCCTGTATAAATAACCTTAAATCGACAGTTCGATCGCAAGTATCATACTGGCTCCAAGGATAGCTAAGGGAGTGACGAAGAGACCGATTTTCAAAAGATCCGTTATTGTACTATGCCATCCGTATCTTCGTGCGCTCTCAAGCCAGAGTATCCCGGCAAGAGCCCCGAATGTCGTAAAATTGGCGCCCAGGTTTGAACCGATAACAAGCGAGTATCCCATTGCTGTATTAAAATCCGGGGACAGACCAGCCTGCTGGATTATTGACAGCATCATAGCTGTCATGGGAATATTATTTATTAGATTGCACATGAAGGCAGATAAGAGAGCCACGGAATAGGTATCTACGAAAATATTTCCGCTCATTCCTAAAAATAATATTTCACCAATCCTGTTATTTATTCCACTAACATCAAGGCTCTTTACTACGATAAAAAGCCCGGTAACAAAGATCACAACATTCCATGATATGCTGTTCAGCCTGTGTGCGATCCTTCTTTCGGATACCAATAGAACCAGGGCACCACCTGAAGCGATAATGGATATCGGGACTTTATAATAATTCGCTATACCTCCCAGAATAATAACGCCAAGGAGGACAGAAAGTCCAAGAGCTACCAGGGATTTATTTTTTATTACTACTTCAATATTATCTTTATAATTAAAATTGTCCGGTATTTGTTTCCTGAATATATATTTCAATAATTGATAATTTACAGAAGCAGCTGCAATAGTGGGAAGAAACATATATTTTGTAAATACGAAATAATCAAGGCCGAAACTATCCCCTATAAGGATGTTCGTAAGATTTCCGATATATAGAGGCATTGAAAAAGTATTTGCCGCAAAAAATGAAGCATACATATAGGGTTTGGGATTGATCTTGGCATTCTTGCAGAAGATCAGAATAATTGGAGTTGCAGTAAGGATAACAACGTCATTTCCTGCAAAAAGCGCTATAAAGGAAACCACAAGAAATGTATATAAGAAAAGCCTGTGCCCGCTGTTCTTTGAAGCATATATCGCCTTTTTCGCACAGTACTCAAAGAAACCATAATCATCAAGGAGACTTGAGATTATCATCAGGGAAATAAGAATTATGACCACATTCCATGTAGTCACAAGCGGCACTGGCATTTCCAGTGTCGAGAAACCAAGAGCCTCGATCACATGATGTGGATTGAGCACGAAAATTATGGAAAGTATAGCTCCAATTAAGGCAGCATGGGCCTCATTGATCTTTTTCGGTTTTATGATTATCAGTGCATAAGTAAATAAAAAAACACCAATCGCCAGAAGCGTATTCAATTGTGCCTAAATGCGTTCTTCATTGAATTCTTTGCATCCAAGATTTGTTTCATATACATTTTTTTTCATCCTGATGCAGGAACCGTCATACTGTTCCCTGTTGCTTCCTTTTACTTTTGTTGAGAAGTATCTGCAATCAACACAATACTTCAAGATTCATCCTCCGATTTTTTATAACAAATTATCATGACTGGTTTAGTATATTTTTATAAATAGCATTAACAATAAATCAAACAAAATTCAATGGGCATTTTCTTTAAGAAAAATATTTCTCGAAACAAATACTTCACTGGTTTCTATTATGCAAAAACTTATTAATAAATCTTACTCTCTGAATTAATAACATCATGATGATGATTTTTTGACACTCTCCATGCCTGACTTTTCAGGATGTTTAATGAAATTCCTAAATACATTTTTGTGCTTCAAGAAGAATTAGGAAAAGTTAGATTTGAAGATATTGTGCAATAGACCACAAACTAATTAAATCTTAAAAAGCAGACTAAATACTATTATATGATGAATTTTGGTTTGTATTTCACTTTTCAGGGGGGTGACCAGGATAGAAGAAATCAACCATAAGAAAATGCCCGTATTGTTCGTTGGCCATGGCTCACCTATGAACCTGATCTTAAAAAACCAATTTACACAGAGCCTTTCAGAACTGGGAAAAAAATTACCAGGACCCAGAGCGATACTGGTAATTTCAGCACACTGGTTGACACAGGGGACATACGTTGCTTGTACGCAAAAACCAAAAACAATCCACGATTTTTTTGGATTTCCCGATGAATTATTCGAGATGGAATATCCCTGCCAGGGCTCACCTGAAGACGCCAGGTTCTTGATAAGATCAGTACAAAAGACGCAGGTCAAATGTAATGATGATTGGGGATTAGACCATGCTTCATGGGCAATTTTAAAGCATATGTATCCCGGAGCAGATATTCCGGTTTTTGAAATGAGTCTCGATTATACTTTTAATGAATGGCATCCAAAACCGATACAATATCATTACAATATTGCATCGGAACTTTCGATCCTGAGAGAAAAAGGAGTTCTTATCATAGGCAGTGGGAATATTGTCCATAATCTTGGAATTATTGATTTCAGGACTATTGAATCTCCAACATATGATTGGGCTGAACAATTCGATAATATGGTGAAAATAAATCTATTGAATAAGGATCATGGCGCTCTCATAGATTACCAAAAAATGAGTGGGGCTGCACTAGCTGTTCCCATACTTGACCATTATTTGCCCATGATATATGTATTGGCTTTACAGGAAGAAAATGACCCATTAAAATTTACATATGAAGGTTTCCAATATGGTTCGATTTCAATGAGGAGTTTTCAAATCGGATAATGCAGATGAAAATATTTGAAGAAAAAAAAATTATGAAATGATTTTTCGTCCTGGAACTTTGTAAGCCCAATTGTTGAAACTATTAATATAAAATGTTTCTTCAGACCTGTTCTCTTCAATAAATTGAATATTTCCTTCCTGTACTTCACCGGATTCAAGTTTGAATCTTACTATGTCTCCAATAGTGTGTTTCATTTCTTTACCCTCTCATATTTTGAGCAATATTTTGAATATTATGGTAAATTTTCCTGTATATAAATTAACGTGTGAAATTCATGTGAATTATGCTCATTCCACATTCAGCCTTGCAGCTTTTATCAATTCCCCCGTTATCCAGGGCAATCTTTCGCCCAGCTTCCTGGGTTTCCTGGGTTTGCAGTTTTCAAGAGCATATGCAAAGATTATGGGAATGCCTACCGTGGCATCAAGATATGGAACTATGTTTCCTTCACCTGCTTTTGGAATTTTGCCCCATGATTTTCCTTCGTTTATTGTCGCTCCTGAAAGTCCGCCTGTGTCAGGGCGGTCAACTGTTACCTGGATCACAAAATTTTCACCAGGGCATTCCATCCCTATGATCTGGGAGATCATGGGACCGGTCTGCTGGAGGAAATTCTTTGGCACGCCACCTCCAACTTCAAGGACTCCGCGCGGGATATCATGTACCATGCTGTCATGAACTATGGCAGCGCTTTCAAGGACATCCATTGTGGGGCTAGGATCTACGAAATTTCGGGGATCAAGTTCAGATGAGCCTGATTTTCCATTCGCAAGGATAGGTAAGTAACTTGTTCCCATGCCAACCGATGAATCCGCAAAACTTGGTACAAAAACGGGAACTTTGTATTTTGAAGCGGATGCAATAAAAGATTTATCAGGATACGTTGCAGTCTCAAGAACCCCTTCACCAAGAATCTTATAATAATAAGCGGTCGAGAATTTTTCAGGGAACATGTTTTTTTCATTGGCTTTCCTTGTTAACGTCTGTATGATCTTATCCTGGGCAATGAGAGTTCTTTGCATATCAATATAAACATCGTATATGCGCACAACATCATTTTCAGCCAGATCATTATCGTTGGCATTGTAATCTCCCTGGTGTACAGGAAGTTGATACGCAAAATGCAGGTCATGATAAGTATTTGCGCCTGTTGTAACTATCCAATCCACAAATCCCTTCTTTATCATTTTAATTATCCCGCCGCCCAGACCCACGGGGGTCATTGCGCCTGCCAGCGTCAGGCAAACAGTTGAATTCTCATCCAGCATGGATTTGAAGAGATGACACGCTTGCGCCAATCGTTTTGCATTATATCCCATACCGTCGAATACGTCATCAACAAGCTGCGTTATGGTCATTTTATCATCAAGAGCGATTGGTGAGATGGTTTTTCCCTCCCAGTAATTATGGTTATTGTTCTGCATTTCAGTCATTCCCTTCATTCCCTGATATTTCCTATTAATCAAATAAGCAGGTAGATATTTAAGAATTTCTGAAGCTGTACTATAATTATTTAACCCATGGGCCTTTCCGAAAGGAAAGGGGAATTCACAGCCCCTATATTTATAAATGTTGACATGAATTAAAGAGAGTTTATGAATATATTAAGACGAGGGCGGCTTCAGGTAACACCTGACCAGGATATCATGCGCTTTACATCATCAATGGAAGCTGATAAACAGATTTTCAATGCCGATATTGATGTTGATAAAGCCCATGTTGTCATGCTCAAAGAACAGGGAATAATATCTGAATTGGACTGTTCTGCCATTTTATCAGGACTTGAAAAAATTCAAAAAGATGGCATAACGGCCCTTGATATATCTTATGAGGATGTGCATATTGCCCTGGAAGCACGCCTCATTGAAATGGTAGGTGAAGACACTGGCGGCAGGATGCATTCGGGAAGGTCGCGCAATGACGAAGTTGCAACATGCATACGTCTTACCCTCAGGATGGAACTCTTATGTCTTATGGAGGAAGCTGTAGACCTTGTGAGAACGCTAATCAAGACCGCTGGAAAACATCATGAAACGATAATGCCCGGGTACACTCACACCCAGCATGCACAACCCACCACTCTTGCTCACAATCTCCTTGCTCATGCGAATGCATTTATGCGTGATATTGAGAGAATCAGGTCGGCATACAGACATACCAACCTGAATCCACTCGGAGCCGCTGCATTTGCATCTACGGGCTTTGAAATAGACAGGAAAAGGACAACTGAACTTCTTGGTTTTGATTCGGCATTCGAAAATTCCATGGATGCAGTCAGTACACGCGATTTTATGATCGAGAGCATAAGCTGTTTTTCCAATATGATGACAAATCTGAGCAGCATGGCAGAAGAACTGATATTGTGGAGTTCATCTGAATTCGGTTTTATTGAACTTGATGACAGGTATTCATCAACATCCTCCATCATGCCTCAAAAAAAAAATCCCGACATAGCCGAACTCATGCGGGCAAAGACCGGAACTGTTCACGGAACACTCATTTCGGTTCTTACGATATGCAAAGCTCTTCCATATAGCTACAATCGCGATCTTCAAGAAGCAACACCCCACCTGTGGCGCGCAGTCAGGACCGTGCGGGCCTCGGTTCGAATGGCCCGGGGTATGATCGGAACAATGAGTGTTAGAAAAGGTGCTATGACCAGGGCAACTGATATAGGTTTCATGACCGCCACAGAGCTTGCTGATGTCATAGTCCGGACTACCGGTATTCCTTTTCGGACCGCACACCATATTGTGGGGGCGATTGCAAAGACGGGAATAACTCCAACCATTTCGATCCTTGACAGAATCTCATTGGAAATAATACATGAGAAATTAAGTGATAAGGGCCTAACTGAAAAAGCTGTCAGGATGGCCCTTGACCCGATGGATAATGTCAGGAAACGCCAGGTCCAGGGAGGACCATCCCCTCTTGAAACAAAGCGGCAGATAGCTGTTATCAAAAAAAATATCCTGGTCGTAAGAAAAGATATCCGACGATCTTACGAAAAGATAAAAAAGGCATCAGATAAACGTTCAAAAATCTGTAAAAAATATACCTGAAGCAAGGCATACATAAATATGATTGATTGCATATATGATTCTGAATTAAAGAGGGACTATGAATGAGGAAAAACCTGTTCAGACTAATACATTAGGTGAAGAAAAAAAAGAATCTTGCGTTATTCCACAGACCCCTTCTGACAGCAAACAGGCTTTCTGTGTGGCGCTTCCTGTATCCGGGGGAAGACCTTTAAAATTATTAGGGGAAAATCCTCATGATTTCATTCCCTTCTTAAAAGATTCTTCTGTGGCATGGCTAAATTTTCCTGTAAAAGATATTAAAAAGGACGCGGAGATAATTGCAATGTCCCTGGGATTCAGTTCTTCACTTGTGCCCACTCTCTTGTCAAGTTATCTTTCTGCCTATGAAGATAGAGATACTGAAATGGGATTGATGCTTCCTGCGGTCAATGTGAAGAAATTCGATGTTCTTATCAGCCCCCTTTTGATGCTCATAAGAAAAGACCTGATAGTGACAATACATGAAGATAATGTGACCCGTCTTATACGTCTTTCCCGCTATGCTGACGCTTTTATGAGGAAAATAAAGCCAAATCTGATGCTGGAAGATAAATTGACAATAATCCTGACAAGACTTATCGATGAAAATATCAACAGGAATTTTGACCATCTAAGACAAATTGAAGCCCAGGGGGATGAATTGAGCAAGATCCTGACGGATCCACTGATGCCAAGAGGAATGATCGCCCCTGAGATCCATAACATGAAACATGCACTGATCAGCTATATGGATACGCTCTGGGCTACCCTTGATGTAGTGAATTCGCTAAGGCACGGGGATGCCGAATTAATGACCGACAGCCCGAAATTGCTTGCCAGGATGGGAATCCTGTCAGATGATGTCAACAGGCATATTGCCCTGAGTGAACACATGTCCGATGTGCTTGCATCGGGACTTGAGGTATTACAAAGTATATACAATAACCAGCTCCAGATATTAAATAACCGGATGGCGCTTGTCATGACCTGGCTAACAATCCTGGGAACTGCCGTGCTTGTCCCGAATACAATTGCAACTGTTTTTGGAAATTCTGCTTTCAATATGGGACCGGAAGATAGAGGCTGGTATTTAATACTAATTATTCTATCGACAGTAATCGCAACATGGAGTTCATATTGGTTCTTCAAAAAGAAAGGATTGATGCCAACAGTGGAGTGAATTATTTATTCTTTGACAAGAAATTTGATATCCAGGGGATAGCCAGCATTATTATAACGATCACACCCAATATGAGCACAAGAGATAATACTGTTCCCTCCAAAGGACTTTCCGTGGGTGTTTCTTCAATTAAAGGCATTTCTGTGAGAATGGGCGTACTCGTTATGGTAACTGTCGGAATTACCGGTGATACCGTGGATACGGTTTCAGGTTTCTTAAGATTTAATATCTTGATTGATTTAACACCTTTAATGTCGATATCTTCATAAAGAATGGAATCACCATCCCTGCTCCATCTCGGATTCTCCTGGTTGAATCCCTGGTCAATGAGTCGTCTATATCCTGAGCCATCAGGATTAACGATAAAGATCTTTACACTGCTTGCTTTTTGGATTTCAGTCGATATGAAAAGAATCCCACCTTTTCCCCAATTAAGGTCAGATTTCTTAAAACCATCTGTTGTAATCTGTTTCATACCTGTGCCATCAGCACTGACCATAAACAATTGCTCATGTGACTTGTTGTCCTCGGAGATAAACACGATGGAATTGCCATCAGGGCTCCAGCGTGGATTCCACTGGCGGGAATTGTCATTAATGAACTGTTTTTTTCCGGTTCCATCTATATTCGCTATAAAGATCTTTTCATAACCATTTTTGCCCAGTGATGTAAATAATATCTTTTTATTTTCGGGATTCCACGAACCTGCACCCCAGAAACGGCTACTCCCTCCCAGTTCTCTACCCTGGCGGATAGTTTCATTAAGTAGTTTCCTTCTTTTCGATCCATCCAATGAAACAATGAATATTTTTTCTATATCTTTGTCATAGGATATATATGAGATTTCATTTGTTAACCATTCAATTCCCCATTTCTTGTTTGGGTCTGTAGTTACCTGTTTTTTCTTTGATCCATCTATCTTGATCGTGAAAATCTGCTGATATCCAGAATTATCATAGGAAATATATGCGATAGTTTTGCCATCCGGACTTATAGCAGGACTCCATACATCCTTATCAGTAATATTAGCAGTAGATATGTTTTCAATAATAAAGTCAGCCGAAACTGGCGCTGAAAATAACGATATTAAAAAAAAATAAATAAATATATGTGATCCTTTCATAAAACCTATCATGTTATATATCTATTTACCATGATAAATGTTGCGTTGTCATTTTAAAGCTGTAATTTAAAATATACCACAATCTCCCTTTACCTGTGCCTCATTTCTCCTTGCCCTTGAACACGATGCGCTCAATAGAAATCCTGGCATTCTTGAAATTGAGCTTCGTTCCCCCGCCACCGAATTGCATGGGCATCCCTGCTGGCATGGAAGGCGATGGCATTGACCACCCGGGTGCTGCCATCTCTGATGGCGTTTCTGCTTCGGCGACAGCCTCTTCCTTTGTCCAGCGCTGCATTACAGGGTGCTGGCTCTTCTCAAGATATTCTTTCAGGGTCTTAAGATCAGTAACATTCTCTTCAGTGGGCAATTTATCCACAAGTTCGGGAGGAATATCCGCTTTTATTTTTTCCTTGAGGTTCTTTGGCATCCATACAACACGGTTCCATCCGCCATCAGGCTGAATGAATTTCGGGGAGCGGAAATAATTCACACCAACCCCGAGGAATCCGATTATCTGTTTACCCCCTCCGGTTTGTCCTGCCATTGTGGAAAAAGCAAGACCATTCGGGGCAATACCTGTGAAATCCCTGTCTACCCATCCGATTCCATCCACTTCAGGGATATAGAATCCTACGACCTCAAAGCACCCGCAGCTTGTATGGGGATACTCAAAGAATGAATGTATCTTAATGCGCGAATATTCACCACCCGATAGCGCCACAGCCTTCTCATTGACACCTGAATATTCTCCTCCGATGGCGTCTATCACTTCACCTTTTGGAATGGCGAACTGCGGTCCTTCAGGATCAACCTTGGCGGCAGCGCGGCCATCAAACCAGTTGATAGCGCCGCAAAGGGATATCCTGTCAGGAGTAACGACGCATGCATTTGTGGGGGCAAAGCTCTGGCACAATGTGCAGCCATAGAACACATCCACATCTTCGTCATGGAGCCCCTTAGTTCTTGCATCCCTTGCTTCATAGATCTTTATAGCATCTGTTCTTTGTTTTTCAACTTCATCCGGATCAGTTATATAGGTTGCTTCGATTTTCTCTATAAAGGACAATTCGTTCTTAAAAAGCATCATTGTGGCTTTAGCTATCTGTTCAAAGGAATTTAATCCCTTTTTAATAGCATCTTTATTAATTCTCACCCAGACATCATAACGCTGGTTAAGGTGCATATATCCCTGGATGTAATTCTGAAAATCATGGTTTCGCCGCTCCACGATTGCCTCAAGGTCAGGTTCTACCAGTTTACCTGCGATCTTATATATCATCGCATAAGGATGACGTGAACCTTCCTCCATCTTTGAGAGGTCAGGCCCAATGAGTGTAAATTTTCCATCATCTATTTCATCTAATGCTGCAGCCCTTACAAGTTCAAATCCACGTGATTTTGGTCCTGCAAGTTCAACAAACATATCGTCTTTTCGTACACGCTCACCCTCGAACATTGGTGAGATTTCAAAGGGAAATTCGTTTGCCATGATTATCGTTCTCTTCAATTATTTTTCATATTAATTTTTTACTTTGGTAACTGTTCTATGACTTCATCAAGCGCTTCGATGAACACATCCTTCTTGAGATTGCCGAATGACATATCCGCGTTGGGATGATAGTATTTATCTATCGATATCACTTTGATCTTGGAGAAATTCTTAAGAGCTGATATTGCCTGGGATGCATAATAATAGGTTATCCCGAAAAAGACTACGAGGTCATATCCGCCTTTTCCGTCAAGTCCAGGCCACTGGGGGTCGCAAATATATGACATTAGCGCATGCATATTCATATAATGGGCATCAAGTCCCTTATCCCCAAGGTATTTGTAAGAGTCTCCCACCGAGGCGATTTGTATTCCTGTTTTCCCCAGCATGACAACCCTTGCAAGAACATCCGGATCATCAATTTCAGAACCAACTATCAGAAGAGGGCGCTTTGCCTTTGCAAGCATTTTCCCCGGTACGGCAGGCATCACAGCGCGCGCCATTTTCGGACCGGGAATATTTCCTGTGTTAAACGGTACGGCCTGACGGGTGGTATCTATCACTTTTTCTTCATTTTGTCCCATAACCTGGGCTTTCGGTGTCATTTCTTGACCTCCTTGCAAAGACGTGGAACATTGGTAGGCTGGAAGGAGACATCAACTTTGCGAAGCGGCCCTTCAATTATCTTCTTCTTTTCCCAATCTATCTTCCATCCCTTCTCTTCCAGCAATTTCATAAGCGGTTCTCTCTTTGCCACGGGAAGGTCAGCTTCATTTCGCACATAAATATGCCAGTCATCCGGCAGCTTTTTCAGGTATTTTTCACTGAGTTCAATATAATGGGTCAGTTTAATAGCCCGCCCAAGGCTGTTATCGCTTGGCCTGAAGCAGAGTTTGGCAAGGAGCGGCATGACCTCATCTTTTGTTTCAGCAGTTATCATGAGATGTTCCGGCGCCGGTTCAACATTAACGACCGAGCCGTCCCTTCCGTCCAGTACATTCCAGTCATCTTTCTTATAAGGTTTCCCGATAAATGCCCGCCTGTATTTTGTACCATGCGGCCCGACAACAACCGGAATGCCAAGCCTGTTGCAGCCCGTTCCGATGGCGAAAGCTTTCTGCGAGTAAGCTCCCCATGCTATTCCTACAGCTCCAACCCTGTTCATTACATAATCAGCGATCTCTTCCCAATTCCCTTTTGTCTTTCTTCCCGCAAATATCGAAGCCACTTTGATAGTTGTTGCGGCTATATGTGCATTTGAAACACATGAACCCGTATTGAGGAGATTGCCTTTTACAAATCTTCCGGGATAGCGTTCATAAAGGGTCTTTCCTTCTTTATCCTTGAACATCCCGATATCCATGGCAGCACATCCGGAAGAAATTATGATATAACTGCGCTGTATCATCTCTTCAACGATATCATAAACATCCTTTGTACCGTCCGGATAATTCCCGCAGCCTACAAAAGCAAGAACTCCGGGCGTTGTTCCAAGAACAAGATTGCGCCCTTCCTCACGTATCTCGGGATCTCCGATTTGTCCTCTTCCAATTCTCATTTTCCCTTTTTCTTCTCGTATCACGCGCTGTGAAGCCTTCTCGATAACATTTAATATCGGTATTCCCGCAGGGCAGCTGTAATCACATCGTCCGCATCCAACACACTTATCATGTAATGTCTCAAAAAGCGAAAAATCGCCATTCACTGCTGCTGTCATAGCATCCGAAATAGGCAGGCCCTGTGGGCAATCCTTTGTGCACTGGAGACATTTTGTACACTTTGCCACAAGTTTCTTAAATTCATTATCATTCGGAAGCGCAGTCAATCCTTTGGCTTTTCTTATTGCCCCCATCTTCATAGCAAGTTTAGGAACCAGCTCCCCGATCTTCTCAAAATCAAGAAGCACTGCTCCTGATTGTTTTTGGCTCACAAGGTCATCAATGATCTCATCAACACTGTCATTTGACCTGTCCGGTAATCCATATGTGATCTTTTCGTTCGTGGCAATCACAGGGATGTGAAGTTTTTGAGCTTCCTTCAGGATATCAGCTCTTACGCATTGTTCGTCCGTGACCAGCACATCGGGTATTCCCGACCTGATATATTTAAGTTCCTTGCTCATGGAACCGATGATCTTCGCCGTCTTATTATAGCGGGTCATGTCGTGTGCGGTACAGCATAATCCTGCAATCTCTATTTTATCGAATAATCCATTCTTGTCCATGTTATCAAGAATGTATGCCGGAGCTGCAATGTTATGCCCAACGCATATAACAACGGGTTTCTTGGGATCAAGTATTCCCATGCCTATCTCTGCCATCGGGGCTTTTTCATCAGATTTTGGGAATCCGAGACAGGATATCTGGATGATATCAGCGACCTCCATACCGAGCAGGTCGAGCATTCCGGCATGGAGCGCTTTTGATTCAAAGTCACGGGAAGAACCTTCCTGGCCTGTATTTGTGATAGCAATAAGTTGTGTAAGTTGTTCTTCAACATATTCAAGAACCGGGATAAAATCTCCAATTGTCTTTGGCTGTATCCCCATAATCGTTTCAGTCAGAGGTGCCTGCAGGTTACTTGGCCCGACATCAATTTTGAAGTCTTCTCCATACTTCTTTATGAGATAGTTGAGAAGGTGCCTCCCATGAGCAGAATGGCATGCAGCACCCATAATACTTGTCATTAGTGCCTGTCGTGCTGACTGTCCCTCAAGATCTATTCCACACGCTCCCTCCTTATTCCCCGTAAGGTCGCATTTACCATATGTGCAGTAATCACATGTATCACCCGTCGGAGTATATACAGGGTTATATCGGTCAAGGATGCGGTAATCCCAGTTCCGTAGACCAATTATTTCCGGCCTGGGGGTAGGTCCCTCTGCAATCTGTTCTTCTTTTGCGCCAATTTTACCTATATTTATCTGGACATTCTCCAATTCTTCTATTACAAAACTTCCTTTCTTTAGGGTCATTTATTATCTCCACTGCTTGCATTTGTCTGGATGAATTTCTTTCCTATCCTCACTACCTCATAGGATAATATAATTTACCAATGCTATTTGAATCATTCAACTCTTATTTACTCGCTGTACCCTAATTTACATCAATATATTTAAGAGTTATCACATTTTATCACTATCATACATTATAAATATTTTATAGCATTAGTATTATGAGAGGAAAAAAACAATCAGCACTTCCAATGAAAATGCTCTATAGAAATACAACGATCAAATTCACACCAAAGGTCTATGAACCTGCTGAAGATTCCTTTCTTCTGGCAGAGGCAGCTTTGTCAATTATTAAGAATTCGGAAAATATCCTGGAAGTAGGGTGTGGAAGCGGGATAATCTGTGCTGTGATCAAAAAGAATACACGTGCAAAGATCACAGGCATCGATATCAATCCTTATGCAGTTGAATGCACAAGAGACAATGGCATAGAAGCAATAAGGGGAGACTTATTAAAAAGTATTAAAGGTAAATTTGACATTATAATATTCAATCCGCCCTATCTTCCTACTGATGATTCTGAAAGAACAACAGGCTGGATCAATATCGCATTGGACGGTGGATACAACGGCAGGAAAATTATCAACAGATTTCTTGAGGAAGCCGGTTCCAATCTCCTTGAAAATGGAAGGATATTGATGCTTATATCCTCACTTACCGGAATAGAAGCAGTAAAATCAAAGGTGAAGTCGCTTGGGTTTCATATTGAAGAATTGAACAAAGAGAGATTCCATTTTGAACAACTTGTTGTAATAGTAGCCACTAAAACCAGGAAATGAGTCAAAATCATTTACCCCCGAATTCAAACTTCTATCTCTGCAAACCTGTCAATATCTGTCCTGTGACCCCATATATCCCCGGTCAAAAGTTTTATATTTTTCATTTTTAGAAGTGTTTTTGTGGTATTTGAAATTGTTTTCTGGTAAGATGAAGGCAATTGTATTCTTTTCAATTTTGGTGTCTTGGTTACCAGTTCGAATACGTTTTTTTCAGATGGCCTGAAACAGAAATGTACATTCTCTTCTTTCCCTTCAACGTCTTTGAGGTCTTCCTCGGAGCCAATAATTCTGAAAACTACTTTCATAATATTATTATTAGTGATTCATACTATTTATATTTTTTACTTTCGAAAATCATAATGCCAGAAAAATATATCCCTTTATAAAATCAATTCTCGACCTATGGTTACAGTTATGGAGCTATATCAGCTTTTACCCAGAACCAACTGCAAGAAATGTGGGGAATCCACATGTATGGCATTTGCGGTTGCCTTGCTTGGAAGAAAAAAGAATGTTGCAGCATGCACGCCTCTCCTTGAGGTGAATTTCAAGCCTCAAAAAGAGAAATTGGAATCACTGCTTTTGCCATCAGCGGGGGCAGAGGAAACAGGTCTGATAGTACACCCTGAATTATGCACAGGCTGCGGGAATTGCGTTGTTGCATGCCCTGTGGACGTAGCCAACGACCCGCATGGCGCAGGTATGGGGTGTGCTCCAACAAATGATAAAGTGATTTTCAAAGTCGTTGATGGAAAAGTCATTGCTTCGAATATTAAAGAATGCAGACGCTTTGGGAAAAGCAGGGTATTATGTTATGCCTGCATAGACCCGTGCCCTACAGGCGCAATAGAATTTGTTTAGGGGGAATATGGTCACATGCACAGGATGTGCGCTTCTATGCGATGACATTGAAGCAATCGTCGAGAATAATAGGATAAAAGAAACGAGGAATGCTTGCAGGCGAGGGGCCGCAAGAATGAAGGGTTGTGTGAACAGGCTTGTTCCTTCCATAGATCAACAACCAACCGACATAGAAAGTTCCATCAGGAAAACCGTTGATATCATTAAAAATGCCAGATCTATCATGCTTTTTGGCTGGAATAATTCAACATGTGAAGCACAGGCAAAAGGTATCCGGCTTGCAAAAAAACTAAATGCCGTAATAGATGATACATCTTCATTTTGCCAGGGGCTCCTTATCGAAAGAATACTTCAGAAGAAATTACGGACATGTTCGCTGGATGATATAAGGAATAAAGCAGATGTGCTTGTTTATTGGGGTTCGGATGCACAGGACTCCCAGCCGCGCCATCTTTCACGTTTCTCTTATTTCCCCCGTGGAGAATCACGCCAGCGCGGATATGAGGAGGACAGAAAGGCAATAGCCATAGATGTGCGGGAATCAAATACTGCAAAGATATGCAAAGGACACTTTTACAGGATACCTTTGAAAGGGGACCGGGAATTTATTCTTGCATTGATCGAGGCATTATCCGGAAAAGTACCCGTATATGATACCAAAAAAATGCTTGAGCTTGCAGGCATTTTGAAAAAAGCCGAATTCGGCGCAATATTTGTTGGTATCGGGCTTACATATTCGATAAAAGAGGATTTTGATATATTAATCGCTCTTGCAGAAAAGCTCCCGAATTTTAATATAATGCCAATGGTTGGCCATTACAATATGCGGGGCTTTAATGAAGCGCTTTTCAAAGAAACAGGTTTTGTAAACCGTGTGAAGTTTGAGAAGGAAGCTATTCATGATGATAAATATTCAATAATGGAATCACTCATTGAAAAAAACATAGATGCAATCATGATCGTGGGCTCTGATCCCCTGGCAAGTCTTCCTCGTCCTATATTAAAAGATCTTGCATCAATCCCTGTGGTATGTATCGATCCGTGTATCTCTATGACATCAAAAATAGCCACTGTAACAATTCCGTGTGCAGTGACAGGAGTGGAATCAGGTGGAACTGCAATAAGGATGGATGGGAAATTGATACGTTTATCAAAAATCATCACAAGTGGATATATGCCTGATGAAGAAATCATGGATCGATTGTTGGAGGCGATTTCATGAGTATGGATATTGGAAAATTCCTGAAAAGCCCGGAATATGAGATAAAGATCACAACATATCGTGATATCTTCCAGGCTGAAGCAATGGAACGCGACAGGTTCGGGGAAGAATACAAAATGTTCAGTGCTGCCATCTCAATCAGCAAAATCGATATGCAAAAAATGGGCCTGAAGACAAAAGACCGGGTGAGAATATCCAACAGTCACGGAAGTATTATAGTGGAAGCAAAGGAAGCCAAAAAAGACGAGCCGGGTGGATTGGCTTTTATGGTTAACAGCCCATGGTCAAATTCTCTTGTATCCGGTGATACACAGGGAAAAGGAATTCCCGAGTTTAAGAATATTAATGCAAAGATCTCTCTTTCAAAAGAAGAAATAACAACGCTTGAAACATTAATTGATACATTTACCAGGAAATCCATTACTGTTTGACTTTCCTTGTTGGTAATTCTTTTATCATCAAGAGAGAAAAAAAAGCACCTAGATTCAGTAACAGGTATACTGTTTCAAGTAATTCGTCAAGGACCGTATCTGTGCTATCTGCCAGCGCATATTTTAAAAATTCCCTGATCGAGAATACCATTATGCCCGCACCCATCAAAATGAGCGGGATCTTTAATTTATTATCTTTATTCAGTAACTGCTTCCTGAAATCTCTAATAAGGACCATTGCAATAAGAAGTATCGACAATCCAAGCGTTGCATTCAGAAGTTCCAGGAATTTTGTATCTACCATTATTTATCACTTAACTCATGTAATAATATTTTAAATGTTTAATACTGATAATATGTGTATGTTTCATAACAGATAAACATTTCTGGCATGGTCGAAAACGACTTTATGCAGTATGTGGGGGGGTAGAAGAAAGCCTAAAGCTTTATTTTCCGGGAAATCATAATCTTGGTTATGTTTATCAGGGATTTGAATGATTGTGAAGAATTCACGGCAGGGGATAATTCAATCCTTCGCGAAATTTTGCATCCGGACAAGGCAGATCTTGCTATCAATTATAGTCTGGCCCATGCCATAATAAAGTCTGGCCGGACATCAAGACCTCACAAATTAAAGACCTCCGAGGTTTATTACATTCTTGAGGGGGAAGGCATAATGCACATAGATTCAGAAATAAAAAGAGTTCATCCCGGTCATGCAATTTATATTCCGCCCAACTCCCTGCAATTCATTCAAAACACAGGTCAGGATGATTTGGTTTTCCTGGCCATAGTAGATCCTGCATGGAAGAAAGAGGATGAACTAATATTATAAAAATTAAAAAATATATATCTATTTCATTCTTCTCAAGAAATATATTGTTACGAATATTCCAATTGAAATCAATATACTGAATCCTGGTGATTTGTTAGTTGTTGTGGGTTTCGGCATTTCTTTTGTTGTTTCTATTGGCGAAGCAATTGTTTGTTTTGCTGTTGTTGTAATAGTTTCTGGGGGTGTACCTGTAACATTTATATCCTTTTTCTCAGGTGTGGATGTTATTGTAGGATTATCACTACTTCCACTGCTATCACTGGTAACTTCTATTGTGAGATCTCCCGTGACTTTTAGTGTTGTATTTAAGCCTGCTGTGACATTACCATCAATATTATAAGTTCCCGGGATTGTGCCGGAAGGGACATTAATACTGTATATCACATTTTTATCAGTATAATTTCCTGGTGTTGGCAGCCATAACCATTCATCTCCTTTGAAAATACTTCCATCATTAGATATATTTTTCAGGTTCCAGCCAGGTGGTATTGACTCTTTCAGCAGAACCAATGGTTCAGTGTTATCATTCTGTATGAAAACAATAACATTTGTTCCACTTCCTGCTGTTAATACGTTTTTCTCAATAGTCCTTTGCGCAGATACTAATGCCTGTCCTGTTGGCGCAAACATAAATATCAATAATATTATACATATAATATATCCCGATTTCTTTTTAATATTACTTTCCATTTTCCATTCTCCTGATAAATCTAAAAATTTTTACGATATTGTTGACTATGTTGTTAATGCAGCAGTGTCAACAATATCATGAGACTTTTAATTTATATTATCTCGTTTTGTTTAACTCTGATATTTTTTTGTTACTTAAGAATTTATCCATTCATTAACCAGGTCATCTACCTCCGCTGCACTCAATGGTCGGTCAAATCCTTGAGGAACTATGTTGTTTCTGAAGTCATCGAAAGCTCTCAATAGATCCATTGTCTCAATTACACCAGGATCGTCACCGAGTCTTCTGTAGTACTCCAGAATATCTATTTTAACACTATTATCTCCTGCTACCTCTATTAGGGTTCCTTTTGCATCTATTATTGTTCCTTCGATATTATAAGTCCCAATAGAAATGTTCGAGGGTGCTGTCATTGTATAGGTAACAGTCTTATTGTCTCCCGTGTTTTTCCATACCCATTCAATAGTACTGTTCTTGAAAACATCTGCATTATCTGTTCCTCGTGTTACATTCCATCCTTCAGGAGGAATTTCATGAAGAGCTAATGCATTTGCAGTCCCGGCGATGTTGACAGTAATTATTGTCGATTCTCCCGGCAAAATGGATTTATTCTCTATTGTTCGTATGGCAGTTGCATTTGCCTCTGGTATTTCCACAATAGTAAAGTTTACTATATTCTGGGGTTCGACATTTCCCGCATTGTCTGTTGACCAATATGTTACATTATCCGGACCAATAGTATCAACAACGAACGGCGCAGAATATGTTGTGGTCGGACCGCCGTTAACCATATAAAATGTTTCGTTGACTCCGGATCCTCCTGGATTGTCGGTAGCATTCAAGGTAACATTCACACTATTATTATACGAACCGTTTTCAATAATAGTGGTTGTAGTCACCGGTGGTACGGCATCTTCTATTGATACATTAACAATGGTAAAGTTTACCATATTCTGGGATTCGACATTTCCCGTGTTGTCTGTTGACCAATATGTTATATTATCCGGACCGATAGTATCAACAACGAATGGCGCCGAATATGTTGTGGTCGGGCCGCCATTAACCATATAAAATGTTTCGTTGACTCCGGATCCTCCTGGATTGTCGGTAGCATTCAAGGTAACATTCACACTATTATTATACGAACCGTTTTCAGTAACTCCACTTATGGTCGTGACAGGAGGAATGATATCTGTAACATTAGCAGATGCCGCAAATACGAATTTGCTCACTCCATTTTCATAGCTATGTCTTGTCTGTGCATTATCGAAGACTGCTGTCCCAAAGAGATATTGCTGTTTCAAATCTGAGAACTGAATATCAAACTGACTTCCAGTAATCAATTTTCTGCCATATTCCAGTGTCCAATTGCCATCCATATAAACTGCTTTGCCCCTGATATCTGCTCTATCTCCTGTTGGAGGCCTTACAATAATACCTGCAATTTCATCGTCAACACTGTATGTGTCATTGAAAGGCTGCTTCTCATCGTCAAATATCCAATAGGGCGGAGCTGGCTGGTCTGCCGAGGTGAAATTCGGTGCAGTTTTGTTTGCATTAATGTTATCATAGTATGGAACAAGCCCGGGGTCACTATGTCTACCTGCATCTGGTGTAGCATTGCTATAGCCTGTAGAATCTATATATTGATCATCCACAAAGCCTGTTGTATTGGTTCGCACAATTTTCATGTGCCAAATATCGCCCATTTCTCCAGTATTAGCGGTATACTTATTACCATAAGCTTTGACATCGGAATTTTCACCTGCATGACATAATACAGAACAGCCACTTACTTCAAAGCCAGTGATATTTAAGTTCCATATCTGAGAAAACTTATCTTCATAATAAGTTTGTTCTCCTCCCTCTTTAGCATCAGGTGTTTTTAGCTGTTTCCATGTGCCATCAGCCTGTTTCTGCCAGGGCATGCGCCTTAAGCTTTCTGTAGGATCATTCCACTTTACAAGGAAATATACTGAGTCATCAGTATAAATGCTTTTCAATATCACGTTATGTGATCCTGCATTGGCCCCGCCTGAGATATTAACCATCAATGGGATTGCCTGGTCCCATATTGGCTCAGATATGCCATCTATTAAAGGCGTAGTTGTTACACTTAAAGATGTAAGTATCGTTTCATTAACAGGTGGTGTTGGTGTAGCAGTTGGTGTAGCAGTTGGTGTAGTTGCCGGATGGTCTAATGAATTGCCGGGGAAAAACCTTTCATTGATTTCAACAATATTACTAAATCCATCACCATCTGAATCGAGTTGTTCGATAGCTGTCAAACCATTTATTAATTCGGTGTCGGTAGAGCTTGAATTTACCCCTGCTTGATTTAGATCATTTCCATAATCATTCAACGCAGGTACACCTGCATGGCAGATGATGCATGAACTGGCATCAATTCTCGTGCCTGTGGTATTATATTCTAGATTGAAGAGCGGTGGGAAATTACCTACTGCTAAAGCTCCCGGCACTGCCAAAAGAACCGTCAATGTTATCAGTAGTAATCCCAAACTCATATATTTTCTTTGGCATAAATGTTTGTCTACCACATCTATACCTCGTCTATATTTCTGTTTCATATATTTACCTCACTTTATTTTATTCAACGTATGTATTTCATATGTTTATTTTTATTTAAATTCCGATTGAGTTGTCTCCCACTCAATCTTTAGAAAAAATAAAAAATACCCAATTCATATATTTTTAAACCTCCCAATAATCTGCCCCTTTATATATCTCCCAGGGTATTAATTTTTAATAGTGATCGGCTTTTAATAATACCACTCCTCCTCCCAAAGTATATAAGAATGACTAAAACCTTATATCTATAATACATTTTAACGGAATGAATATATAACTTTTCATGCTCATATATAATTGTTCCGAAAGTTTTCGGATTAATATGTTCATATAAAGGTTTTTATGCCAAAACTGCTGTTTTTAGGATGATTATTATGCTCTATCCAACGGGAACTCCTACACAGCCAGAAATAATAGCAATTGTATTATCAAAGCTGGATATCAAATCTACGGAAGTATTCGTGGATATCGGCTGTGGAAGCGGTTCTGTTTCGATAGCAGCAGCTAAATTGGCAAAAAAAGTAATTTCCATTGACAATAGGAACGATGCCATTACGGCCACATCTGCCAATATAAAAGAATGTTGCATAAATAATATCTCAGTATTAAAAGGAGATGCCAGCACACTGATTCCCGATATGGATATGGACTGCGTGTTCATCGGCGGAAGTAAAAATATCAGGCAGGTTATTGAAATATTGACAAGAAAAACAAAGGTAAGGTTCATTGTAAGCGCAGTTAAGATCGAAACCGTTTCCATCGCCCTGGAAACGATGAAAAGGAACAATGTTTTCAAGGAATTGCTACAGATACAATTATCAAGGGGAAATGAGCTTGCAGGCGGTACCATGTTCAAACCTGAAAATCCAATATTCCTGATAGTTGGTGGCACATAATGTTGATCGGCATCGGTCTTGGTCCCGGGAACCCTGACCTTCTTACCCTGGCAGCAATTAAAGCCATGAAAGAAAGCAAGAAGGTTTTCGTGCCCGGAAAACTCGCAGAAAAACTTGTTTTGCCTTATGCTAAAGCCCAAATCCTTGATTTTCCCATGATACAGGATAAAGAGGAGCTGGCAAAATTATGGGACAAAAATGCAGGGATTGTGGCAAATGAGGCAAAAAATAAAATCGTTTCATTTGCGGTTCTTGGCGACCCCAATGTTTTTTCAACATTCTCGCACTTAAAAAGGACCATAGAGGTAAAATATCCTGGAATTGAAATCTCCACAATTCCGGGTGTGAGTTCCGTTACAGCCTATGCATCCCGTACAAATACCAGTATCGAAAGCTCCTTCATAGTAAGTGATGGCTCTCCTGTGCGAACTAAAATAGTTCTCAAATCAAAACATCCTCAAGATGTAAAAAAAACATTGATGGAGGAAGGATACAATGAATTTATCTTTGCCCAGCGCCTGTTTATGGATAATGAGAAGGTATCAGGCCGGATACCTCAAACTGGCGACTATTTTAGCCTGATGGAAGCAAAACGGGGAAAAATATCAGCAAATAATAAAAAGATCATTTATTTTGTGGGAGCAGGACCCGGGAATCCAAAATATATTACAGTCAGGGGCCGCGAACTTCTTGAATCCGCAGATTTTGTCATGTATGCAGGTTCGCTTGTTAATCCTGTTGTTTTGAATTATGTAACAGCTGAGAAACTTGACAGCTTCGGCATGAAACTTGAAGATATCACTGATGTGCTTTCAAAGAAAGTGGAAGAGGGAAAAACAGTGGTCCGGCTGCATAGCGGTGACCCTTCATTATATGGCGCTATTATAGAACAGATGGATAAACTGAAAAAGAAGGGAATAGAAATAGAGATCATTCCTGGTGTGACTTCATTGTTTGCAGCTGCAGCAACATTAAAAACCCAGCTTACGATAAATGGCATTACAGAAACCCTTATTATCACAAGACCTGCAGGAACAACCCTTGAGAAAGATTCGATCCGGGAATTATCGCGCCATAATGCCACAATGGCAATATATCTTGGAACTGATAAACTCAGGAATATCATGGAAGAGGTGGAATATCCCCGGGAAACACCCGCTGCAGTGGTGTATCATGCTTCCTGGGAAGATGAATTGGTGATCCTTGGGACAGTGGGTGATATTGCAGACAGGGTAGAAGCCCAGGGGATTGCCAGGTCAGCTATGATAATTATTGGAAATGTCCTGACACCCCTGAACTTCAAGAGGTCTCATCTTTATGGGTGAGCCTGTAATAATCACTTTTCCAAGGAATATTGACCTTGCAAAAAAAATAAAGGATGTTACCGGCGGAGATATATTAACATATTCAGGTCATGCTTTCAAGCTTGCTTTTAAAGAATACAGGTCGATAATAGCCATAATGGCAGCAGGAATTGCAGTAAGGAATATTGCTCCTCTTGTAAATGATAAATGGAAAGACCCGGCAGTTGTGGTCGTTGATTCGGGGCTGAATTTTGCGATCCCTATCCTTGGCGGCCACCATGGGGGGAATGAACTGGCAAAAAAACTTGCCCTGATTGGAATTTTCCCTGTGATAACGACAGCAACAGAAGTTATGGGAAAAAAATCTGTGGAGGGGATAGCAGAAGGTCTTGGATGCAGGATAATAAACAGGGATTCAACGAAAAAGCTCAACATGGAACTGCTGGAAAGCGATGTTGAAGTTCTTGAAATAAAAGGTCCAAAGATCGTAATTGTCGGGGATGATGTCAGTGTCCTGAAAAAAAACGGACTTGTCGTGGGAATAGGTGCAAATCGGGGGGTCAGTAAGGAAGAGGTTGTGGAAGCAATAAATGCAGCGATTTCGGAATCAAATCTGAGGATCAAGGATGTGAATTATTTCGCATCCGCAAGGATAAAAGAAAATGAATCCGGAATTATTGATGCAGCAGCAGTATTTGGAAAAGAACTGAGATTTGTTCCGCATGAGATAATAAATTCCATGCAGGCACCTACGCCATCAAAAGCAAAAAGTCTTGGTTTGAACGGGGTATGCGAACCGGCTGCGCTTGCACTTTCAGAGGAAAAGAAACTGTTACTTAAAAAGAGGATTTATGGAAATGTCACAATCGCGATCGCACGGTAAATTATACATCGTCGGCATAGGGCCGGGAGCAATAGAGCATCTAACCAAAAAGGCGGAAAGTGTCCTGCTTGAGTCCGAATACATTATCGGAAATGGCACTTATCTTGACCAGATAACAGAGATAATAAAAGATAAAAAGGTCATACGAAGCGGGATGGGCGGTGAAGTTGAGCGTGCAAGGAAGGCGGTTGAACTGGGATTTGACCATATTGTATCCATTATCAGCGGCGGGGACGCAAATGTGTACGGGATGGCCGGTCTTGTGTTAGAGGTAGCAGAAAAATCCGGGGATATCGACCTGGAAGTCATCCCGGGTGTGACTGCGATAAGTGCTGCGGCTTCACTTCTTGGGGCGCCGCTTGTTAATGATTTTGCAGTAATTAGCCTGAGTGACCTTCTCACACCCGCCGCAATGATAGGGCGCCGTCTGGAGAGTGCTGCACAGGCTGATTTTGTGATCGCTATTTATAATCCGAAAAGCAGGACTCGAAAGCAGAATTTTTCGGGGGCTGTTGAGATCATTAGAAAGTACAGGAGTGAAACTACACCTGCCGGGATAGTAAAAAATGCCTCCCGAAATGGCGAAACCGTAATTGCAACTACCCTTGGGAGGATATTGGAATACAATGATAGTATCGATATGAGTACATTGATTCTTATCGGCAACAGCGAGTCAAGATTATGGAAGAACAGGATAATAACGCCAAGAGGATACCAGAGGAAATATGAATATTGAATTCGGCGCACGCACACGGGAAGCAAAAGAGATCAACGAAAAAAGCTGGTCAATAGTACAGAGTATTGTGAAAGGAAATACCCCTGAAGACAGGATCAGGCAGCGTTGCGTTATCGCAACAGGCGACACTTCATTTGCAGAAATAATGAGGTTTGATAATGACCCGGTTAATGCAGGAATAGATGCTATCAGGAATGGTCGATCTATCTTTACGGATATCAGGATGGCGCAGGTTGGTATTACAAAGAGGGGACATATTTGTGATGTCAGATGCGTCCTTGACGAAGGGGCCGATATTGCCCGGAAAACCGGAGTGACAAGAACAAGTGCGGGCTTCATGGCCCTTAAGGAGGAACTCGAAGGCGCAATAATAGTTATCGGAAATGCACCTTCAGCTGCGCTCACTGTTTGCAGGATGATAGAGGAAGGACTTCACCCGGCGCTTCTTGTAGTAACACCAGTGGGTTTTGTAAATGCTGCCGAATCTAAGGAAAAAGTCAGGACGCTTGCAGTGCCTTCCATCACATGCGTTGGGACAAGAGGTGGAACCCCGGTAGCTGTCGCGGTTGTCAATGAACTTGTGGAAATCAAGTTCAAGGATTCAAAAATTTGAGCCAGATGAATGCATGCTCATATTGGAGGTGGTTACAATTCTGGATAAGATTTAAATATATCCTAAACATAAAAGAAGCTGACGAGCGGGAACATTTTTTACTAACCCCCACTCCCCAACCTGCTCGTCATTATTGTTATAGTATAATAAGTTATTAATTTATTCTGGAGAAATTTATGAAGATTGACGGATCCTACGGAGAAGGGGGCGGCCAGATATTACGAACCAGTGTGGCTCTTTCCGCAGTTTCCGGAAAACCTGTGGAAATAGAAAATATCAGAAAAAGCAGGCCAAAACCGGGACTATCTGCACAGCACGTAAAAGCAGTGGAAGGGCTGGCCAGGATATGCGAAGCTTCCGTTTCCGGATGTCATCTCCAATCCACACGACTCACGTTTATCCCGGGAAAGATACAGGGTGGAAATCATGAGATCGATATCGGAACTGCGGGAAGTATTTCTCTTTTTCTCCAGTGTCTTATGCCCGCGCTTATGCATGCGCCGGGAATGACCCGGATAAAAATAACCGGCGGAACTGATGTCCGTTGGTCTCCTTCTATCGATTATATGAGGTTTGTAACACTTTATGCCCTGGGGATGATGGGATATGAATGCGAACTCAGGCTTATCAGGAGAGGCTATTATCCAAGGGGAGGAGGATGTATTGAAGCCATTATTAATCCCTCAGACCTTAAGAAAATAGATTTTGATCCCGACAAGTGCCCTCAGGTAGAAGGAATATCCCATTCATCCGGTCTCCCATCCCATGTTTCACAACGGCAGGCAGCATCAGCCCAGAAGCTTCTGCTTGAAAATGGTTACACTTCAAGGATCCTGACTGAGGTTCATAATTATCCATCAACCGGCAACGGAATTACCCTGTGGTGCGGTACAATTGGCGGGACAGCTCTGGGAGAACCAGGACTGAAAGCAGAAAAAGTTGGCGCCATCGCAGCCAGGGCGCTGCTTGATGATCTGGGGTCAGGTGTGGATGAATTCCTCCAGGATCAGTTGATACCTTATATTGCGCTGGCCGGGGGCGGTTCATTCACCGCTCGGAATATTTCCATGCACACAAAGACTAATATTTGGGTGACAGAGCAGTTCCTGCCTGTGAAATTCAAGGTTGGTAAATTGGAAACGGGTTTGTTCAGGGTGTGTATTTGATACTCTCTGCAAGCGTATTCCATGCTGAATTGTAGTTTCTTGGCATCCACAATGTGGACATGAAAGGGTACACAACAGGGAAACTTAACCTGCTTACATTATATACATGATCGACTTCTCCAATACATAGGTGGAAACATGGTCATGAAAAAATGTTGTGGTGTGCTCAGGATCGCGGTGGGGTTGATAGTGTTGGGATTATTACTTGCAGGCAGCGCAAATGCAGCGACCCTTACGGTTTGCCCCAGCGGATGCGCATATTCAAGCATACAGAAAGCGATAAACGCTTCAAGCAATGGGGATACTATTTTAGTCAAAAGCGGTACTTATTTCGAAAACGTGAACGTAACAAAGCAGTTAATGCTTCACGGTATTGGCAATCCTGTGGTTGACGCAGGGGGAAGCGGAAGTGCAATAACGCTTTCTGCAAATGGAATTAGACTTGAAGGATTTACAGCCACCGGGGGCGGGGATTATTATTATTACGATTCTCCAGAGGCAGGTATCAAGGTCAGTTCCAGCAACAACACGCTGAGCGGCAACATTGCATCGAACAACTACGAAGGCATCTCTCTGAGAAAAACCAAGAGTGTTATTCATTTCTTCTTCTAATGCTTCTTGAAGCACTCCTTTTATCTCGTTAATAAACGCATCCTGGATGCTTTTACCCGTTTTTAGATTGTTTGCTCTAAGCCATGCTCTTGCTTGTTCTGGTGTAAATAATTCTGCCATTTTCTTTCAACTCCTATAATATTTCTACTACATCATAGAAGTTTCATCAAAATTCGTTACACTCCCATAAACTCATGAATATCATGTAAATCGTTAAGCGCTCGAATTGTCCAATTTATTTTTCGAACCATTTAGAAGTCTCCCTGACGACTTCTTCATGCGAAATAATCCGCCCTTCCCGGACATCTTTCTCAGCAGTTTCAAGTTTTTGCCTGACATAGAGTCGATACATGATTTCATCAATATCTAATTCATCTGGCAGGTCTTCTATGAGCTCAAAAACTTTTTGTTTAGATATCATCATGTGTATTTCTTATTTGGTTATTTATAACATAATGGTTTCGTTCGATTATTCCATCAAGATCATTATGCAAGGCTTTTGATACTATCCCTTTGGGGAACTTCATATGCATGTGATGTACCAATCCGTAACCTGGTCAGGAGATTCAAAAACCATCTCTCCGGTATTATTGACCGGGGGCCTGTTCTCGTCGTTGTACAGCCTGCCTATAAGGACAGGAGCATTGATATTTCCATTTATGAATGAGAGAAGGACAAGATCCCCGACATTGGGAACATACGTGAATCCTATATGCTGTGTGGCGATCGGGACTTTCCTGAGTTCAAGGTCGCGGTTCTTCAATTTGACATTGCACTCGTAATTATCTTTGTTGCTTTCTTCAGAATGAGGAAATATAGATGTCACAATGCCCATTTCCATTATGTGCAGTTTCTTGGCTTCGTCCTGTGCGATTTTCTTAATGACTTCAACCGCTTTCATGTCCCCCCTTCTTTAATATTCTCCGGTACTTTTGCGCCTTCACTCATGGATCGTATCTTTTCCTTGAGGTCTTCGATCAGTTTACCAAGGTTCTGGAACTTCTGCTGCCTGTCCTCAATGCTGCTTTTTGCCCTATCAGCTCTGGATTTTGCACTGTTCATTACCCCGTCCAATTTGCTCTTGCTTTCTGCTTTTTCTTTTGATGCCTGCACTGCCATTTTCGCCTGCATCTGTTTATTTTCAAGTGATTCAAAAGGCTCATCAATTTTGTTCATTGCCTCATCTAATTGTGATTGCATTTTATCAAGAGGAGAAGTGACCTTCTGGATGCCGTTATTGATGGAATCCTTGGCACACTCTTTCTTATCCTGTGCATCTTTCAGAACACTACCCCCTTTTTCGAGCGTTTTTTTCAAATTTTATCCCACCATGACAAGAACTTGATACGTCTTTTTTCAAATAAAGACTTCAGAGAAAAAGCATTATGAAGTTAACTGTTAATATAGTTTGGGTTTGATTTTTCTAAGGGAACTATGGCGTCAATAAACTGTTGGACTATTTAACTGGTTGAAAATCGGCAGTGGGGAGTGAGTTGTTTTCGAACATCATTTATATACATGTTTTTTTAAGAATTCTTCAAATTTAATAACTCTGCCATTTTTAATATCCTGTAATCCTTCTTCTATTGCTTTCAATGTTTGCGTATCACTCATGATTTCAAGAGTTTCTATCGCGGATTCAATCTCCGTATCCACTCTTCTTAAGGTTTCAATAAAAACCTGTGTCTGAATTTCTGATTCTGCCATTGTGTTCATATTTACACCTATATCCTAAAATCAGGTTATAATTCCTGAATTTTTCAATTCTTTTTCAATGTCCAGAATAAGTTTTTGAACTTTATAGATCATTTCACTCACACGCTCTTTATTCAATTCCACGATTCTGCTTTTCCTCCCATAATCGGCCTGAACTCTCAGATCGTAGGAACGTTCATATAATTCCATCATACTGGGGCTAATACTTTCGATTTTCATAATTATCCTTTTTCTGGAAATCGTCGTTCCCCCAAACTTGAGTTTCATACATGCATAAACTGCATTTTCACAGGCTACAAATAGTCTGTTAGAAGCGGTGAAAAGATCATCTTCTTCGAAATTTCTCATAGCAGAAGCAAATGCATTTCTTGCTCTATCGAAATCTTGAATTATTTCATCTTTCAATTCATCTTTCAATACTTTCACCTTTGCGTATTTTTTTCTGGAATATTTTTAAGTAAATATTTTCCAGAACTTCCAGCATATTTTCCATGCCAAGTTTTTCCATTTCACTTAATGCTTTGTATTCTTTTATTTTTGCTATTGTTGAAGATGCATCTTTTCTTGAATAAACATCCAATCCTTCCAGTTTACAGGCAAGGAATGCCATTTCTTCTGCTGCTATATTACCCGATTCCAGTGCTGATTCGAGATCTTTATTAGAGTAATTTCTAAGAGCAGCATTTATTCTTTCTCTGATAGAAATGAGATCATTGATATCATCATATGGTTTCATGAGCTCTCGCACATGATCTCCACCATAGACCAGAATACCGTAAATGAGTGCAGTTCTAATAAGTTCATTCGTATTCATTTCATTCTTTGCCTCCTGAGAGGTAATGAAGTGAATATTAATATATTCTCCAATTAATTCATGGATTTGATCACTGATTTTTTTTATTCCATCGATCTTTTTCTTATCATCAATGATAACGAGCAAGTCGATATCGCTATTTTCGTCATGAGTCCCGGCAGCAAGAGAGCCAAAAATGATTATTGATCTTGATATCAGGCATGCCTTTTTCTTAAACAGCAAAACAGCCGAAATCTTATTTTCTGGCAATTGAAGAAATTTATACTGGTCAAAAAGCTGCCTTATGGCAAATGTAACTGGATTAAGGGCATTGAGACGGATAACTTTTGTTTTTCCAGCTCTCTTTATTGTTAGTATATTTGATAAATAAAAGTTATTTATGGCTGCGGCCCCAACTCCTTTTCCCACCTTACTTTCCTTTATCAGATCTATTTCCTTGAATTCTTTCTGAGGATGTTTCATCAAACAGGACAGTATTTTTATCGCTGTTCTAGTGCCGAGTATGTTTTCCATCTAATGATGGATATTATTTTATATAGATATATATTTTCCTATTTTCAGGGAATAAAATCTAATTTTAGGTAATATTACCTGTTTTAAGGA
>JAPMTS010000013.1:0-2418 GCA_026552955.1 Candidatus Methanoperedens sp. | reverse complement strand
TTAGCAACAAAGCTGCCGTTATGTTCTGGTGGAATTACCCAGCCTATTTTTTGCCAGGGTTTAATTTCGTTTTTTTTAGAATTCCGCGTGAAAATTCCCACCTAAAATTGACCCACTTTTCCCATTGAAAATTGACCCACCCAATATACTAAAATCCTCCTGTTTTATTGCAGGAGGTTTCGAGGTGATCTCAATGGAAGATTGGATAACAATAAGAAACTTAAAGAAGCGAAATCCCAAAATGGGAACAAGGGCAATTGCAAAGCAACTCGATTTATCGAGAAACACAGTGAAAAATGCGCTACGATCAGAAGATCCACCAGCGTATAAAGAAAGGACGCATACAAATCCAGAACTACAACCATTTCAGGAATATATCATTGAGCAATACTTTGTTAAGAAACTAAAAGGAAGTCGTGTTCTTAATGATCTACGCTCAAAGGGCTGTAACGTTTCAAGTTCGGCGTTTTATAGGTATATTCAACAGTATAATACAGTATTTTCACGGACTTATATGCGATATGAGACAAAGCCTGGAGAACAAGGACAATTCGATTGGTCACCATACACCGTAATGATCAAAGGCAAACTAATCAAGATCCAAGTGTTCTGTTTAATTTTAGGGTGCAGTCGATATAGAACATACATGTATTCTCTATCCCAGAACCAATCATCTGTGTTTGAAGCATTAGAAGAAGGTTTGAGCAGAATTGGAGGAGTTCCTGAAAGGATTCAGACAGATAATCATGCAACATTATACGATGCAAAGAAGAGGGAGTGGAATCCAAGATATCTTCGATTTGCCAACCATTATGGTTTCCAACCATCACGTTCAGAGGTTCGCCATCCTTGGTCCAAGGGAAAAGTTGAAAATCCGTTTTCATACCTTGAAAACCACTTTATTGCCGACAATGAGTTCGAATCCTTCGAAGACTTCTCTTTGAAACTCCTAGACTTTGAAAAACAAGTAAATCATCGTACCCACACAACAACAAAGAAAACACCCCTTGAATTGTTCAATCCCGAAGAAATGGCAGTGCTTTCTCCATTACCCAATAATAGATACATTGGTGTTTCGGAAGAGTTCCGCAAAGTTAGTTCAGATTGTCTGATCTCAGTTGATGGAAACAGATACAGTGTTCCTCATATCTTTGCATGTAGAGATGTCTGGATACGAATTAGTCAAGGCAGATATTTAGAAGTATATTCCCAATCGAACAAACTAATGGCAAAACATACCCTGGAAAAAACTGAAAAAGGCAAGATCTTCATGAATAAGGAGCATTTTCAAGGATACAGGGGCAGCAAAGGAACATGGGACTTCTTATCACAACAATTCTTAACAATTGTCCCAGGCCAGGAAGATTTTTTAAAGAAGCTCAAAGCTCAGAAACGGATCAATCCATCACGGCATCTTACAATAATCGTTGAAGCAGCCAAACACTTCAGCAAGAAGGATATCAAGAATGTGATCCAGTTATGTGATAAATACAACGTTTACCGGAGCGATCTGTTTGTTGATCTATTACATCAAAATTCTGAGCCTGTTTTCATTCCCAAACTGGATCAGGTAAATGATCTGTCGATTTCGAGTCCACCTGGTGTAATTCGTAGTTTGGATTCATATTGTACTGAAAACTTTGTAGAAAGATCAGGGGATGATATGAATGGATGATCTTGAACACTATTTTGAAGAATTGAAACTAAAACGTATCCCTGAGATCTATAAAGAAGAAGCTAAAATAGCAGCTGAAAAAAAGCTCGATTATACAGAGTATTTGTCTGATCTTATTGAAAAAGAATATCAAGGTAAGATAGAACGATCAGTTAACCAGAGAATACATCGAGCGGGTTTTCCTTGTATAAAAACAATTGATGGATACGATTTTACCTATCAGCCACAACTGAATGAGAAACTGATACGGAATCTTAGCACGTTGGAATATCTTGATAAGGCGATCAACATAATTTTTGTCGGGCCACCTGGTATTGGCAAATCGCACCTATCTATTGGCTTAGCGATAAAAGCTTGTGAGAGAAGAAAACGGGTCATGTTTTATACTGCCCAGGAACTTGTAGATGAACTGGCAAAAGCAAAATTAATGGGCCATCTTGGCCGTGAGTTATCCAAATTAGGACGGATCGATCTTTTAGTTTTGGATGAATTGGGATATATGGATCTAACAAAAGACAGTGCCACCCTGTTTTTCCAATTGGTGTCAAGAAGATATGAGCGTGGTTCAATAATATTGAACACAAATCGACCGTTTGAAGAATGGGGGTCGCTTTTCAAGGATAATATTATCGCAACCGCTATTTTAGATCGACTGTTACATCATTCACATGTCTTTTACATTACTGGCAAGAGTTATAGATTGAAGGGGCACAATCCCAAAAGTGGAGAGAAATAGAATAACA
>JAPMTS010000032.1 GCA_026552955.1 Candidatus Methanoperedens sp. | reverse complement strand
CAAGCGTGTTATAATGAGCATTCCCATTAAAATCAAAAAATTCATCACCTGTGTAATCAACAAATGTATTGTTCGAAAATGTTATATTACGCCCGGTTTTGATAGAACCTAATTTACTGTCTTTTCCAGTGTTATTTAGAACCCAACCATAGCCATTTGTTGGAAATCCACTTGCAGGATTCACAATTGAAACTGCATCATTTGTATTTATAAAATGATTATCCGTAACATACCAATTACGAACGTCTTTATATACATATATAATATTTGATTTTATACCTATCTTTTCAAATGTACAACCTTTTATTTTTGAGTTACTTCCCAGATAAATTAGATGATTATCTGTTGATGTTCTTATAATAACATTATTAGATTCACATTCCATAATAACATCTGATGGTAACTCTATAGTGTCTAATTTATATACTCCATTTTTTATATATATATGATTTCCTGGTTTCAGTGTGGATAATAGTAATTGATTAAATGTTCCATCATAATCGATTTTTTCTGTGATTCCATTTTTGGCAAATACTTTATTACCATCAGTAGATATTATATAAGAAGGCAAAGGCGTCGGAAGTGGAGTTGGTATTACTGCAGGATCTGGTACAGGCAAAGGTGTAGGTAAGGGTGTAATAATTGTTGGTATGCTTCTCAAGCTTAGTGTTACATCATCCATCCAGAAAGTTCCATAGCCGCCCCAGATATTTGCATACAAGTAGATATAAGAAGTATTCGATCCGGTCTGGATTTCCAGTGTTTTCTGTTCCCAGTCATGTGTGCCTCTGTTGAAAAGGGGAAGGACTGTCAGGCGCAATAAATTCTTATTTTCATCCAGCTCGCCAAATGTGATGGTTGGCAAATTCGTACCGTCTATACCCTGTGTTTTCCCCCATGCAGAGAATGTATAATTCGTAAATGGTTGTGCACCTATTCTTTCCGATTCCGGGTATCCTGATATAAGATTAATATTTCCAGGGATGTTTATTTCTACGGATTTTGAACCGTTGTGTGAGATATTGGACCATATCGGGGTGTTTCCATCCTGGCTCACAAATGTCCAGTTCACTGGAGCTGTTGTTCCGCTTTCAAAACCCGGGTTTACTGCCAGGTTGGTCTTTATGCTTACTGTTACATCATCCATCCAGAAAGTTCCATAGCTCCCCCATATATTGGCAGAGATGTAAATATAGGAAGTATTTGATCCTGTCTGGAATTCCAATATTCTTTGTTCCCAGTCATGTGTACCTCTATTGAAAAGGGGAAGGACTGTCAGGCGCAATAAATTCTTGTTTTCATCCAGCTCGCCCAATCTGATAGTGGGAAGATTAGTGCCATCTAAACCCTGTGTTTTTCCCCATGCGGAGAATGTATAAGTCGTAAATGGCTGCACAATTATCCTTTCAGATTCCCCAAATCCGGAATTGAGGTCCTTTGTTCCCGGGATGTTTAATTCTATGGATTTTGAACCGCTGTAGGAGATATTGGACCAAATCGGGGTGTTCCCATCCTGGCTCACAAATGTCCAGTTCACTGGAGCTGTTGTTCCGTTTTCAAAGCCTGGATTTGCGACAAGATTCATATCCAGATATGCTGATAAAACGGGGTAACTTAGAAGGAGACTTGAAATTACCAGTGCTTTTAAAAGCAAGGTAATAGTCTTAACTCTTTTCGCTTTGAAATCCATTCATTATCTCCGTTTTTAATGTGTATTATTTAATCTATCCTATCCAATTATCCAGACTATGATTAATCATATATCTACGAATATCATAGTTAAAGTTTACGATTCATTTTTTATATATAGATATAAAAATATAAGATATATTTCCCACATTTATTTTTTTCCCATAGTAATTATTCTCAATAAATATCGGAAATTCTATAATTTGTAATATTATTATTGCTTATTACAGTTTTATGAAATAAAAGCAGCATAGACCGAAAGATTTGTTAAGAATAAGAGACCTTCAATATCCCTGATAAACCAAGTGGGAAACTAACGTGGTTGGAATAGAATAAAGAGGTAATATAACGAAAAAAGGTGGAACAATGAATAGAAACATGAGGAATTTATCAATATTGGTAATACTACTACTATTGATTGCAGGCATTGGAATCGTGGCCGCTCAAAATATTTCAGGAAAAGAAAAAATTAACAAGCAAGATTCTGCAGTGACGCAACCCCAACGTCTATTGTATACAAAGATATGTTGTATCCAAGATAAATACTACATAAATTATTATACATCAGAGGACTATCTACAGGTTCCTATATCTGTAGAAGTATGGGATAAAAAGCTGAAACCTGTCAAAGGTGTAAAGGTTAATGTTTTGATTTACGACGAAGATGAAGCTTGGAGTTCACCAAGATTTAACCAAACAAAGTCTACAGATACTAATGGAATAGTTAAATTTGGCTATTCAGAGGCATACCCAGATGGTCCAGGCAATCTTAATAATCCTAATTGGAGGAATGGACCTAAGATCCTCAAAGTCTGGATAAAAAACAACAATGGATATGCGACGTACATGGAGAAAAGATTCGAAGTGGACGGAGACTGAACGAGGCGTGTGGAGGGGATGTTTATATTTTTTTCTAAAGATCAAGCATTGATTAAAGAAGCACTTTCTTACCCGTCCTCACATCTTCTAACGAGAACACCTCAAGGTTATGGACACCTTTGAACCTGAGATCTTTCAATAGAGAAAAATCAATCACACCAGTCCCAGGAGCACCATGAAGGTCGCCCCAGAACTTTTCTGTCATGAAACCGTGATTATCGTGAATATGAATGTGTGCAATATGGTTTCTTAGTTCCTCTGCAAATTCCCGTAGTTTTTCCTGGTTCCCCTCACAGGTCAGGTTTGCATGTCCGATATCAAATGTGGCTCTCAAATTAGGGGAGTCTATTTCTTCAATAGCTTTTATCAGGTCACAAGCGCTGATGCACAGGTTCTTTTGGTCAGTCCCTTCCTTATTTTCAATGCCGAGCATAACATTTGCATCTTCGGCAAATTTCGAAAGACAGGACAATCCGGATATCATATTTTCAAAACATTTCTCTCTGATCCCATTTATTCTTCCCGGATGAATTACCACGATCCCTGACCCAAGAACTTCTGCGATTCTAATACTATCCTCCAAAAGCCTCCGGGTTTTATCAGTCAATCTGGCAGTATCCACAATAAGTTCACAGGGATAATTTGGGGCATCACTGAAATAAGGAGCATGGATTGAAGTAGATAAATCGTATGCAGAAAGCGTATCTTTTAAGTTGTATATCCGCGATCTTATTAATTTTGTTCCTTCATAGACTTCCAGTTTTGGTATATAAAGCTCTATAGATTCAACTTCAGATTCCAATTCAGGAAGAGTTCCTGCAAAAGATGATGCTCCGATGATCATATGTCATTCAATAATATGTATTGGCCCTTTATAAAATGGGTTAAAATTCCAGCAAACGGTATTAAATTTAACCCATAACAAAATATATTCAGTTCATTTATTTCCTGTTTTCACCCATAATTTCAATTTATGTTCGTAGTTATTCGAATAAATTCTTTGCAGATATATTTAAATACCATATATTGAAATATTAACTCGGTTTATAATGAAAAATCATGCAATTTTATGTGGATGACATAAAAATAGGAGAAAACATGAAAAATAGCAAAAACATGAAAATCCTCATAATTCTATCAATAATAGTATTGGTAGCATTTGCAGGATGTACAGGAACACAAGATACGATCAAGACTCCGGATGGAGAGGTAAAGATATCACAAGGTGGATCAGGACCGGATTGGTGCAAAGCAGGAACAAAAATGACCACCACAGGCGCAGATGGAAAACAGGGTTCTTTTGAGATCAAAGGAATTACCACCTATGAAGGGAAAGAAGTCTGCGAATCAGAATGGAAAAGCGATGAGGGTTCTATGACACAATACTTCAATGAGGATTCAAGTTACCTTGTCATGATCAGTAAAGATAAATCCGGAAATATAATCAACAAAGTTGATATGTCACAGCCAAAATAAACAAATCAATATAAGGAGGAAGTAATATGGAAAAAAACCTGGGTAAGAAGACATCAATGGGATTGGATGAAAATGTAGCAGGAGCATTGTGTTATGTTCTTGGTTTCATAACTGGAATAATATTCTTCGTGATGGAAAAAGACAGTAAGTTCGTGAAATTCCATGCGGTACAATCAATAGCAACATTTCTGCCATTAATGATACTTGGATGGATAATTTCGTCATTATTATGGTCCTTTACAATGATATGGCTGGTTGGAATTTTATCAACATTACTCTTTATCATAGAGCTCGTTCTATGGATAATTTTAATAATGAAAGCCTATCAGGGAGAGATGTATAAATTGCCAATAGTTGGCGATATTGCCGAAAAACAGGCCCAACAATAAGAATAATTTATGTTTTTATTTTTTCCAAAGATTATGGTGTAATTCCACATAGTCGGAATTTAAATAAAAAGATATGAAAATCATTGATATCTTAATTGTATTTGTGATAATTGCAGCAGCTTCTGGTTGTTTAGGAAAAAAGCCCACTGAAACATCCCCTGTTGAAACACCGATCTTTTCCACAGGTACTGACAGTGCAGGAGCTCCTGAATACACTATAGCATATCTATCGGACGGAAGACCAAGTAAAGAAAAATCTAACAGTGAAAGGAATCTTAAAATAGATTTCAATCAGATAATATCACAATCCCCAACAAAACGAGTAGATGCAGTAATAATGCTTGGGGATATGGATACTATCGAAAAAACTTCTAAAGCTTATGCAGATTCGACTGCAAGAAATATTCCTGTGTTCTATGCGATCGGAAACCATGAATTGGAGAACAAAGCTGACCTTCCCCAAATAAGAAAATTATTTGCATCCTATCCCTTTAATCCTTTGCATGGGCCTGATGGTTCAAAAGAAACAACATATTCGTTCAATGTAGGAGATATGCATATTGTTGTTTTAAATGAATACTGGGATGGAAACAACAATGGGGTATGCGAGTGGAAAACCCCATCCGGTGGGATCAATGCAGATGATTCATGTTTTAAATATAATAATGCTGATGGGGGATTCATTCCGGATGCACTTTTCAACTGGTTAGAAAACGACCTTGACCGCAATACAAAGAACTGGACTATCGTCACCGGTCATGAACCATTATATCCAGGTAGCAGACATGTTGGCGACTCACTTGATAAAGACAAAGTGAACCGCGATAATCTTGAAAAATTATTTATTTCCAAAAATGTATCGGCTTTCATTGGCGCACACACTCATGGTTCAAGTGTGATCATAAAAGACAATATATTTCATGTAGATGCCGGAGTTTGTGGAATTCAAACATTATTGGGCTCGGGTGATTCGTTTGCATCTATTATTTATACTACAATAAACTCCAGCGGTTATTTCAAAATAATACATGCCATGGAAAATCCCACATGGATCACATCAAAAAATAATATTTATAGCAAATAATAACTATTATAATTTCCCTTTCTTTTTCAGGAGCTCTGCATTCAGGACACTTGCTCCTGCTGCGCCCCGAATGGTATTATGACCCATGCAGATGTATCGTATGCCAGGGCGTATACGTCCTACCGAAACGGTCATTCCGCCTCCGATGTTCCTGTCCAGGCGCGGCTGAGGCCTGTCTTTTTCTTCTTTTACTTCGATCACCGGTGTAGGTTCGGTTGGTAATCCGGATAATCCCGGATCAAAATCAAGGAAAGCCTGTTTTACTTCATCAGGTGAAGGATCATCCGTCATTTCTGCCCAGATAGCCTCAGTATGGCCGTCTATGACCATGACGCGATTGCAGCTTGCACTTACCTTAAAAGGTGCATCAATTACCTCGCTGCCATTAAATTCACCCAGAAGCTTTTTAGTTTCGGTTTCCACTTTTTCTTCTTCCTGGCCGATATAGGGGATAACATTATCAAGAATTGCCATTCCTGGAATGCCATCATATCCTGCGCCTGAGATAGCCTGCATGGATGCAATATATATTTTTTCAATATTGAATTTAACAAGCGGTTTCAGGGTAACAGCCATCATGATAGTCGTGCAATTGGGATTCGTGATAACATAGCCATCCCATTTGCGTTCATCCTGCTGGATGTCAATAAGACCCAGATGTTCCGGATTTACTTCGGGGATTATCAGAGGAACATCTTTCATCATACGCAAAGCGCTGGCATTGCTTGCAACGACAAAACCCGCTTTTGCAAATTCAGGTTCAATGGTTTTTGCAAGTTCAGTGGGAAGAGCAGAAAAAACAATATCCGCATCAACTTTCTTCGGGTCAACAGGCACGACTGTCATATCACCCGCATCTTCAGGCATTTTGTTGTCCAGCCTCCAGCTGGCCGCCTGGCTATATTTCTTTCCAGCGCTTTTGTCTGAGGCAGCCAGGGATGTTAATTCAAACCATGGATGGTTGCCCAACATCTCTATGAATCTCTGGCCTACGTTGCCCGTTGCACCTAGAACTCCTGCTTTAATTTTTTGCATAGATTTACCGGTCTTATTGATCCAAATTTCTAATTATTGAATATTATTCACTTATTCCATTGAAATAGCAGTATTCGGGCAAGCGTCAACACAGCTGCCGCATTCAGTACATTCCTCCTTGTCTATTATTGCCTTTTCATTCTTCAATTCGATTGCCGTTGCAGGGCATTCATCAACGCATATTCCACAACCGGTACATTCTTCATTGTTTACTTTTGCTGCCATTTATGTCACCATTTGCCTACCATTGAATAAGTGAAATATAAACATAACGGTTCTGTATTAGATTTTATCCACCTTATTTTTATACCAGTTTCTGAATCTTTGATAACTCCGGAATGAAAGTCTAAATATACACCAAAGTCTTTTTGAGAGATTTATGTTTGCAAAGAGAACAGATCATTTTGTTGAATCGGTCATTCGAGATATGACACGTCTTTCATTAAAACATAATGCAATTAATCTTGCGCAGGGATTTCCTGATTTTCCTGCCCCGAAGGAGCTAAAGCAAGCAGCAGCTCTCTCTATTATGGAAGATTACAACCAGTATTCCATCACATGGGGCGCAAAAGACCTCAGGGAAGAGATCTCACGAAAAGCAGAACAGTATAATCATATTGAAACTGACCCTGAAAGCGAGGTAACCATAACGTGCGGTTCTACCGAGGCAATGATGGCATCAATGCTGGCTTTAATAAATGAAGGTGATGAGGCAGTAATAGTTGAGCCATTCTATGAGAATTACGGTCCTGATGCCGAAGTTTCGGGAGCCGTTCCCAGATTTGTGCCTCTCAATGACGATAACAGTATCGATGAAGATGCCCTGTATGGCGCATTCAACAGGAAAACACGAGTTATAATCCTCAATACGCCCAACAATCCGTGCGGTAAGGTTTTTACAAAGGGTGAGTTGAAAATGATCGCCGACCTGTGTGTTGACAATGACGTCATAGCGGTTACCGACGAAATATATGAATATATCCTTTACGATAACAAAAAACACATCAGCATCGCTTCCCTTGATGATATGAAAGATAGAACAATAACCATAAGCGGATTCTCAAAGACTTACAGTGTTACAGGATGGCGCATCGGTTACGCCCTTGCCCAAAAAGATCTTACATCTGCTATCAGAAAAGTACATGATTTCCTTACGGTCGGGGCACCTGCGCCTTTGCAGCATGCATGCGTAACAGCATTGAGATTTCCTGATTCTTACTATGAGGAGCTTTCGGCCATGTATGACGGAAAAAGAAAATTCCTGTATAATGCCCTGGTAAAAGCAGGATTCAAGTGTGAGATGCCGCAAGGTGCATATTATATATTAGCGGATATACCCGACGGCGTAACTATGGATGACATGGCTTTTGCAAAATACATGGTAAGTAAGGTAGGAGTCGCCGCTGTACCGGGAAGCAGTTTTTACAGAAGTGAAGCGGGAAGACATAAATTGCGCTTTACTTTTTCAAAGAAGGATGAAACATTGCAGGAGGCTGCAAAAAGGCTTGATAACCTGGATATTTGAAAAGCAAAAATTTTTGTAATATCACCACTTCTATTGATAACTATGTATGAAGGTTTGACAATTTTTATTTCAGGCATTACAGGAATTATTGGCCTGTTCGGATTATTCCTTTTCTTAAGATTGATATCGTTCTGGAAAAACACAGACCCCACCTTGATAAAAACACGGGCATGCCGTGCGGATAAGTTTGTGATGAAGAATATCCTTGTTATCTTTTTAGTAGGATTATTGGTAGTTTACCATAATTTTATGGAATTCCTTGGATTGGCATATTCAGAATTTTATTACGGGTATCTTTCAGTTCGTTACCCAACCCGGCTTATTGCAGTTACGGAATTGTTGCTCGCTTTATTGCTGATCGAGTGGCTGATGTTCAAATGGATAACTATTACCAAATGTGACGCACAATGAAAATAGTAATAATCGACTACGGACTCGGTAACCTGCGAAGCATCGAGAAAGCCCTTCAATACGTTGGCGCAGAGGTTGAGATTTCAAAAGAAGAACACATAATAGATAAAGCCGATGCGCTGATACTTCCGGGTGTGGGTGCCTTTCGTGATGCTATGATGCATTTTTCGACGCTTGAACTCGTTGTAAAAGATGCAGTCGACGAGGGAAAGCCGCTTCTTGGGATCTGCCTGGGAATGCAGATGCTGGCATCAGAAAGTGAAGAAGGGGGATTCAATAAAGGCATTGATATAATCCCGGGACATGTGACCCGGTTTCCCGCTTCAGAATTGAAGGTCCCGCACATGGGGTGGAATTCCCTTATCATAAAGAAGAACATACCCCTGTTGAATGGCATAAATAATGGTTCATTTGTTTATTTCGTTCATTCCTTCCATGTGAGTACAGATGATAAATATGTTGCTGCCATGTGCGATTATGGGCTTAAATTCCCGGCAATTATCTCCAATGAGGCAGGAAATGTGATCGGCACCCAGTTCCACCCGGAAAAAAGCGGTTTAACGGGACTTCGGATGCTTCGCAATTTTGTGGAGAATTATGGACATTGAAGGTTATGCAAAACGCGGTCTTTTGCGCAAAGATAACTTACTGAATGAGAAGCTAACTGACAGGATACTTGAGATAAAAAATATATCACAAAAGCATGCCCATGAACTTGCCAGTGCAGTAATAATCGAAGCCAAAGCTACGTTAGACCCGAAAGGTGAAATCCTCAAACCCATAAGCTCCGGTGTAACAATGGGAGATTTTGGTGTGGGATCCCGCGGGATGGGAGATTTCTATACCCATGAAAAGATAGCACAAGTTATCGGAAAAACCTCGGCTGTTGTGGATTCATCGCACCTGGATGATTCCGGCGTAGTCCGGGCAAGGGGTGAGTACCTTGTGGTCACGATCGATGGGATGCATTCACGCCTTTCGGATTTCCCGTTCCTTGCAGGATTCCATGTCGCCCGAGCAGCGCTTCGTGATGTGTATGTGATGGGGGCGCGGCCCGTGGCAATGCTTTCGGATATCCATGTTGCTGATGATGGGGACGTGGCAAAGATCTTCGACCATATCGCCGGAATTACAACAGTATCGGAACTCACGGGTATTCCCCTTGTTACCGGCAGTACACTCAGGATAGGGGGTGACATGGTAATCGGGCAAAGGATGACAGGAGGCGTTGGGGCGGTGGGCATGGCACATGACCTCACATCACGCATCCAGGCAAAACCAGGGGACATTATACTCATGACAGAAGGAGCAGGAGGTGGCACTGTCTCTACGACGGCGCTCTATTATGGGATGGAAGAGCTTGTGGATGAAACAATCAACCTCAAGTTCATTGATGCCTGTGAGGCGCTTTTTGATGCGGGATTGGTTGAAAAGATACATGCAATGACGGATGTTACAAACGGGGGGGTGCGCGGGGATGCCAAGGAGATAGCAAGAACAGCGCATGTTAAACTTGTCTTTGAGGAGAAAAAACTGAGAAGGCTGGTAAATGGAAAGATCCTTTCAATGCTTGATAAACTTGAGATAGATTATCTTGGGGTCTCGCTCGATGCTCTTTTGATAATCGCGCCGCCTGAGTATGCTGATGAAATCCTGGAATGTGTACGGAAAAATGGTGTTGCTATTGATATTGTGGGAAAAGTGGTGGATGGTGTTGGGGCAGAATTGATAATCGATGGCAAGCCCCGGGATTTCACGCCGCGCTTCAGGGAATCTGCATATACGCCCATAAAGAAGCTTGTTGGTGAGAAGACGCCCCGGAATTTTGATGTGATGAAGAAAGCTGTGGATAAGGCGGCGGCACAAGCCGTTGAGAAGAAAAGAAGGATAGTGGAAAGATTGAAGGAAGTATGATGCTTATCACTGAACGTTTGGCGGAGGATATCCACAAAATTATAAGTATAAAACCTTATTTAACTCTAGTAATGACTCAGAAATCAAAGATATATAGGAAATCTGCATTAAAAGGACGCGGTATTAGAAACACCAATATAGGTACACCTATTATCAATGAATATGGTAGTGTTCCGATTAGTACGGTTGGTAAACCCATAAAAGATTCAGGTATGCCACCCTTTCACGTCTTAAACAAAAAAGATATAGAAAAAGAGCTATCAAAGATTGAAAATAAGTTTGGAATGACTCCTGAGGATTTCCACAAAGCTTGAAGAGAGGGCAAAGTGCATGGCCACGAGGCTATGAAGCTGGGTTGTTATTACGAGTTCTATGAGTATGAGTGAAAGTCCGAGACCGTGCGGCTGAAATAAAAGGAATTTTTTACCCTTATTGCAAGAAGATATAGATGATGGATCACCATCTTTTGATATAGCCGAAAGTAAAAAGCGCAAGGATTATGGGGCTATTTCTGAAGAAATTGGACTAAGCTATGAATATGTACGACCCGATACAGGCTTTTTCTTTTATTATCAAAACGAAGGAATCGAGAATGGGATTAGAAAACCTCTTTATCATTTGCATGTTGGGATTAAGAAAGATGCTGACAAAAACTTATTACCTTTGCGCCAATTCATTCTAATCAAAAGTAAGAAGTAAAAAAATAGTTTAGGTTCCCCTTACATTTCTGTTCCAGAGAACCTCTTATTGGACTGAACTTTATTTTACAGCAAGGATTTTTGTCTTCAATTTATCAGCTATTCCATCTCCAAGAGTCAACTTTGCACCTGTATATACCCATTTTGACAATTCCCCCATATCTGAAGCTGTCAAAGCTCCGACATCTTTATTAAGGTGGAACTTGCACTGCCGCTCCAGAAAAGGAGCCGCTGACGGACCCATATCCTCAGCCAGAATCTTAATGATTTGATCACTTATTGCCATTTCTTGATCACCTACCGGGAGGAATGTTATCTTCTTTGCTCATGGCTTCCATCACCTTAAAGGCATTTATCATACGTTTAAAGGATTCTGCCAGGTCTCCGATCTCATCTGAAGAAGACACTTCCACTTTTTCTGTCATGTCTCCTTTGCTGACCTTGTTAGCTACGCTGGTTAGATTTTTCACCGGGTCTGTTATCATCTTCGCTGCTACGAACGAAACAACAAGAGCGATCAATAACGAAATCACTATTGCGTAGATGGTTACGCTGGTCGTACGGTCTCCGCTTTCCTGTGCTATTTTGAGAGATGAGGACATTTCTTCCTGGGTCTTATCCACGAAAATCCCAAGCTTGAGGTTCAGCGCATCCACTCTTGCTTCCAGGAAATGCATATCCTGTTTGAGGTGTTTATCCTGTATGCTTGCATCTTTATCCGGATTTTTCACCCTCGAAACCACCTGGTCTGATGCTGCCATAGCCAGGCCTTCTATTCTTTCCAGTTCACTCAGCTCGTTTCTTGATGCGTCATCTTTCAGGATATTTTTCAGGTTCTCCCTGTTCTGTGCCATGGCCTCTTTTCCTTCCTCGATCAGTTGCTTACCCATTGCCTGGCTATTCTGGGAGTATAGGAATGTTCCAGCCTGTACTTTTGTGGCTCCCCTTTCATAATTGGTAGCATACTGGTTGATCGCAAAGTCGCTGCCTACCTCTGTATTAGCAGTCTTGATTACATTCAGGTTTGATATGACTGTTGCTCCTGCTATTCCGAATATCAGGACAAGCAGTATAAATCCACTCATCAGCTTATACATTATTTTCATAGTTTATCGCCTCACGTTACAGGAATGAATCCTTCTTTCTGGACAATGCTCTGTCCTTTTTCGCTCAAAATAAAGCTTATGAACTCTCTTTCAATTCCAACGGGTGCCCCGTCGGTTATCATATACATCTTTCTTGATAGCAAGTATGATGTATCCAGGATCGTTTGCTGTGTCGGAGCAACACCATTAACCTTCACGACCTTGACATCGCTATTTATCCAGTTCACAGGAGTATATGCGATACCGTCAGGATCATCCCTGATAGTGGGTATCATCAAAGGAGTGGGATGAATTATTGTGGTCCCTGCGACATATGGTTTATCCGCTGAACCTGCGATTTTAGTGTTAAAGAGTTCAGCTGTTCCTGATATCTTGGGATCTGTATTATATATTTTTATCTTACCCTTCTTTGTGCCATTTGTGATCTGGCTCCAGTCGGTTATTGTTTCATTAAAATAGATGGCATTTAGCTGCGCTGTGCTAAGGTCAGAAAGCGGGTTGCTTGGATGCACGATTACGCCTACGGCATCGTTGGATATCACAGTCATATGAAGTTTCATTCCTTTCTGTTTCGCTTCAGCATACTCATTATCCTTTGGAGAACGCGTTGCATCAGAGATGTCAGTTTCCCCTGCCAGGAATTTTACAAGCCCTTCACCTGTTGAGCTTTGCTGGACGTCAATTGTTACTGCCGGATGGAGTTTAATAAATTCTTCCGAGGCGGTTTTTGCTATCGGATAGACAGTTGTTGACCCGTCAAGTTTCAGAACACCAGATAGTTCTGTTTGTTGTTTCAAGTTTTTCGTGTTGTCCCCAATGCATCCTGCCACAATGACAGAGATGATTAAGAGCAACAGGATTACATTTTTATTTTTCATAAATAAATCATACCTCAGTTTCTTTTAGTTCTTTTAGAATAATGCGAGATTATGTACTGGAATTCACATCTACATTATACTAATCATCATTATCGACAATACTATATAAATTTAATCTATTAATAATTCTTTATTGAAAAAAGTTATTTAATTAAAGGCATTAACGATGAGACAAAACCATTGTAAACAACATTACTATTAAAGAATTGTATTGTGAGTCTGCAGCGGGATATAAGGGCACAGAAAGCTCGATCCCACTCTTTCTATTCTATAATATTCGTAGCAGCTTTCAGCAATGAATATCGAAAATGTTCGTCGAACACAAAGAACAGGTGCTTCCATGCCTCTCAGATCCATGGAAACTTCGGATAATTGCCCATCTTAAAGGTCCGCCTGATCTTAAAGAGATTGCAGAGGCACTGAATGCACGCTACTCTGAAAGTCTTGGCGTGGTACTTGTACGCCTTGGAAGGCGTGAGGTTAATTTTTTGCAAGCGGAAAAGTTACCGTTTTTCACTCTGGACAACTTTTGCGCCGCGGTTCATCGCGATCTTTCCGGTCCGTACCATCTCTCTTATACCGAACTGGCGAAGCAATTGCTCAATGGCATTGATCTTACTCTCATCACCGGTCACTTCTATTACAAGTGATTTTATTCCAACATCCACGATTTTGGCCCTGAAGATATCTACTATCTGCATAACCTCGGCGCGAGTCGTTGAATCGACTCCTACTTTGATGAGTGCAAGTTCCCTGTTTACCGATTCATCAGGAGGGATATCACTCACTCGTATGACATCTATGAGCTTATTGAGTTGTTTTTCGACCTGCTCAAGGATATTGTCGTCTCCTGTCACCACGATAGTAATGCGTGAGGTATCCAGGTTTTCCGTAACACCGACTGCCAGGCTTTCGATATTGAAACCTCTTCTTGAGAATAATCCTGCGACTCTTGTTAAGACTCCGGGCTTATTTTCCACGAGTATGGCCAGCGTATGTTTCATCTCATCACTCCAGGTCCAGTATCTCATTGATGGCAGCCCCGGCCGGAACCATGGGGGCTACATTTTCTTCTCGCTCAACCACAAAATCAATAACTGTGGGGCACTCTGATCTTACAGCTTCTTCGATTACATCCTTCACTTCGCTTTTCCTGGTAGCGCGTAATCCTAGAGCCCCATAAGCCTCTGCGAGTTTCACAAAATCAACGCTGTTCTTAAGGCATGTTGCCGAATACCGCCTGTTGAAGAATAATTCCTGCCACTGTCTTACCATTCCAAGGAAGCCGTTGTTCAATATTGCAACGATCACAGGAATGTCATTCTGGACAACGGTGGCAAGTTCCTGTGAATTCATCTGGAAAGAACCGTCACCTGAGATATCAATGACAGTACATTCGGGTTTTCCGACCTTTGCGCCTATGGCGGCGGGGAAACCATAACCCATAGTGCCAAGTCCTCCGCTTGATATGAATGTCCTGGGATTTTTGTAGTTAAAGAACTGGGCAGCCCACATCTGGTTCTGTCCGACTTCGGTAACTATTATCGCATCAGGGCAGATTTCACTTATTTGTTCAACTACATACTGGGGACGAAGTAAATTATCTTTTTTATATGTGAGAGGATATTCTTTTTTCCATGCATTTATCTTCTTGATCCAGGCATCCGTCTTTGCCTGTTCGATTTTTACATATTTGATGAGGCTTTTCAAAACATTCTTTGCATCTCCGACTATCGGGATATCTACACGGACATTCTTGCTTATTTCAGCCGGATCTATATCCATATGGATTATCTTTGCATTCGGGGCAAACGCGGATATCTTGCCTGTCACACGGTCATCAAATCGTACACCAACTGCGATTATCAGGTCGGATTCCTGGATCGCATAATTTGCAAACCTTGTACCATGCATACCCAGCATTCCCACTGACAATGGATGAGCTGTTGGAAAAGCGCTCATTCCCATGAGGGTGGTCGTAACCGGCGCCATTACGGTTTCGGCAAGAGTCCTCAATTCTTCAGTTGCATTTGAGAAAATTATACCTCCACCAACATAGAATATGGGTTTTTCCGCTTTTACGATCAGAGAAGCCGCTTTTTTTATCTGTTGTTCGTTCCCGGTATAGGTGGGCTTATATCCGCGCAATTTCACTTCTGCGGGATATTCAAACTCGATTGTCTCGATCTGGGTATCCTTGGGGATATCTATCAGGACCGGTCCCTGTCGTCCCGTCTGAGCAATATAGAAAGCCTCCTTGAAAATAGTTGGAATGTCTTTCGCATCCTGCACAAGGTAATTGTGTTTGGTAATGGGAAGTGTTATTCCGGTGATGTTTGCTTCCTGGAATGCATCAAAACCGATAAGTGGCCGCGGTACCTGGCCTGTAATTGCTATCATGGGCACAGAATCCATATATGCAGTTGCAATACCGGTAACAAGGTTTGTAGCCCCGGGTCCTGAAGTGGCAAGACACACACCCGCTTTTCCGGTAGCTCTTGCATATCCATCCGCTGCATGCGCTGCAGCCTGCTCGTGTCTTACAAGTATATGCCTGATATTTGCATCGTATAATTCATCATACAGGGGCAGCACAGTTCCTCCCGGATATCCGAAGATAACTTCGACATTTTCGCAGTAAAGCGATTCGATTACTGCCCGCGCACCTGACATTTTTGGTTTCGTCATTGTTTTTTCACCTTTAACACAGAATGATGTTTTATAAATATTTCTGAAAATCTTAACAACTATTTTTTTTCCTGTTGTATTAACCTGTTGATACCTTCAAGTACCGCCTCCACTGAGGCCATTATGATATCCGTCCTTGCGCCTCGTGCAGTAATTGTCTTTCCGCCTTTGCTGAGTTTTACCCATACTTCAACAAGGGCATCGGTCCCACCTGTTATGGCATCGACATGGTATTCATCAAGATGTATGTCCGCAACACCCGACAGGGCTTTTTTCAATGCGTTAATGGCTGCATCCACAGGTCCTGTTCCAACTCCTGCTTCAACGACATGATTCCCGTTGACCTTCAACCTTATTGAAGCAGTAGGCATCACGGTATTTCCTGCAACTACCGTAAGTTCTTCAAGTTTTATCTTTGCTTCCTGGAATATTCCAAGGACGGTCTCGGCAATTGTCTGGAGGTCCGCATCAGTTACCCGTTTTCCTTTATCCCCAAGTTCCTTCATACGGATGACAATATCATCTATCTGTTTTTCATTTGCATCCAGTCCAAGTTCCTTTAATGCAAGCACAACAGAACTTCTGCCGGCATGTTTCCCAAGCACGATCTTTCGTTCCCGGCCTACAAGTTCAGGAGTTATCGGTTCGTATGTGGCGGTATTGGCAAGAAGCCCGTGTACGTGGATACCTGCTTCATGGGTAAATGCATTTCCGCCAACTATTGCCTTATTGGGGGCGACCGGGATCCCGCTTAGCTTGCTCACAAGACGCGAGGTTGTGTACAGGCCTTTAATATCGATCCTTGTCGTGTACTTATATAATGAATAGAGCGCCATGACCACTTCTTCAAGCGAAGTGTTCCCGGCGCGTTCCCCAATGCCGTTGATCGTAACATGCGCCTGGCCCGCTCCGGCCCGCAGCGCTGAAATAGTATTTGCCGTAGCCATTCCGAAATCGTTATGGCAATGAATGCTGATAGGAGCGCGAAGCCGGGACAGGTCGCTGAATATCTCATAGGTATTCTCAGGAAGCAGGATTCCCACCGTGTCACAGAAACATAACCTGTCAGCTCCGGCATCGATCCCTGCATTATAAACGGATTTCAGGTAATCAAGGTCTGCTCTTGATGCATCTTCCCCGCTTAATTCCACGATCAATCCATGTGATTTTGCGTATTCTGTCATTTCAACAGCAAGTTCTAAGACAGCAGCCCGGTCTTTTTTCAATTTCTGCTGGATATGAAGATCAGAAACAGGCACCACAAGGTGAATAGAAGCCACATCGCATCTAAGGGCCGCGTCAATATCTTCCTTTTTTATGCGGCAGTAGCTGCATATCTGGGCATTTAATCCCGCTTGTGCAATTTCTTTTATGGAAGCGCGCTCACCTTCTGATGTAATTGCAGAGCCGGCCTCTATGATATCTACGCCAAGGCTGTCGATCTTGCGTGCTATCAATAGCTTGTTCTCTTTCGTAAGTGAAACTCCAGGTGTCTGTTCTCCGTCCCGGAGAGTTGTATCAAGTATTTTTATATCTTTAAATAAAGGAAATCCCTTCTGTTATTGTATATTGATAAGTTCGTTATATCGGTCTGGAGTTGTATATTAGTTTTTCTATTGGATTGCAAAATTTGTAATATTCCGAATATATTACTTCGAATCCGCCATAGATGGCGCAGCCAAAGGGATATGGGATCACAACCACTCTCGAATTTATTTTATGGTGCCTCTCGAATCTTTTAGGGTTCATTTGTGGGATTCTGGACGGCTTGGTTTCAATCCTTGTTTTAGTGGATGTGTCTCTCGAATTATATTAGCATTTCACTTTTTAAGTGAATGTGCCTGTGTTTCAATCCTTGTTTTAGTGGATGTGTCTCTCGAATAGCTTCCGCTCTAGCTGATGATGAGATAATAGACGGTTTCAATCCTTGTTTTAGTGGATGTGTCTCTCGAATTGATATCTGAAATACCTCCTGCAAAAATGGAGGAACGTTTCAATCCTTGTTTTAGTGGATGTGTCTCTCGAATCATCTAATATTTATCCAGAAAAATATCCGCGTAATTAGTTTCAATCCTTGTTTTAGTGGATGTGTCTCTCGAATCCTGAAGGAATGGATTGGTCACTCCATAAATAATATGTTTCAATCCTTGTTTTAGTGGATGTGTCTCTCGAATGCAGGCATTGGTTTCGTCAAGGGCGCATCCGTGGATGTTTCAATCCTTGTTTTAGTGGATGTGTCTCTCGAATGCATAGTGCTGTATCTGCGGGGCGAATTGAATCATAGTTTCAATCCTTGTTTTAGTGGATGTGTCTCTCGAATTATCGCTCGTTGCGCGGGCAGGAAGTGGAGATTGGTTTCAATCCTTGTTTTAGTGGATGTGTCTCTCGAATTGGGTTGGCCGGAAAGTGCGCGTGACCTTAGAGGAAAGTTTCAATCCTTGTTTTAGTGGATGTGTCTCTCGAATAGATAGCAACGGTAATTATGTGAACAATAGTATATGTTTCAATCCTTGTTTTAGTGGATGTGTCTCTCGAATCATTCCAACAGTAGCAGAATCGCTACTTGTCGCACCAGTTTCAATCCTTGTTTTAGTGGATGTGTCTCTCGAATACGCAGAATCTTGACTCAATTACATGGTATCTCAAGTTTCAATCCTTGTTTTAGTGGATGTGTCTCTCGAATGGTGGATAAACAAATCCGTATTTACTTTATCTAATTTGTTTCAATCCTTGTTTTAGTGGATGTGTCTCTCGAATCCAATTACCTATCAAGCAGATAACGACAATTAAGGAGTTTCAATCCTTGTTTTAGTGGATGTGTCTCTCGAATAACAACCATATCCCCGAAACACAGATGCCAATAAGTTTCAATCCTTGTTTTAGTGGATGTGTCTCTCGAATTAACGCTTCCGGTTGGATGGAATTATATCAGAGGTTTCAATCCTTGTTTTAGTGGATGTGTCTCTCGAATGATGATTGAACAATGACCCGATTTTTGTGGAAAGTTTCAATCCTTGTTTTAGTGGATGTGTCTCTCGAATATGAGTAAGTCTAAGCCCTCACCACGCAGATTATCAGTTTCAATCCTTGTTTTAGTGGATGTGTCTCTCGAATATAGAACTCCTGAACTGTATGAGCGTGTGATATCAAGTTTCAATCCTTGTTTTAGTGGATGTGTCTCTCGAATACGTAACTTCCATGACCTATACAAACGGCTCGACCTGGGGTTTCAATCCTTGTTTTAGTGGATGTGTCTCTCGAATTGTTTCATTGCCCTCTGACTATTCAATCTATTAGTTTCAATCCTTGTTTTAGTGGATGTGTCTCTCGAATGCCTGAAATACCGGCATCGACATGATAGATCCCACCAGTTTCAATCCTTGTTTTAGTGGATGTGTCTCTCGAATTGCCTGACTAAATTTGCCTGTGCTGTTGTTGTAAGTTTCAATCCTTGTTTTAGTGGATGTGTCTCTCGAATTCTTTTTCATGTGCAGGTAATAATACAAAAGGTACTTGTTTCAATCCTTGTTTTAGTGGATGTGTCTCTCGAATCGTACCATCCGTAGTGCAATTCGTAGATGCACCGACGTTTCAATCCTTGTTTTAGTGGATGTGTCTCTCGAATTTTTCAGAGCATCCGTAAGCCTTTCGGGATGGGCTGCGTTTCAATCCTTGTTTTAGTGGATGTGTCTCTCGAATGCTGCCGTCATAGAACTGTCCCATATTTTGAAGGAGGTTTCAATCCTTGTTTTAGTGGATGTGTCTCTCGAATCGAAGCGTTAAGTATTTATAGCAATATAGCATTATAGGTTTCAATCCTTGTTTTAGTGGATGTGTCTCTCGAATCATACTTCGCCGCCAAATCAAAACGACTTTGAAGTTTCAATCCTTGTTTTAGTGGATGTGTCTCTCGAATCTTTATCTTTGCACGTTCCTGAATCCGCGCTGTGTTTCAATCCTTGTTTTAGTGGATGTGTCTCTCGAATTATCGGGAAGTTGGTGTGAATAAACTGCAAGTACACCAGTTTCAATCCTTGTTTTAGTGGATGTGTCTCTCGAATCTTATGTAATAGTTGTCATTTCAAAGTGAGTTATAAGTTTCAATCCTTGTTTTAGTGGATGTGTCTCTCGAATTAATTCGCGTTTACCTCTCCGGCTTTCCTTAAACGGTTTCAATCCTTGTTTTAGTGGATGTGTCTCTCGAATCATTTTCTTTCACACCACACAATTGACAAGTATGAGTTTCAATCCTTGTTTTAGTGGATGTGTCTCTCGAATACACAGTGGCGCACTCTAGAAGGTATGCCAATCCGGTTTCAATCCTTGTTTTAGTGGATGTGTCTCTCGAATTCATTAACAGCAGATTTGAAACAGCAAGACTTTATAAGTTTCAATCCTTGTTTTAGTGGATGTGTCTCTCGAATCTTCTATTCAGATGTTGGTTAATGCTGGTTATTCTCCGTTTCAATCCTTGTTTTAGTGGATGTGTCTCTCGAATTTAATCCTTCGTATGATTCGGGTTATTTGTTTACTAGTTTCAATCCTTGTTTTAGTGGATGTGTCTCTCGAATGTATTTTGACTTTGAGTATATGGCATCATCATGCGGTTTCAATCCTTGTTTTAGTGGATGTGTCTCTCGAATATATTTCATATTATAATATTGCAGTCGATACCCCCAAGTTTCAATCCTTGTTTTAGTGGATGTGTCTCTCGAATTCATCAATGTAATTCAGGGTAATGACAGGATATGAAGTTTCAATCCTTGTTTTAGTGGATGTGTCTCTCGAATTTGGTCATGCATGAACGGTAAGGATTCTGTGAGTTAGTTTCAATCCTTGTTTTAGTGGATGTGTCTCTCGAATATTGAAGGAGAAATAGAACGTTAACATGCTCATGAAGTTTCAATCCTTGTTTTAGTGGATGTGTCTCTCGAATAAATCCTTGAGGCTGTGTCCTTGCTTCGCCTTCCAAGTTTCAATCCTTGTTTTAGTGGATGTGTCTCTCGAATTCTTGCCATTATAGGCTTTCAATTGTTCTAATGTGTTTCAATCCTTGTTTTAGTGGATGTGTCTCTCGAATTTGAAACTGTAGCTGATAAGAAAAAAGATGAATCTGTTTCAATCCTTGTTTTAGTGGATGTGTCTCTCGAATAGGAAATGTCACTGATAGTTATAACATCACATTAGGTTTCAATCCTTGTTTTAGTGGATGTGTCTCTCGAATTATAGGAACATTTGATGTAAGTGCAGTTATAAATAGTTTCAATCCTTGTTTTAGTGGATGTGTCTCTCGAATCAACATGGTTGTTTTGTAACGGCCACTGTTACAAGTTTCAATCCTTGTTTTAGTGGATGTGTCTCTCGAATAGCACAAATTTTCGGCTATTCAGGGCAAAATATGCTCTAAGAGTGCTTAGATTTTATGGTCTAAATTCTTGCTGCAAAATTATGGAATGGTTTATAAGGATAAGAAAATCAGGTGCAGATGTTGCTATAACAGCAATCAATGCACTTATTCTTATATCTGGACTTACCAGGATAAAAACCTTTGTCAATAATTTCAAGTATTTCATCAATGATTTCAATACCTTTCTTGAAGTCCTTTTCTGTAAAATCTACTTCTTCAATCTGATTATTGCTTCTCGTAAAACAAATGAATCCTTTTTTAACATCCAGATTGTAGTTTTCTTTTATCATCATTGCATGAAGCACAAGCTGGAATTTATATGTCTGGAATATCGTATCTTTGAACTCAGCATATTTGTATTCAAAAGGCGCCGCTGTTCCATCATCAAGAAAAAGGATCTCGTCTACGATCCCCTTGACATGATGGGTCTTCGAAGCTATGAAAACATTCATTTCTTTTCTCACAACGCCAAGCTTTTTCCTGAGATATTCGGTGTTTGTAATTCGCTTTTCCTCATGCACTTCCCTTCCCTTTTGAACCTTGAATCTTGATCCCTCATTCTGTGGAATTGCAAGGCAATGCATGAAATAAATAAAACGAGGACAGAATAAATATTCAAGCACATCCGAAATAGTTATTATCGTATCTCCCATGATCCTCAAAAGAATTTTGTCAGCATTTCATCGCTCACAAGCTTCTTATCAAATGCCTGGCCAAGAAGCTTGACCTTCCTGAAAGATTCATCATCCATAGGGAAAACATAAACCGAATCCACATCAGGGTCGATCTCGTCTTCACATTCAAGAGACAGGGAATCCCTTTCGTTCGCATTGAGAGTGCCAAGAAAAACACTTTTTTGTACCCTGTAAAGCCCTTTATCCAGGCAAATACGCGCCACGTTCTTGCGTGTGGTGTTATCCGTAATATCATAAACCACCCATACCATTGTCATTTCAAGTTCTCCTTCTATTTTATCAGGCTATTCGCTATGCTGTGGCATTCCATCTGTATAGTGTTCCTTATCTTGACGTTGCGCCCATTATAATCAATATCTTTATCAAGCGCTTCATTGACCGCTGTTATCAAAACCGCTTTCCCGTCCTTGTTCAGGTACAGCCCGCCAGGGATTTTGTCAAAAAGCCCGTCATGCACCTGTTTTTTTGAGAATAGGTTCATAACTGTTCTATCAATATGAATCCTGAAAATCTCAATAAGATCAAAAACAAAGCTTTTCTTATTGTAATTATCCGTATGCAGGAAGCCTATATATGGATCAAGTCCCGCTATTATGCATCCTTTCTCGACCTGCGAATACAGGATGCCATAGCCGTAATTAAGAAGGCAGTTAAAAGCATCCTGCGCAGGATCGCGGCTTCTGCCATTGAATTTCCACGCATCTGGCATAATATTGCCAAGAGCATCGAAATAATTAAGCGAGGCCATCCCTTCATTTCCCATTATCGAACCGCGCTTTTCATCCAGCGAGCCTTTCATGCCAATAAGATTTTCTCTAAGTTCGAGAATTTTTGCGATCTTTGGGGCGAGTAGATCATCATCAGGGCGGTTCTTTTTCAGGTCTTTCAGGAAATCGATCTGGTTACCAACTTTTTGAACTATCCAGCCGCGTGCAAGATTGAATCCCAGAGCGGATGCTTCAGCTTCAAGCTGACAGCGCCGGATAAGGGTGGTGCTTCCAAGCTTTGAGTGCCATACCCTCCCGAAAGGATTGCCATGGAAATCAAGGAAAACAATATCGATATTATTCTCGACGGCGAATTCGATTGCATCCGTGCTTATGGTCGCAGAGGTGGTTATGAGGATGCTGTCAACCTTGTCTGCTGATACTTCAAAACTTTTCTCATCATTCTTGACAAGGAAGCAGTTCTTTTCCTTTTTGAGATAGGAGCCGCGGGTGTTGATTACCAGTTGCATGTCAGTGCTCTGCCACTTTTATGACGATACCTTTTAGTTCATCTATCCTTGAAATGGCTTCTTTTACCATGTTCATATCAAGCCGATCATACCTGTGAACAACGAAGTTCCTGACCCCGTTCATCTCTCTTAGGAAAGCGGCTTCTTCCTGTGATATAATTCCTTTTCCGGTTATCTTCTCGATATTTGTGGCATCATCATCTACTTTTAATCCCATGTCTCGTATTTTCATGGCGATTATATCCATCGAAATTTCTACAGAAACCTGAAGCGAATAAAGCAAAGCCCGCTCAGTTACTTCATTTTCGAGGGTATGGGTCATAATGAACTCCTCTTCTTTGATAAACCTTTCAACTTTTGTAAGATACCTGTCCTCTTGTTTCAAGCCATTTCCTCCTTGCTGTGGTCATCTCAGTCACTGTTTTGAACCTGTTGCTGGTTATCCTGTAACTCATATCTTCCCAATTTTTCCTGAAATGATAAAAATAATACGAAATAGAGGGCTCATCGCCATATATTATTATATAATTTTTAATTACTTCTATTTTTACATAAAGGGGCAAATCTTCAAAGATCTTTATATCATACCTACCGCCGATTTTTTGAAAAATCCGGTTTAATATCCCCTTTGTCCGGGGTTTGATGAGGCAGATGTCAATATCCGAACGTTCATTTGCGGTATTCATGGCGCATGAACCATAAAGTAAGATGCCTTCAACGTCGTCTTTTATGAATTCGAGTTCTCTCTTCAGTTTTATTATGAGTTCTTCAGTTTGCATAGAGCTAATATCTGGTAATTTTATTCAATTTTATCCTGCATTATCATATTTATCATATTTGTCAGTTTTAGTATATATATTATTAAAGTTAATTCTGTTAAGTCAGTTATCCTTTTTCATGATAACTGCGCCAAAACCTCTTGATACGGATTTTCCCACACCGAGATAATCCGGTATGATAAAGTTAGCCTGGAATCTTCCGATAAAGGTCATTACGTTCACGTCTTTCAACCTGCGTTTCCTGATATTTACCTGAAGGTCGCATTTTATTTTATCCAGAACCTGGTAATCCAGGGATTTCGACATGGATAACAGGTTTCCAGTAAGTGTTTTTCTCAGGAAATCAAGTCTTTCCCCGCCATCCTTCAAACCGTAATATTTCATATAGTTCTCCTGGTTGAGCGCAAGCCAGGGAGTTGCGAACTCGTAGGAATATATCTTCTCCGAGAGCCCGAATTCCTGATTCTGTATGCAGATGCCTCTTTCCACGATCTCATAAACCTCATCGCCGAACTTTATTTCATCGTATTTATCATATACCTGTTTTAAAACCTCGGCGCCGTCATTGATGCCGATGACCATGGGTGCGTTGTCTATCATTTTGTACTGCACGAGCGGATAGCTATAGTTGAATTTATCAGCGTTGTGCTGATGGAGGAGGGTGTATTCGTTGAATTTGGTGGCGAAGAAGCCGCGTAAATGCGAGGCTGAGCCGTGGATGGGACGGGTTGATGCGAGAGTGAGGGTGAAGGTTTTGAGGTTCATATATTTTCACTTTTTAATGCGCTTTGTTTCTTGACTTCTTGCCTCTCTATCATCACGGCGCTGGGGTTGCGACCCCAGACCCCGGTGAGGCGCCGCCGATGGCGGGATTTTCTATCAAATCGATGGTTGCATAAATCGACAGATAAAGGCCGTTTTTCACTTTTGCAGTCTTTCGGTTTCATGTTCTATGTAAGCATCAATGATTTCTATAAATTCATAAAAATCTTTTGATTCTAGATGTAAATGTGAAAATACCCTGGAATCATCCACACGACCATATTGATGCACAAGCAGATTTCGAAATCCGACAAGTTCTTCAAGCCTGGTGGAAAGTGATGCTGGTAATACTCGATTTTCTGCAAGCTTCTTGATGCTATCTTTACTATCGGACGGCATTCCGAAGCCTTTCTCAGATATGATCAAATTGCAGATGTCAAGTAAATTCTCACATGCCAGCTGAAAAGCACGTTCACATGCTCTTTTTCTCATTCCATTACTCAGATAATCCTCTTCTTCTTCCGGAAGGTATTCATCAAGTTCCTTTAGATATTTTTCCAATTCATCTATCTTTTCCTGTAATCTATTATTATCCAAGTTTATCATCTCAGTTTGGCTCGTACACGTTCCATAACATGTTTATGATACTCTTTGTTGAGCCTTTTAAATCGTTCGTATTCCATGTCATTAATTTTTGAAAGTGTTAATATATAATACATGTCTTCCGTGTAAAGCACCTTGCCTTCTAGAAAAATCCTTTTGCGGATATAAACAGGCAATTCATCTATGAATGAAATATCGATATTCTCCGAGACAGAATTATTAAGAGATATTCTCTCTTTCAGAGTCACTTCAATATCTGGTTTTGGTATGATACATATATCTATGTCGCTCTTTTCTTTTTCAGTTCCTCTTGCCTTTGAGCCAAAAAGAATGATCGAGTGAACAAGTCTGGAACTCCTGAGTTTAGGGAGCACATAGTTGAGGTCGTTGTTCGAAATTTTTTTGTCGTTCGTTTTTGGCACATGAACAATTTGATCTTTCATAACCCTCCGTGGGGTGCAGGGGTAGCGGAAATCCCCGACTCATCGTTGGGGGAGGAGCATACCCCACTCATATACGCTATTAACAACGTATTAGCAGATTCTAATATCTTAAAATCTTTTGCTTTTGCCGATGCGTGTATCTTTGTTCCATCAAGTGTTCTTAATTCGAAATACTCTGTTTTTCTTCTGCCAAAAACAAAGCATTCGATACTATTCCAGAGAACCTTATCGAATCTCTGGAAGCCATGAATGATCCGGGCAGCCGTATTCTTGATATGGCTTCTATCGCCTTTGAATAATTTACGGTTGCATTTCCTGACCTGTTTTATTATGAATCTTATCGAACTTCTTTCCTGCATAGTTCCTCCTGCAATTACAAAAGCATCAGTACTATGAGATTTCTCAATTCCTGATGCTATTCTATCAAATTTCGTGATATATCCATAAGTATGATTTATAATATTTCCAGCAGCTTTTAACTTATTGACCAGCTTCCATCTTACGATTGACATGAATGTTTCCGGTTTGAATCCTATGGGGATTTTTACATCCAGTATTAACTTGCCTGTTGAAACTTTATCATGACAGGTTTCGCAGAGCGTTAAGAGATTATCAGGTGCATCCCCACCGATTTGTCTTGAAACAATATGATGGACTTCGAGTATCGGGTTTTTTGATTTTCCTTTACAATGCTGGCATGTATGGTTATCCCGGTACAGTACGTATTCTCTTGCATTCCAGCTATCTTTCTGGACTCCGTTCTGGTATTCTATTCCTGATATTCCAGGATTTTTGATTTTCTGGATGTCGAAAGCTGCTACTTCTATGTGGATTTTCGTTATAGGGAGAAGTTGTTTTACTTTTTCTATTAGCTTAATATGGCTGTCAAGTTTATGCTGGATTGATGGAGCTAACCAGCCTTCAGGTTTCTTCCTGTTATCGAATCTTGGTTGTCTGTACCATGTTTTCCTGTTTCGTCTTGCTCTTTGGTATTGTCTGCGTTCTGAATTGAGCTTGACCATATCGGTTCGCAGTTTTGTTTCTGAGGAATACACTTCTTTCTTTGCGGTTACTGCTGAAAGACCAATGTTCTCAAAGCCTGAATCCACTCCAAGAACGATCTCTTGTTTTGTTTCTCCTGTTGCATATTTTAACTGGATTGTGAATGGCGTCCTTTTGATTACTTTTGCTTTATCCTCCTTTAATAACTGTTTGGCTTTTCTTGGTGTTGTAGGCATGAGCGGTTGCCCTCTCATGTTTAGAACATAAACAGCAGATACACTCATGTTCTGCTTTGCGTGTTCTATCGCAATTAGAGCCGCATCGGAGTTGTTAGAAGATGTTTTTAAACCGGATACACTGAGAGTTTCCTCTAAACCGTTGCGCCAGTTTACGTCGTACACACGTATGGCTGCGCCATACGTGGATACAGCGTGAACCGATGTTTCGGGTCTGTTTAATATCCAATCACAGTTGCCACCGACGTGCGGAATATCGGTGGGTGTGTATGTATTTCTTTCTTCTAACTTCTGCATATTTCTAAGCCTCCTTGTCAACTAATTTCTCACAGCCCTCACGGGACATGCCCCCGACTTTTAGTAGGGGTAATTGACCATTATTCCTTCTGCTTTATAATTATTTAAAGACTGACTCTTTTTTCAGTTTTCCAGCGCTGGGGTTTCGACCCCAGCCCGGTGAGGCGCCACTGATGGCGGGCTTTTTCTGTGAATCGATGCTTATTTGTAATCTTTCTTAATATTTCATTTTCATAATTTGATTCACCATAGTTATCAATTTTGTTAACTTTGGTGTCCAGAAGTTTTATCCTTTTCTTCTAATATTGCTCATCAAATCTGTAACCTCATTGAATACCGATTCAAAATCGGGTAAAGCTTTTAATTGATGTCCGAGAGAACTTTTCCATGCATTCTGAAAATCCTTTTTTCGATCAAGTAAATCTTCGAAATCTGGCATTATTTTCTTGAATGCACATTTTGCAGGAAATATTTCAAAAACCTGTTCCATATCGATATTCTTCGATATGAACCAGATATCATATACATCCCTTGCTCTTGTTCGTTCAAACAAGGAACGTATTTTTTCTGCCATGATCTCATGGATAGAATACACACAGGCAATTGAATAATAATCATCTGAATAGGGATGGAAAATATCTTTCATTATGGGAGGCAGGATAATTGTTTCGTTTTCAGGTTTTGTGATGTCGAATTTTATACGCAGAGGATTTCCTCCGCGCCTGAATATCCTGAAATAGATGTCTATTTTATATCCATTAATGTTTTCTTCTGATTCAATATTATCATGAAAATTGATGCCGCTATCTCTTTTTGCCGTCTGGATCGCCTTTTTTATCACGAGTTCAATGTCTGACCTTCCGGTACTTTTTAGCATTGTGAAGTCTAAGTCTTCAGAAAAACGATAGTTCTTAAAATAGACTTTTCGCAATCCTGTACCTCCTTTGAGAACAAATGAATCAGTTTGCTGGTTAAGAGATCTCAATATCCAGTTCAAAGCATAGTCTTTTTCAATTGTGGTCTCAGGAACACCATTCTCTCTTGCTTTCTCCTTGATCTCAATATCGCGAATCATCCTATTCCACCAGGTATTTCTCACTTACATTTTCCCGTATCTTCCATTTCCTGTTCAGAATGCCTTTTCCATGCATCGAGGGGTCAAGAAGGGGATAGTTTCCTGATATTAATCCGGGCTCGACATCTAATTTTATTCCCATTTTGTCGCAGAGTATCCCGAGTCTTTTTATGACCGCAGAATTGCCTATATCTATTGCATATTTTTTAAGCTTCTCTATATCAAGATCACCATGCAACGCTTTTGCCGTTTCTGCTATTCCGCCACAGTACCGGGGCTTATCAAGGCAGTCCACCACTGTTTTTTCCGGGTTGGTAATTAGAACGGCAACGTCATCTATCCATACCTTTTCAAATCCGAATACTTTTTTTTCTGTTATTCTGACTATCCTGTATCTGACGCCAAAAATCTCAAGTTCCTGTTCTTTTTTTCTTGATGTGGTCTGTATGAAAACAGTATTCGGTATCTGCTCCGTGAATCCGTGGTAATTAAGAGCGCTCCAGTAAGCTATGACAGCAGGTTTGACGAGTTGCGAGCCGATAAGGAATTCATTGATCGTATATCCTCCTTTTTTGGCGCCAAGAGGAATCAGGATATATTTCCCTTTTTCAATGCGCTCGATCCAGCCTTCCTTTTCCATGCGGGAGAGAGTTACTTTAAGGCTCTGGCTGCCGAGGCGGCTGATTCTGGCTGCATCTTCGAATGTGAATGTTTGACCTTTTCTTGCAAGTTCGTTAAGGAGTTGATATTTCTTATTCATATTTGTATGCACTATGGTTATCAATTTTGTTAACTTTGGTGTATGTAATTATTGAAACTATTAAGATTGGTTATAAATGCCCGGAGGTTACATTTTTCTTCGATTAAGAGAGAAATCGAACGATAGAACACGGATCGCGCGGATGACGCGGATGCAAACGGAACCGCGAAGATCCGCGCAATCCGCGTCATCCGTGTTCTATTTGAATTAAATCTGGAAAACGGGGATAAATAATAATTCTTTGAATATCGATGCAGAGGAAGCAGGTTCATGTTAATTTTCACCTATCCTCCATTGGTTTATTTTAAAAAATATATCATTAAACTGTGTTAAAAATCTAGCGCTATCGCTTGCAAGCGCAGGTTTCATAGAAAAATATGGCAGCAAAAAATAATCTAAAACAAACCGCAGATGAACGCAGATGAACGCAGATTTATTGAATTGGTTGCAAGTTTGTGTAATCATATCATTTCTCCGTATGCTCTTTGCGCCGCCTGTCCGCATGCAGCGCGCCTGGGAGTGGTGAGGAGAGGGGGCGGGGGGATGGACGGGAGGGGCGGCGGGAGTGAAGTTGTAGAGGGTCATATAAATCACCATATAATAATACTTCTATCATCCTTTGTTATGAACCCTGTCTCTAAATTATAATAGTCAGCTAGAACTTCATTTCTCACATAACCCAAGAAAACACCTTCTTGAGGAGAATTCTTTACTTTTGTTGGAATTGAAATAACATATTGATAGAAATCTGCTTTAATTGCATCAAATGCCTTTTTTTGTTCAAATAAATCTTTTGCCTTAAGCTCCATGTATTTGCTCCAAAGCTCCTTGGCATCGTCATCAAGTTCAACAAAAACATCTTTCTTAGGATAATCTTCATCTATTAATTTAAAATCAGAAATAGATATATTCTCACGCTCTTCAGAATCATACCGCAACTTTCCAATCGCTTCTAATATCTTTCTTGATTCATCATGTGATTTTTTCTCAAAGGTTTCTTTGTAATAATTATTTATAAGTTCAAGAAATTCTTGTTCTTGGATTTCTTGATGTTTACCTAATATCTTTTTTGTTATATCAATTAAAACTGAATCATATATATATGATGAAAATTTTTTACCATTTTCATCTTTAAGCGAAAAAACATAAACATCTCCCTTTTCCTTGCCAAAATTATTTCTGTTGCATCTTCCAGCAGCCTGATTAATAGAATCTAGTGGAGCTAAATCTCTCACCACTATATCAAAGTCTATATCCACTCCAGCCTCGACAAGCTGAGTAGTGATTACAATCTTATATTTACCCTTCTTCATATCACTAATCCTCGTAAGTCTTTCTTTTGGAATTATATGAGTTGAAAGGAAGGAAATATCTTTGTGGTCTGCTTTAGCTAACTCATAATACTTTTTGGCGGCGCTAATGGTATTGAAAATAAAGAGATACCTTTTGTCTTGCTCGATTTTAAAAGTATAATATAATTCTTCCAGTGTTAAATCCTTATCAAGTGATGGTTTTAGTATAACCCTATTCATTGTCTTGAAATATTTATCTCTTTCAACAAGGCTAACCATATCCTTCTTTTCAATGATAAGCGGTTCTGTAGCCGTCACAAAAATGACATAAACATTTAATTTCTCCGTTATAAATTGGAAAATTGTTTTAATTAATAACCAATATTTTATTGGGATGGACTGTATCTCGTCAAGGATAATTATGGAATTATTGATCCTATGGAACTTTCTAAGATTCTTATTTCTATTTGTTAACAAAGTATGAAACAATTGAACAAAAGTTGTAACAATAATTTCAGAGTTCCATCCCTCTATCATGATTTTTGCGCTATCTGATTCAAAATCTTCATTTATATTAATCTGATATGAAATTTCGGATAAATGATGGTGCTTCAATAATATGTTGTTATATGGTGAAATCCCATTGGCTTTGAGCACTTTCTCAATAACATCACTATTTTGTTCGATTATACTTAAGAACGGTAATGCGTATATAATTCGTGGTACAAATTTGCCCTGGGTATTAGTATTCGCCAATTCCCGCAATTTTAGAGCAAAGGATAAGGAAATAAGGGTTTTTCCAAGACCTGTGGGTAGATTTATTGAGTAAAATCTTTTCTCAATATCGATCTCTTTATTAATGACTTCGCGATACGCAGACTCCCTTATCGCATTAATTGATGACTCCTGAAATGATTGTTTAGACTTATATGTATCTACAATATTCACCGAAATACTCCCTGTTTGCCTATCAAAGTGGGAAATATCTCTAACTACAACGTCGCTTTTATCACCATCAAGTAAAATGGAATAAAGAAGATTCAAAAGCAGATAATTTGAGGCATCACCAATATTCAGACGCAGAGCTTTCTTGATAGCTCTTAATTCTTTTGGAAATCTATCAATCCAGTCAGAAATATTCTTTTTTGTTAGTTTAATCGGCAGACCAGCTTCAAAAAGATGTTGTGAGAGGACAGTAAATTTTGCTTCATTGATATTTTCAAGCTGTTTGTTAACTAATTTTTTATCTTCATCATTAAAGATTGCTTCATCAATCAAATCCTGCAAATTACCATGATGCCTTTTAACAACCTCGAAAGCAAAGAAAGGATAATATCCAACATCTTCATTGGTTCTATACAATAATTCTTTAACAAGATAATAAGCACAAACTGCTGAAAAAAGCCCATGATGGGTTTCTTTTTGGTTTTTAAATTTTAGTTTTTCTTTCTCATCTGCTTTTAAGTAATTTTGAAAAAATGTTGTTGCTTTACCTAAGTCATGAGATAATGCAATTGTTCTGGTTAGAATTTTTAGTCGTTCTTGTTGAGGGAATGATTTGTCTTTACAAAATGAGTCAGCTAAATTTGCCACACCAATTAAATGTTCTTCCAACAGTCTGCCAGGGTGAGAATAAAGGTTAGAAGAAGGCAATATTTTCTCCATTTTCAAGCTTATAATAAGTGTTTAATTGTGCCTTTATGGTCTTTCCTTGAGACTCGAAAATTACATCATTGTATTTTTCAATTATTCTTTCAGGATTCATTATAATCGGGATTTTTTCCTTAAAATATTTTTTTTCTGGTTCGATCTCGAATCTGTTAGGAGTCAGATTGCTTGCAACAATTGGGGTGTAAATTTCAACCGCTGCTCCATTTAAAATTTTCTCTGTATTGTAGATTCCAATGAATTTAAAATCAGCCAGTAATTCGCTTAAGCCTAAAGAAATTGTGTAAATACTGTTATGTTCTTCTACAAACTTGGCAAGTCTAAATAAAATCGTTTCATCTTCATGAATAAAGTAAATTCTAAAATAAGGATCCTTCAAGAATTCAGTTCTAATCTGAGTTCTTGGTTCATGGGTGCTTTTTGGAGTAATTCTTAATATTGGTGTCCAATAATTACCTTTTGTATTTATAAAATTCAATCCCATTCTTACTTTTTTAATGGGCTTAACAATCTTGAGCGCAATCCTACATTTAGTTAGAGAAAAAATCTTTAAATATTCGTCTTTACTTGCTCCAAAAATTGCACCTAAAATACCTGCTATAGTTGAAGGTGGTGGGAATGAAAAAGTAAGGGGGGACGATGTCGTGTAAAATTTTCGAAAATGCCCATAATCTCCCCAGATGTCAAAAACTAATACTTTCATAATTGCCTTTAATATTTGAGAAATTCTACTGTAAATCCGCTCAAAGCATTCTCTATCTTAATATCTTGCCCGTTTGACATAAAGGTAATTCTTTCATCAACTTTCAACCTGATCTTTTCAATTTTGCCTTTATATTCATTCAAGGCCTTTGTGAGATCTGTTATGTCTATTTTTAGATCGGATATATCCCTTATTTCTTTTTCATTGTTTTTATTTGTAATATGGAATATCCTTTTGTCCAATTCTCCAATGTAAAAATTACCCTCTTTATATACAATCTGCATTAATAATCTGGGAATTTGTCCAAATTTGGAACCAGATATTAAGTTTTTTGTCCCATTCCAGATGCCTTCAAGCATCAAAGAAATATCTTCTTCTGTTAACTTAAGTCCCTGATTTGATGCTGCATTCTCATTTACAATTCCATAAAATCCAATAAGAGAATAGGGAAGAATGTATCTCTCTGTAAATGTTCCTTGTTTTTTATCGGCTTTAGAAGGCATCACGGTTGTCCCTTTTATATAAATTAAATCGACTTTATGGAGTGATCGTCCATATTTAAACTGGACAGGACCAGTTAATACCATGTTTTTTCCTTCAACTGCGGTAGTAGCACCGAAAAGTCTTATGTCTATACATTTATCAAGCAAATCTTCCTGAGTTTTAAAGTCGCCTAAACGATCTTCCTTGGTTCTTAAATTACCCTTGTCATCTCTAGTGTCTATTATAAATACATCAACATCTTTTTGCTTGTAATCATGTAGATAATCCCTGATCGTTCTCTTTAATCTGACATCTGTAACAATGTTTTTCCCGGTCTCTTCATCAATCCTCGGTTTGTTTTCATCCATTGGATCTCCATTAGGATTGGCATTGGTTACATCGTATAGGAAAAGGATCTCACTGCGATTTTTTATTAATTCTGACATAATTTAGTTCTCCTTACTAATATTTTTTATACTTGTTTCTTCATTAGACTGAATGCCTTCTTCTAAATCAACATCTTTTTCACCTTTTGCATACAGAATATTGTTAATCTCTCCAACAAGATTCATGCCCCCTGCAAAGAAGAAGTTAATCTCATCAACAGATAATTTCCAGTTATCTCCAGAGGTAAAGAGATAATTATACGCTTCTTCAGCGACGAGCCGTTTCCCTTTCCCGAATGATTTATACTCTTCAAACTTATTTTGTATTGCAGGTAAAAGGGCTTTAATATCTCTATCATCCATTTTTAGCCCTTTAAGCTTCTTCAAAAAAGGCTTAGCTCCCCTCTCTATTCCCTGTTTTCTCAACAGCATTTCTGTTAAAGCTCCTGTAAGGAAAAGCCCTCTTCTAACTGGTGAGCTAAAGGTATTGCCATATTTCTTAAACACATCTTCAAATTTACTTTCTTCCAAATCTTTCATCTCCGCAAAGTTTATTAAACCAAGATTTTCAAAAAATATTATACTCATCAAAGCATTTTTTATTGATGAGTGAAAATTGAATTTATCTTTCCCTTTACTATCATAGTCTAAAAAGTCCCTCCGTATCTTTATTAAAAAAAATCTATTCAAAAAAGAAAAGTCAATTGGTACTCCTCTGAAAATATTATCTACAATATCTAAAAAATATGTATTAAGATCATAATCTCTTTTATTCTCATCAGACTTGGTAAAAAAAAACCTGATTTTTCCTAATGTAAAGCTGTCCCCTGTGATCTCATCAGCATAATCCTTTGCTTTGAAAATTCTATTAATTCTTGATGGGAAGACATCTTCTATAAGTAATAATATTCTTTCAGCACTTTGCTCTGACTTTAAAAATAGGAAGCTAAATGTTAATATATCTTTCTCATTCGCAAGCGCTTCTAAGATTTCTTCTTCATTATCTGTTATTCTTTTCTTTATCCTTTCTTTTAGTGAAATCTTCTTATTACTATCAAGCAAAATTCCAATAATTTCGGCATCAACTTTTGTTAGAAGGAGTTTTGGTATAAGTAAATAACTGAGTCCATAAAACCTATAATTGAGGTTAGCTTCAACAAACTTTCGCCCTTCTTCTAATTCAAGTTTGCACACAGAACAAACAGGAAAATTTTTCCATGAATCGTCTTCTTTAAAACCCCCGCTTATGAATCCTGGCTTATCAGTTGTGTAAAACTTAAAAACTCCCACATCTTCTGATAACTCTTTTGGCATCCCGCATATAGAGCAATTTGCAATTTTCTCCCCTATTATTTTAGATTCTTTTTCTGTTAGCAATTTCTTAAAAATCTCAAAATCACCGATATATTTCCATTCTTTACCTTGCATAATCTTTAACGTTAAAAGCTTACCTTCTTTTTTAGGTATGTCTGAAATACAAGTATCTATTGCTTGGACAATTTGATCATGATGATCTAAAAGAATGACTTTTATGTTTTCTATAAATTCTTTTTCTTCCTTTGAATTAGCGCTATTGTTGGAATATTTACTGAACCATTTTTGAATCTTTCCTTCATAAGTCTTCTGAGGTTTTTTAATATTGATAATTGATATAGGGGTTGGATTTGGCCCTTGGGATACCCCTCCTCTGAAAAGGTATTTGTGGATTTTAGAGGAATCATAGTCCTCCAGTTCAACTCCTTCAAATCTTTTCTCATCAAGATTTATTTTTATTAAAACCAGTTTTCCTCCGTTCTTAAAATTCGGCTCTTTGATAAGTACATCTAAATCTTGTTTTCCTGACTTGGCAATTTGCCATTTCCCAATGTCTCTTATTGCTGATAACATATAAACTCGAAATTGAACCTAAAATATAGATTGATCATTCATCATCACCAACATGCGCTCTCCGCCCTCTTCCGCGCCCTTCATTTCCATAATCCCGTCCCATTTTCACCCTTCCCTGTTCCGACCGCGCCTTTCGCTGTGCAGCCTGATACCATACAAACAACCCATCTCCTTATATATCTTTTGAAAGCGGTGTGAAAGTGTTTTTGTGATATGTATGGAGAATCGTAAAAATATGCAACCGATGGTTTCATGTTAAATCCCGCCAACGGCGGAGCATCCGCCGGGGTCTGGGGTCGCACCCCAGCGCCGTTTAAGATAATCAAATGGGTGATACTTCGTAGTTACGACATCCTTAAATCTTGGAAAAGCATTTTAAATCGACTATGGCAAGGAAACTAAAATCCACGAAAATCACTTTACCCGTAATTGTTGAAAAAGACGAAGATGGTTTTTATGTGGTAGAATGTCCACTACTAAAAGGTTGTTATACCCAGGGAGAGACTCTTGATGAAGCTCTCAAAAATATACGCGAAGTAATAGAAATGTGTCTTGAAGACGAGAGTGAGGATGAAATTTCTGATATTGCAAATATCCAGGAATTCAGTTTCCATACGGTAGCCGTAGAAGCATGAAATTGCCGATAATATCTGGTCAAGATGCAGTAAAGGCATTGGGAAAATTGGGCTATGTTACGGCCAGGCAAACCGGAAGCCATATTCGAATGAAACATCCGTCAGATAGTTCAAGAAAACCACTTTCCATACCAAACCATAAAGTAATCGGAAAAGGCTTACTCAGAAAATTGTTGAGAGATGCGGAAATAACAATAGATGATTTATATAATCTGCTTTAAATCAGTTCTAAACTCGTCAAAATATGCCAATTTCATTCCCATACTTCATCAAGCTCCTCAATATTTTTCAGCTCATGTAATCTACCTGCTTCGAGATCTTTTCTGGAGCTTTTTATCCCTTTCATCAGCTTTTCATCATTCAATATTTCAATCGTTTCTATCAAAGCTTCCAGGTCGTCTTTTAATTTCTTAAGATCAAAATCATCAAAGCTTCTTTCCATAATCCCGCCCCATCTTCACCCTTCCCTATTCCTACCGCCTCGCGTCCTTTCGCGGCGCAGCCTGATACTATACAAACAACCCATCTCCTTATATATCTTTTGAAAGCGGTGTGAAAGTGTTTTTGCGCGAAGCGCCTTCAAATCCAGCCTCCTCAAATATATTTTTCTTCCCGGTCATCGACAGACCAACGGCGCCGCATGAGGGGCAGGGGGCGCTTTGATTTATACCTTTCCGGTACAATAAATCTGCGTTCATCCGCATCCCGATTACCCTTCGGGAACGGGAATCCGCGTATGCGGGCATGTGTGTTTGCGCCTTTGCGAGGCGCGACTCAGGATCGCGGTTTTTTTAGGAAGTGCTTTAAGCGTCAACGATCCCCGAATGAATTAACAGGCATCATGTGGATGTTCAAGATTTAGCAATTCTATCGGTTTCCCGGAGGTTCTGTTTTTTTTTCAGGCTCACGTTAAGTATTAAAAACAGGAAAGAGTTCGACCAAAAATATAATAACAAAGATTAACCTTCAATACGATGAAAAGTATGGAAAAATCAAATGTTACAGCTATAATCTGGCAGGAAGATGATGTTTATGTTTCAAAATGCCCTGAACTTGAAGTTGCCAGTGCGGGTGACACACCAGAAGAAGCTCTTGAAAACCTGAAAGAGGCTGTTGAATTATATCTTGAGAATGCCAAAGCTTTGGGAATATTAAATGATTTTGCTGCATCCTTACATTCCCCAACTAAATTCACTTCTACTTTTGGTGTGAAAGTGTGAATAAACTTCCTTTGGTATCATCTGAAAAGATCATAAAAAGGCTTCTTAGAGTAGGGTTTGATTATGCACCTATTAAAGGAAAAGGAAGTCACAGAGCCTTGGTAAGAGTAGGTAGTCAAGGTGAAAAGTATCTCGTCATCATTCCAAAAAGAGATCCTGTCCCAAAGGGTACTTTAATTTCAATCATCAAACAATCAGGAATGACAAGAGAAGAGTTTATTAAATTGCTGGAATAAAACAGAGTAATTGTTATTAAAATTAATAGCACAATGCTCATCCCTCCTTTCAATCTCTTTGCGATGAAGCTGAGTGAATACTTGGGAGGCTAGTTGAAAAATATGTGGACATGATGGGGGGAGACGCTTTGATTTATACATGTTCCGACGTAATAAATCTGCGTTCATCCGCGTCCCGATTACCCTTCGGGAACGGGAATCCGCGTATGCGGGCATGTGTATCTGCGCCTTTGCGAGGCGCGACTCGGAATTTTCGGTTTTTTTAGGAAGTGCTATAAGCTCATCGTTCAAGCGCCGGAAAAAGAATGGTATAATTTTTATGCAACCGATTATCTTCACTAAACCCCGCCATAGGCGGCGCAGCCGCAGAGGTCTGGGGTCGCAACCCCAGCGCCGTTAAGATACTGTAGACCAAAGTGTTCACAGTACACTTGTGTCAATAACAGTAGGCTTAGAAAAACGTATCCACTATCTCAACCGCCCTTGCGATCAATTCTGCGCTCTTTTCCAGGTCGTGCATACTCAGCACTGATACGGGAGTATGGATGTAACGAGTAGGGATGCTGATAACACCTGTCGGGATCCCTTCCTTTGTAAGATGTATCGCTGTTGCATCGGTTGTGCCTCCGCTTCCCACTTCAAGCTGGTAGGGAATATTCGTTGCAGCTTCTTTTAACCATTTCAATACGGATTCCGGAACGATTATCCCTCGTCCGTCGGCGTCACTCACTGTTACAGACGGGCCTTTTCCCATCTCGATGGCAGAATCTTTCTTCTCAATTCCCGGATGGTCCCCCGTAATAGTGACATCAGTAGCAAGAGCCACATCAGGGTTCAACCTGAATGCGGAAGTTTTTGCTCCTTTTAATCCGACTTCTTCCTGGACAGTAAAAACCGCATGGACCGTAGCTTTGACATTTTTCATCATGCTCAGGGCTTCGATCAGCATTACACAGCCTGCCCTGTTGTCAAAAGCCTTCCCCGTAACCAGATCATTTCCAAGGGATCTAAAATCTATATCTGATGTGACAGGAGTTCCCGTCGTTATTCCCATATTCTGGGCATCTTCTTTGCTCTTTGCTCCCACATCGATGAACATATCATCGGCTTTTATCACTTTGTTCTTATCCTCTTCTTTCATGGCATGCGGGGGTTTGGAACCCAGGACACCATATAACGGACCATTCTCCGTATGCATTATCATCCGCTGGTTAAGAAGGGTCTGGTCAAACCACCCTCCTGTTTTTGTAAAACGGGCAAAACCCTTATCATCAACATATTTTACCATCAAGCCTATCTCATCCATATGGGCGGCAAGCATCACAACAGGTTTACCACCTTTTTTTGTTGCAATGAGGTTGCCCATTTGATCTGTTTTGATTTCATCGACATAGGGTTTTACTTCCTCTTCTATGATCTTCCTGATATTCCCTTCATATCCTGAAACGCCATGGGCATTAGATAATTTCTCTAAAAGCACTTTTCTATCAATCATTGATTTTCCCTCCCGTTCTAATTGTATGTTGCTATAATTAAATTATTGGGAAACTGCATGTCGAAATCAAAAAAGCACCTGTGGTGTTAAAACCACAGGAGTCACAATAGTTGTAGATTAAATTACCCCATTCAGCCGTATTTGAATCTTATTTCTTTCCCAGCAAATAGCTGGCAATTATGATGACGATCATTGCCACGACACTTATCACCAGGCTATTTTGCGGGCGTACACCCAGAGCTCCTTCCGCACCGCCAATAATGCCTACCGCGTACAATATATAGCCAATTGTTTTTTCATTAAATTCCATAATTCCACCTCTTATACTTTATATTTAATATAGAGTATACATTATATTCGATTGTATGTATATTATAAATAGTTTCCTGTTAATTATTTGAGACCATTCTTGATTATGGAAGAGTTGCAAAGTTGATCAACCACAGGTTTCACAGAGAACACAGAGCTTTGACGCTTTTCTCTGTGTACTCTGCGCTCTTTGTGGTTTCCAGAAGATAATAAATAGTCTCAATCCTCAAAGAAACTTATAAATATCTATCCATACCTGCTTATTGTCATGAACGATTACTGGGGTATCCCTGAAAAGGAATATGAAATTTCCCTCATGCAGTTCGCAAGACAACAATTATCTGATAGTGGTTATTCTTTACTTGAAGAAAGACTGGAAGTATGCAGCGGCGCAGGCGCTCTCACTTTAACTGCAATAATAAAAACAGGCTGTGAACTTATGGGATTATATATCCACGATGGTCCCAGACAGCGAAAAAAAAGAGGCTCTCCCCTTATCAAGGTGCTTGGGCTATTGCCGGAAACAAAAAATGTGGAAAAACTCAGGAAGTTCATAATAATGCACCAGGATGATTTTCATATTATTCTGGAGCATGAAAATAGAAGTTTAAGAGACAAAGCAGAGAGAGAGCTTCTTCAAATATACTCTAACTTATATGATTCAAAAATCAGGGACCTTTATGAAACCGACCTGAGCAGTGCAGCAGATATATTGAGGGTGAGACTCAGGAACGAATCCCAAGCCTGATATGGATTTTATGTGCTGCATAAGGACTTTTCATAAAAGAAAATCTTGAATTATCGGGTGCATAAATAGTTACGTCATTGTGGTGGGCAATTTCTTTCATATTACTTCCTGCACTCTCTCAATCCGGGCTTGCCTTTGAACCCGTTTTTGTAAGAACAGCACATATTTGGCACCTCACGAATGTTCAACCCCAGCTCCTGCCCTGTCCTGTAGGCGCTTCGTGATGGCACTGCCATCCTGTCAATTCCGCTTAAGATCGCGTACTTATCCAGTATAGAACGGTATCTTCCTCCAGGGCGAACGCAGCTCAATGACAGCGGCACATCAAATATTTCCCTGGCTTTTGTTATTACTTTTACTACATCCTCTATTTTTGGAGGCGCTGCTATTTCTGATGCTGTCCCTTCTGTTGGTATAAATACAACTATGACGATTACAGCAGGATCGAATTTCCTGAGGACCTCAAGGGCCCGTAATTCCCCTTTCAATTCACCATTATCCAGCCCGACGATGATGTGCGGGGCAAGCCGGATTCCAAAAGACGACAGGTGAAATAACGTATTTTCATAATCCTGGACCGATGCGGATAAACCCAGTATATCATGAATGGTTTCATTATCCCCGATAACATCCACGAGTGCCATATCAAGATATTTTGAGAGTATCTCTGCCTGTCCCCTGTTAACGATACCTGTATGGGCGCTGACCAGGAGATTTGTATCCTGTTTTATTTTTTGAATATCATAAGCATGCAGGTATGTAGGAACGCTTCCATCTATTGAACTTCCGCCGCTCAGTAATATTCCATTGGCGCCAGCTGCGACCAGGCCATGTGCAGATGAATGCAGTCTACCATTTGAGCCATCCAGCATATGGCGCAGGTAATATGAATCACAATGCTTGCATTTCAAAGAGCATTGTGTGCCAGTCAATGATATCGGAGTAAAAGGCTCCCTGTAAAAAAGCAGATTATTCCCGAATAATTCAATCCTTCGGGAGAAAGCTCCACGCATGGCATTTTTGGTACCATCATCGGTGTCGAGGGCATCGATTTGGGCGCAATACCTGTCAAAATGCATATCCTGTCTTATTGGATTTGCGATATAAAGAGATTTCGTGAATACTATTTTCTTAGATTAAATCCAGTAATCCCTAAAGAACTCTGCATCGCGAGGATCGAAAACTCCAACCTCTGTCAGGTTTTTCAGGGGTTCACCGTGAGTTGGAGTAACGATCAAAATCAATGCCAATAATAATAAAATATAACCCCTTATCATAACTCATACAATAATATTAAGGAAGCCGTTATTATTTATAACGTTCCGGCAGTCGATTATAGTTATATTATCTTTAATTTTAAATAAATACTATCATAATCATGTAAACTATTATGGACTGAATCGCCAAATTTAAATATTACAGTAGATAATCTTAATTTACGGAGTGGTTGTAATGGCAGATTCGCAAATATTAAATAGTTTATACAGCATGGGACAACAGGTTATCGCATATATCCCTACTATTGTGGCAGTTTTAGTTTTAATGATAGTTGGATGGATTGTGGGCAGATTTCTTGGAAAAGTGGGGGCAAAGGTGCTGGATAAGATCGGCCTTGATGAGCTGATTGAAAAAACCACCATTGGTGGGATGATAAAAAAGGCTGAAATGAGCACCGTGGAATTATTTGAAGCTATAATAAAATGGTTTATTTATATCATCTTTGCAGTGATTATTATTGACATTTTGCAGATAACTATTGTTGCAGAATTTATAACAAAGATAATTCTCTATATCCCGCTCATAATATCCGCTTTCATTATTTTAATCATAGGTTTGCTTATCGTAGATTTCCTGACTGTTATTATTCGCAAACTACTCATAGTTACAGGTGTTGATGACAAATTCATGAAAACTAGTGTCGGGGAGACTCTGAAGGCAACAGATACATCTATTTCCGGAATTATTTCCGGAGTAATAAAATTATTCGGTTATCTAATATTTATACTCGCTGCTACTGATATACTCCAATTGATTCGGCTTTCTGAATTTCTAAATAATGTATTGAATTATTTACCAAATCTTTTTGTTGGAATCTTGATATTAATAATCGGGTTCTTATCCATAGATTTTATTGCGGATTATCTGCAAAAAATGATGTCAGGAATGAAAGTTGAAGGATCAGATGTGATTATCCCAATATTGCGAGGATTCATGTTCCTTGTTGTGCTTTTGCTGGCATTGGATTCCATGCTTATAAGAACTAATATTTTCTATACGTTCCTTGGTCCTTTAGCATGGGGATTTGCTGTGGTCGTGGCATTTAAATGGGGAATTAAAGAGGCTATTGTAGCATACGCCAAAGAGAGAAAATAAGCCTCTTTTTTTTTCTTATTTGCCTTGGCATTCATTAACAAAGTCTTCTATTTTTCCTATTACAGAACCACAATTTACAATAAATGGTTTCTTTTTGATCGTAATTATTAGATTTGATTTCCCATCCCATTCAAAATGTGCTTTGATACCGCTGCCTTCCATATCGCCACTATTTCCTTGAGGGACATGGATACCGGCGTCTTGCAGCTTTTTCTTCATACATTCAAATATATCCGGAGTAATATGATATGTAACAGGCTTGCATTCTGACATTTTACTGCCACTTCATTATCATAATCCTTTTTTCCTCTTGCGGTCCTTGATGGTGTTGTTGTTTGAATAATACAAAGAAAAGTCTACCTGGTTTCCTGAAAGATTATTCCTGATGAGCGTGTTATTATTAGAATTTGACAGAAAGATCCCAAATATGTTGTATGATACATTGTTCCGTTTCAGCATGCTATTGAAGGAATAGAGCAGAAATATGCCGTATTCGTTGTTGTTTACATTGTTGCGGACAAGTGTGTTGTTATCTGAACATTCCAGGATAATGCCGTGTCGATACTTTCCGCCGGGATTGTTGTCGGATGCATCGTTATTTTTCACTGTGTTGTTATTGGAAAAATACAAATAAATACCGGTTCCGAATATATCCCCGTTCCCGTTTTTCGTAGCTTTATTACCTTTGAGTATGTTGTTGTTGGATTTGACCTTGATCCCGGCATTTTCAATCCGGGAACCTGCTCCTGTAGCAATAAATCCTTCCAGCCAAATTCCATTCTTGGAAAGCTTGATCGAGCTTCCTTTTCCCCTGGCGTCAACAACAGGCATTCCAATACCTTTAAGGATCAGTTTCTTGTTCACATTCACGTTCTCGTAATAAGTGCCGCTTTGTACTATGATAGTGTCCCCGGAGGTCGCATTATCAATAGCCCACTGTATCCTGGCAAAGTCATGGGGGACTATAATTGTTGCAGCACTCGCACCATGTAATAATGCTAATATTGATATTCCCACAGCTATTCCGAATGCATATCTGAACAAACCTGAATTCGCTATCATAACCCATATCCACTTTCTATGATTGCATCATACCATTCTCTTAAGCAATCCCACTCTTATTATGTCATATTGGATTTTGAAATGCTTAAATATTTTCATTAGCGATAGTTCTCATTAATCCTTCCTCAAGACAGACTACAGGCGACCAGCCCAGCGAACGTAACCTGGAGATATCCGCACACATCCTGGGGATATCGATCGCATTTGAGCGCCTGCGGGTTTCTATTGAAACATATTTCTTGGAAGGATCTATGATTTTTATTATTGTCTCAACGACATCTTTTATACTGGTCTCGATACCTGAGCCTATGTTGTATACCCCCTCGCCCTGTTCTGCGATTGTGAGTATCCCTTCGATAGCATCAGTGATATACAACAGATCGCGTGTAGGTGTAAGGTTTCCAAGTTCCACCACCTCTTTTGTGAGTGCCTGGCCAATGATGGACGGAATAATAAAATCCTCTGATTGTCCCGGCCCGAACATATTGAAAGGCCTGATTATTGTCGTTTTCAATCCATAATTCAGGGCGTAAATGGTTACAAGCATCTCAGCAGCGGCCTTGCTTGCCGCGTAAGGCTCATGCGGATTAACAGGATGTTTTTCATCCATGGGCAGGTATTGGGGTATGCCATAGACATGGGAAGAACTGATGTAAACGAATTTTTCGACTTCATTTTTTCTTGCTTCCTCAAGCAGGTTCAATGTCCCTGTTGCATTTGTTTCGAATGTCTCCCTGGGATGCGAGATCGCATAGTTCACATTTGACACTGCGGCAAGATGGAAAACAATATCGACACCTTTCATTATATTTTTCAGTGAGCTCTGATCGGTAATATTTCCACTTACAACTGTTGTTTTATCTTCAAAGAGGCTGCTGGTTTTATTCATTGATAGTACTTTTATACGTGCTTTCCTGTCAGACAATTCCCTGATAAGATAGGGGCCCACAAAACCAGTAGCACCTGTTACCAGTACTTTCCTATTTTGCCAATTTTCTTTTTTCTTCATATAATACATCTTCATACAGGTCTGATAACTGCTTAACTATTTTGTCCCAATCATACATTTGTGCCTTATTGAGAGCAAATACTGACATCTTTTCATGCATTCCAGGATCCTTGATAAGTGTCAGGATTGCCTCACTGAGTTCCCCCGGATCGAGGTTTACGGCAAAACCCGTTCCATCTACAAGTTCGGATGCGGCATTTCGCTCTGTCTTGACGGTGATCACAGGTACTGCACAGGCAAATGCTTCAATGACCACTATTCCAAATCCTTCCCGGCCGGATGGGACCACAAGCACCCTGGATGATTTTATCCTCGATATGACTTCATGATAATCAAGAAAACCACTGAAACTCACATGTTCCCGAAGCTGCAGCTGTGCAGCAAGCGCGTCAAGCTGTTCTTTTTCAGGTCCCTCCCCGATTATATGACATCGTACAGAAGGCATCGATTTGCGGACCTTATCTACTGTTTTAAGTAATACATCCACATTCTTTTCTTTAATGAGCCGTCCTGCAAAAAGCATATCATATTTCTCATGGGATGGCTGGATATTCATTATCTCTTTGATGTCAACACCCCCGGACATAATGGTTATTTTTTTTACATCCACTCCCAGCGATAGAAGACCATTCTTTGTCATATCGGATATGGCGATTGACCTGCCTGCCATTTTTGACACCAATTGTTCAATTTGCTTTCCGAAAAATCCTGCTATTCCCAGATATTCATACCAGTAGTCACCCCATACCTCAAGCCATGTGATTATCACAGGACTTTTTTTTATTAGTGAAATGAGCTTGACGGAAAAACATGAAAAATAAGGAAAGGCACAGACATCGATCACATCAAATTTTTCCCTGATAAGATGGAAGGGGAGTTTGATCGAAAATATCATCGGCCCGATTATCGAACGCCTGCCATTTATATACATTTCCCTTCTTCCACAAACACCATGCAGCACCATTCCATCCATTTTGATCACTGCATTTCCATCCCACCATTTGACTCCAAAAACATGCACTTCATTCCCACCGGCAGCCAATCTTTTACCCAACTCATAAATCCGCTTTTCAGCGCCGCCTTTGACCCATGGATAAATGGCATCATATACGAAAGCGATTTTCATTGAATATCCTTTTCTTCTAATAAAAATATGCTTATAATGAGTGTTGAAAATATTATCTGGATACCAAGCGCTGCCATTGTCATTGAGGTTACTGCAGTCCCAACTTCTGAAAGTGAGCCGTATCCTGAATTAATCCATTTCAGGACCACACCTGTTCCCAGGACAAGGCCTGCAAAGAATAAAATAAATCCAAAGATCAATCCGAATTCCAGGGAATGGTAATCCAAAAATTTAGATGTTAATCCGGTCTTATCGATCCTGTTATGGATTATGCCGTAAACTTTCATATAGCCGCCGGTGGCTATCATCTGGGCGCCTATAAGCAGCAGCATAACACCAAGAATAAAAGAATGGAGGCTTGTGGTTTGAACGTTCCCGCGAATTGCCAGGGTAAGCGTCATAAATATACCAAGGACAAGGACCAAAAAACCGGGGATAGAAAAAAAAGGTGTTGGATTGTAAAGCATCATGAACCTTAAATGCCGCCAGCCATCCCCCCACGAGTGGAGCTTGGAAGGCGTCAGCCTGGGATAATATTGAATTGGAACCTCGATTATTCGAAGCTTCTTCCGGGCAGCTTCGATTATCATCTCACTTGCGAACTCCATACCATCACTTTTAAGATCAAGTTTATCATAAGCTTTCCTTGTGATCGATCTCATACCGCATTGGGAATCGCTAAGATGCGTCTTGAAAAGGTCATTAAGGGTGCTTGTTATTATTGGATTTCCAATGTATCTGTGAAGCCATGGCATTGAACCCTTTTCGATATGGCCCTTTAACCTCGTACCCATTACAAAATCCGTTTCTTCAGCTATCAAGGGATCTAAAAATTTTTGAATATCCGTAAGATCGTAAGTATCATCCGCATCTGCCAGCAGAACATATTTTCCCTTTGCATGCCGGAATCCCTCCAGGAACGCATTACCATACCCTTTATTAGATGGTATTACGACCTTTGCGCCAAGTTTCAATGCGATATCCCTTGAATTATCAGTAGAATTATCAGGAATTATTATTTCCCCGTCGTAACCTCCCCGTTCCAATGCCCACAATGCTTTCTTTATACAAATCCCAATGGTCTTTTCCTCATTCATGCATGGAATTATGATTGATACAAGGGGTTGGCTCGCATATCGGCCATTTTTTCCCTTCATGTTAGCAGACTCTTTTAAAATATTTGTTTTTTGGTCCGGGATATCAGTGACCATTTTGCCATTGGCTTTCATCTGGTATTGTAAAAGATATTATTAAAACGTAAAACTATCGTTATAAAAGCTCAATAAGGATCCCAGACAATACAAAATCCTTAAATATAATGAACATAATTGTACATCAATGTACTAAAATGTACAATATAACTGATACTTATGCACCGGATCATCGACGAAATAATACATTCAACAAAAAACAGGATCCCCTCAAATATAAGAAAAGGGAAAATTACCTCACGGCAGTTCAAACGGAGTATCGAAGATAAGAAACAAAAAGGTCTTATTCCTGTGATTTCTGAAGTAAAACCATCCTCACCTACACGATTTATCCAGAATGTCACACCCAGTGATGCCGCCAGGCTCGCGATCCGGATGGAATCAGCTGGTGCTGCAGCAATATCTGTGCTCACGGAACCATTTTTCTTTAAAGGAAGTATCCGGAACCTGATATCAGTGAGGGAGGCAGTTAAAATACCGGTACTTCGAAAGGATTTCATTATTAATAAGAACCAGATTCATGAAATAGACAGCGATTTGATACTTCTCGTCGCCGGAATTCTGGGGGATGAACTGGATGATTTCGTAAATGAGGCGATATCTTCCGGAAGGGAGCCCCTGGTTGAGGTTCATGATAGTGAGGAACTTGAAAATGCCCTTGCGTCCCGGACAACTATTATCGGGATAAATAACAGGAACCTTACTACAATGAATGTTGATATTACAACCACAGAAAACCTGGCTCCTCTAATCAGCAACAGGATAATAATAAGTGAGAGCGGAATATCTTCACCCCTTGATGCTGTCCGAATGATAGATGCAGGTGCGGATGCGATACTTGTAGGGACATCAATAATGCTTGGAAACGTTTACGAAAAGACTTACGAATTAGTACATGCATTGAACGCTAAAACAGATACAAAATAACACTAAAAAGGATAACAAAACATGAGAAATAAGCTTGAGTCCACAAAATTCGGCAAATATGGCGGCCAGTTCGTACCGGAAGTATTGATGCCCGCCCTTGAAGAGCTTACTGAATATTATGAAAAATTCAAAGATGACGTTGTTTTTAATGAGGAACTTGATTATTACCTGCGGGATTTTGCAGGACGCCCTTCCCCATTATATTTTGCACAAAGATTGAGCAGGGAATACGGTGTTAAGATTTACCTGAAACGTGAGGACCTGGTTCACGGCGGAGCCCATAAGTTGAATAATACCCTTGGCCAGGGGCTATTGGCAAAATACATGGGAAAGAAAAGGATCATCGCTGAGACAGGTGCTGGCCAGCACGGTACGGCATGCGCAATGGCTGGTGCAACTTTTGGTATCAATACCGAGGTTTATATGGGCGCAAAGGACACAGTGCGCCAGCGCATGAACGTTTACAGGATGGAATTGATGGGAACAAAGGTAATTCCGGTAAAAAGCGGTTCCCAGACGCTAAAGGACGCAATTAACGAAGCTATGCGAGACTGGGTGGCGAATGTGGAAACGACTCATTACATGATAGGCTCGGTAGTCGGGCCGCATCCTTTTCCGACGATGGTGCGGGATTTCCAGAGTGTTATAGGAAAGGAAGTACGAAGTCAGATAATGGAAAAAGAAGGGTGCTTTCCGGATTCCATCGTTGCATGCACAGGCGGAGGCAGTAATGCCATGGGCATTTTTTATCCCTTCATAGAAGAGGATGTTGACCTGTTCGCCGTAGAAGCAGGAGGAAGTGGTATGAAAACTACGGATAAGGAGGCGCTTCATTCAGCAACCCTTTGCACGGGTGAAGACGGAGTACTTCACGGCATGCGAACAAAAGTGCTCCAGAATAAGGACGGGCAGATACTGGAGTCAAGTTCAATAGCTGCAGGTCTTGATTATGCAGGCGTGGGCCCGGAACTTGCCTACCTGGCTGACATCGGGCGCCTCAAACCGTGTAATTCAATGGATAGTGAGGCACTTCTTGCGTTCCATGACCTTTGCAGGCTGGAGGGTATAATCCCCGCGCTTGAATCTTCGCATGCGGTGGCTTATGTCAGGAAAGCTGCAGCCACAGGTGAGCTTGGAGATATTGTCGTCATCAACATTTCGGGAAGAGGCGACAAAGACCTTGAGACCGTAATGGGGATGAGAAAATGAGGATAGACGAAAAATTCAGGCAGCTAAAGGTTAGAAAAGAGGGCGCGCTGATAGCTTATATTTGTGCAGGCGATCCTCTCCCTGCTGCTACAAAAGAGTATGTTACAGCACTTGTACGAGGGGGCGTCGATATTATCGAACTTGGGCTTCCATTCTCAGACCCGGTTGCTGATGGTCCCACCATCCAGGCAGGTATCCAGAGGGCGCTTGAAGGGGGGATGACGCCTGATCTTTTTTTCAAGATGGTCGCTTCACTTAAATTGCATATACCTATTGTGGTAATGACATATTACAATCTTATATTCAAGCGCGGACTGGCAAGATTTACAAAAGACTGCGCTGCATCCGGAATATCCGGGATAATAGTTCCTGACCTTCCGCCTGAGGAATCAGATGAACTTTTGCAGGCATGTAAAGAGAATGATATAGACCTTATTTATCTTGTAGCTCCCACCACCACGCAAGAGAGAATGGACAGGATCCTGGCAGAAGGAACAGGATTTATCTATCTTGTGGCACGGCTGGGTGTTACAGGGGTGCGAAGCGATGTTGCAGGTTCGACAGGTGAGCTTATTAAAAGGGTAAAAACTGCCACACCAAAAGCCGTAGGATTCGGGATATCAAACGGCAAGCAGGCTGCTCAGATAATCCGGGCAGGAGCTGATGGAGTGATCGTTGGGTCGGCTTTCGTGGATATTATCGCAAAAGGTGAAGATGTGACTGCCAGGCTTGAGGCTCTGGCGCGGGAATTGAAGGAATGTTCGAAGAACTAAAAGAATCGATCAGGGATATTCTAAGACCCCTGGCAAAGAAGATCACAGATATAAATCCGAATACATTGACCCTTTTTGGACTTCTGTTAAGTCTTATATCCGCTTATTTTTTTGCGCGTTGGGAACTTAAGGTGGCAGGTGCTTTTCTTCTTGCGGGAGGTTTTTTTGATGCCCTCGATGGGCTTGTTGCGCGCGAAAATAACCGGATGACAAAGTTCGGAGGCTTTCTTGATTCCGTATGCGACAGGTTTGCAGATGCTGCTGTTATATTAGGAGCTATGTACGGAGGTCTGTCCCAGGGATATTCCAGTCAATACTGGCTCATAGGTACACTTGCCATATTCAGCTCGCTGATGGTCAGTTATACACGCGCCCGCGCCGAAGCAGCAGGAGCGAGCGCTTCTGTTGGTTTTGGAGAAAGGCCGGTCAGGATGATACTAATAATCCTGGGTGCGCTCTTTGATATGGTATATCTGGCTATCCTTTTAGTGGCAGCAATATCTTTCATAACGGTTTTCCAGAGGATAGCATTCGCAAGAAGAGCATTGAAATAACAAATTTTAAGTTGTATAAAGATAACTATAAGCGGGTATAAGAGGAAATTTAATGTCAGGCATACGTATTGCAATAACTGGTGTAGGAAATTGCGCATCATCTTTAATTCAAGGACTTGAATATTATAAAAACATAAAAAATTCTGATGAACTTGTTCCAGGATTAATGCATAATTCACTGGGAGGGTATCTCATCTCGGATATAAGACCCGTAGCAGCTTTTGACATCGATATGCGAAAAGTTGGTACTGACCTGTCGGAAGCGATTTTTTCTGAACCGAACTGTACAAAAAAATTTTCTGATGTCCCGGAATATGATGTCAAGGTCATGAAAGGACAGGTACTTGATGGGGTGGCTCCTCACATGAAGGATTATTTCAGGGTGGATAATAAACAAAAACCTGTTGATGTGGCTTCCGTATTAAGAAAATCAAAAGCGGACATACTGATCAATTATTTGCCGGTAGGTTCTGAAGAAGCAGTAAAATGGTATGCCACACAGGCGCTTGAAGCAGGGTGCGGCTTCATTAATTGCATACCCGTCTTTATAGCTTCAAATAAGCAATGGGCTGAAAAATTCAAAAAAGCAAACCTTCCGATAATAGGCGACGATATTAAGAGCCTTGTGGGTTCAACCATAGTTCACAGGACGCTAACACAGACGATTGTTGACAGGGGTGCAAAAATTGACAGCACCTACCAGTTGAATATCGGCGGAAATACTGATTTTCGGAATATGACCGACCAATCAAGGCTTAAATCCAAGAAAATCTCAAAAACAGAATCCATATCTTCCCAGATTCCCTATGAAGCTCATGTTTACGCAGGTCCGAACGGATGCATCGATGGACTGGATGACAATAAAGTATGCCACCTGAAAATTGATTTCAAATTATTCGGGGATGTCCCTGCTTATATTGATCTTAAACTATCGGTTGAGGACAGCCCCAACAGCGCGGGTGTGGTCGTAGATGCTATCCGGGTTGCTAAGATCGCTCTTGACAGGAAGATCGGAGGACCGATATTTCCCGCATCCGCTTATTTCATGAAGCACCCACCTCAGCAGATGCGTGATATTGAGGCGCGGGAAAAACTTGAGGAATTTATCAATAAATAATCAACTCTTCCCATCCCTCAGGATCTTTTTATTATAATAATTTTCATATTCTATAATTAAAGCCTCTGCATATTCATCCCATGCTTCTTCAGGGACATAATTGTGGCTTGTAAGTTCTTGTACCAGCTCAATTCTTTCAATATCTTCTGGTTTTTTCTTACCCTGGTATATTTTTTCAAATACCTCGCCTACAGATGCAAGACCAACCATAGTATCACCTATACGTACCATAGTGATCTTCTTATCGTCCGGCAGGCAACATGTTCTTTCCATATATATCACCTCATTATTCATTTAACTATCAAAATCATAATCTTCATTTTTTTACAAAAGGAATAGCTTTTTCGATAGCGTTATCCTTTACTATTTCCATGCAGTCAACATGGCCCCTTGCTCCCCGGGCATTGCCTTCGGTAATACCTATTACCTGCGCCCGGGCATTATTTTCAATAGCAACCCTTGTTTTTATAAGCCCCTTTGAATTCACACCATTAAGCGCAACTATTTCCTTTATTGAAATATCATCTATGGCATGTCCAAACACACGCGCAATTAATTCGGTCACGCCAACTTCAACCCCATAATCGATCACCAGCTTTCCACCTCGTCCATTGATCAAAAGAAAATCCGTGAAATATCTTCCGTTTTTTCCAATAGTTACCCTGGCCTTCGGATATACTTCTATCCCCCCATATATCCCATGATAATGAATTTCGGAATATCTCATAGTTGCATTTTCACCGATATCGATTACTACATCCATTATGTGCTTTACTTTTTCGGCTTTTAGGAAAATGCAGTGAGCAATAAAACTTGCTTCTGAATCCTTTTCAAAGTTGACCCTCATATTTATTTCTTGAATACCGCTCCTGTGAAGCACACCGAAACAAAGATGCACCGGATTCAATAGACGGGTTCCTTTTAGTAGTCTTACACTGGCAGAAATACCTTTTTCGGATTCTACTGCTTCTAATTTAATACCTTTCACCGCTCTTCTACTCAATATCTTATGAACGCTTGCGACCAGATGTTCTGTATTTGCCAGGATGCTCTTATCACCGCCGGCTTCTCCAAATGATTTCAACAATTCATCAAGTTCAGGCAAAGGAACATTCCTCCCTGCACATACTTCACATTTCCTTGTTTTATAATATTGTGTTACTTTCTCTGGGGTGCCTGTGCATATTATTTTCCCGTTACATATCTCAGAAGCCTTATCAGCAATAATTGCGATTTCCTCCCTGTGTGTAATTAAGATCACAGATGCCCCGTTTTCCTTAAACCCGGTAATGACATTCAAGATATCCTGGATTGAAAGCATGTCTATGCTAGAATCGGGCTCATCAAGGATGACTAGCCTGGGATAAAGAGCAACCACAGATGCAAGTTCAATTCTTTTTCTTTCTCCGCCGCTAAGGGTACTGTCCATCATCCTGTTCAGGTAAAGCCCGGGATGAAGTCCCGCCATTTCAAGATACTTTGATGGATCGATCTCCTTATTCTTGAGGGTCAAATAATCCCTTACGGAAATACCTTCAAACCTCACCGGTTCCTGCCACGCCATCGTGATCCCAAGTTTTGCCCTTTCGTGCAGCAACAGGTGATTTATGTCTTTTCTGTCAAATAATATCTCTCCAGTCGCTGGAATGTAACCCTCATAACCCATGACCAGATATGCAAGGGTACTTTTCCCGGTACCATTCTTTCCCAGGATAGCATGCACTTCCCGGGTTTCAACTGAAAGCGAAAGTCCGGAAAAAATCTCTTTTTCTTTTACCCGGTACGAAATATCCTTAAGCTCAAGTAAGACCATTCCTTCCCCCCTGGTGACCTATCCCCGTTTTCTTATTGTTCTATATTATATTCTTCATATATATTGAAACTTTCTAATGTTTACCCAAATACTCACGGACACAGCGCCGGGATTTTATTATTTCAATAATGTTCTTGTTAAAAAAAGGAGGGGATTTACCCCTGTTCAAATAAGGTCTTTAAGATAGAATTTATGCGGGCCCAGCGTACCGCCGTAGTTACCCGCACTTATCTTCTTGACGCCAGGAACCCTTACAGCCGCTGCTATACCGGCTTTCATTGACCTGCTTATCGCATCTGCATCAAGCCCATTGATGACTATCTCATATATGCAATTCACATTGGCAGGTACATTTGTATCCTTGATCCTGGTCTTTATCGAAGGGCTGAATTTTTCGTTAGTTGTTGCCTTCATGAAATTATAATTAGTGAATCCCACCTTTGATCCGCTTGCCACAATACCACCCGGGAAAGGAGTGATCGTGCCGGTCTGCATCATTATGGCATCTACAGCATTTTCCGCAGCAGCAAGAGCTGTCATCTGTGTATCAGCCAGGATAAAGAAATTGCCGCCTGCAATGCCTTCCTGTGCTCCTATACCGTGCTCGGCAATGAAGTCGCCCTGCATCATCGGGATCTTATATGCTTTTCTCCCGCCGATGGTAGTCTCACTTTCAAATCCATCACCAAAGAACTTGAGTTTAAATCCCGTGTCAAATTGTTTCTCAGCACCGGGAAGCCCATTCCACATGGCAGCCGTGGGCGCTGTCAGGACGCATTGCCCCAGGCGTTTCAATAACTGCTCCTCAAGTGCCTTATAGCCAAATGTGCATATGTTAACATATACGCCTGGCCTGCCGTCCGGTGTTTCACTGCCATCGACAATCTTTTCAATGCCAGCTTCTGCCGGGCACATTATTACAGAGGTTCCAAATCCTGTTGCTTCCTGTGCCGCAACCATTGCCCACCTCTTTGTAGCGCCTGTGATCAAAATTCTAGCCATCTTTATTGGAAATGCTTCCGCAAATGTATCTTCTATCTCTACTCCATTGAGTTCCATAAAATATCCCTCACATGATGAACCCAAAAATATGCATTAGGGTCATCAAACAATCAGTTATTTTTACTGTAGTACCTAATATATGCTTCGAAATGTTTCGATTGAAAAAAAGAGACGTTTTTAATGCATCATTTCATCCACAGCGCGGCTTGCAAGTTCCTGCATTCGCACCTGTGTTCTTCCCGGACCTGAGAATTCATCAAGGGTCATTACGGATGCTATCTCCTTGCCGAGGATGAAGATTGCGTGTTTGTGTTCAGCTTTGCTTCTATGCACGTGTATGGGGCTTATCTGAAGGGACTGGTACTGTTGGAACTCCCCATGTCCTTTTTCCTCAAAGAACTTCTTCATTTGCACCATTAGTGTATGTAGCTGGATCAACTCTTCTTTGTGTATAAAACCGCCTCCTAACTGTGTGTAGCTGTTTACTGCAGAGCAGTAATACTATTTCTAGACACATTAATTCGACACTAAAATGGTTTGCTCGGAAGTATCCTTCCTATCTTCAACATATAATGGTTGCGATTTAATCATAATGATTCATCATGATTAATCCAATTTAAAATATTTTTTGGTCAGGGATTAACTATGATTTTCTGGTGAGCGATTCTGGGATTATCCTTTAAATATACCTCAAAAGTTCCAGACTGGGTAAATGTATAATTGAAATTCCTGTATGAGTATTTCAAAAAGGAGCTTGAATTGTTCCACAGACCCTCTACACTCACAACCGTAAGAGGTATGTTCTCATCTGAAACACTTATCCATTTCACATTATCTCCGACATTTATTGTCAGTGTATGATTACTATAGGACGCCGAACCATTTTTTCTTGTGACCTTCCTGAATCCATAAATATCATCAATATCTGCAAGATAATAAGCAGGCGTTCTTACAGGTGTCGGGATTGAAGTCGGCTGCAAAGTAGGTGTAACCTCTGCGGGTAAAGAAGTTGGTTCTGCCGTTGGAGTTGCTGTCGGTACCGGAGTCCCAACGGGTTCCTGGTCAGCGCATCCCGAGAAAATCAAGGATATCAGGATAACGAATATTGAAATAATTCTTAGGGTCATCATACCAGAATACAATTGGCTTTAGATATAAATAATATTATCTATTTGTTCCCGGGGTCGGTTAATCAGACTTGTCTGATACTGTATATGGATTTATTATTAATGCCTCACATTGAAACAATAAATGGATAACGACGCCAAAAAAGAAAAGAAGTGGATATATGAAGAAATCGTAGGCAAGATACCTCCATTTTCCCTTGTATCCTACAAATACAGCATACTCCTGCAATTATTACTGCTCCTTGTTCTGGGTATCTTCCTTGGTTTTATTTTTGAACTCGGGCAAATTTCCCTGTTATATGGCTCACTTGCGATCCTGGTTGCAGTATCATGGAGTCTCCTTATCCTGCAACTTGCGCCGACACTGAGAAAATTCAGGGCCCCATTAAGTAAGGATGAAAATGAATTGCTCGAGAGGTACAAGGAGATACTTTTCCATAAGAATCATTATGAGGCAGTGCCTGGGCTTGTTATTTTCATTCCTTTTATGCTGTATCTTTTCTATCTTGGCAATGATTTGCTGGATATGTGGCTTGGAAAATATCCGCATGTGATCTTATTATTGTTCGTAAGTCTCCTGATATGGGATATTTGCTACAGGATGGGGCTTGGGATATGGACCTCAGTCCTTGCTCTATGGAGATCTTTGCGATTAAAAAAACTTGCGGAAAAAAGAACCGAACTTGAACATACTCCATACACCGAACTTCGATATCTGCAGCAGCTTGATATCAATAATGTCTTCTTCGGGCTGATCTCCCTTCTGTTATTACCTCTTTTCAAGACAGATAATTTCCTTGTCGCGATCACATTTTCCTTCATGGTTTTTGTAACACTGACGTCACTTATTTCAGCCTATATTATTTCAACAGTGCCGTGGCTTCCGCCTGACATCTATAATCTTGTGAATGAGTCAAGTTTTGCATATATCGGCACTTCATTGAAAGGAAAAACTCATGTAACGCCAGTAGTTTACGTTTTTGATGGTCAGAAGATCCTGTTCAATACTTCAAAAGAAGCAAGAAAATTAAAGATTATGCAGGAAAACAACAAAGTCGCTTTCCTGATCGATAAAAGGGATATGAGTAACATATATCAGAACAAGGCCGTCCTGTTTACCGGAGAAGTCAAAATTTACGGCATAATGGACATTCCTTTCCGGTTTATTCACATGGTGCAGGCACTTTTGCTATTCATGAAAAAATATCCTGAATATACAAAGAAATATTCCACATCGGAATTGCCAAAAGCCTGGCAGCTGACACCAATTATTGCAAGGATACTTGTTGAAGTAAAACCGGTTAAGATAATCTATTGGAGAGGGGCAAAACAAATAAGCGTCCCGGTGTGAACATGCGAATACCTGAAGAAATGCGAAATATCCTGTACAGTAACTATTTCGGTTATGTATGCACAAGCGATAACAATGATCAACCGCACTTGACTCCGGTTTTTTTCATATATGATGAGAATTCCCAGAAACTTTTTTTCATCACGAATGAAAGATCAAAAAAGGTCAAGAACCTGTGTGAAAATCCCAATATCAGTATAACTATAGATATCCGGGACCCGGTAAACCCCTTCAATAATGAAGGAGTTATGGCCCAGGGCCAGGCGATCATTACTGATAAGGCACCAATATATTTCCTCTCTGAAGAAACGCTGCAATTATATATCGACATTTATCTGGAATTTAAGAGCAAATACCAGAAAGTTATAGAGAATAAGCCCCTGGGCGAGAATGATGTCATAATACAGATAAATGTTGAGAAAATGGTGTACTGGAAAGGCCCCCATTTCAAATCATTGAAATTTAAAAAAGATGATTAAGAAATCAGTGCAATCGTTTTGATTTTTCATTTTTCTTATGGGGGCGAATTGCTTTTTTTAGCCTGATGTTCTGATCCATAAGATCCCTATACATATTATTTTTCCTCAGTTCTTTCCGGTTTTCTTCAAAAGCGGTTTCAAGCTCCCGTATCTTTTCTTTAAGGTTATCTATTTCGGCATACTTTTCTTCAAGTTCCTGTTCAAGGTTATTGATAGTGACCTCGCGGCGGTGTATGCTGATCTCCATCTTCTTTTTTTCACCAGGGTGAATATGTTCCAGTCGTCTTATCTCCATCTTCTTTTCAATATCCGGTTTTGCTTTACCCGGAATACGCACATTTAGAAGAGAATCTTCGATTTCTCCCCCTTTTAGCTTCTCAATAAAGAACCTTGAAATTCTTTGCTCTTCAGCAGATAGGGTCCAGGATGCCCCCTTATAGCGTTTCTCCAGATTTGCCATCTCAAGCAGCCTGATAGATGCAGATTCGCTTATCCAGCCTATGCTCGTATAATAATTAAGAAGTTTCGGGAGATTGTTGTGGCCGACCCTCTCAAGGAGAAATTTCAGCCACTTTCGCTGGGTTTCGATCGAAGTTGCAGTAAGTTCTTCCAGCATCTATGTGGTTTGCCAGAATTCAGGCGGCATATCCTCGGCCAGTTTCAAGGCTCCATTAGCGCCGCTGAAAACCGGATCTGTATCCTTAAAGACCTTTCCGCCGTCTATTAATTCCAGTTCCTTTTCCAGTTCCACATCAAGATTCCTGATCAGGCTGCCCCCGCCTGCCAGCCAGATATTATTTCGCAATTCTTCCTGGAAGTCAGGATCATATGTGGATATCAGTTTGGAGATGCCATTTATTATATCCGGGATAATGGACTCACATGAATTTCTTATTTCTTTTGTGATGGACAATTTGAGTATGGAAGAATCAACAGGTACATCCACAACGATCTCTTCTTCAGGTTCGCCAACGAAGGAACTCTGCTCTTTCCATTTCTTGACCATCTCATTTGTTACTCTTACATTCGTATATTCCTCGGATATTAGCCTCACTAATTCAGTATCAATAAAATTACCGGCTTTGTTGCTGCTTATCTGGTCATCTGGCTCCGGAAGGGTACCATGTACCCTGCAAATATCTGTAGTTCCTGCTCCTATATCAACTACCAGTGAATGTTCCAGTTCTCCCAGGTTATATGCTACACAGAAAGGTTCGCTTGCGACCATTACACCATCAAAGAAATCTTTTGTTATTTCCCGAATGATTTTTTTATTAAGTACGCTTGCCTGGGATGGAACACCTATAATAGCATACTTTTTTACATCCCTGTTTGCATCAACAAGTTTTAATACGTATTCAAGCAGGCCCTTTGCAGCCTCCAGGTCCTCTCTCTGGTTCTTTATCAATCCCGATTCGATGGGTTTGAACATGTTAAGGGCAACCCTGTGCTTTAATGCTTCATCACCATAGAGGCGTTCTTTCTTCAGGAATTTTGATGCTACTGCGTCCTTCGGGATCCCCACAAGGCTCAAGATTGTCTTTTTCTTTCCATCACTTGTGGATATTGCAGTATGGTTTGTTCCAAAGTCAATTCCTATGAATAATGTCTTGCTTTCCTTTATAGGCGCAGCATTCGCTTTTTTTATTGTTTTCCTGGTTGCCAAAAGTATCCCTCATTATAATTATGCATATCAAACAAATGCACTGATAAAATATATAGTTTGCTATTAAATTGGTAAATCTATATGAATTTGAAGTGCGTACTAGCAGGGCTTATGATTAATGAAGAAATATTTTTTGATCCTTTTTCACTTTTTATGGCAAATAGGGAGCATACCTTGAAGAATCAATGGAATCCGTTTTTTCGCAGGTTACTGAAATCGACCGGGATAAAGTTAATAAATTGATTATGAGTAGACTTTTTAAGATCGCAATGGTGGCTGCATGTCCTTTTCCTTACCCCCGGGGAACGCCTATCAGGATATTCAAAATGGCGCAAGCACTTGCAAGGAGGGGGCATGAAGTACATGTTGTCACCTATCATCTCGGAGTTGACGTAAAACAGGATCTTTTCAAGATTCATCGTATACCTGATGTAAAAACATACCGAAAATGTTCTCCCGGACCAACATTCCAAAAACTATTATTTATAGATTTACTTTTAGCCATAAAATTATATAATATTCTGAGAACGTATGAGATCGATCTTATACATGCCCATAATTATGAAGGACTTCTTGTATCTATCGGTGTGCGAAAATTGACGAAACATCCGGTAATTTATGATGCTCATACAATTTTGACATCAGAACTTCCATACTATGAATTTGGATTGCCAAAATACATAAGAAATGACATTGCCAGGCGTCTTGACATGTTAATTCCAAATATGGCAGACTATGTAGTATCAGTCACAGACGACATAGAGAAAGAATTAACCCGGCATAAACAAGTATCACCTTCAAAAATTTCAGTAATACCGAGTGGGGTTGAATTTGACCAGTTCAATATCAAACCTGAAAAAAACAAGGAATGTGAACGAAAAATTAAGATATTGATCTTTACAGGCAATTTAGCCTCTTATCAGAGGATCGATCTCCTTCTAAGAGCTTTTGCGCAAGTGTTGGGTCAACGTGATGATGTTCGTCTTCTTATCATTTCAGATTCTCCTTTTGACAATTACGAGCCTCTGGCTGAGGCGCTTGGGATCAGGGCGTATATTGATATATTACGGTTTGATTTTGCAGAGATTCCCCCGTATATTGTGAATGCGGATGTGGCATTGAATTCCCGCATCGAATGCCCCGGGATTCCTCAGAAAATATTGAATTATATGGCCGCAGGAAAAGCAATTGTTTCTTTCGAAGGCTCTGCGAAAAATCTTGAACATGGAAATACGGGATTGATAATTGAGAATGGAAATATTAAAGAATTTTCAAAAGCCATAATTCAACTTCTGGAAGATCCTGAACTTTCGCACAAACTTGGAACGAACGCAAAGATCGCTGCATCCAATTATACCTGGGAAAAAACAGCACAGATGGCAGAAGAAGTTTATGAAAAAGTATTAAAGAGCAGGAAAAGGACTACAGAAGAGTAAATTCTTTATTTATTACGTCGTAATCTATATATAATAAATCTTACAATGAATTGTTAGCGAGTGGAAAAAAAAATTGATCTTGAGAAAAGATGATTTTTCTTAAGTAAACAAAGAGGGAAAATTGGGAGGATTAATAACCATGTCACGGAAAGGAATTATATTTGGAATTTTTGGGATATTTTTGATAATGCTGGCAGGAACAGTAAGCGCCTTGAGTGCCAACGAGATAAATATGACTTATGAAATTGTCAGTATATTACCAGGTTCACCAACAGTGAACAATAATGCTGGAGAAATGAGAACTTTCATTATAACAACCAATCAGGAAGCAAATGTAACATGGTTTATCAATGGAACTCAGGTACAATCCCATGGAAGGGTGACCACATCAACCTATATAAATAATAGTGCAGCAAAGGGTTCATGGAATGTCACGGCAGTTGCATCGAGTAACAAAGGGATGGATATGCACAAATGGGATTGGACTGTCAGATCTTTACTTCCTGCCCAGATTGGAATAATGAATTTCGCTTATGATCCTGCAAATATCACGATTCAAAAAGGGACGACTGTTTTATGGACGAATAATGATAGCGAACAACACACAGTAACAGGTGATATTACGGGTATTCTTGATTCAGGCAGCCTCAATCAAGGAGATACTTTTGAGTGGACGTTCAATGAGACCGGAACATTCAATTACCATTGTAGTTTCCATCCGTCTATGAAGGGAAGGGTGATAGTAATATCTGCGCCAGCTCCGTTACAGCCTCCTGTGGATGAAATCGAAATCGACCTTGAGTTAGTAGCGGAAAACCTCACGGCCCCGATCGCACTTGTTTCTCCTGAAGATGGAACCGCAAGGCGATTCATCGTAGACCAGATCGGAGTGATAAGAATTCTTACACCGGATGGACAGATACTGCAGGAACCTTTCATGGATATCAGCTCCAGGATCGTGAACCTGAGGCGGCAATATGACGAGCGCGGGCTTCTTGGCCTGGCGTTCCATCCCAATTTTACGCAAAACGGGCGCTTTTTCGTTTATTACAGCGCCTCCTTGAGGTCAGGAGCGCCGGCTAACTGGGATCACACCAGCAATATATCAGAATTCAGAGTCCGCCAGGATGATCCGAATAAATCCGACCCAGGCACGGAAAAAGTCATACTGCAGGTTGATAAGCCCCAGTCGAATCATAATGGAGGACAGATCGCTTTCGGGCCTGACGGATATCTCTATATCCCATTGGGTGATGGGGGTGGTGCCAACGATGTCGGCATTGGCCACCCGCAACCAGGTAATGGCCAGAACACTTCAACAATGCTTGGAAAAATCCTTCGCATTGATGTAAATAATGGGACCCCCTATGGTATCCCTCACGACAACCCATTTGTCGGGAAGGATGGACTTGATGAGATCTTCGCCTATGGATTCAGGAATCCATTCCACATTGCATTCGATGCAGGCGGAAACCATTCTCTGTTTGCCAGCGATGCAGGTCAGAACGCCTGGGAAGAAGTAGATATCGTAACGAAGGGGAGCAACTATGGATGGAACATCAAGGAAGGCGCCCATTGTTTTGATCCTAATGATCCGAGCCTATCGCCGGATAGCTGTCCGGATGCCAGCGGCAAGCCTTTAGTTGATCCCGTCATCGAATATGCAAACGCCAGACAGACCGGAGGCATAGGGGTAGTAATTGCTGGCGGGTATGTTTATCGTGGGAGCGCATTGCCTCAATTCAATGGAGCTTATATCTTTGGTGACTTCAGTAAAGGATTTACAGAAGGTAATGGAAGCCTGTTCGTGGCCAGGTCACAGGGACGAGAGATGTGGTCAATAAAAGAGTTGAAGATCGCTTCGAGCAAGAATGGACGTATCGGCGCATTTGTGCGTTCCTTTGGTCAGGATGCCCACCATGAGGTTTACGTCATGACTTCTCAGATGCTTGGCCCTGTAAACAATACAGGTAAGGTTTTCAAGATCAAACCGGCTGCAATATCTCGCATTTTTGCAGCTAATCTTTCCGGTGATGAGATTGTGCCGCCGATTGACTCTCCGGCAAAAGGCAGCGCCACATTTGAACTTAACGATAATGGAACAATGCTCCATTATAGACTTATGGTAGAAAATATAACCAATGTTACTATGGCCCATATCCATATGGCGTCTTTTGGAAAGAATGGTCCGGTTGCTGCCTGGCTATATCCGAATATGCCACCAGCTATCCTTATCCCGGGAAGGTTCGATGGGCTCCTTGCAGAAGGTAACATTACATCTGCCAATTTGACAGGTCCATTAGCTGGAAAGTCTCTCGATATGCTAATGGAATCCATAATGAATGAGACTGAGTATGTAAATGTCCATACAGACCAGTATCCATCAGGAGAGATACGGGGACAAATAAAACCTGCTGAAGCAATACCGTCAGAGGCGCCTGAAATCAAGAACTTTGCCCCGAAAAAATCAAATGTGACTGATATCGCAGGCGGCCCAACAAGAACTTTCACGATAAATGTAAACCAGATAGTTACTATTTCCTGGCAGATCAATGGTGAAGAGATATACCGCCAGACCAATGTAAATACCTCGTCCTATTCTAATACCAGTGCAGCCCCGGGCAAATGGAACATAACTGCAGTAGCTTCAAATTCAAACGGCAGTGATATGCATATGTGGATATGGACCGTAAAAGAACAAATAATTGGAAACGGCAGTATCTCAGGCATGAAGTTCAATGACTCAAATGGCAATGGAATAAAAGATCCGGGAGAATCCGGCCTTTCGAACTGGACGATCGAGCTGAAAAACAGCACAGGATCTACGGTTGAGACAATGATGACAGACATTGATGGCAATTATACCTTCAGGAGGCTGGCAGCAGGGAATTACTCTGTGAAGGAGGTACTGCAGGCAGGTTGGAAGCAAACATTCCCGGAAGCGCCCGGGAAATACAATGTGACTCTGGCGGCAGGGGAAAATGTAATTGGAATAGACTTTGGCAATAATCTAATGCCGCCGCTGCCATCCGGTGAAAATGCCACACGTGAAATCATGAAAGAGTCTCTCCGACTTGGTGAATCAACAAATATTACTGTTATTATAAATAGCGACGTAATTCAATCATTGGTTCTCCAGGAGTCTATCCCTGAAGGATGGACATTAACAAGGATTTCTGACGATGCAGATGGTTTCAAGAAAAGCACTCATGAATGGGCATGGTCTAATGTGACGCCAGGAATAGCAAAAAAGATTGTCTATTCAATAACCCCACCGGTTGATGCTACTATTGGAACGTACACCATTAACGGGACAATAAGCACCTTAAGTGGAGTTGTTGATGTAGGTGGAAATAATATCATTACACTTGATATTTTTGCATATTACAGAAGACTTGGCAGCAATCCCGATAGGGTAGAGACCAGGGACCTGTTAAAAGCCATGGATGACTGGAGAACTGGAACAGCGCCTGCTGGTTTTGCACATTCGATAACATTCCTGGAGCTTTCAGCTATAATTGATGAATGGGTTAACAAAGAACCAGTTATACCAGAACCAAAAGAAATGAGCTTCTTCATCACAAGTAGAGGTCCTGGTAATGGTGCAGATCTGGGTGGTCTGGCTGGAGCTGATTCATTCTGCCAAAACCTCGCAGAATCTGTAGGCAGCACTAAAACATGGCATGCATACCTGAGCACGAAAGGAGTGAACGCTCGTGATCGCATCGGCATAGGTCCTTGGTACAATGCAAAGGGAATTCTAATAGCAGCAGACTTAGGCAACCTGCATTCAAACAACAATATCACAAAAGAGACTGCTCTTAGTGAAAAAGGAGAAATCATAAATGGACGTGGTGACATGCCAAATCGCCATGACATATTGACAGGTTCGCGGATGGATGGCACAGCATTCGATACAGCCAATGACACTACCTGTCGTGACTGGACAAGCTCAACTAACGGAAGTGCATTTGTGGGCCACCATGATAGATTGGGTCTCAGAGATGACGAATCCTCAAGATCCTGGGTTTCATCGCACGCATCGAGGGGTTGCAGCCAAGAAAATCTGCAGAGCACAGGTGGTGATGGTCTGTTTTATTGTTTTGCTTCCAGCTAAATAGCACATGAAATCGCGATGGAAAAGTGATCGAAAATAGATTCATAGATCGATGTGCGGATTCAGGTCGCATCCGGTACACGGCAGGCACATGGTCTTTGCCACCCGGGCGTCAAGCCCGTATTTGTCAAGAATTTTCCTCGACATTTTCGCAAGCTTAAGCAGCCTTTGTGCTGTGGGGCGTTCGGCCTCCAGTTCACCAAATCGCAGGGGATGAACGCCAACAGCCCGGATTATCGGGATCACACCCATTTTAGCCAGTTCCTCGTAATTTTTTTCAATAGTTTCATCAGTCTCCCCGAGCCCTGCAATGAAGTTCGTGTAAACATTGTTCTTCCCGAATATCCTTACCGCATCCTCAAGGCAAACGAGCGTGAAATCAAGTGGTGGTTTCTTACAGTATTTTTCATAAAGCTCCCTGTCCATGGTCTCCACATTATATTTAATTTCACTTGCCCCTGCTTCTTTCAATATGCGCGAGGAGTCTTTTGTAGGATAGACAGAAACACCGATCGGGACATTGTATTTCTTCAGTTTCCTGACAAGCTCTGCCGCCCTTTCCACTTCTTTTTCGGGCGACACTTCCACTCCTGATGTTATCGATATACCTTTCATCTTTCCCAGTTTGAAAGCCTCTTCTACAAGCGCCAGTAATTCCTCTGAGGACTTGACTTTGCCATTCAATTTCGGGACAGGGCAGAACTTGCAGTCATAAATGCAGCGCTCACTCATTGTAATATAGGCCTGCTCAGGACAGTGGATAAGTTCTTCCTCAATTGTACCCCTTACGAACTCTTTCCCACCTTTTAAGATAACTACTTCGCCATTCTCCTTGACGGCGCGAAGCGGCGAGCCTTCATCCACCACGAGACGCACACGGTGCCCCCCGGATTTGAAGAAAAAAGCCTTCCCGCCTGCACCCGGTCCAGCCGTTGGAATTGTTAGCCTGCCAAGAATGGATGGATCAATATCAATTGCCCCTATAGAAATAAGTTCAGCCTTTATTTGAGCATTCATTTTCATATGTTAGACCCTTTGTTATGGAATAGTCCTGAAAGTTTGCGTGTAATTTTGGTATATTGGTTTTGTACCTTATTTAAACCTATTCAAGTCAATTATTAATCTTAAAAAGTATGGGGCAAATTAAATCCGTTTTAATTCCTTAAAATCCATGATAGTAGATATCGGAAAGGTTGCCACATTTATCCCACTTTCCTCAACGGCCGCCATGATATTTGTCCCGGCATATACTACGACACCTACTTTTCCGGAATCGACCGGCGCATCCAGGACTGAGTGCCCAGGTTCTCCAATTTCAGTAATTTGCACAATCCCCATGTTCATTGCAGATTCTAAAACTTCTTGCGCCTTTATGACCGATGACATTGGGATTTCGCGCAGGTTTGCAAGAAGCCTGCCCGAACCCGTATCGACCGCATCAAGCACACGTGTCATTTTCTTTGAGATAAAGATCCTCATGGGATCAATGGATGTACCGCTATAGACAATAATTTCCTCAAACCCTGTTGGCTTCCTTTTCTTCACATCCAGTAAACCGCCGTACTTTGGGGTAACGGGAATACCATTTTTAAGCAAAATCCCATCGATGGTTATGCTGCACATAGTGGCAATTCCAATTTTGCCTTCCTGAATGTTGATATCAGACGTTGATGCGCCCTCGTCCATTATTTTTATGTAAGGGCTGAAAGAATAGCCATCATTAATAACATGCTCCATGATATCCAGGGTCTTATCAATATCTTTCTTATCAATTATTGAAGTATTGATAATCACACTTCCCTGCCCTGTATTCAGGTCAAATGAAGTATCATAAATGAGTTTTTCAATTCTTGTTATGATAAATCCCATCCTGTCCCCGACCAGTGCATTTCCAAGTTCTTTTGTCCCTCGTTCCGTAATTATCCTGCCGTCGTAACCCTGGCGTTTGGTTAGGCCGCGCTCGTCAAGGATTCGGAGGTGATAGCGGACACCTCTTTCTCCGATGGGGTATCCGCGCTCGTTCATCTTGTCGGCAATAAGCCGCGCTCCAATAGGCTCCTGGTTTTCATGAAGTATTCGAAGTATCTCGTTGAGTTTTCGTTGTACCATTGAGTCTATTGTTGTTGTGTTCATTTTCTGTTAATACTACTTCCGATTATATAATATTCAGGTAACGGGTTATCTCCCAGTCATGTACACTTATCCTGTATGCATCCCATTCTGCTCTTCCAAGTCTCATGAAATCCTGATATACATGTTCTCCGAGAGCATTTTTGATCACATCATCAGTTTCCAGGCTGTCAAGTGCTTCCTTAAGACTTCCGGGAAGTGATTCGATCCCATGCTTATTGCGCTCCTCATTGCTCAGATGGAAGAGGTTAAGGGTTGTGGGGTCACCCGGATCGATCCGGTTTTCAATACCGTCAAGTCCGGCCATCAGGATCACTGCAAAGGATAGATATGGATTGCAGGAAGGGTCGGGGCTCCTGAGTTCAATGCGCGTGCTCATTCCTCTTGCTGCCGGAATGCGTATCATGGATGAGCGGTTGGCTCCCGACCATGCGATATATACGGGCGCTTCATAACCCGGTACAATCCTCTTATAACTATTTACGATCGGATTTGTAACAGCAGTAAAAGATTTTACATGTTTCTTCAGGCCGCCAACGAAATATCGCAGAGTATCGCTAACTTGCATATCTTTTGACTCATCGAAGAATGCATTCTTGCCATCCTTAAAGAGAGAAATATTCGTATGCATTCCTGAGCCGTTTATTCCAAATATTGGTTTTGGCATAAAAGATGCATGCAGGTCATATTTCTGTGCGATGGTCTTGGTTACGAACTTGAATGTAATGACGTTGTCAGCTGTCTTTAACGCATCTGCATATTTGAAATCTATTTCATGCTGTCCTATTGAGACCTCGTGATGAGAAGCTTCTATGTTAAATCCCATATCCTCAAGGGCCACTACTATATTCTGGCGTATATCTTCAGCCTGGTCTACCGGAGGAAAATCAAAGTAGCCGCCGAAGTCATGGGGAATACAGGTTGCCTGTCCGTCTTTTCTCTTGAAGAAAAAGAACTCAAGTTCCGGACCATTGTTCATGATGAAGCCTTTCTTGGCAGCTGCCTGTATCGCTCTCTTTAAGACATAGCGCGGGTCGCCTTCGAATGGCTTTCCATCCGGCCTGTGAACATCGCATATCAGCCTTGCGACCTTTCCCCCGCTAACGTCCCAGGGAAGGATTTGATAAGTATTTAAATCGGGTTTCAATATCATGTCTGATTCTTCAATCCTTACAAAACCCTCAATTGAGGAACCGTCGAATGCAATTCCTGATTTCAGGGCTTTTTCTGCCTGTGATACGGGGATGCCTACATTTTTTACCATGCCCCCGATGTCAACAAATTGGAGTCTTAAGAACCTGACCTGGTTTTCCTCGATGGATTTCAAAATATCTTCATTTGTCATTGCCATATCTATCACTTATCTTTCTAACTTTATTACTATATCTGATTATAAATCATTCTGTGCTGTGTTTGAATACTTTTTTCCGTTCATGCCCTGCCAATTTTGCCTTTTTGATATTCCTGACTCCAGAAACATATATGTTATTGGTTTTGTCATCATCTTTTCTCCTTTGGTTTTATGGCCTTACATATCCTTATTTGGTCTTTTTGATTCTTTTACTTTGAATCATTGCTTACTTTGCCCAACTTGAGGAATAACGCAAATCAAGGATATGTATGACCGACTATAGGCTACCGTTTTCATACTTAAATAGTTTTCCATTACAAAAAAGTTCAATGAGCAAACACCATGATGTTATATACACACTAGTTATAGCTCATTTCTCCAGCATTTGCAGATAATACTGGGTTCCGATATAGACTATCAGATTAAGTAACGTGAATTATACTTCTGCCACAAATTCAACCTCAGGTTCGAATGTATTCATGTTTTGTTCTGCTTCTATCTCAACTATGTCAACCAGTATAGGCTGATATACGATTTTTAAATTATTGCCCTCAATATACATTTCTTCTATTTGTTTTTGTGAAAAACCTGTTTTTAACAATTTTATTCGTTCTTCAGAAGTTTCTAACATAAACCCTCATTAAATACCATTCGTTTTTGATAGTAATTTTTTTCATAAATCTTTTTTAATTGTTTCTTCTAATGAGTTAATCCCTTTCTCTTGCTCAATAATCTTTCAAATTGTGATAAATAAATGGAGGTTTGTCCGAGAGAGGATTCACACCCCTTATAGCGAACAGAAGAGCACCCGTTAGGAGGTCGGGCTCGGACATTTTTCTACCCATCATCATCATTATTTTGATGATATAATCTGCACAGTATTTAAGGTTTTCCGTTAGCTGTAACTGTAAAATTATATTATGAAATTAACTGAAAATAAAATGAATCATTAATCGTATCAACCATTGTCCTAAAAATTTATTGTCATCCCATCCTGTGCGGCAATGACTTGGACACCTGTTTTTTCAGATATGATCTTTGCCAGGCGTTCGGGAGATGATTTCAATACCTGTAAGCCGAAATGGGTCAATATGGCCTTTTTCGGCCTGATAATATTGATTATTTCTGCTGCTTCATCCATGTTAAGATGTCTGATCCTTTTATCAGTCTTCATCCGTACAACATTAATTATCAGGTAGTCAACTCCTGCATAAGCTTGTGCCAGTTCAGGAAAATATTCCGTGTCGGGAATATATCCCAGGCGCCCGGATCTAATTGTGTAAATGACCCCATAAGTTTCAACAGGATGCCTATTTTTGATCGGGAACTTTAATATAATGTCCTTAAGGGTCATTTCCAGCCCTTTTTTTATTTCCGTTATTTCAACGAAGGGCCTCACATATTGAAGTATCACAGGATCAGGAAAAAGGCAATCTGAAGGTACGATCAAGCACCCTTTGGGATTGAAACCTCCACCTGTCATTGCTTCAATCATCACATTCACATCATTGGAATGATCTACATGCCTGTGTGATAAAATAATTGCATCAAGGTCTCTCGGTTTGAGCCCCCGCTGGTGCACCATGACCAGCGAGCCCGGGCCGGGATCATGCAATATATTCAGATCATCAAGTTTAAGCCAGAACCCCCCGCTCTTTCGCATCTGGTTCAAAACCACCATCCTTCCTCCTCCAGTACCAAGAAAAGTCACACTTGACATATATTATTATAAATGCATGACCTATACAAAAAATTATCTGCATGCTGCCTTAATACAATCTTCCGAACTTGCCAGTATACTTTTAACACCACAAAGATTGGGCGCATACTTAAGCGCTTTCCCAGAGTTTACCATCATGCATTTGAACTTTTCACTTGCAGGCGACACTACCATGCAGGTATCGCAAAAAACCTTCGCGCCGCTTTTCTCGATTCGCCTTATCAATCCGGGATGCCTGTTCTTTATGGCGCGGGAGGTGCAAATCCACACTTCCTTTTTTACTTTTTTTCCTTCAAGCAGTTGCGCCAGTTTTTCAAGTTCGTCACTACTGCTGTGAGGACATCCGAAAGCTATCAGGTCAGGTTCACCGGATTTATAAACTTCCTTTATTTGCTTTTCCTGGATGGTTATTTTTTCGCCTGGCAGTTCATATTTTCCGGCTTCCGGTGTGATCCCGCGGACATGGTACAGCGCTACGGAGCCTGAAGCTGCCATTGCGGCGCCCAAGGATTTCAATTCATCTTTTGTGGGGCTGGAATTAAGGTCAAAAATCGGGACTTTATCGCCGATCATCTCACCTGCAATATATCCCAGGGCGCCATAATCCGAATCAGAAAGCTGTGGCTCTACTTCAATGAGAATGACCGGATGCCTGTTCTCATCCAGGTGGAAGCCGTAATTCGGTGTTTTCCCGACAAGAGCCGCAGAGAGTGCGCTTGGTCCTCCTTCCCTGTTCGTCCGTGCCCCGATAAAAGAGTTGGCATAAGAAATCGCTGATGACTCACTCCATGCAACATGGTCTCCAAAGTCTGCAAGGTCATCATAGATATTATATGGGGTGCAGGAGCATTCGGTCCTGACACCCAGCGCCTCATAGGCTTTTATTATTTCCTGTTGCTTTTGCGCAAAGTCCCGGTTTATTCCCATTTCCTCCCAGCATTCCATGTCCATACCGGCAGGATTGAGAATAGACGGGACCACCACTTTTCCTTTAAGGTCAGATATCCATTCAAGACCCGCATCACCTATTGTTTTATAGGAGACTCCTGCGATCTGGGTGCTCTTTATCGGGATCAGCCTATCGGCCCCGTAAATATCACCAAGCGCGGCCAGGATCTCGATGGCTTTCTGGTAGGTAGGACCGCCATGTCCGTTCATGAGCTTTTCCTCTTCCGGAGTCAGGTACATTCATGTCCTCGATTGGCGTTTATCTGATATCATGGTTCTGAAATATTATATTATATGTCTGCAACTATTCTGCGTATCGTTAATTAATCTTGTGGACTATGCGAAGGTGATCAAATCCGGAGAATAGAAATATGAACAGTGATCAGACCTGCGCAGAAATAGATGAAAAAAGGACCTCAAAGCTTGGCTACCTGATATTTCCTATGGCTCTCATATTATTTTTTGATACATTTAACCATAGTTAAGATTCCGATAAAACTTAATAATCTGAAACATGTATTAAGCCCTCATGGTTGACAAATACGAACAGGTGCTTGAACTGGCAAAGCGCCGCGGATTCTTATGGAACTCATTTGAGCTGTACGGCGGTACGGCAGGTTTTTTTGATTATGGACCCCTTGGCGCGATGCTAAAACGCCGCGTTGAGAATATCTGGCGTGACATATTTGTGATAAATGAAGGCTATTACGAAATAGAAGTTCCAACTATCGGTATTGAAGATATCTTTATCGCATCAGGTCATGTGGGGGGATTCTCCGATCCGCTCACAGAATGCCAGAAGTGTCATGAAGCCTTCAGGGCAGATCACCTTGTTCAGGATATGGAGGAAAATCCCGATACATTGAGCGCTGAAGAACTCACGGCTGTTATATGTAAGAACGATGTCAAATGTCCTGAATGCGGGGGAAAACTTGGAAATGCCTATGAGTTCAACCTCATGTTCAAAACATCCATAGGGCCAGGCGGCAAGAGAATGGGTTATCTTCGCCCTGAGACAGCGCAGGGAATGTTCGTGGATTTTCCCCGCCTTCTTAAATTCTACCGCGACCACCTCCCATTTGGCGCAACCCAAATTGGGAAAGCATACCGGAATGAGATCTCCCCACGCCAGGGTGTGATAAGGCTTCGAGAATTTACACAGGCTGAAGCCGAGATATTCATAGATCCAAGGGATAAGACCCATCCAAAGTTCAAAGATGTCTCTGATGTCATAATGAACCTTTACTCACAGGAAGGGCAGGCATCAGGTGAAACGAAAAAAATAGCACTGGGGGAAGCTGTCAAAAATGGTATTATTGCCCATGAATTCCTGGCGTATTGTCTTGCCATGACACATAAATTCCTCATACGAGTGGGTGTGTCTCCCGAAAAAATGCGATTCAGACAACATATGAAAGATGAAATGGCTCATTATGCTGCAGATTGCTGGGATGCGGAGATTTTAAGTGACAGGTTCGGGTGGGTGGAAGTTGTAGGAATAGCTGACAGGACTGATTTTGACCTTAAGGCACATGCAAAACAGAGCCAGAAGGAATTAAGCGTATATGTTGCATACGATTCTCCCAAAAAAGTCCGGAAGTTCGTTGTCAAACCCGATATGGGAGTTCTTGGACCAATGTTTAAGGGGAAGGCGGCAAAAGTGGCAAATGCCCTGAAAGCATTAAAAGCGCAAGAGCTCTCTGGGGATGAAATAGAAGTGACAGTTGATGGCGAAAAGATCAGGATCGATAAAAATTCTGTTAAATTTGAAACTATAACAGAGGAAATTCACGGGGAAAATATTATTCCTCATGTGATAGAGCCGTCATTCGGGATAGATAGGATCACGTATTCTCTTCTTGAACATTCATATTTTGAAGAAGAGGCAAAAGAAAAGATAGAAGACGAGGAGGAAGAAAGTGGGGAATTAAGAATAGTATTGCGCCTGCCCTCCGAAGTGGCGCCAGTGCAGGCAGCGGTTTTGCCTCTTCTTTCACGCGATGAACTGATAAAGCCCGGAACGGAAATCATAAACAAACTCAGGAAAGTCGGGATACTCGTGGCTTTTGATGATTCCGGGACTATTGGCAGGCGGTATCGCAGAAATGATGAAATAGGCACCCCGTATTCCATAACTGTTGATTACCAGACGCTTGAGGACGCCACAGTAACGATCAGGGACAGAGATACCATGAAGCAGGTGCGCGCACCCATCAAAGATATTGAAAACAATGTTTACGACCTGATATACAGGGGGAAATCATTTGAAGATGCCGGAATTTGAGGTTTTTTTCGTCCAAATTATAGAATAAATAAAAGCACTAATGAAAATTGCCCCAATGATCCTGACTGATAACGTAGTAATTGCAGCACCTATGGCACCATATGGAGGTATTAATAATATATTTCCAAAAAAGTTTAAAATTAATTGCATTATATTCAAATATGCCAGGATTTCTGGCTTGTTTAAAGAATAAATAATTAAGCTGATCGGATTCATTATTATACTAAGTGCAAAACCAATAATAAGAGTTTGAAAAATAATTACTGACGGCTGATATTCCACTCCATAAAAAATTATAATTAAAGGTTTTGCTATAAACAAAAGAATTATTAATGGAAATAAAATTGGGATTGTAAATTTCAAAGATTTTTTGATATATTTTATTATCTCTTCAATTCCCGACAAATTCGAAACTTTTGGTAGTAGAATAGTAGTAATTGTTCCTGCTATGATAGGAAATGCAAATGCAAACGTGTAGGCTGCTGAATAAAGCCCAACAATATCGGTGGTTTTATAATATCCTAACATCAAAACACCGAGGCTATCAAATATCATAAAACAAAAGACTGAAACAAATATCCATTTACTAAAATGATACAATTCCCTAAAACTCTGTTTTTCATCTCCTTTTGCCTTTAAAAAATCCCTTGGTATTATCAAAGAGCCAATTAAAAAAGCGATAAACGGCAGGATAATGACAGTTATGAGTGCATTGAATAGCTCCAATTTATATGCATAGAATAAAAATCCAATCACAGTAACCTTCATCAGAGATTGTATTATATTAATAAATGTGAATTTTACAAATGATTGTCTCGCCTGAAGTGTCGTTGAAATATATCCCACCAATGAAATCCCAACTGTCCCTATGAAAGCCAGCTTTAGCGGAAAAATTAATTCTGTTTTTCTGAAAACTTGAACTGCTAATGTTTCAGATGCAAAAAATCCTACTAAAAATATCAATATTCCAACAATTAATCGTATTTTCAAAGATACTTTAAACACTAAATCTGCTTTTAACTTATCATTTTTAAGATATAGAGAAGCAAATCTTACCAATCCGGTTCCTATGCCAAAATCGGAGAACTGTGTAGCTATACTCATAACTGTTAATGCTAAACAAAATACGCCAAAATCTGCCGGACCCAAAGTCCTTGTAATTAAAACTGTTGCAATAAATCCTAGACCTGCGCTAAAGATATTTCCAGCTAGTACAATTGCAGAATCTCTACCGATTTTTGATTTTGATACGGTAATAATTTCTGATATATCTTCTTTTATGTTCATAGATCCTAATATCCAATGAAATTTTAATTGTTAAGCATTTCACAAGCCATGCATCAAGTCCCTAACTCGATAGACCATGGAGTACTACTCCCACGGCTAAAGCCGGAAGCTTCCCGCTTCATGGTTTCTCTATTCAAATTCCTAAGTCGGATTAAAGTCCCGTAGTGCTAAGGTACTGCTTGATCTATTCTCGATTAACATTGCAGATACATGTCTGCAATTTTCTTTTTGCTTTAACCGACTCTACTATTTTCCCGGCATATTCTGCTTTGGATTTAGTTATCTCTAATCACTAGCCATTTATCAATAAGTCTTTGCCATAATGGCAATATTTTCCGTCTCTTTCTTACAAACAGGGCAAATACCGGACCCTTTCCCCAGCTTGCCTTCCGGTATCCCCAATATCCCGGAGCCCACGGCTTCTTCCATTGCAAGCCCGCATTCACGGTCACCGCACCAGGGTATCTTCGTGATGCCTTCAGAGATCTTCTCTTTGACTTCTTCAATGGTCGTACACGTTATCAAACGTCCTTCCAGGGAGCTTCGAGCTTTCTCCAGCAGGCTTTCATGGATCGCAGTAAATCTGTTTTCAATTTCGATTTCTATATCATCCAGGGGGACATTTTCCTTATTTCCTTTATCCCTTCGTACCAATGTGGCTGCATTGTTCTTAAGGTCGCGCGGGCCGATCTCCACTCTCAGGGGGACGCCTTTCATCTCCCATTTGTAATACTTTGCTCCGGGACGCTCATCTGTTTCATCAAGTGCGACTCTTATATTTCGTGTCTTTAATCGCTCTTCGACATTGTGGCATGTAATTAATGTTTCATCGCTCTTCCCGAACAATATTGGAATTATGACAACCTGGATAGGGGCTATCTCAGGCGGTAATACCAAGCCTTTGTCATCCCCGTGTACTGAAATCAAAGCTGCGATGCTACGTTCCGAAATGCCATAACATGTCTGGTGCGCAAGCACCTGGTCGCCGTTTATATCCTCGTATTTAATATCAAAGGTCTTTGCGAAATTGCTTCCGAGGTGATGAGCCGTCCCTATTTGCAGGGTTTTATTATCGGGCATCAGGGTATCAACAGCCATTGTGTAATCTGCACCCGGGAATTTGTCCCAGTCAGGGCGTTTTGAAACGATCGTGGGAATGGCGAGCCTCCTGTAGAATTCCTGGTAGATCATTGTGGCTTTCTTTACCTGTTGTGCGGCTTCATCCCATGTTGCATGAACGGTGTGCGCTTCTTTAAAGGATGTGATCTCACGAAGGCGTATGAGAGGACGTGTGTGTTTTGTTTCGTACCTGAAAGTGTTCACTATCTGGTATATCTTAATAGGCAGGTCGGCATGAGAACGGACCCATACTTTATACATGGGATAAATTGCCGTCTCGCTTGTGGGACGGAGTGCAAGCTTGACATCAAGTTCATTTTTTCCACCGTGCGTGACCCAATAAACTTCATTTTCAAAACCTTTTATGTGTTCTGCTTCCTTCATAAATTCATTCTCAGGGATAAGGAGGGGAAAAAGTGCTTCCTGGTGGTCTTTATCAAGAAGCTCTCGGATTATGGAATATGTTCGTTTTCTCACATCGAACCCAAAGGGGAACCAGACATACAGCCCTTTGACAGGATACCTTACATCCATTATCTGGGCTATTAAAAGAAGTTCATTATACCATTCGCTGAAATTTGATTTTGGGGGTAGGACAGGTTTTTTTTCCTGAGTTGATTTTTCTTTTGTTTCTGCCATGGA
>JAPMTS010000008.1 GCA_026552955.1 Candidatus Methanoperedens sp. | reverse complement strand
ATATGAAATTAAAATATGTTTGGAGTTAAATACATTTAATTATGGCGGTTAAACTGTCTGCGAAAATCGGTGTTTAATGGTGATAATTGTCAAAATTTAGCTAATTTCATAGATATGAATTTGAAAAGGTTACTTTAATATTGTCTATAATATATTAAATAATTTTGAGTATTTACTCTCAATGATGTCCCATCCATAATTTTTTTCTATGTATTTCCGGCCATTTTTTCCCATTTGAGACCGTAATGGAATATTATTGAGTAATAAATCTAGGCATTCCTTAAACTCTTCATAATTATAGTAATACAATCCGCCATTACTTTTTTTACAATGTCCTTTCAATACTTCGCTATTTCCATTTACCAGCACAGCATTATTGCATAGCCAGGACTCCATTATGACCATTGAGAGACTTTCATATCTTGAAGGCATTAGTAACAATTTTGCTGCTTTAATTCCGTTGAACTTGTCTTGTTCAGATACGAATCCCAGTGACACGATCTCAGTATGTTTTGGCACTTCCATTACTGGATTACCAAGCAAAACAAGTTTGATATTAGATTGTGTATCTTTCTTGTATCGGAGAAAAAAATCAAACAATTCCTTACAACCTTTGGATTCATCTATCCTGCCAACATAAATTATAAAATTATCAACATTATTTTTCTTTCTAAAATGATCCGGGTCTATTTTCGCAGGCATTTCTATACCGACGCCTATTGTTTCACTTGGTATGTTTTCATTTTTAAATTTTGAAGTAATAAATTTCATTTCTTCTTCTGTGTTATAGATGATGGCATTTGGCATATTGAAAAGTGTATTAAAAATCGACAAATAGATTGGAGGTTCATCATGTGCAGTTGGCACTAAGATTGCCTTTTCTTTGACAAGGGGCAATCCAAAAAAGGTTGTACAGTAAAGATATGTAAAGAATATATAAAAGTTGTAGTTATTCTTATTATTCTTAATAAAATTCAATAGTTCAGTAGAATATGGTCCTTGCAGTTTCATCCATTTTATTTCATCGTCAGTACTATGTTTATTCCCTATAATTTTCTCAGAAAATTTATTGAATTTATTAACATCTCTTGGATTATCCACAGGGAATCGCCATACGGTTATTCCATTGACGACATTTTTTCCCGGCGTATATTCATCTTTCCAGGTCATGTAATCTTTTGCACAGGTTGTAATTATTTCAACCTCACAATTCTTTGCCAGGTGCTCAGCAATCAATCTACAGTGAAGCTCAGCTCCTCCATTTACTTCCAATCCATATCGTTGGACCACCAGAGCGATTTTTAAAACCATTTTATTGTTATTTTTTTATTCAAGATATATTCTTCTAACAGCTATCCCAAGTTCTCGATTATCTGTAGAATTTAATATTCTGCGAGGATTAAATTTTCGATCGCATTTTATTTTCACGCGCAAATGTCTTCCAGGAATTAACTTAGATAGGGGGACTTCAATAATTCCCCATTCATGGACTGGTAAACTAAACTTTATTTTACCTTTCTCGAACGTTGAAGTACTATCATCTTGTTCAATGATGATTTCTCCCTTCGTGTCATAAATAAGTTCTCTCGGCCCTGAATAAAAGTCAATTTTACATGTTGTCTCATGTCCTTGTGGCATCAAAAATGCTTCAGCTTCTTTTTCTGTCCATCTAATTTGTCCATTATTTCCCCAATCCTCAACATGATACCAACCTGACCCGAATTGGCTATTTTCTGCAGATATGTTATTTGAAGAAATTTTATTTAGCACATATATATTCCAATTCCATCTTCTGAGGTCAAGCTCCCTATCATCATTGATTTTTATTTCAAGATTTCCATCTCTAACTAAATTGTGCTGCAAAAATTTTTCTGACCACCATCTATATGTGGCAAGAGTCAAATGCCCGCAATCAGGTACTCCCTTCTCATCAACTACGATTTGGCTGAATGGAATATTTTTCTTTGCATCCTCGAACCATCCTTTTTCATAAAGAGGCAGTGCATATGGTCCATATTCATTTGGTCCAAAGCATGGCATTGTTATAAAAATGCTGCCTTTACATATTTTTTTCAATTCATCGATTGCTTTATCAACAAGTTTTAAAGGTAAATGTTCGAGAACCTCCATACAAATAACAAGATCAAAACTTTTCTCCTTTAAATCAAGTTGGGTAACGTCCCCAACGCGCAGAAATTTTCTTAAATCGGGGAGCGCAGTATTTATGAATGTTTCACTGTAATCTATTCCGTAGGCATCAACACCTTCTTTACGAAGATATTTAACCACATTTCCCAAGCCACACCCAATATCAATAACTCTGGCAGGTTTAAAATATTTGACAGCCATTTTTGAAATAATATTCTGAGGTGTGTCATCTTTTTTCCATTCATTTGCATAGTCTTCGTTGTAGAATTCAGGAGTCCTTACAATTTTATAATAGAGGTCTTCGATTTCAGAAGGGGTCATAGGACGACTAAGAGTTAATTTTTTCAATGTATCACCTGTTCTATATATCCTCTTAAGATTCTTGTGATTTTAGACTCATCGAATTCTTTTAATCTTGCTTTCTGTTTTTGGATAATTTTATTTTTTAATTTCTGACTTTTGAGTAAAATATTTACCAATTCTCCAACTTCATCATATCGTTTTTCATTGAACAATAAACCTGAATGATCTAATGTATAAGGTATTGCAGTAGAATTATATGCAACAATCGGGATTCCAAAGTACATACTTTCAAGTAGCGGTACACAAAAACCTTCATGCTCACTCATTGATATGAAAATGTCTGCCAATTTATAATATGCCAATAATTCTTTAAAATTAACTTGCCCGGTAATATATACGTTATTTAAGTTCAATCTTTTTACAAGTTGTTCAAGTAATTCATAATATTTCTCCATCCCATCATAAGAACCAACCAGAAATAAACGAGATTTAGGATCGATGCATTTATTATAATAATAAAATGTTCTTATGATATCCTCTTGCTTTTTGTTTGGAGATATTCTACCTACAAAGATAAAATTAGTGAAGTCATCATTGAACTTTTTTAATATCTCATGGTCAGGCTCTTGCTCATAGGATTCAAAATCTACGATTATAGGTAGAACCCCTGTATTTTTAAAACCAAGTTCCTCAAGCTCCATACGGTTATATTCAGAATCTCCAAGAGCCAGATTCACCAAATTTGAGTATTCTGCAAGTTCTTTTCTTCCATTTATACATAGATTCACCAGTATATCGTTAATTCCTTTGAAATAACTATAGGGTGTAATATTGTGATATATAAGAATTTTTTTATCAGGTAAAGTCTTAACAAAGCCAGATAAATCAGACCCTATGGAAAAATGGAAAATCAGAATATTTTCAGGTGAACTGAATTTTAGGTATTCAGTATATGGTTTTGCAATATGTGACAATTTTGGATGTATATGCTGTGCAAATATTTCAGACTTAAAACCCCAGGTTTCGAGAGCAGCCTTTATTTCTAATACATCGTTTCCTATTGCATCTCCATAACTAATTGTGGGAAGTATTTGGTGTATTTGCACTTAAAGCTCTCCAAAAAAGTAGATATTTTTCAGCTATTCTATCCCAATTGTAATTTTTCAATACATATTTTTGTCCATTTTTGCCCATTTTTTCTCGTACTAATGGATTCTTGAGCAAAAAATTGATGCAACCCTCAAAATCATTATAATCCTTGAAATACAAACCTCCATTACTTTCGATGCAATGATATTTTGTTACTGCGCAATTTTCATGAACCAATACAGGGGTTTCGCATAACCAGGATTCCATTATTACAATAGAAAAACTCTCATTAATAGAAGGTTGACAAAGGACTGCCGCAGCAGCATAAGCATCAAATTTTTCTTGACCGGACTTGAATCCAATTTTTATAACATCTTTTTTAATATCAGAAGGTATAGTCATATTTCCAATTCCCATTAAAACCAATTTTAAGCTGGTATTATTAAGTTTGTTGTATTTTCCAACAAATTCTACTAAAAGATGTGCATTTTTTCCTTCTTCAATTCTCCCTGAATACAATATGAAATCTTCATAGATTTGATTCATTTGTTTAAATCTATTTTTATCTCCACTCTCAGTATTAAAGCCTGTTCCAATAATTGTTGAACTTTTATTTTTAATATTATATAATCTATTTGCCAGTATTTTTTCAGGAAAGGAATTAAAATTTATTCCTTTACATCCTTCGAACATTTCTTTGAAAATATTTAAATAAGCAAAATTTTCATCATGTAAGCATGGTATCAATATGGATTTATCGGGACAAATTAATGAGCCGTTGTATGATGTCCCAAAAAGATAGGGAATAAAAATAAAAAAATCAAATGAATTTATATTATTTGTTATATACTGATACATTTCGTCGCTATTAACTCCATTGTTAATCCATGATATCTGCTCATCTTTTGAAAGTATTTGGTTACTTGAGATTTTAGTTAAAAGTTCGTCATATAGTTTTTTATCGCGATCCCGAACCTTAAAGCGCTTCACAGGTACACTATTTATTACATAATCACCTGGTTTATAACTGTTATCCCATGTAATATGATCAAGAGCGCAGGTTGTAAGGACACTAACATCAACACCTTTATTCCTTAAGTGTTCTGCAACTTCACGGCATATCGTTTCTGCTCCGCCAACAAAATCGGTTCCATATCTTGGGACTACAAAAGCTATTTTCAATTAGACACCTACTGTTAAATTTATCGAATAATTATTTTGTTGCAACCACTGCATATTCCTGATAACCTAATATCAATGAATTCAATTTATCAATATTCTGGTTCATCGTTTCCAAATGCTCTTTTTCTTCTGGGGGCATACTCTCTTTTATAATAAGTCTTCTTAATTTGTCCTGTTCTTGGTGTGGGGAAATGAATTTAAATTGAATTTCCCTGAATCCAACGGATTCCAGTAAGAATTTCATTGTTTCCGGATGTATCGGTTTAACATGTGATAGATCTAACTGGAAAAGAGCATACGTAACTAGACACAAGGGATTTATTGTTTCTGCAATAAAATATGTTCCATATTTCATTTTATCATAGCACAATTTCACAAGGTAAATTATCTCTTCTGGCTGTAAATGTTCAACAACTTGCGCAGAAAATACACCATCTAAAGATTTATCATCTAATGCCTGAAGGTAATTTATTGCATTTGCCTTCTGGACATCCAGACCGTTCTTATGGCAATAAGACACCATATCCTCATTTATATCAATGCCTTTGGCATAGATTCCGTTTTCTTTTAAGAGTAAAAGGAACTCGCCTCTTCCACAGCCGATATCAAGAACATTTTGACAATTCTTAAAGTATTCAAGATATATAGATTGGCGCTTTTTGATCAAATCGATGCTACCGCGATGTTTTTCTTCAAATAAGAAGTAATTCATAACTTTATCATTCTGTGATTCGGGGATTTTAAGTTGAATATTTTTTCCTATCCGTTCATCAAGCAGATTTGCGAGCCATGCTTTATTTTTGATACCTTTATTTATAACAGAAATCTTCTCATCAATACTGGCAGCAACCTTAATATCGATATTTCCTTCTACCTCAGTAATTTTGTTATCTATGCTATCTATCCTAGTATTTATCCTATTATCTACACTATCTAACCTGGTATCTACATTATTTATCCTATTATTTACAGAATCTATCTTTGTCTCTAATAGATTTAGTATATTTTTTAATGTACGAATTACCCTCAAATTTAATTCTGTTTGTTTTCCCACTATAATATCTACGTACCTTTTCACTTCCCCATGTATCAATTGCCTGCCCGAAATTAGTAATTGGCCAATCAAAGGTCGATGAGATGCGATATTATATTCAGCATGCACATCCCAGTAGGAATTTAAATAATCAAGATCAGACTTTATGTCACCTTCTTCTGGATTGGTTGGGGGCTTGTTTAAGGGCAGGTTGATCAATGATTCTATTTTTGAATCATATGCACCGCTTTGTCTCCTTTTCTGGATATTCTCCCGGATTTGTTGCATTATCTCTTCAACATTAATCTCGTCATCTTTTATTTCAAATGTATCCATTATAATTGCTCACTTTTGTTTTTGATGATCAGTATCGACCTTCACTATCATATTTTACAATTTCTTTACATCACTTTCGGCTATCATCCATGAACCTTTTTAGATTTTAAGATAATCTTATTACTTATTCATAAATAAATTCATTGTTCCCATGTACAGGGAATTTCAAATAAACCAGCATTATTCCCTTTCTTGATCACATTGAATGTAAATTGCTTATCCAACCAATCATATGGGATGTGTTTCATGCTGTGGGCAGCAACCGTCAAATGGAATTTGCCTTCCATCATTGTTAAATTATGTATCTGCAGTTTGATCTCCTTATTTCCTATGGTCTTATCAACATTAAATTCTTTAATATCTGTATTAGTGCCATAACACAACATATCGGCATCAGAATAAAGGGCTATCCCAATTACAATATCATCAATCGATTCATTGACGTTATATTTGATTTGAATTGTAACTGGATCTCCGGAGTAGAAGGTAGTGTTCTCACTCTTGAATTTATCAATCAACTTGACTTCCATTATTTCAACTTTTTTATCCCCCCATCGTGTTTTCTTCTCCTCTACTTTTTCCTTCTTTTCCTCCGTTTCTTCCTTTGGCTCCTCTACTTTTGGCTCAGGAATCTCAGCTTGTCTTTCAGCTCCTCCATACACATACTTATCAATGATCTCATTCGTCTTCCCGAATGCCACCTGCTCCCCATGTCTCAACAAAACCGCCTTGTTGCAGAACCGCCTCACCGAATTCATATCATGAGAAACAAATATTATCGTCCTCTTTTCCTTCACATACCTCTGGAACACATCCAGGCACTTCTGCTGGAAATCCATATCCCCGACCGCCAGAACCTCATCCATCATCAGTATTTCCGGATCGGTCTGTATCGCTGTTGCAAAAGCAAGCCTCACCTGCATCCCCGAAGATAAGTTCTTAAGCCTTGTATCCTTGAACCTCTCAAGTCCTGAGAACTCAAGTATTTCATCCAGCCTGTCATCTATCTCCCTGTCAGATAAGCCCATAACGGCGCCGTACACATAGATATTCTCCTTTGCTGTGAGGTCCGGCTGGAATCCTACACCAAGCTCCAGGAATGAGGTAATCTTGCCATTCACCCTGACCGAACCGCTGGTCGGTCTTAAAATATTTGAAATTATCTTAAGTAAAGTGCTTTTTCCGCTGCCGTTCTCTCCGATAATTCCTATGGCTTCACCTTTTTTGACTATGAAATTGATATCCTTAAGAGCGATAAATTCCTCATACCCCTTCTTTGTATTATCAAACATTCCCGCTATATTCTCAAAAAGAGTGGTCTTCTTCTCGTGGGGAATCCTGAACATTTTGGATACATTGGAGACTACTATGGCATCTTTAGGCATTATATTTCACCTGCAAATCAGGGCATCCATAAATTCAAGAAACCTACCCTTTCAAAATCGGAGTCATTTGATGCCATATATTCAATACCCTGGTGTTTTCATGATGATACATGGATTGCATCGGAAGATAATAAATTATATCCTTTCATATCTAATTCAGAAATTATGTTGGGATTTAATTTAATAAATCTTGTAAAATCAATAGGTTGTATTTTATAATTATCACAAATTTTTACACGTATGCAATTATGATAAACTTCTGAAACCACAACGTCAACTTTTATTATTTCGTATTTCGCTTTTTCAAGCGCCGTATTTATATATTCAGGTATCATGCTTAACCGCTAAAATGTAATTTTATCTGTCTTTAATGATGCTTTTATGGTTCTATTGCAGATAATACTTTTCTTACGAAACGTGGTGTTAAGGTGCTTGATAGCTTCATCTTAATCATTCCTTGTTTTTATCTGTTCTTGTCACCATATCCTCCAGATCAAAAATATAAAACCCTTCTTTCCTGAAAATTTCTTTATTATCTACTTTTTTTGCAATAATAACATAATGCTTCTTAGCATCATTATTCCAGTCAACGAAAAAAGATTTATCTTTAAGTTCATCAAAAAGCTTTCTTATCCTGTTCCCTGTTAAATTCGCCCATTTACACTCGATAAAAAAGATCTCATTTTCATACTCATTCAAGGCCACAAGATCTATCTCCTTATCTTTATGCCACCATCTTCCAAGCCTGGTAAATCTGAATGGCTTTGTTTCCCATAAGAATTCAGATACCACTTTTTCAAATACGACTCCAAGATACATATTATATGTCTTTTTCATTGATGCAAAAGCCATATCATCTCTTTTTTCTATCAGCGTTTTGTTTGGATAAACATACCTGAACCAGAATCTGAAGTAATTATCGGAAAATACATAGCGCATGTTTTTTCGTCTTTCTTTATTTTCAGTAACAGGAAATTCCTTTGTTATGATCCTGATCTCCTCTAAATTTTGTATATATTTTGAGATTATGCTCTTATCTATATTCGTATAGGTCACGATCTCATTTTGCTTTATATACCCGAAAGAAATAGCTTTCAGTATCGCAAAATAATTCGCAGGTTCTCTGAATTCCTGTCTCAGAAGAAAATCAGCTTCACCATAAAGCAGTGAATCTTTCCTGAAAAAGACATTTTTTATATTTTCAAGAACTCCGGATTTAGGATCAAATTGCTTAAGATAAAGAGGTATTCCGTCTGTGCAGCCATATGCCCTGATGCGGTCTTCTATTGAATAGCCCTTTAAAAACTTTATTGCATTGAATATACTAACCGGCTTTATCTCGAGCTGTGCAGTTCTTCTTCCGAACAGAGGTGATTTTCCACCAAGAAGCTTTTCCATCATACTGACTGAGGAACCAACAATAATTAGCATGATTTTTTCATCTTTTGAAAGATGCATGTCCCAGATCTTCTGGAACTCAGAAGGAATTGCATTATTTTCCTTCACAAGATAAGGAAATTCATCTATTACCACCACTGTTCTTTCCATGATCTTTCCAGAAAAGCTCTTGAACAGTTGCGCCCAATTCTCGAATTTTATCATCCGGAACTCATCATTCTTAAGAAAATCAGCCATAATGCTTTTCATCTCTTCCAGGTTTTCTGCATTTGCTTTTTCCCCTGCCAGAAAGTAGATGCCCGGCTTATTTCTCATGAAATGAACAGCAAGCTCGGTTTTTCCCACTCTTCGTCTCCCGTAAATCACGATGAATTCCGGCTTCTTACTATTGAACCGTTCCTCAAGGATTTTGAGCTCTTCTTCCCTGTTTATAAATTGTTGAATCATGATAATATTATCATATTGCAACTATCATAAACATTGCGGTTATTCTTAAGAAATTTCTCCAATATCTTTTAAATCAAATCTTTCGATATTCTTGAAAAAACATCATCTATAAGCCCCATTTCAAGATCTGATAGATTCGGATATACGAACCTGAACCAGAAATTAAAGAATGGGTCGTTCAAAACGTAAATCCCGCGTTTTCTCTGCCCGAGCGGAAGCACATATTTTACAATGTGCGTCTCTTCCAGTACGGATAGATATTTCGAAAGGTTTCCCTTCTCTAAACCCGTGACCGTGGAAAGTTCCCCATTCGTATTATACCCCAGTGAAAGATATTTCAAAATAAGAGTGTATGTTCTTGGCTCCCGGAATTCTTCTTTAAGAAGTATCTGCGGTTCATTATATAGGATTTCACCCTTTTAAAAATTTTTCGCTTGATATTTTCAACAACAGGAAGATCAGGATATATCCTTGAATTGAAATGGTTCGACCTTCCATTCCCCTGTTCTTCTTCCGTAAAGAGGAGAACGATATCCAAGAACTTCAGTTTCCATCATCCCTATACTTGATCCACATAAAAAAAGGATCGTCCTCGTATTTACAAGCACTTCATCCCAGATCTCTTGAAAAACAGATACTACTCCTGCATCAAGTTCTGTTCATATTTTGTTTCAAGGAACTCCGGTTCTATTTCCCGGTTTACAAAATGTTGTATCACAAGTATTATACTCCTTCACATCGCCTCCGCGAACCCTGGCTCAAGCTTACGGAATATCAGGTATCCCACTACAAGCAAAGATAGAGCCGCCATTGTAATAAATATCCAATCCCAAAGAAACGGCGAACCTGAATAAATGACCGATTCCCTGAGCATGTCGATTATTCGTGTCATTGGATTAAGCCGGATAAGCCAGATGTAATTATCCGGGATAATTGATAGCGGGTAAATGATGGGTGAAGCAAAAAAGCCCGCCTGCATAACTACCGCCCATATATACTGGACATCCCTGTAATAAACATTAAGGGCGGCAAGACCCAGGGATAGGCCAAGAATGAGCATGAATTCAATGAAAAGGACAAGAGGGCCATAAACAATAGTAAATCCCGGCATCACTTTAAAAGCCACCATGAACGCTCCGAACACGATGAATTCAAATAAAGTCATAAGAAATGCTGTAATACAGCAGCTTATAACGAGCACCTCTCTTGGAAAATATACTTTCTGGACGAGCCCCGGTCTTCCCAGGATGCTGGTCAGGCTCATGGAGGTTCCCCGGCTTAGCATGTTCCAGGAAATAATACCTAACAGCAGGAAAAGCTGGTAGTGCTCCACATTCACCTGCATAAGATTGGTAAAGACAAAATAAAGCACCGTAAGCATCAGGAGAGGTTCAGCAAGGGACCACAGGAAACCTAATACAGAGTTCTTATACCTGAGTTTAAAGTCACTTATCGCGATTTTCTTGATGAGGTGCCGATAGTCCCAGAGGGCGAATGTATTCATTTCCTATCACCATGAACTATATTTCAGACCTGGTATGCGGCTGAAATGATCGATATCCCTGGTAACAAGCTCTTCGTTATTTGCTATAACGATCCCTGCTATAAGAATGTCCTGAACATCCAGGATTTTTCCTGAATTCACCAGGAGAGCATGGATATGTGCCGCCTTCTGCGCGGCGTGTATGTCTAATCCAAGTACATCTATAGACTTCAATAACGAGTTAACTTCTAAAAAACTTTGTTCTGGTTTTGAAGATCGCCCCGCTCCATAATAAAGTTCAAAGGCATTTATGGTAGTTGTTTTCGGATATTCATATAAATCTGCTATTTCTGAAATACCAGGCTTACCTCTGAGGAGGTCAATCAGGAAATTGGTATCGAATACTGTCAAAGGTTTAACCTCTTCAAACGAGAACTGGCGGAGTGCCTTACTTCAAGGGCTGCTTTTTCAAATTTGTCATCATCCAGCTTTCCAGCAAAGTCGCTGAGACGTTTCTTTTTGAGCGGTATCGTGATCCTTTTTATGAGTTCGGTAAAGCTTTCCCCTTCATTTTTAAGTTCAGCCAGTGCACTATAAGCTTCTTCTGAGATAGTGAGGGTTTTATGTGCCATTCAATTAAATGTATTCATACGTGTATTTTAACTTTTCTCATATACGGTTCAAGAAGACTATTTTTCCATTCTTCTTATATCTTCATATCTTTTCAGATCTGCCCTTACCATCATTTTTACGAGTTCTTCAAAGGTAACTTCAGGTTCCCATCCCAGGACACGCTTTGCTTTGGAAGCATCTCCCAATAGCAGGTTCACTTCCGCCGGGCGGATGAATTTCGGGTCCACCTTTACATAGTTATTCCAGTCAAGACCAACTTCGTCAAATGCGAGTTTTGCGAATTCACCCACTGAATGCGCCCTTCCTGTTGCTACGACAAAATCATCGGGCTCTTTTTTCTGCATCATCAGCCACATAGCTTTTACATAGTCGCCTGCATATCCCCAGTCGCGTTTAGCATCAAGGTTGCCAAGACGCAGTTCCTTTGCCATGCTGTGATAGATGCGCGCCGCACCATCCGTTATTTTTCGTGTCACGAACTCTATTCCGCGCCGGGGCGATTCATGGTTGAACAAGATCCCGTTGGACGCATGCATACCATAACTTTCCCTGTAATTGATGCATGCCCAGTGCGCATATACCTTGGCAAAGCCGTAAGGGCTTCGTGGATAGAACCTTGAATTCTCATTTTGCGGTGTTTCATTGACTTTCCCGAACATCTCACTTGACGAAGCCTGGTAAAAATGGGCATCAGGGCATACGTGGCGCACTCCTTCAAGGATCCGGACAGTCCCCAATCCTGTCACGTCCCCAGTGAGTACGGGCTGGTTCCAGGAGGTGGCAACGAAAGATTGTGCAGCAAGATTGTACACTTCATTTGGTTGGGATTCTTTCAAAGCATTATTAATGGAGGACTGGTCTGTCAGGTCGCCTTCGATCAGCGTTATCTGATCAAGGATATGATCTATCCTTGCAAGATTGGGAGTGCTAAGACGCCTTATAAGACCATAGATTTTGTATCCTTTTTCAAGTAGCAATTCTGACAGGTAAGAGCCGTCCTGGCCTGTGATTCCTGTGATTAGTGCTGATTTTATCATAATTATGCATCCTTATTTGATGTTATCTCCTTTATAATATTATGGTCAAGAAGAGGAGAATACATACGTTGTTCATCGCATTAGTTCGCTTCCTTAAACGAATCTATAATAGTCTTCATTTTTTGTATGAATGCAGGTATATCGAAATCTTTTGCCCTTTTTTCACATGCATCCTTATATTTTTCCGGATTCCTGGAAATTACTTTTACTCCATTAACTATAGCTGTTTCATCGGCATCCACAAGAATTCCGGTTATACCATCCTCAATGGTCTCCAGATAACCTCCCTCTTTGACTGCTATTGTTGGCTTCCCTGAAGCCATCGCTTCGATCGGGGTCAATCCAAAATCCTCATCCAATGCCGTTGTTATGTGTCCTTTACAGGTCGCATACAACTCGATCAGATTATCTTCCGGAATACTTCCCAGCAATTTCACATTTTGGGGCAGGTTTTCAAGAACATGAGAAACATATTTCTTAGAATGATCCCCCTGGCTAAAACTTCCAACAATCAGCAATTTTTCATCGGGCATTCTTCTAAAGGCATTGATCTGTAATTCTATCCGTTTCTCAGGATATAAACGATTCACAGAAAGCCAGAAGTCCCCGGATCTCTTGAATTTATACCTTGATATATCGATAGCAGGATATACAACCAGGGAATCGGCCCCGTAAGCTTTCTTTATCCGTTTCTGGACATTTTTGGAAATTGTGACAAAATTTTCGACATGGCCTACGAATCTAAAACTGATGGATTCATGTAATGCAACCCAGATCTTGAAGATTTGCCGGGTTATGAATGGTTCACGTTTCGCAAATACATTATAAAGATCATAAAAAACCCTTGGCGGGGAAAAGCAATACCACATATTGGGTTTATGTTTCCTGGCAGCGAAATGAGACCAGTTGTTTGAAAAAATAAAAAAATCATAGTTATTAGAAAAATCACACAATGCAAACCTCAAGCATAAGGATATCTGTTTGAGCAATGGAAATTTTACCGTTCCTCCAAGACTTATAATATTGATGTCGTGGAATCCCATATTTTCCATTGATTCCCTGTTCACATCCGTAGTTATTACATCGGCACCAAGTCCCCGTGCCAGTGTGAGCACAAGTTTCTCACCTCCGCCTATTACTCCGATATAATCATGAAATATTGCGATTTTCACTTTGCGGCCTCAAAACGTTTCAAAGGAGCAAAAAGACTCCCGGTCGTGGAGAGTGTCAATAGTTTTGCGCAAGTACCTCAAAGTAGGATTGCGCATGTTTGCATGCGGGGCAGTCTTTTGGGGCTTCCATACCTTCATGAATATATCCGCAATTCCTGCAATGCCATTTCACCGAATTCTTTTTCTTAAAGACAGAACCTTCTTTTACGTTATTTGTCAGCTGCCTGTACCGCATTTCATGAAAGCGCTCAACAACGGAAATTTCCCTAAAGGACTCTGCAACTTTCAAAAATCCCTCTTCTTCTGCAATTCCTGCAAATCCCGGATAGAGAGTTCCCCATTCAAGTTTTTCTCCTTCTGCTGCCGCAATCAGGTTATCAGCAGTTTTTCCGATGACACCTGCCAGATACATTGCCGTGATCTCTATATTCCCTCCCTGGAGGTGCTTGAAGAACACCTTTGCATGTTCTTTCTCATTATCTGCGGTCTCAAGAAATATCGCTGATAGTTGTTCAAATCCTTCATTTCTTGCGGCGCTTGCAAAATAAGTATAACGGTTCCTTGCCTGTGATTCCCCGGCAAACGCCGCGAGAAGATTCTTTTCTGTCCTGCTTCCTTTAATATTTTTATCTGATGTCATGATTATGTAATTCCTCTTCCTACGGGCATCATAATCCCTGGTCTATTAAACTTTTTGGTTTCAGGAAAGCCTACTTATGGCGTTAATATGGTAATTAATTATCCTGGACGCTCTTCTTTAACAATCGTCCCGCGGATATTGATGGATTTTTATCGAACATAATTCTTTATAAATATTATGTCGACATCAAGGAACAGCTAAAATATTATTTTCATGAAATTCAGGAATTGCTTGGCAATAACTAATGCTTTCGCGCACAGGGAAGTGGATATTGCCACCTTTGGTGTGATTCCGTTATTGAAGTACTGGTTAAATGATATTGGAAGGATTTACATAATCAGTGGAGTAAATTCAGGAGGCACTGCACTTGTTGAAAAAGAGGATTCTGACATTCGGTCGATCGATGACCTGGATGATAAGATAATAGCTATGTCAGGTTTTGGTTCAATACAGGATCTGGTTATGAGAAAGATGTTCAAGGGATTTGAAGTAAAGACTGTGTAATGGTATTATTTATTGAAGTGTAAGACATTTCAGTCTTGATGAATCCGGTTCACCTTGAATTGAAAAATGTATCAAAAAATGTATTTCGCAGGGTAAATAATAATATGGTAAGGACACAGATATTAAGCAATCTTGATCTCAAGGTCAATAAAGGTGAACTTGTCACTATCATGGGAGCGTCAGGTTCCGGAAAGTCAACTTTACTTCGTTTGATTAACAGGCTATCTGAGACCGATTCCGGGATCATCCTGCTAAAAGGGAATGATATCCGCAGCTATGTTCCCATGGAGTTGAGGCGAAGGATTGGGATGGTTTTCCAGGTGCCTGTTGCTTTTAAAGGAAGCGTACGGGATAATCTTTCCTTCGGGATAAAATTATGGGGGGGAAATACCGGAATTGAAACTCTTTCCAGGGATACCGGCATACCTGGGAATCTTCTGGATGCCGATGCGGGACAACTTTCAACAGGGGAAAAACAACGGGTGAGCATAGCCAGGGCACTTGGGAACCAGCCGGAAATACTCTTGCTGGATGAACCGACTTCGTCCCTGGACGCGGTGTCCGAACAGAGGATCGAGAAGCTGCTTTTGGATTTGCAAAAGGAGCGTGATCTGACTATACTATGGGTCACCCATGAGAAAGAGCAGGCACAAAGGATAGGGGGAAAAAGATTGATCCTCAGGGAGGGGAGGCTGGAACATGCTTGAAGTTCTTGCGATCGCTTTTACTGTTTTCCTTGTGATACTGTCAGCAGCCTATGCGCGAAGATTTGGCATAGGAAAGGAAATAATATTGGCAGGCACAAGAGCCCTGGTACAGATACTGATACTTGCCTCCATCATCCTGATATTATTCCAGAAACCACTGTACTGGAGTTTTCCCATTCTGATAATGATGGCTGCAATCGCCGGGTACACAACGTATTCAAGATCGGGAAAGCTAGAGAAAGGGTTACCAGTCGCTATTTTTTCGATTACAATTGCGTCTATATTAATGCTTATTCCTTTCTTCCTGGTTGGAATCTTCCCTGTGGAAGCAAGATATATTATTCCCAGTGGCAGTATTTTTATAGGCAATGCCATGAACGTGAGTTCGCTGGCTATAGACAGGTATAAAGGTGAGATAAAGAACAGGCGGGCTGAAATTGAAACCTACCTTGCCCTTGGCGCCAGACCTGAAATTGCAGCTGGAGCATGCCTCAAACAGGGCATTCTTTCGGCTTTGATACCTTCCATAGACAATATGAAAAACCTGGGCATTGTGTGGATACCGGGGGTTATGACCGGAATGCTGCTTGGGGGAGCCGATCCTATGGAGGCTGCATCCATACAAATTGCATTATTCACTTCAATTTTCGCCGCCGGGATGATAGCTTCCAACCTGCTGCTGCATTTTTCTACAGACAGCTTTTTTACGAAAGCTGCGCAGTTGAAGGAAGATATGGGCCAATAGGCATTCCGGATAAAAAATGACTAACAGAATATGTAGTGGTTGATGAGCTGACCCTTGATTATTCCCCCGGGGCTTACAGCACCCTCGCAACACAAAATTTGTGCTGCCTTTGCTGCAAATTGCGCTCCCCGCGCTTTCTTGAAGCATCCATTTGGAAGAAATCCCGGTCGAGTCACTTCCTTTTAGACCTTGTCTGGCCACAGGGCAATTACGCCCGGAATACCTGGAAATATAATTATATTTCCAATATAACTCTTCTCAGATTCCTCGCTAGCTCATCATAGCGTGCCCCATATCTTCGTGATATGGTAAATTAATATCAGTATTATTAAGGTAAATAGTTTTTGATAAAGAAAACATTAAGTCACATGCACATTCATTCTTAATATATGGCTCATAAATTCGATGCAAAAAAAGCCGGAATCCTGGACAGCACAGACAGGGCGAAATTCCTGGATCCTGATAGTAATCTTGGAAAGTTAGGGTTGGATAGGGAACAGGTGCTTGTGGATCTTGGATGCGGAAGCGGATTTTTTTCAATTCCTGCATCAAGGCTCGTTAAAAAGGTGTTCGCGCTTGATATCCAGCAGGAAATGCTTGACATTCTTAATGAAAAGATTAAAAAAGCAAAGATCACAAACATCGAAGTCATCCTATCAGAAGAATCTTTCATTCCCCTACATGAAAATTCTGCCGATGTCCTCCTTATGGTCAATGTTTTCCATGAACTTGAAGACAGGTCATACCTATTAAAACAGGTGAAACGTGTTCTTAACAGGAAAGGGAGACTTGTGATCATAGACTGGAAAAAAATCGAAATGGATTTTGGTCCACCCTTTGAGGAGCGATTAAATGAAAAGGATGTGATTAACATAGGCTGCTCAAATGGATTCACGATCCTTGAACAATCGAATGCCGGACCTTATAATTATTTGCTGGTAATGGGAAAGAGTTGACACTATTATTCTTTCATTTTCTTCTTTATTTCCCGCAGGGCTGTCTCAAGGTCTTTTCTCTCCCATACATGCCTTACCTGTTTATTCCCAAGAATTGATGAAATCTTTTCAATCCTCTCATCAACAAGTTTCCTCAACATGGGATCTATTACTGGTTTTACTATCGCGGGTTCGACCTTCTTTTCCTCTTTTTCCACATGCAGTGACCGTGATACATCAGGACGCCCTCTTTCGTTTTCAGTAAGGCTGGATATTGCCTTTTTCCAGTCATTCGCCCATGGCATATCAAGTACCGGAGTGTGTTTTGCCAGGGTTCTTTTCACTCCTATTGCTTTGACATGGCATGCTTTTTCACAGGCGCCGCAAAAGGTGCAAAAATCCTTTACCACATCTATTTTCTTATCTTTCGGTATGATCCATGCTTTTGAGGGACAGACATTAAAACAACCATGACAGCCAACAGGGTCGCAGCCTTTGAGTTTTTCATCGATCAGCTCAATTTCACCTTCAAATGGTTTTGACACTTTTGCCGCTTCGTATGGACATACTGCCTCGCACCATCCGCAGCGTGTGCATTTGTCATCATCCACTTTGATAGTCCCGCTAATTTTGGGAGCCATCTCTTTGATTTCATTTTCATTGAAATCTCCCTTTACCTTTATTGCATCTTCAGGGCAGAAAGGAACACAAATCCCGCAGTAATCGCATTTTGTCCTGTCAACAACAAGGTCATCAAAAGGTATGAGGTCATCTGCCTTTGCTTTTTTCTCAATAAGTACAAAAGCAGGGCACAGCACAGCACAGGCGCCGCAAAGGGTGCATTTTTCCCTGTCCACTGTGATCTCTCCGGTCTTTCCCTCCTTAAAAGGCGCAACTGTCTCCTTTTTCGGGAAAGTCAGTTCAACCTTGATAGCTTCCTCAGGGCACGATTTCTCGCATAGTAGACAGGGAAGGCACTTGTCATTGAACACGACTTTTGAATCAAGATGAGGGAACCGGGCAAGCTCAAGAATATCTTTTTTGTCCACTGTCATCCTGATGGACCTGACGGGACAGAACGCTGCGCACATGCCGCAAAAAGAACACCTGGTATGGTCGATTATAACAGGGGGAGCGTCCAATCCCGTAGCTATCTCTATGAGAGGGCCGGGCTCAATTGCTTTTTTCGGGCATACCTGTATACACAGGCCGCATCCATTGCAGCGTTTGTAATCATAATCAAGGAGTCTCTCGGATTTTGCTGTTTTCTGTGTAAAGAGAAAATGCGAATCCACAACATCGCTTTCCACTGCAACATTGAGTTCTTCTTCGTCCATGCTACTCCGGTTTAAGCTCGCTTCCTATTGGTCCGATTTCTTTTAACTGCTTTACGAAGTCTTTCACGATCCCTGCGAACTTCTCACCCTCACTTGCTGCGATCCAGGCAACATGGAAACGCCGCTCATCAAAACCAAGATCCACCAATAATTTACCAAGCAGGGTCATCCTCTGGACCGCACAAATGTTCCCTATGGTATAATGGCATTCCCCGAGCCTGCATCCGGCAACAAGCACGCCATCTGCTCCACGGCGCAGGGCTTCAAGAACAAAAGTCGGATTTATCCTGCCAGCGCACAATACCCTGATATTACGCATATTAGTGGGATACTGGATGCGCAGGCTGCCCGCAAGGTCAGCCGCAGCATAACTGCACCAGTGGCAAAGGAACCCGATTATCAAGGGGAATTCGCTGCTCTCTTTTGTTGCTTCACTTATTTGCGCTATGATCTGTTCATCCGTATAATTCCTGACCTGGATAGCGCCATTGGGACAGGCTGCAGTGCACGCTCCGCATCCCCGGCATGCCACTTCATCAACGCTTGCTAAACCGTCTTTTACCTTAATGCGTCCGAAATCGCACATAGCTTCACAAAGCTTGCACCCGTCACAAAGATCGGGGAGAACATATGCACTTGTGGGCTCTATCTCAAGCTCTCCTTTATGAAGAAGACTGTATACTTTCGCAGCAGCAGCGCTGCCCTGTTGGATTGAAACCTGGATCTCCTTGGGACCGCCCGCGCATCCTGCAATAAATATGCCCTTCGTGTGCGTTTCCACGGGACGCATCTTTGGATGGGCGCTCTGGAAAAACCTGTCCGGGCGCGTAGATAAGTTCAACATCCTGCCTATCCGGGAAGAACCTTTATCCGCTTCCATACCTATGGCGAGCACAACAAGGTCAACCGCATCAGTGCATTTCTCACCACTGAGTGTATCCTCATAATGGATTATGGTCTTACCATCTGATTCTTCAACTTCCGCGACCCTCCCGCGCACGAATGAAACGCCCAATTCCTGCGCCCGCCTGTAGTATTCTTCATACATCTCACCGCCTGCCCGTATGTCGATGTAATGTATGGAGATCCGGGCTTCGGGGTACTTCTCGGCCAGTTTCATGGCATTTTTTATAGAAGCCATGCAACATACCTTTGAACAATAGGGATTTCCAACTTGTTCGTCACGCGAGCCGACACACAGGATAAAAACGGCACTTTTGATATCAGCGCCGGTTGAGGGTGATACAATTCTGCCGTGCGTTGGGCCGGCAGCGCTTAACATCCTTTCAAGTTCCAGGTTCGTTATTACATTTTTGATACGCCCATATCCGTATTCTTCTTTTCGTGTTGCATCGAAGGGCTGATATCCTGTTGCGACGATTATTGCTCCTGCATTGAACTCGAAATTCTCGGTTTTCTGGTTAAAATCCACTGCTTCTGCTGGACAGGCCAGCCTGCAAAGGTCGCAGCCCACGCAGTGTTCATCAATACATGCAATAAGAGGTACTGCCTGGGCAAAGGGAATGTATATGGATTTTCGCGCCCCTATCCCGTAATCAAACTGGTTGGGGACGTCAATTGGGCAGACCTTTGCACAGATATCTATACATCCCTTACATTTCTTAGGGTCTATGTATCGCGGTTTCTTCTCGCCTGTTATCCTGTAATTTCCAGCTCTTCCTCTTATCCCTGTTATTTCGGAATTTGTGTAAAGAATAATATTAGTGTGGTTCTGGACATCAGACATCCTGGGGGCAAGAACGCAAAGAGAACAGTCATTATTGGGGAAAACCTCATTTAGGAAGGCCATTTTCCCTCCTATCGTGGGTTCTCTTTCCACGAGATGGACTTTTATTCCCATATTTGCCAGAGTAAGAGCAGCCTCTATCCCTGCCACTCCCGCGCCTATTACAAGGACATCCTTAGTTGCAGGGACTGTTCTCTTTTCAAGAGGGGAAAGAAGTGCGACTTTTGCGACTCCCATAGCCACAAGGTCTTTTGCCTTCTGCGTTGCCAGTGCATTCTGGTTCGTATGGACCCAGGAGCCCTGTTCCCTGATATTTACCATTTCAAGCAGATGCTTATTGAGGCCGGCCTGTTCAAGCACGCGCCTGAATGTGACTTCATGAAGACGCGGCGAGCATGCCGCCATCACAATGCGGTCAAGCTTTTCTTCAAGTATGTCCTTTTTTACCTGCTCCTGTCCCGAATCCCCGCATGCGAATTGCAGGTCCCTAACTACAACTACGTCTTTTAGCATCGATGCATGTTTTCGGACCTCTTCAACATCAATAGTACCTGCAATATTTGATCCGCAATGGCAGATGTAAACGCCTATTCGCATTCAGTTCTCCAGATTCATAATGGTTATTCGTGATATATATGTGTTGGTCAAGATAAATCCAATATGATGTTATTATTATTCATCCTTTCGTATGGCGAAAATGGTCTTGGGATTTGCCAGGGGCGTCCGTGAAGCATATGCCTTGCTGAAAAAAATATCAAGAAATTTAGAGAAAAGAGATAAAGGTGTAAACAATGGAACCATACGACCTCCGAATTTCCCTTCTGGTAAATTCTGAACGATTTTTCCATTTTCGATTCCTTTAGCTAATGATTTGTTAATTGCAATATTAGCCACGAATTCAAGAGATTGAGTTATGCTCAGGAATGATAAAAGAATCACGCCAATGAGGGCAATCATTCCCCCGTTAGTAGAGTTGGCATTGGAGTCAATGTTCCATAACGTACCACATCAACGAGCGTGATTAAAAATAACCAGAAGTATCACCAGAAATATCACCATAATTAGCATCAAAAATGGCATCAAAAGCATCATCAAAAGTGGCATTAAGAGTATCATCAAAATTAGCATCAAAATAATCAATAAAACCAGCATCAAAATTAACCTCAACAAGATCACCTGAATTATCACATAAAATATCACCAAAAGTGGTATCAAATCCGATAGTATGTTGCGATAACATACCACATCAACCATGATAAAGTATGTTGTGGTTGAAATACAACACCCTCATGAAAACGGTTCGCATTCCACATGCTTAATATTATTACTACTCATCGTCCAGGGTGTTCTTATTCCGATAAACCAGTTCGGTCATGTTGAATCTATATCCTGTGTTCCAGAAAAAGATCAAAAGATAAACATAAAACATAAAAACCATTATCAAGACCACAAATCCATCGTAATGTTTTTTGAATTGCTGGATATTGGATTTCAGCGGGTCTATCCTTGTATAAACATAAAGAGCAGTAACAAATCCACAGATATTATCGGCATTAGAAACAAATCCCAGAACTTTGACATATAACCATTAACTTCCCCTTGAGCGATGGCTAAAGCCGGGAGATTCCTGGTTCAATAAATGCATAACTATTTGTTAAGTGATAGCATTTTTTAAGTCGAATGAACCAATCATCAAGAAAAATATTAATATATATTGTCACTGTTCTTTTCTTGTTGTTCCTGATAACAGGCGCCTTTTATTTGATCCTGGGTGGCAAAGACCTGGGCATTTCAGGTAACAGGGTTGAAGTAATTTATGTCCAGGGATTAATGCTGACAGGCAGCATCCCCACTGGTTTTGGGATAGCGACATCTGAGGAAATAACAAAAAGCTTGAAAGACGCAGATGAAGATGAAGATATAAAAGCTATCGTTATGCGGATAAACAGCCCGGGAGGTTCTCCTGCAGCGGCTGAAGAAATAGTATCCACGATGAAAAAAATAAATAAGCCGATCGTCGTCTCTATGGGTGATGTAGCAGCCAGTGCAGCATATTACATAAGCGCACCCGCAGATAAGATAATTGCAAATCCCGGTACAATGACCGGAAGCATAGGCGTGATATGGGAATTCCAGAACAGGTCGCAATTTTACGACAAGGAAGGTACATCTTTTTATATAGCCAAATCAGGTGAATTAAAGGACATGGGCGGGGACTGGAAAGGATTATCAGATGAAGAAAAACAGTATGCAGACCAGGTAATCTCGGAAGCTTATGGCCGTTTCGTCAAAGAAGTGTCAGATGATAGGAACCTCTCATTGAGCCAAGTAAAGGATATTGCGGACGGCAGGATATACACTGGCGCAAAAGCAAAGGAATTGGGTCTTGTGGATGAACTGGGAAGTCTTGACGATGCTATTGAAATTGCTGCGAAACTTGGTGGTATCGTGGGAAAACCTGAAATAGGATATGCCAACAAGCCATCTCTTTCCCGCTTATTATTCGGCAGTGAGAAGACAGATGGTTCTGCATTCACAAGCTATTTTTTAGAAAGTCCGTTCGGTAGGCTTTTTTCGATATCATCGTTTCCATCTGTACTACCCAAACCCTAAAAGCTTGGGCGTCCCGCTGCATCGAATCTCTATTGAGGATTCTCATTCCGGTAGTTCCTACCGTACTTTTATTACTTGATTGTGGCAACCACTACAATTTTGACTCGTATTTCTTGGATTAACGAATTCAACTACTTTCCCAGGGTTACCCCAGGGAAATACACCAAAATGCTGGGAGGATCTTGATACCCGTTAACTAAATCGAATCTGTTCACTCATCGCAATCTTTGTTCCAATGCGTCTCCTTTAAAAACGAGGGGGTAAGGAAGACCACGTACATGAAAGGGGGTAGTGTTTCATTGAAGCTCACCCATGACGTTGCCAGAATGATGATGTCATACATTGAGGGGGTATTTTTAATCAAAGAATTGAAATTCCGGCCACAAGATTTATTAGTAAGTGCGTTTAATAAAGTATGGGTTTGTCTATTTTTAGACCAACTTGAATAAATAAGAGTACGGAGGTTAAAGAATGAATAGATACAGATGTGTGTCAATATATATACTTGTCTTTGCTATGCTTACAGGTTTAGCGGCAAGCGAAGTTGTGAATGAAAATCCAAGTCCAGTGGGTATGCCTGACCAGCTGCTCCCGCCCGACCAGCTGCTCCCGCCCGACTTTACAAAACTTGAAATTTCCCCCCAGTATGGTAATTTCATCGTGCAGCCGGGAAATAGTAAAGAAATGACAGTCACGATCAAGAACAAGGAGAATAAGACCGTGAGTGTCAAACCCAATACGGTAATGATGTCCTATGGTCAAATAAATGTGGATCCTGCATGGATATCTGTCAAGCCGGGAAGTGCAAAAATTCCAGCAGGAGGCAACCAGAAATTCACGGTTAATGTTAGCGTGCCCTCTGACGCCACCTCAGGCAATTCAGGCGCACAGATAGCATTCACTAATGAAACATATCCAATGCCATATCCAATGCCTGTTCCCAGTTATGTCCATGTTTTCCAGCTTTCACTTGATGTGTGGACTCCACCAAAAATACAGATAGCGCCACAATATATTTATGATAGTCTTCAAGCCGGTAAAGAATATGATTATGAGATAAAACTCAAGAACATCGGAAATGAATCAATAAATATCGACCCGAAATTGAGTAATGATAATCCATATAATCCATATGGGCAGATGCCAACAGCTTTCACAGATGATGCAATAACACTATCAGCTCCCTCGAAGGTTCCTGCAGGAGCCACCGAAGTTGTAAAAGTGCATGTCAACGTGCCCAAAGATTCGAAAGGTTACTACAATGGAGTCATAAACCTGAATATCGATGATCCTTCTATCAGGGAACAAGAAGGAAATGTTCAACTGAGCTTCAATGTCTGGAGACAACCAACTGAAGCCTTTGTGAAAATTTTCAGTATGGAAAAAACTGCACCATTGACCATTGAAGTAAGTTCAGGATACTCCAATCCATATCCGTATGGTATGAGGGCAAATAATAAAATGCCTTCATTCGAAACGAAACTTGTTGGTCCTAACGGAAATGCTAGCCTCAAAGTCACAAAGACCGTTATAAAAGGAGGCGTCAGCATGGGTAGCGAAATGCCGCCATGGGAACTTGACAGCAAGGGCATATACCAGGAAAGCAGTGTCCAGCTTATTGAAACCTATAAGACAAAAGGTTCGAAAGGCGAATGGAAGCTGGAAGTGCTCCCGAACAATACAGAGAGATTTGATTACTCCATAACCATAGGGAAGTAATCCTCTCCTCTTTTTTTTTGTGGAGGTCATATCATGAAGCCGGGGACAATAATTACCATCATTTTGCTAATCTTCGGGCTTGGTATAGGGTTGGCTCTTGATCCGGAAAAGTCAAATACAAGGCCGGAATGGGTACATAATCTTCAATGGTCGGATGAACAACCTGATAATGCTGCAAAGATAGAAGAATTACTTTTCCTGGAAATTGTCCCCTATAAGACAGAATATGAAATGGTGAATATTACTTCAAAAGGCGATGTCAAAGAGATGTATATTAGTGTAATAGCCACAACTCTTGAATCGGATAATCCAGATATATACGATTTTGTATATGAAAACAATGAATTGCTATTGACAGGTTATCTGCTTGAAGCAGTACCTTTGAAGTACAAAAATGAAGCTATCACGATTGCGCTTACTGACCGTGATGTGGCAACATCGGTGAGAAATTCCGGCAGCCCTTCCGTGAAAAGGATATTGTCCGGAACATCTCAAAAATTTTATGGGCCAAAAACACTTTTAAGTGTAACCTGGAAAGGGATTTCAGCCCTCATTGACCCTGATGAAAGAAAAGTAATTCAAGTCTGGAAAGAAAGCGGAACTGTAAATTGATGCTAATAGGGGAAAACATGGAGAAATATGAATTTTATTGAAAGAGTAAAAGGGATTATTTCAGAACCAAAAAAGAATATGAATAATATATCAGAACAGCCTATGATCGAGGAAGCTGTAATGATTATCGGGATTTATGCGATCCTCACTGCTATCGCCGCATATATTCAGTCATATAAGATCACATATGTTTTCGAAGGGCTTGATGATATGCCATCTTCGATGCAATCCCTGATGACCGTATCCACTATAGTTGCCGCATTGATAGCACCGTTTATTATCTGGATAATCGTTACCGGAGTAATTCACCTTTTGTCAATGGCTGCAGGAGGTGAAGGAAAGTTCTATCCCCAGATGATCACGATCGTGGGATTCAGTATGCTTCCCTTGATTTTTGATGGGATTATCAGCATAGGGATTTTTTCATTGATCGAGCCTCAGACGATAACTATCTTAACTGTCGATCCATCTGGAATGAAAGAATTATATTCAAATTCATATTTTTTAGTTTCAGGGCTTGCTGGTATAATAATTTATTTATGGTCTACAATTCTTTTATATTTCGGAATAATGAGCTCCCAAAAGCTTTCATCCAATTCATCAGCAATAATTGCAGCAATTCCTTTGTTCTTCAATGTCATTTCATTAATATGGACCTTCAGAGGTACCGGCATCCTATGAGGACCGTCTTGGATATCGAAAAGGTTTCCAAATCGTACAAATTGGGGAAAACCGATGTACCGGTATTGAACGATATCAATCTCGCCATCAATAGTGGTGAGTTTGCAGCAATAATGGGCCCATCAGGGAGTGGAAAGAGCACGCTCATGAATCTAATCGGATGCCTCGATAGGCCCACATCGGGGAGAATACTTATTACAGGAATGGACATTTCAAAGTTATCAGATATCGAACTAGCAAGGATACGCGGGAAGAAGATAGGTTTTGTTTTTCAGACTTTTAATCTGATATCACGTCTTAGCGCCCAAAAAAACGTAGAAATGCCTATGGTTTACCAGGATATTCCCGGGAAAATGAGGGAAAAAAGAGCAAAAGTGCTTCTTGAAATGCTGGGTCTTGGTGAAAGGGCACGCCACAAACCCCCTGAACTCTCAGGCGGCCAGCGCCAGAGAGTTGCAATCGCACGGGCGCTTGCAAATGAACCTGAGATCATCCTGGCCGATGAGCCAACAGGGAATCTTGATTCAAAAACAGGACAGGAAATAATGCAAATATTTGATAAACTCCATACAGATGGAAGAACGATTCTCATGGTAACCCATGATGCCGAGCTTGCCAGGAATTGTGACAGGATCATCAGGTTAAAGGATGGGATGATCGAGCATGGATAAAATGGAGAAGACCATTGAAATCTTCCGACTATCAAAATCTTTCAACGGGCAAAATGTGGTCAGAGATATCTCATTTGACATCAAGAAAGGTGAGGTTTTCGGGCTTATTGGTCCCAACGGGGCGGGAAAGACCACGATAATACGGATGCTTCTTGATATACTAAGGCCGGATTCAGGAGAAATCATGATCCGAAATGCCAGCTTTTGTGAAGAAACAAAGAACCTGATCGGCTATTTGCCGGAAGAACGGGGGCTTTATAAAAAACTCACCGTCTTTGAGACCCTGCTGTATCTTGGCGCATTAAAAGAGAAGGATTCAAAAGAGAGAGCAGGGATGCTTCTTGAAAAAATGGGTATGATAACTCATAAGGATAAAAAGATCTCTGACCTGAGCAAGGGGATGCAGCAGAAGATCCAGATAATAGCATCAATCATACATGATCCGGATTTCATAATCCTGGATGAACCTTTCAGCGGTCTTGACCCCGTTAATATGAAACTTGTAAAGGATATGATAATTGAACTTGGCAAAGCTGGAAAGACCATTCTTATCAGCACACACATGATGGAGCAGGTAGAACAGATGTGCAGCAGGATATTCATGATAAACAGAGGAAAAGGGGTTCTGTATGGCAGCATTGATGAGATCAAATCACGTTACGGTAAAAACACAATTCTCCTTGATTTCGAAGGGGATCTGAAAAATATTTCCGGTATTATAAAAATGAATAACTCCGGTAATTATGCAGAATTAATACTGGAATCCGGAACAGACTCACAGGTCATATTGAAAATTCTTGCAGAAATGGTCAGGGTCAATAAATTCGAGATGTCAACACCTTCTCTTAATGAAATATTTATCCAGGTGGTTGAGGGAACATGAGCAAATGGCGCATAATAGCAAAGCATGAATATCTAACGAATATCAAGCGAAAGGAATTTCTTTTTGTAACATTCGGGCTTCCGCTTTTTTTCCTTGCGATCATGGGAATTTCGTTTTTATTCATGGGTATAGGGACACAAAGTGAAGAGAATAACATAGGCTACATCGACAGGACCGGTCTTTTTGATTCTTCAAACCTGACAAAATACACCGATGAGGAACTTGCAAGGAAAGATCTTCTGGACAATGAAATAACTAATTACTTTGTCATCCCCGAAAATTATACAGCGACAGGAAAAATCTTCATATATTCTTCCCGGAAGGACTTTGCAAATAATATGAAGATCGAAGGGCAGATCAATAACTTTCTTCTTGATAATCTTTTAAAAAATGAGCCTCCCGACATTATCCAGAGAGTAAAGAAGCCGATAGACAGCGAATATTTCACTCTTAACGAAAATGGTCCCAAAAGCGAGGACAGCGGATTTACTATCCTGATAATACCTTTAGCTTTTGCAATGCTTTTTACCCTATCTATATTCGCTTCTTCGGGTTTTCTCCTTCAGAGCGTTATCGAAGAAAAAGAGAACAAAATAATGGAAATAATACTATCATCTGTTTCTCATGAGGATCTCCTCAAAGGAAAAATTATTGGTCTTGGAGCTCTGGGACTCACGCAGGTACTGATATACCTGGTACTGGCTGCTGTTATAATATTAATTAATCCTGTAGCTCTTCTTCTTATTGTTTCACAGATCCACATCTCCATTCCATTGCTGCTAGCCGGAATTATGTATTTTTTGATGGGTTATTTAGTATTTGCAAGCATAATGGCAGGCGTTGGGGCAGTTGCCACGACTTCAAGGGAGGGGCAGCAGATAGCAGGCATATTTTCGTTAGCAGGGGCATTTCCTATGATGTTTTCACAATTTATATTCTCAAACCCGAATGAAGGTCTTGCAATTGCCCTTAGCATTTTTCCCCTGACCTCACCAATAGCAATGATAATGAGGCTCTCAACAACAGATGTACCTCTTTATGAATTGATGATCAGCATACTTGTCCTGGCAGTTTCAGCTTATTTTATTATGGAGATTTCTGCAAGGATCTTCAGGGCAAGCCTGCTGATGTACGGAAAAAAACCAACCATCAAGGAGCTGATAACATATGTTCGACAAAATTAGATCAATACTGATAATATTAATAATATTATTTTTTACAGGCGTTTCACAAGCTGATATGGGTGAAGACGCGCTTAAGATCAACCTTATAAAATACGATCCCTATCCCGTAAATCCTGATACGGATTTCAGCATTTGGGTACAGATCAAGAACGTCGGTGAGAACGATGTGAGTGGAGCAACTATTGAGTTCATACCAACATATCCTTTCTCAATAAAACCAGGTGAAAGTGCCATAAGAAATCCAGGGACCATACGTAAAAATGATGAATTTGTCTATAAATATACACTGCATGCTGATAAGAACGCCTTTGTAGGTACGAACACTCTTGAGATCGGATATAGAATACTGGAGAATGGATTTACGAAAAGGGAATTTGATATAGAAATCGGAACCGATATTGTGGATGCAAGAGGTACTGTAAGACTTGAGAAATCAGCATTATTCCCCGAAGTCCTGATGTCAGGAGACAGCGGCACAGTTACATTGTCCCTCAAGAACAGCGCGACCGAATATACGATAAAAATGGATAATAAAGATTACAGCATGAATGCCCAGATACAATCGGCGCAACTTATGGGGAATGAATTCATAGAAGTGACAAGCGACCCATATTATAACGCTGGTATTATAGGACCTGGCGACTCAATTGATCTTCCTTTTTCGATAAAGATCAAGAACAATACACCTGATGGTACCTATTTTCTAGATTTTAACCTGAAAGGGGCCGCAAGACTTTACAGTCTTAACCTTAAAATACCCATAAGAGTGGATTCTTCCTCGATCCAGAGCACACTTTCCGAGACACCGAAATTGAATCCGGGCGGGATAATACTGAGCGTGGCAAATAACAGGCCAAATTCCCTGAATGCTGCAACTGTTATTCCACAGGGCAATGCGACATTTGAGCCAGCGGAATATTTCATAGGCACGATGGACCCGGATGAACTATTTACTGTTAAGTTCGATATTTTGGCCAGGAAAGAGGAGAATGTAGGATTCAAAGTCAGGTTCAAGAACGGCAATAACTGGCATGAATCAGAAACATTGGTCGTAAAGCTTAACGGGTCAAGCCCATTCCAGGCAGGAGATGCCGGAAAATCATCATTGGTCCCCATAATGATAATTTTTGGGACAGTTATTATAATTATTGTCGGATTTTTCATAATAATGAAGCGAAGGAGAGCCAAAATCGCATGAAGTTGATGGATGCCCTGGAGCAGGTACTTCTTAGCTTTAGCGCCAACAAATTCAAGACTATTTTGTCATGTCTTGGAATAATTATAGGTGTTATTGCTATTGTTGTCATGCTTTCTGTGGGCCAGGGCATCCAGGAAGGCGTTGGTGAGGTATTCAGCGGTCTTGACCTGGATATTATCACAATATTCCCCGGAGGCTCGGGATTTGAGGCAGGAAAACTGGTTTACCAGAAACCTGCGGAATTTGACGATAAAGATATTCATGCTCTTGAAAATTCGATCGGAGTTAAAACAGTATCTCCAAGACGTGGAAGCGGTATGTCTATAAAATTCAGGAATGAAGAGCGTTCTTTTTCATTGAACGCGATAGCTCCATCTAAAGAACCGGACCTGGCAGAATCTATCGAAAAGGGGCGTTTTCTTTTGGAATCCGATAAAACCGCGATTGTGATCGGCAGTGATATCGCCAACAAGATGTTCAAATATCCTTTGAATCCCGGCATGCGCTTGACCTTGATCAATGAAGATAATGATACTGGCAAAGAATTCACGATTGTGGGGATATTCAAGGAAACAGAACAGACATCACCATTCGGGGGTAACACTAACATGGAAATGTTCATTACTCACCCGGCCCTGAAGGAATTTCTCGATGTGAAGAAATATACCTATTCCCTTATACTAGTAACCGTAGAAGATCAGAACACCATAGAAAACACAGCAAAAAATATCGATGAAAGTCTCAGGAGACTGCATAAAGATGAGGGTTATTCTGTAAATATCCTCAAATCTCTTCTTGAGTCATTCGATAAGTTCTTTTCCATTTTGAAATATGGGCTTGGAGGCATAGGTGCGGTTTCACTTGCTGTTGGAGGAGTAGGTATTGTGAATGTGATGATGCTGACCGTGACCGAGCGCATAAAAGAGATCGGTGTTATGAAAGCCGTAGGCGCGACCCGCGATAATATCCGGGTGCTTTTTCTTCTTGAGTCCGGTCTTCTTGGCGCGGTTAGCGGCCTTATTGGCATTACAATCGGAGCCGGGATATCTTTTTTAATATCGACACTGGGGGATTTTCCGATAGCTGTTACCTGGACATCCCTTGCTGCCGGACTTATCTTTGCAATTGTTACAACAATGGTCGCGGGAGTTTATCCTGCTAATAAAGCAGCCAGGCTTGATCCTGTGGAGGCGCTGCGGGCAGAGTGAAGGAGTTCTCAGAGAAAAATCATGAAAGAGAGTGTACTGTTAAAAATTCCTTCAATATTAGCTTTATAGCGCTGGGGTTGCGACCCCAACGGTTGCGCCGCCGCTGGCGGGGTTTAACAAGATATCACCGGTTGGGGCCCCTGCGGCACAGTGGCTCCGGCCTGATAATTCAAAATTATCAAGCTCAGCATCATTCATCGAATATTATTTTTTGTTTAATTATGTAATTAAATATCAATCAATAATTCCCTAAATACAACAATGATGTATGTAATACTTTTAAATTCAATAAAAGACTACCATAAACTATAAAAACTAATATAAACCTTAAAAATCCTGGTAAAAGCTAAGTATAATATTTCTTATAACTTATTTTGCATGGACATGGATTATACTAATATTAAGAATGTATTTTGTGAATATTCAATTAAGTTATTATCATTATTAATTCTGGTTTTATTTCTGATTCCCCAATCCTTTGGGGCGAGTTTCATTGTTTCACCAACAAATAAGATAGTAAATCAAGGTCAAACCTTTGATCTGGAGATATACCTGGACCCTATGGGTGTATCTGTTGCAGGCGCACAATTAAACATAGAGTACAAAGGATCTATATTAAAAATCAACAATATCAGAGAGGGAGAATTCTTAAAACAAACGGGTTCAAATACATTCTTTAATGGTGGTGCCATAAATAATTCGCTCGGTAAAGTGGTAAATATTTTTGATGCAATTCTTGGCCCTAAAGGTGTATCAACTCCTGGCAAATTCGTCATAATTAATACAACAGCTATTGGTTCGTCAGGTTCATCAGATATTTCTCTCTCCAATGTAAAAATAAGTGACCAGAGCAGTAATGAAGTGCCTGTCAGTCTGATCAATGGAAGCATTATGATAAATAGCGGTCCAACTTCTACTTTCACTCCTCCTCCTGCACCAACTACAGCGTTCATTCAAGGCATAGTAAAAGACAGTGTCAATAAAATGCCCCTCCCTGGCGTGACGGTTTCTACCAATACTAACCTTTCTACTATGACAAATGCAACGGGATTCTATTCGTTCGCTGTTAAGGCAGGTGCATATGATCTAACAGCAAAGTTCGAGCCAACGTATTATACGAATAATACGATAAAGTTGTCAACTATCGGGAACACTGTTTTGGTGAAGGACATTGAACTTCTGAAGAAGCCGATAGGAACTATAACTGGCATGGTTACAGGTAGTACTATCGAAGGTATCACCGTTATCTCTCCCAACGGAGGAGAAAACTGGAAAAGAGGTACCACTCAGACCATAAGATGGACCTCTACTGGCAGTACTGGATCAAATGTGAAGATTGAACTATTGAAAAATGGAGTGGCAAGTACCATTAAATCAAGCACATCGAATGATGGGTCAACGAGCTGGACTATTTCGTCGTCCCAGACCACTGGAACTATCTATAAAGTAAGAATCACAAGTACTTCGAATTCGGAATATACGGATATCAGCAATAACGATTTTACGATCAGCAAGTGAGTTACTTCTTTATTGCTCATTATCCCGGTATTAGTATCCCGATAACACAAAAAATTATTGTGACAGCATACATTGCATAAGTAGCCTGTTTTTCAGTCACCCTGGTATAGTAGGGAAGCACCCATTTCAGGGTCAGGTTATTTGGAACTTCAAGTGTGTTATCATCTCTCACTTTTCCGAATTTCACCTGCGGATATTTCCTGATGCGCCAGTAGACATACATAAGGAAATTAATGGTATGCGGCAATAGCATGACAAAACCGCTGACAATGTATCCTTGCATAACTATAAAAACACCCATTGCGGAGCCCACGGTAAGTGAGCCCACATTGCCCCAGAAGATCCGCGCCGGGTAGCGTTCAAACACCCAGAACCCGAATGTTGCACCTGTTAGTGCTATCAGGGAAATGATATTATCAAGAGATCCTTCCAGGCTGGATTTGATGACCAGTGAAATAAGAATTATTACAGAAAGCCCAGATGACATGCCATTGAAACCCGAATGCATATTCACAAGATTTGCGGATACGAGTACAAAAGTCGGGACGATCAACTGGCTGTAGAATATCCCCAATTCAACATTTCCTATAAAAGGGAATAACACATGAGAGGTTGTTGCATATTGCATTAATGGATATGAACAATAATACATGAGAACAAGCTTGGCAGGTCGTCCAATGTCTATCATATCATCCAGGATGCCAAATAAGCCAAAAAGGAGTATTACATTCAATGTTACATAATTTACGGCATTAAAATTGTAGAATATTTCATTGATAGATATTGAGAAGAGAACCGCAAGCATTATGGCAATTCCCCCTCCTGTAGGGACCATCTTTTTTCCTTTCTTGTAGAAGTCTTTTACCAGAAAGTCTTTTTTGGTGAGTTTTTGGATGAGATAGGGTGTGGTGACTAATATAATTAAGAATGGGAAAAAGAAGACAAGACCTATTTCAAGAATTTGCCAGTAATTAATACCATCACCGGAGGCTATAATAGAGAATAATATATTTAGGTCTTTGTGTCGAAAAAATATGAGGGAAAAGAATTGTCATTTAAAAATTTTTACTTCTTATGGGCCTTATATGAATTCATGCACCCCAAGGTACAGAATATCTTTTCCCTGGCATAGTGTTGCTTTATGATTATTTCTTTTTTACAATTCGTGCATTTTACTTCAATTAATTCCAAGAGTTATTCCCCCCATTTGAAATTTGAAAAAGAGAGCTTGATGGTAAGCTGCTCTTTGATCTTCATCTTATTTTTTTTCTCTTCTCTGCTGGAAGAAGAATACAATTCCAATTACTGCTGCCACGGGGAGGGCGACTGCGGGGAATTCTGGAATTTGACTAGGATCCGTTGGATTTTTATTATAATCCCAATTACATTTATAATCAGTAACAAACCACCATTTTTTAAAATCAAAATACGTTTCTTCCTCCCATTCCTTGGGTGTTAACTCCTTTGTTTGAATCACTACACCATCAATTTTCATGTCGTATTTGGCATACCTGGAGGTAGGAATTGTCGACCTTTTATCATATTTTCCCTCATTTATTTCCGCTGCAATTCCCCAATCAGATTTTTGAATAACCACGTTTTTCTCTGAAATTGGTTTTCCATCATTGCCGTATATTTCCCCCGTAAACCTTTCCGATGATGCCACTCCGGTAAACACACACGAAACTATTACTACCATAAGTAAGAGCTTACTAATTTTTATTTTCACCATAATGTCCTCCTGAATCCACCATACCTTGGACGAATTAATATCATCCATTACCTGGATGAATTAAAATCATTCCACACCTGTATCAATTATTATTAATAGACTCTTACTATATATCTGTATCGCTTTTATAAAAACAAACGTATTATTATAATTATTAGCACCATACTCATGCAAAAAAAGGTCCCAGAGTTTTATAACTCTGATTTCGAGTAGACTCAAAAACTATATAAGATTTTCCCGCTATTTGACCGAAGAACACTGAATGTAAAGCAAAATCTTAAACAAGATCATGAAGAATCGATATAAAGTTTTTTTATCCCTGACAATTCTCTACGCATTATTTATTTTTTACCTTTCATCCGAATCAAGCCCCGGTGACCCCAGATCCATACTTGACATTGAGATATTCAGGAGCATACGTCATTATATGGAAAGTTCTGACCTGAATTTTATACTCTTTCCTCTAGGGATATTTTATAAGTATCCTGATAAAACCGCACATATGATCCTCTATACTGTATTTGGATTCTTGCTTTATTATACCTTTAAGAACTCACCTTATCCTGCATTCAGGGATCATCCCATGATTTTTGCCATCATAATCGGGATCCTGTATGGAATAAGCGATGAGTTTCACCAGTCATTCGTGCCAGGCAGGACGGAAAGCATCTGGGATCTGACTGCGGATGGCATAGGTGTGGCATTGGCCCAGACAGTAATCTATATAAAACAGAAAATATGTATAAGAAGATAACTTTTCTAATTGCAAAGAATAGGATAATCCATGAATCATATCAGGAATAATGAAAACCTGAAAAATCGAATTACTAATAATCTTGATTTGATCTTTGTTCCGATATTTATTATTCTATCCATAATCTTCATTTTATTGCCGCCTTATAACGAGACACCCCTTCGAATTATTTTCGCGCTGCCTCTTCTCCTCTTCATGCCGGGATATATGTTTATCGCAGCAATGTTCCCAAAACGCGGGGAACTGGGGGCAATAGAAAGATTTACCTTAAGTATAGGGCTAAGCATCGCGATAACGGTCTTTGATGGATTCGGGCTCAACTATACTCAATGGGGTTTCCGGCCCAACTCGATAACAATAAGTCTATCGATAATTATTGGCATCTTCTTCATGATAACGATTATCCAGAGATGGAGATATGGGAAAGAAAGTTACAGTTTCTCCCTGGAGGACATAAGATCTTTTTATTATACTTTAAAAAATAAAGAAACAGAAACTGGCCCTGATCATGATCCTGCCCTTGAAAAGATGCTGATAAAAACGATGATCATAGCTATACTTATTGTCACTTCTATGCTTATCTATGCAAAAGTGACCCAGGAGCCTGAAAAATTCACGGCTCTTTATATTCTCGGCGCGAATGGGAAAGCAGAGAACTACACAACTGAAGTGAGTATCGGGGAGACTTCAACTATTCTTGTTGGAGTAGAAAATTATGAACATGCTTATGTGAACTATTCACTAATTGTGACGATGGGAGGAATTAACCTCACAAGGGAAGATATCAATCTGGGTCATGGGGAAAAATGGTTAAAGAACGTAACATTCATACCTGAATTGACATCTTCCATCGCTTTTGTAGGGGTAAATAAGTCAAAGCTGGAATTCCAGCTATTAAAAGATAATGTTTCATACAGATCAGTGCACCTCCTCGTAAATACGAATCTTGACTCAGCCAAATTCGCGCAATTGCCCCGTATAGTTAATGGGGATATGGAAACAAACGAGGGGTGGAAATTTTTTGCAAGCAGTCCGGATATAACCGGGAATTTCAGAAATTCAATAAATTATTCATCTCGTTTTGCCAGAATAGATTTTAATTCTAATATTTCTAATAACTCTAATAATTCTGATAATTTGAATAATTCTAGTAACTCTACCACTTTTTATAAAACTCTGTCATTTGGAAAAATTTCCCAGAATTTAACGACCGATGGCACTGCCAGAGGACTAATTACCTTTGATATCTGGGATTTTGCGCCAAATGTTTCCTTTTATGTTTCCAAACAGGTTCTCCTTGATGAAAATGTCATATGGGAATCTTACATTGGAGAGGTAAACAATACCTGGAGGCATGTGGAAGTTCCAGTACTATTATCAGGGAATAATACCCTGGCATTCAGGATTTTTAGCAATTATAAAATTAATGCCAATGCAACCGTTCTGTTTGACAATGTTGATTTGAAACCTTTTAGTCTTACAAAGGAGGATATAAGAATAAAACCTGTTCGTGATTCTTATCAATTTGATTTTGATATCAGGGGGGAACCACATGAAATGAAAAGATCCATGATAATAGATGGTTACAATTTCCCCGGATTCAAATATGATATCGATAGGAATAAGTCCTATGAAAAATTGATCCTGGATTTTTCAAATATTGATCCCAACTCCAGCCTGATAGGTGCCGGAAATGCGACATATATTGCACGGGCAAATGGAAGTGAGATAAATCTTATGGGGTCACATTTCAAGATCCTGGGAATGGAAAAACCAACAAATCTTTCCCGGAAAATAGAGATACCAGGATCAGGAAAAGTCAGTCTTGGTGAGACATTGAAGTTAGGAGGGGATTATTCCATTTCAGTGAGTCTGATAAGCTCCAAAGGTGACTCCGCGATGTTATCATTGCAGAAAGCAGGCAGCACTCTTGACTCCCGACTGGTAAGAACAGGTGGATTTTATGAATATCGCAAAAGTGCGGGTAAATTCCAGGTCACTGTCTTTAAAGCAAGAATTGAATCAATTATTGGAGAAAGTATTACCCTGGCTGATATGGAACTCTATTCCGGCGAAATCGTTGAATTGAATTCAAATAGCACTTATGGAGATTTTGAAGTCACAAATATTAGTTCAGATGAACTCATCTTCAAGAACAGCTATCCTATTGAAATAAAAAACAGGACGGTAATCCTGGCAGGAAGCATGGGATTTGTGCGTTCGGGGAACCTCCTTTATCCTTATGCGACCGGTGTGTCTCCCAGGGGTACGCCCCAATATACCAATTCAAACGGCTGGATGAACATTACGGGCTTAAATTATCCGGCTTTCAACCTCCGGGATGATACTTCTTTTGAAGAACTACGAATGTATTTTAATAGGAATGGTTTTGTTGAGGCTGGAAACGCAGCGTACGTAACCAGGGTAAATTCAGGTAAAATGTCATTCCTTGGCAACAATTATGAATTGATCTTTCCTGACAGGCCAGGTTATATCAGTAATATTCAAAACCAGAGTCAAATCCAATTAAATACAACTGAAAAGAAGGTATTTGAAGGCTATAATATTTATTTCCAAAAAATCGATGATCACAGTATTCAGTTATGGGTCAGGAAACTTGCCACAAAGAACCAGGAGGAATTGTTAAAGAAAGCACTTGATTCTAATAGATCAATATACTCGGATATAAATTATGATATTATGACAGGCAGAGACAATAACCTCAGGAAGTCAAACACCCTCAATATCGGGGATACTTTCGAATACTGGGAAGAAATCAAATTTGACCGGTATCATAAAAAAATAGCAGGAAGATTAGAAACCATCAATAATAGTAGAATTGGACTGACTATAAGATCTTATGATGTACCATTTGAAATATTGCCGGGAAAAAGATATGGTGAGTTTGAAGTATATACTATTTCAAATGACTCAATTACATTAAAGAATGTTGAACCTTTGTCGTTCCAAAAGGGAATGGAAGTCCCCATTCTTGGGGGAGTATTGAAGATCAGGACATCAACTTCAGAGTTCCTGGCATATCCTGGAAAATAGCATTCAATTTAGTTTGTTCAAAACCGTCATTATGCCAAAACTTATTATTATGAAAATTATCCAACCAAGGTAAACATGGACAAACATCATTTTTTCAATGCCATAATTATAAGCCACAATATATAATATAGTAACCCTTATCAAATTGGAAAAATAGGCAATGATTATTGCTGTAAATACCAATAAATAAATTCTTTTCCTATCAGTAAGATGTTCCATCTTTACATATCCTACAATAATACCTACCAGCAGCATCATTGAATAGAGTCCAGAACATGGCCCTCCTATTACCACGGTAGCATCTTCAAACCCGTTAAAATGAACTGTCTCGATCCCAACAATGTGTATATCCATATTCGATATTGCTGTTGCGATGAAAAGAGAGGGGATAAGCACCAGATAATGGTCAAAATCATGAATGAAATTATTGTTCAACGAAGGTAAAAATGAGTAAAAAAAGAGGAAGAAGACAATGAATGTTCCTGACATATACATACCGAATTCTCCCATGCGCCTGTACTGGCTTGTGCCATATGCCATAAAAGATATTCCCATGAAAAATGCCATGGAGTCAAGTGTTCCGAGCTGGTTCAAAGCCTTCAGGTTATATACAATATCAGCCAGCACGATTAATATCCCAAGAACAACATAGAATTTTGAGCTTTTTGTGATGTATGTACCCTGAAGCTTTATCCGGGTTGTAAGTATAAGGGCAAGAATGAATAATGCAATTCCTATTAATGAAGACCCTTCACTGAATTGAATTGTTGCGCCAGTAAAAAAAGCCATAACCAGCAAAACTATCAGGATGTTGTGTTTCTGGGTCTGGGTCATATTGCTGAGATTATTTTTGAATTCATCCGTTTTTGCAGGATCGGAATATTTTCCAAAAAGATAAGATTCAATATATATATGAACTATCTACATGAAGCAAATCATAATATTATGATAAACTATATGTAATTTGCGTATTAATACTATGAATTCTCCAATGTCCAGATTAAAGAATAATTTATTTTTCATTGTTCTAATAATTATTCCCATTATTTCAGGAGTATTATTTGGACTTATAGGTGCTCTAATAGGGATATTGATATCATTGATGTCATGCATTTTTTATATAATATATAGTGGTGCTGAAAAATGTATGTTGCTTCTTTATAGGGCGCGCCCTGCCCTGGCAGGAGAACTGCCATTGTACCAGGATAAGATATTGACGCTTTCCGCACGATATGGTGTCCCTGTGCCATCCGTTTTTATTACTGAATCCGAGCTTCCGGGAAGTTTTATTATAGGAAAAAATAAGCAAAAGACTACTATTGTGATTCCAATACGGTTGTCCAATCTATTAAAGAGTGAAGAAATTGAGGCTGTCCTTGCACATAATATTGTACAGATAGATGATAATATTCGAAAGAGGACTATTGTTGCCCTGATCGCAGGAGCTCTGACCATGGCGGCATCAGCCATCCGCTGGGGAGCTGTATTTACAGGATTTGGGGATTATAACGAACCTGCGCCAAAATTGTTCGGTCTTTTTGTCATGGGACTGGCTGCGCCGCCTGCTGCTGCTTTGATTTATTCAACATCAAAGGGAGATCATGATGCACAGGCTGCAGTCCTGTGTAAAGATAAAGATGCCGTCATTTCGGCGATCGAAACTCTTGAAGCCAACAATGTCACCGGATATTCGTCCCTGGGACATCTTTGTATTGTTGACCCTAAAAAAGAAACCTTTTTTGAATATCTATTCAATACGCATCAATCGAAGGATATCCGTAGGCAAATATTCGCAGGTGAAAAAGTATGATAGAATTACATCTTGATTTAAAATTCCATATGAAACCTTGGAAGAAAGCGCTTTTATTCAGCTCAATATTTTATTTAATAATATTGTTCATATTTATTGTAATAATTACATTTGCGCTAAAGGATTTTAATTTCGGGTTGGTTGCGGCCATATCAGTGGTATATATGAGTGCATTATTGCTTGGCTTCCAATATATGTACAGGAGATTTGACGAGAAATTCAAAATATTAAATAAGGATTTAAGTAAATAATAAAGCAAGAGAATATTTTGGATGACCGGGATTCATGGCTGCTTTTTATCATAGTACTTATGATAATTATTATATGATTATCATAATTATAATTTAGTCTGAATAAAATATAAATAATAGCATTGCATATTGTGGGTAGGAAGGGATTATCGTGAGATGTGATCATCGTGATTGCGGAAATACTGAGAAAGTCTGGCTGCCGTATGTAGTAAGGGAGCATTCTTATGCTTTAATTTCCCATCCTTTCTGTACAGAATGCGGGATGGTAAAGAATTTAAGTCCAGATCGGGCAAAGGGCATCGGGTATTTTATTAATGTTCTCTCAAGGATCGATAAGCATCTCAAGATCCCGGGTTCCAGTGTCAGGATGCGGCTTGTGGTTAAGGATCTTGAAAAGATCGAGGATTTTGAAGATGAATACTCCATGAGCAAATTCACCCAGGAAAACGTTTTCATAAGTGTAATTAAAAAATATTATAATATCCCGGATCGAACTATCCAGCAATTTTTTTAGACCGTTACTGAATTGAATAAGTGATAAGAGGTGCGGTTGATACAGTGGAACGGCTGGAAATCCAATTATTTTCTTAAGTTTTTGCAATCTTTTTCAACCTTTTGGCGCTGGGGTGCGACCCCAGACCCCACGCGGACGCGCCGCCGCTGGCGGGGAAAATGTTATAACTTTAGTTGTATGATATCAATATAATAATGCATATGTTAAGATATAATGAAATTATTGTTCTTTTGATCATCCTTACAATTGTGATGGCAATATTATCATTTAACTTTTTCCAACAGAAAAAGGCAAATCTGAATCCTATCTTTGCCAGCCAATCAGCAGGGAGATTATTAAGCGAACAAAATATCGGAGGCAATTCAATTGAACTTTCCCTGAACAGAAGAGAATCATACCATGAAGGATACGAGAGAAAAGCTCCATGGTTAAGCAACGTTCTCTGGGCTGCAGGAAGCGCTCCTATAACTGATGATCAAAGAAATATCTATATCACGATGCCTCAGGGAAGATACCATTACGATCCCGATAATAATTCACTTTCAAACAGGTCATCGGATAATAGTGATGATGCTGCGTTCGTTCTGGACTATGATGGGAAGCCTGAGTTTGATGCAGGTGTTTCTTACATGTCGCCATCCTTATCTGTCTCGATGTGGAATGGGACCAAATCCCAGTTAGTAAGCTGCCCCAAACAGGAAAAGCTCTATTTCGGGATCATGGATTTGGAAGGATTAACTGATGAACTGGCTGTCAGGTCATTCGATGGTTCACTGCCCGATCCCGGAACCAGGGGTAATAATTCAGTTCATGATGTTATCCGGGATCTAAAATATTCCAGTGAATTCAAAAAAGAGGACATCTCATTGGAAGACTTATCCCAGATCCTCTGGGCAGGATATGGGAATACGCCACATATGACATACAATGGACGTGGAGGATTGACAGTCCCTTCATGGTATGCAGATTACTACCTGACAGGGAATATTTATATCGTGAAGCAGGACGGCGTATTCAGATACCATAATAGGAATCCTGATGGTGACCTGACCACCAGGGATCACAGGCTCGAAAAGGTAAAAAACGATGATATCAGGGCATTACTCAGGTCGGATATCAGTGGGCTGCCCGATGCGCCGTGTTATAGTATACTGTCCCTGGATAACGATGATATTGACAAATGGTATGTGCGACTTGAGGCGGGATTTGTTGCAGGAAAATGGTGCTACAGGGGTCGGCGATGGGTGTTGGGAGCTGGTTTACAGGGGATTTGAGTGATGATGAGATAAAAAACATGCGTGAGTTTATGGGGATAAAGGCGATGATGTGCCTCTGGCAATTGTGTCAATAGGGTATAATGCTAATAACAAATAAAGAATGCAGTCAAAATATTTATAAAAATCATACTTTAATTTTGAGATTTTCAGATGAATTAACCGCTATGTCCACTGCTTAGAAGAAGTGTGTTCCATTTAATTTCCAATATACAATCTATAGTTGTCTGGCCAGTTTGTTTTTCAATGACGATCCTGAATCTTTACCCTCCTGCCAGGATACGGCAATACTTCCCACGTTACTTATAATGGATGTGGAGGATTGACAGTCCCTTCATGGTATGCTGATTTCTACCTGATAGGGAATATTTACATCGTGAAGCAGGGCGGTGTATTCAGATACCATAACAGGAACCCTGATAGACCTGGCGACCAGGGATCACAGGCTCGAAAAGATAAAAAACGATGATATTGACAAATGGTATGCGCGACTTGAGGCAGGATTTGTTGCAGGGAATATACTGCTGCAGGGGTCGGCGATGGGTGTGGGGAGCTGGTTTACGGGGGATTTGAGTGATGATGAGAGAAAAAATGTGCGCGAGTTTACAGGGATTAAAGCGGTTGATGTGCCTCTGGCAATTGTGTCGATAGGATATAACATTGAATAAAAATTGCAGACAATAAAGAGTAAACAAATGGTAAATTGGAATAATGTTAAGCTTGTATATGGTGAGAACACGCTTGATCATATCGCACCGCATAAGGTGAGTTTATCCGAAGTGCATAACGTTCTTGAAGGATATTTTATCCCTACCAGAATCAACGTTAGTGGAATTATAAGATATCTCATCCTTGGCGAATCGTATGGCCGGGTATTAATAGTGATTTTGGAACCCTTAGGAACTAATGAATTGCTATTAATAACGGCGTTTGATGCGCCAGATAGTAAGAAGAATCTATATAGAAAAAAGACAAAGATATGACTAATATGAGAAAATATACGGCAAAAGATGAAGAAGAGCTCATAAAGCAAATTGAAAGTGACTCAGGATTGGATTCAGAGTTGGAACAGCAGGAAATTGTAAAAGGTCACGTGGTTGAGATAAGATATTGTGGGAAAGCTGACCAAAAATCTACACTTGTAAGAAAAAAGCCGGCTACTGTTCATGTGTGATGACTTTTCTCAGCAAATGTATGTTGCTATTGAAAAACTGGCTCAAGACACCTGTTGATACAGAAAGAACAAACAAATTAGATGAACATACATCATTCATCGATTAGGAATTTAACATGCTCTTTCAACCTCATTTCTCATGATGAATGCTTGACTGTTTCAATGAGTAAATCCACATGTCCTGATATAACGAAATCATGTTGTTATGATCATTCTTACGAAAATCAATCTGCAGGAAGATTATTAAGCGAACAAAATATCACAGGCAATTCAGTCGAACTATCCCTGAACAGCCGAGTATCATATCATGAAGGATACAGGGAAAAGCCCCAGACCAGTGGTTAAGCAACGTCCTGTGGGCAGCAGGACGTGCTCCCGTAACAGATCAAAGAAATATCTCTATCGCGATGCCCCAGGGAAGATACCATTACGATCCCGGTAATAATTCACTTTCAAAAAGGTCATCCGGCAATAGTGATGAGGCTGCGTTCGTTCTGGACTATGATGGGAAGCCTGGGTTTGATGCAGGCGTTTCTTACATGTTCGCCATCCTTGAATCTGTCTCTATTTGGAATGGGACCAAATCCCAGTTAGTAAGCTGCCCGAAACAGGAAAAGCTCTATTTCGGGATAATGGATGTGGAAGGGGTAACAGATAAATTGGCAGTCAGGTCATCCGATGGTTCACTGCCCAATCCAAAAACCAGGGGTAATAATTCTATTCATGATGTTATCCAGGATCTAAAATATTCCAGTGAATTCAAAAAAGAGGACATCTCATTAGAAGACTTATCCCAGATCCTCTGGGCAGGATATGGGAATACTCCACATATGACATACAATGGACGTGGAGGATTGAGAGTCCCTTCATGGTATGCTGATTTCTACCTGACAGGGAATATTTATATCGTGAAGCAGGATGGCGTATTCAGATACCATAACAGGAATCCTGATGATGACCTGGCGACCAGGGATCACAGGCTCGAAAAGATAAAAAACGATGATGTCAGGACATTTCTCAGGTCAGGCATCTGTGCCAGAGTGACTTTAACAGAATGCAGCTGCGGTGGGGAGCTATTTTAGGCTGTAAAAGAATTTTTATTGAAATCATATGAATTAACATATATATACCGAAGATAATATAACAAAATATCACAATATGATAACTAAAACAAGAGATATCCATTTTAATGCAGGGAGAATTATGCAGGAACATATTTCCAAAAGAGATCCAAATATATCAAGCACAACTATTGTCCATGCAATTTTGAATTTCTGGCTAAAAATGAAGATGAGGTGCTGCGAATCATAAAAGAAAAAAATGATTTTGAATTGAAATTTGAAAAACTGGCTTAAGACACCTGTTGACACTGAAAGAACAAATTTTTTAGAAGAACATGACATAATGATATGATAGCTTTCATTGACAGTGTAGTCTGGATAGGAGCTAAATTAAGGAAGGATCAGTGGCATAAGCAGTCGGCAAAAATTATTAAAAAGTTCATCAATGAGGATATCCAAACAGCATATGTGACAGATTATATTGTCCTTGAATCTGTGAATTTCATTCTTAGAAAAGGTGGATTCGATGCCGCGCTGGAAACGTTGAATATCTTTGAAAATGTTCAGATTTATTCTTTTGATAAAGGTTTTGACATGATCTCCTGGATAGAAAGGTTGGAATAAAATCCATAACAATTTCATTAAAAAAATAAAAATCCAGGCGCAATCTATCCCAAAACAACCTCATTTATCACGTTAATACCGAACTGCTGCGAACTCACGTCGATAAAGTTCGTTCAGTTCGTTGTTAATGATCATCCTTACAATTGCGAATCAGGATATTAGGCGTTTTGATCCAGAGGCTGTAAATACAAACATGATTATAATACCACATATGCAAAAAGAATATAAGAAATTAATAGAAGAATATTGTTCGGCAATAAAAAATCATTTCACTAATAGATTGATCTCTATATGCCTATTTGGGTCTGTAGCACGAGAAGAAGCAAAACCTGATAGTGATATAGATATTTTGATCGTTGCAGAAGCCTTTCCAAAAGATATAGGGATGAGAATAAAGGAAACTAATGAAATTCATGAATTTCTAAAGAAAAGTGAAGCTTATATAATACTGCAAAAATCGTATAGAAGCGGATTAGTGTCAGATATTTTCTTCACGTCAGCAGAAATAAAAAAACATCCCCCTATCTTACTGGATATAATAGATGATGGAATTATACTTTACGACAAAGGTTCTTTTCTTTCTAATGAATTGAAGATATTGAAAAACAGACTTGAATCACAAATGGCTAGAAAGATAATAACTGCAAAGGGGCATTTCTGGATATTGAAGCCTGATGTTGCTGCAGGTGAGGTTGTGGAGCTTTGAGAACAAATGAGATGGTCAAGGATTATTTTTTCAGGGCAAAGTGGTGTCTGAAAGAAGCTGAAATGGCGTTATTTGAAAAAAATTATTCAATGTGTGTCCGACGCTCGCAGGAGTCGCTAGAAATGGCTATAAAAGCGCTATTGAGATCCATGGCTATCGAATATCCAAAAGGACATGATGTGGGAGATTCATTAATTTATATCGAGAAGAAATTGCCTGATTATTTGAGATCAGAGGTACCTTTTTTAAGAAGTCTTTTGACCGAGTTATCAAGAGTACGTGGGCCGGCCTTTTATGGATATGAAAGAGAAGGAATTCCAGCGAGTGAAGCCTTCAGCAAGGAATATGGAAGCGATATATTTCAAAAAGTGAGTAAAATAGTGTCATTATGTGAAAAATTCCTGAAAACCATGATCTAAATCTATCGAAAATAATTCACTTTCAAACAGGTCATCGGGCAATAGTGATGAGGCTGCGTTCTTTCTGGACTATGGTGGGGTCGCAGCTTGAAAACACTTGAAATTCCAATTTCTGCTCTTGTATTGTCACATATAGTAATCAATGAGCAATAAATTAAATATGTGACATCACAAATATGCTGGTGATATAAAATGGCAACTATTACTTTAACTATTCCTGATGAAACTAGCGAAGAAATGAAAAAACATTCTGAAATTAAGTGGGGTGAAATAGCAAAAAAAGCGATAATTAAGAGAATAGAAGATCTGAAAACTCTTGATTTGCTTCTGGAAAAAAGCACATTGAAAAAAGAGGATTCAGAGGAAATCGCTCAGATAATCAAAAATAGAGTTTGGAAAATACATAAAGAAAGAATGGGTACCAAATAAAGAATGTTCAGGCTTGTAATGATAGGTGATTTGAGTGGATATTAAGGAATTTGAAAACACTGGCATGATAAAAAAACTGCCGGTTGACCCGAAAAAAGTGAACGCTTCGCTTGAGCTTGCAAAGCGTGATCTGAAGGTAGTTTTAAAAAAGTGAGCAGAAATATTAAAATAATCTTTGAGGGTTCGTGGATGACAAATATATGAAACATTAACCTTAAATAGAAAGTAAACTAGATTTTCATTATTATATTCATGGAGGAATTTTCCTGTCCAGTACTATTGAAGCTATTAAGCATTTATCAAATGATCTTGGAATAAATGAAGATGTCCTTATTCGAGAAGGGATTATTGAATATATAAAATCCAAAATAAAAGCTATTATGAAAGATCGCCTGGAAATAATGTCCCGATATAAAGTATCTTCCTTTGAGGAATTTGAAAAAGGGTTAGAAGAAGGCAAGATACCGGAACATCCCGGGTGGGAGGATATGATCATTCTGGAAAATCTCGAATATTCAATAAATAAATTCAAAAAGGAACTCTTGAATGTTAAAAACATACCTCCTTCTTGAATCGATCGCTAGGGATTTTAAGGAGGTTGTGGTTGATACCAGGATTTTTGAGCTTCCTTCGGGTGAGCCAGTAAAATTGAGGATAGAACTCATAGATGGAAGTTTTGCTGATATTTGGATTTCAATTAATGGGAAATATTCCTACCATTGGGACAGGCTTGAAATTGATGGAACCATATATCGATATGATAATGCGCCCCATAAGGCGTGGTCTTATGTTTCTACATTCCCCCATCATTTTCACAATAAAAATGAACAAACTGTGATGGAAAGTGATCTTCCTCTAATGCTTGAAATGCAGATGAAAAAGTTCATGGATTTTATAAGAAAAACAATATTTCAAGAATCATAACAAATTATACAGCAGCTATTTATATTTAATATCTAATTTGGAAAGACTGGTTCCAAAAATTGAATCACGGATTTCATCAAAGATAGTCCTGCGGATTATCGATGCATTAAATGAGGAACTTTACCCTTCAGAAGATATGATTCGCAAGGAATTCGTAATAGAAATCGAAAAAACTGAAAAAGAAAAAGGAAAGACATTCAAAAACATTGTAGAGCTTGAATCTTATTTGAAGGGGCTTGCAGAATAGATGTATGAATATGAAATCAAAGACAGGGTGGCCAAAAAGCTTAGGAAACTTGCGACTTCACTCACCACGACGAAGCTTACAGATAGATAATTATAAAACAGTTCTTTTCAGATCAGTCAGAGTAATGCAATATAAAACGGCACTCCACATTTGTTCCCTTTGCTATCTTTTCGATGAAAAAATGGAGTCTGAAGAAAAGGAACCGCGGATGAACGCTGATAAACGCAGATTAAATGCATTGTTTCATTGAGTAAATCCATATGTCCCGATATAACGAAATCATTGTTGTTGTGATCATCCTTACAGTGGCTATCGCAATATTATCCTTTACCCTTTTCCAGCAGAAAAAAGCTAATCAAAATCCTATTTACGAAAACCAATCCGCAGGAAGATTATTAAGCGAACAAAATATCGCAGGCAATTCTGTCGAACTTTCCCTGAACAGCAGGGTATCATACCATGAAGGATACAGGGGAAAAGCCCCGGACCAGTGGTTAAGCAACGTCCTGTGGGCAGCAGGACGTGCTCCCGTAACAGATCAAAGAAATATCTCTATCGCGATGCCCCAGGGAAGATACCATTACGATCCCGGAAATAATTCACTTTCAAAAAGGCCATCCGGCAATAGTGATGAGGCTGCGTTCGTTCTGGACTATGATGGGAAGCCTGAGTTTGATGCAGGCGTTTCCTATATGTTCGTGATCCTTGAATCCATTTCGATGGGGAAGGGTTAACAGACGAATTGGCTGTCAGGTCATCTGATGGCTCACTGCCCGATCCCAAAACCGGAGGCAATAATTCAGTATTATGATATTATCCAGGATCTAAAAGTATGGCACTTTCTTTGAATTAGAAGAAAACATTTAGATGATGAAGAAGTAGAAACTTTTATCTACACTCAAATCATACTACAATTAGAGTGTTATGCCTGACAAAGTGACCATCAAGATTCCACGAGAATTATACGAAACACTGCACAAAATGATTGAAGGAACAGGTTTTTCAAGTACCACGGAATTTATTGTTTTCGTTTTGAGGACACTTGCTTCAACCGGGAAGATAATAGAAGATGACCGACTTACGGAAAAGGAAGTTCAGATAATTAAAGAAAGGCTGAAAAGACTTGGTTATTTATAAGGAGAAAACAGGAAATGGATCATTTAGATAAATTGGAAAGCCAAAGCGTCTATATAATACGTGAGGCTTACAAGCAGTTCAAGGATATCGCAGTCCTCTGGAGTATCGGAAAAGATTCCACAACATTGATGTGGCTTGTAAGGAAGGCGTTTTATGGCAATATCCCGTTCCATGCATTGCATATAGATACAGGCTACAAGTTCAAAGAGATATACGAATTCAGAGATGAATGGTCAAAAAAATGGTGCATGAAACTTGTAGTGGGAACTAATGATGGGTCCATAAAAGCCGGGATGGGACCCAAGGAAGGTGATAAACTATCATGTTGTGGGCAACTGAAGACCGATGCTTTGAAGCAGACCATAGACAAATATCGATACAAGGCCCTGCTTTTAGGGATAAGAAGGGACGAACACGGCATACGCGCTAAAGAACGTTACTTCTCTCCAAGAAACAAGCAATTCGAGTGGGATTACAAGGATCAGCCTCCAGAGTTATGGGACCAATTTAAGAACCAACAACACGGAGAACAGCACATTCGTGTACATCCGTTGCTGCATTGGACTGAACTTGATATCTGGATGTACATTCAGAGGGAGAATATCCCTATAGTCAGTCTGTACTTCGCAAAGAATAGAAAGAGATACCGCAGCATAGGCTGTGAACCATGTTGCAATCCGGTTGATTCAGAAGCTGATACAATTGACAAAATCGTGGAGGAACTAAAGACCACAAATATAGCAGAGCGCAGCGGGAGGGCACAGGATAAGGAGAGGGCATATATGATGCAGAAATTACGAGCCCTGGGTTATATGTAAAAGGGACATTATATGGCTATTGAATCGATTTTTATAGGTATCTTTTTTTTATCACTATTAGCGGAATACATGGATGCAACCATCGGAATGGGGTACGGCACAACTCTGACACCATTACTCCTCTTAATAGGTTTCTCGCCCATGCAGATAGTTCCTTCTATTTTACTCTCTCAGTTTATTTGTGGAATATTCGCTGCAAGGCTGCATCAGGGAGCAGGCAACGTCTCTTTCGACTTCAACAACGATACCGAGCACAATATCGTCAAAAGGCTTGGAAAATTGGGTTATCTTCCCAGATCAAAATCCTCTAAGGTTGCGATGGTACTTGTCCTGTCCAGCTTAGTCGGGGTATTTATTGCGGTTTTGATCGCATTAGCATTACCAATATTCTATCTCAAATTCTATATTAGCTTAATTGTTGTTACAATGGGAATTATCATAGTCGCCAGGCATAAGATCAGGAATGTATTCTCATGGAAGAAGATCATAGGATTGGGCGTCCTTGCATCCTTTAACAAAGGGATTTCAGGTGGGGGATACGGCCCTCTTATAGTCTCCGGCCAGATATTGTCCGGCGTTGAAACAAAGAATTCGATAGCTATAACTGCGCTGGCTGAAGGCTCTACATGTTTTTTCGGCGTTATAACATACTTTATCGTCGGCATGAATGTTGATTGGTTTCTTGCCCCTTATCTTGTTGCAGGTTCCGTTATCTCCGTACCGCTGTCCGTTTATACCGTGAAGAGAATGCCTGTAAAGCAATTTACATTGATAATAGGTGTAGCGACAACATTGCTCGGATTATTTTCGCTTTATAAACTATTCAATTAAAAAAAGGAAAAAATATGAATAATGAAAACTTAAAATTCGTGATCGTGGGACATGTTGATCACGGTAAGAGCACTTTGATAGGTCGGTTGTTGTATGATACTAATTCACTTCCTGAAGGGAAAATTGAGGAGATAAAACAGCTCTGCGAAAGCCTGGGCAAGGATATCGAGTTCGGCTACATCATGGACCATCTTGAGGAAGAACGTGACCAGGGTATTACCATCGATACCGCGCAGACTTTTTTCACCACCAAGAAGAGGGATTACGTGATCATTGACGCACCAGGTCATGTCGAGTTCGTGAAGAACATGATAAGCGGCGCATCACAGGCTGAGGCTGCCGTGCTCATAGTTGACGCACAAGAAGGGGTAAAAGAGCAGACAAAGAGGCATTCATATATTCTCAGAATGCTTGGTTTGTCCCAGGTCATCGTGGTCATCAACAAAATGGATATTGTAGATTATGACCAGAAAAGGTTTGAGACCGTGAAGAAAGACCTTTTTAATTTCTTGTCCAACATTAAGATCAAGCCATCCTACGTGATACCTATATCGGCAAAAAATGGAGACTTTATAGCCAATAAATCAGGAAATATGAATTGGTACCAGGGATTGACTCTCCTGGAGGCGCTGGATACATTCAAGACAAAAGAGAACGCAAATGAAAAACCTCTGCGCTATGTTGTCCAGGATGTGTATAGCTTTGATAAGCGTATAATCGCAGGACGGGTTGAAAGCGGTATTATAAGAAAAGGTGATAGGATCAAGGTACTGCCTTCCGGGGAGGAGACACGGGTAAAGAGTGTTGAAGAATATCTTAAAAATGTCACTGAAGCCGAATCTGGAAAGAGTATCGGCATTACCACCGAGGACAAACTCTTTATCGACAGGGGGAATGTCATTGTGAATAGCAGCGACCTCCCGGCTATAACGAACAGGATAAAAGCCAATGTGTTCTGGATGGACAGGATCCCATTCAAAAAGGGCGAAAGCCTTAGGTTTCGATGTGCAACTCAGGAAGTAAATTGCGCGATCGAGAAGATCAACAAGGTCATCAACTCTTCAACACTTGCATTGATCGCAGAGGATGCAAGTGAGATAAAAAACAGGGAAGTTGCAAATATTGTTATCAGGACAGACAAACCTGTTGTTGTGGAGAACTTTAATACGATGGAAGAACTTGGAAGGTTCGTACTTGGAAGAGAGGATACCTGTGCAGGCGGGATAATCACGGAGCTGGAATAATGATAATCCTTGCGATCGATGCCCTGGAATATAGCCTGGTGGAAAAGTTCGACTGCAATAATCTCAAGCAGGAGTATTATGGTAAGACAGACATTTCTGAGTTCTCAGAGCCAAGGACGATGGTGCTCTGGAGCTCCTTTATGACAGGTAAGAATATGGAAAGGGAAATACTTGCTAAGGGCGATAAGGAGATGTGGAACACTAAAATAGAACTGAAAGATACTTTCTTCAATGGGTTCAAGAACCCAAGAATAATTGACCTGCCGGGATTTAACTACGTCAAGGAGCATCATGAGCAGGAACGTGTGCTTCTTAAGAATTATTTTGACGCAAAAACTGATGAGGAAAAAGATAAAATCAGAAAGGCATACAATAACCTTGCTTTCGAGCATCATAGAAGAATAAAACAGGAATTCAGTGCTGCCCTGAATGACGATCATGATCTTCTTCTCGGCTATTTTAGCGTGGCTGACGTCGTCGGGCATCTGAATTTCGGCAACAGGACGATGATGAAGATGATATACCGGGATCTGGATGAGATCGCAGGCAGCATCAAGGATACTTATATCGTGCTATCAGATCATGGGATGGAAAAGCTTGGTATGTTCGGGGATCATTCGGGCTATGGTTTCTGGAGTACAGATTTTAATGAACTTGAAAATCCCAGGATAACTGATTTTGCGGGATTGATCAAAGAAATACAGGTGTGAAATTATGAGTGAAAAATATGGGATTATTAAAGTACCAGAAGAACTTATAACGAAAATAAAGGAACGCATACAGGGAACTGAATTCAATTCCATAGATGAATATGCTACATTTGTATTAGAAGAAGTTGTTAAAGAAACTGGTGAAGAAGAGCCTGAAGAAGTATTTTCAGAAGAAGACGAACACAAAGTAAAGGAAAGGTTAAGAGCTCTGGGATATCTGGATTAATTTTATCGTTATACCCCGCAGCTCTGCTGCGATTGGGACAAGTCAAAGTAACATTTTTTTAACGTATAGGAAACTATAAACACATATCCCTAACTTGCGGTTGAATTTTTATTAGAAAAATTGATGTTCTTGGCTTCCATTCTTGTTTGTGTCTCTAAAAATAAAAGCCAAGACATCAACAACAATTACTATAACCATTGCACTAATACTTTTCTCATGCAATGTCTGGGAAGACTACAAAGTACTTTACAAAGACTCAATAAGATCAATCGAAATCGAAAATGTTGAAAGACTACAAAAATGTAGAACCCCGAAAAATGGCTATAAAACCTATCAGTGTCCTGAATGTGGGAAGAAAAAATATGTTCTTTCACCTGTAAATGCCGATTATGTACATCTTGTGGTACAAAGGCAGCAAACCAATGGGCCGATAGGATACATCATATCCTTTTAAAAGTCCCTCACAGGCATGTGATTTTCACCGTTCCTGATAAGCTGAGAGAATTATTAAACACCGATTTTCGTCAAGTGTTTATGTCCCATAATTGAACCCTATTCATGATATCCAATCAAAGCGAAGTCTCTTGTTGCCTAACCATGGTATGTGATACGATTTCTGAAAAACATCATTGGACTTGAAAATAGGTGTTGTTGCCTTCTTCTTCATTTTGATAATGATCTCATCGCCAACCACTTCTCCAATACATCTGCAGTTGATGAAATCAGCAAAGATAGTTTTTGGTGTACAATCCTCAAATCTCTTCAAATCCTTTGCAAGCAACCTGTATAGTGTATCCGCTATAACGGTCAGAACCACATCAAAATAGATTCTTATCATAAATGGAGAACTCAATGCATTGAGATTGAAGAAATCAACAAGCTCAGAGAATTTATTTTCAATCAACCAACGATTTGCATAATGCAAAGCCAGAGTTTCCAATTCGACGTCCCGATTATTTGTAACCAAGAACGTAGGTACTTGCCGACCATGGTCTTTGAAGATAACCTGTCGAACCTTGAAATTTGTCCGTGGCAGTGTGATCTCAC
>JAPMTS010000028.1 GCA_026552955.1 Candidatus Methanoperedens sp. | reverse complement strand
CGGCAGGTATTGCCGGAATTCAAGCCTATGGAGCAACCTCAACAGAGGAGCAACGAAGTAGGAAGCCCCAGCCCGAAAGGGTGGGGTAGTTCACGATCATAATTGGTTCTCGACTTTCCTGACCTTATATTCTGTTTCCCCTCTGGCATTAGCTATCTTATTAATAATTCCAATGGAAAACGAAGGTTCATGATAAAAATAAGTGAACCAGCCATTTTCAGCAGCCTTATCATAAAGCAATTCTTTCTTGGTCATCCAGCATTCTTCTCTACCTAAAGCGTCAAAAGCCATTTTGCATCGGGGCTTTTCCTGGTTCATCACCATTGCTGCCATATCAGCAGCATAAAGCATGGTTTTCTGTTCAGCTTTGATTATCACCGACTGATGACCCCTGGTATGTCCTGGCGTTGGTACCAGAAAAATTCCCGGAAACACTTCTTTTTCTCCATCTATTAATTCCAGGTTTCCGGATGCTTCAAGCGGGATAATATCCATCTCCACGCTGAAATAATCATTCTTCAATTCAAATCCGGGATTCAGTGCTGTTTTGAACTCTCTTTTTTGAATGAGATATTTTGCATTTTCAAAAGCAGGTTTCAATTTTCCATCAACACATACAGTATTCCATCCTATATGGTCAGGATTAAGGTGGCTGTTTATTACTAAATCTATATCGGATGGTCGAAATCCTGCTGATTTCATGCTTTCCATCAATGAAGGCTTTTTAACTATATTATGGTACTTCACATAATTCCGGGTCTTATCATGGATTCCTGTCTCTACTAAAACATTACCCTCTGGATGTTTGATAAGAAGGCAGTTTGAAGCCATTGAAATATTGTTATGGTCATCAGGTTTGTATGGGGTTTTGCTTTCTACTTTATAGTTTGCCCATATATCTTTTGGAAAATATTCAAACATCCCCCCGCCATCTTCAGTATGCGTACCATCACTTAAGATATAAAGCTCTAAATCACCAAATTTCATGACAGATCTTCTTATTATATTCAGCATCAAATACAAGATGTTATGGCCTCTTCAGGAGCGGGAGAAAATCATATTACTATGGTGGAAAAAATTTCTCAGGTTTTTATTTTGATATTAATCATTCCATCATCGCCCTGGCATCAACCGCAATTGCCCCGCCCTCATTAACGATCAGTGGGTTTATATCAAGTTCGATGATCTTCTCTTTTTCTGCTATCTGCGAAACCGACATCAACACATCAATGATCGCCTCTATGCGTGCAGGTTTCCTCCCGCGGATACCTTTGAGTAGTGGATAGCCTTTGATCTCCGAGACCATCTCAATGGCCTCTCTTTTCTCTATGGGAATAACCCTGAATGAAACATCCTTATAAACTTCCACGAATATCCCGCCAAGGCCGAACATCAAGACATGACCGAACTGCGCATCTTTTTTGAGGCCAACTATTAGCTCATGACCCTGGGGTGCCATCTGCTGGACAAGAATACCTTCGATCCTTGCAAGAGGCGCCACTTTTTTAATTTGAGATATGATCCTGTCATAAGTACCTCTTGCCTCATGAGCACCTACATTTAGAACCACGCCGCCAACATCGCTTTTATGTGAAATGTCCGGTGATGAAATTTTCATAGCCACAGGAGTTCCGATCTGTGATGCTATTGCAAATGCTTCATCAGGGCTATTAGCAATACTCTCTTTGGTAACGGGTATCCCGTATTTTATAAGGAGCTTTTTTGTCTCATGTTCCGTAAGAATTTTCATAATCAATCCCCTGGTTTTGCCTTTTGGATTTTGATTTTTTCCAGGAATTCCCTGTGCTTTATAAGGGCCCAAAGGGCTTTTACAGCCCTCTCAGGGACAGGATAATTGGGGATACTTTCGCTCTTTAAAAGATCCACTCCTTCTTCTGTCCCGAGCCCGCCCATCCAGCATGCGATTATAGGTTTTTTACCTTTTTCCCGGTCACATTTTTGTTTCATTTCCACCACAGCTTCAGCCGGGGGCATTGCGTTTGAGATCATTGTATGCACATAGATAACGATAATGGCGTCCACATTCGGATCATCATGAAGAGCCTTGATGGAATCATTATATATCTTGAATGAAACCGTTCCTGCCGTGTCTATCGGATTTGAAACCGATCCAAATTTCGGGATGACCTTTCTTATTTTTTCCCTTGTTTCCTCTGTCAGGTCTGTAATATGTATCCCCTGCCTCTCACATTCATCAGCAGCGACTATTGATGCTCCTCCGCCATTTGAAAAGATCGCAACGTTATTTCCCCGGGGCAGGGGCTGGCATGAAAAAGCAAGAGCAGCATCAAAAAGTTCATCGATAGTATCCACGCGCAATATTCCTGCCTGGTTAAAAGCAGCTGAATAAACCTCATCTGAACCTGCAATGGAGCCGGTATGTGAAAAAACCGCTTTTGCTCCACGCTTGGACCTTCCGGTCTTGATGACAACTATGGGTTTGCTGATATTCCTGGCAGCGTCAAGGAACGTCCTTCCCCGCTTGATACCTTCGATATACATGGCTATGACGCCCGTTGAAGGGTCATTGCTTAAGTATTCGATAAAGTCAACGTCATCAGTCTGGGCTTTGTTGCCTGTACTTATCACTTTACACAAACCCAGTTCAGTGGCGATAGTCCACTCAGCAAGCGCAAGTCCAAGCGATCCGCTCTGAGTAATGAAAGAGATATATCCGGGTCTTGGAAGCCTGCCGATAATGCTTGCATTAAGTCTTGCACGCTCATTCACGATGCCAAGGGTATTGGGTCCTATCATTCTCATTCCGTATTTTCTGGCGATAGATACAAGTTCAATTTCACCGCTTTCATTCCCGGCTTCACTAAAACCTGCACTTATCACTACAAGTCCCTTCACACCTTTTTTCCCGCATTCTTCTACGATAGAATGGACGATCGCGTAGGGAACGATCACCACTGCCAGTTCCACCATTCCGGGAATATCAAGAACGGATGGATATGAATCAAGTCCCTGGATAATAGTTTCCTTTGGATTGACCGGATAGATCTTTCCCGCAAATCCGCCCAGCAGGTTCTTTAGTATCCTGCCTCCCCATTTTGTCACATTATTTGACGCACCAATTACTGCCACGGACTCAGGTTCAAATATGGATGAAAGCATTACATCCATTCCCTGTATTTCATCGCGCGCAAGACGCGTTGTTTTGCGATCATTACAGAAGTATCGCGGGGATATGTTTTGTCGCCATATACCTTATCAAGGAGCTCTTTGGTATTCTTTCTGATAGTTGTTTTTATCCTGTCCATTGCAACTGTCTCCGTTCCGCCGTGATATTCGACCGAAGCGGTTATAACTCCGCCTGCATTAGCTACAAAATCAGGAACTACCAGGATACCCCTGTCGTGGAGCAGCCTTTCTGCACTTTCGGTTATAGGGATATTTGCACCCTCTATTATCAATTTTGCATCAACCACATCCGAATTTGCATCGTTTATAACATCCGGTCTGGCCGCAGGAATAAGGATATCCGTATTTATCATCAAAAGATCTGTTATTTTCAACACTTCCCCATCTTTGTAATTTATTACTGAACCCGTGGATTCCTTAACGCGTATCAACTCTTCGACATTAATACCTCTGGAATTATAGATCGTACCTTTTGAGTCGCTTGCACCAACGAGAATTGCACCTTCCCCGGCAAGATAACTCGCTGCAGGTTTTCCCACGTTGCCAAATCCCTCTATTGTGACACGAGCTCCATTAAGATCAAGATTGATGTAATCTTTCGCTACATCGGCGCATTGCGCTACCCCATATCCGGTTGCGCCCATCTCATCAAGTGGGAGACCTCCAAGTTCTCTTGGAAGACCCACAGCGCGGGCGGTTTCATCATAAACATAAGCCATGCTTGCTTCATCCGTACCCATGTCCGGTCCCGGAATATATTCCAGGATATTTTTTATCCCGCGGGCAAAGGTCCTTATCACCTGCTCTTTGTTCACGGTCCTGGAGTCAGCGATGATCCCGGATTTTCCACCGCCATGGGGAAGACCTGCCATGACGTTTTTATAGGTCATTGCACGGGCTAGCCTTCTTACTTCATTCAATGTCACGTCGGGAGCCATTCTCACCCCGCCGATAGCAGGACCTGCCGCAACGTTATCCACCACGACAATGGCTTTCATTTTCGTGCGCGGTTCGTATAAATGAATTATCTTTTCAGGGCCTATTTCATCTGTTATTTCGAATATTTGTTCATACATTTCCATTGGTTTTCCTCTCCCTGTCTATACATTCACTTGTCTGGAATGCAAATTAAGATTGTGGTATATATATTTTCCTGGAATTTTCCAGAAAACTGTACCCGCCCTTCACTTAAAAAATTTTTATACATGCTCACAATGTAAATTATTATTATTATTTTTTTATTGCGATACATTTAATATTTAAAACGATAATTGTATTTCAATAATAGGTAAATAGATAAAATTAATTTAATCTCAGGAATTGATATTATGAAATACGTACATGTTCAATCAGTGCTCCCCCAGGAAGATATAATTGCTTTGAAAGAAAAATCCGGTGAGACTTCAGTTAAAGAAGCCATTGTCAAGGCAGTCTATCATTATCTAAAATGTGATTTGGCTAATAAAGATGAATGAAAACAAAGAATTCTATTGAAATAAAAAAGAATATAAGAATCCCGGGTAAAGAGACAATATCCTCGACTGCATTATGCCCTGAATGTGGGAAACCAATGTGTCCGAAATGCAGCCGGCATAATGTCATCCAATTATCCAGTGTAATGGTTAAAATCCAGGATGATTTAACTTGACGCATTCAAGGATGAAATTCCTGACCTGACGGCATCTGCAGATCTATCCAGGGCTATTTTCTCCTCTATTGCCAGGTCCAGTTCGACTATTTGCGAAATACCTTTTCGTCCGAGTTTGACCGGGACCCCCAGATAGATGTCCTTCTTTCCATACTCACCGTTCAAATATGCACAGGCAGGGAGAATACGCTTTGTATCCTTTATCACAGCTTCAACCATATTTGTCACTGCTGCCGATGGAGCATAAAATGCACTTCCTGTTTTCAACAGGTTTACGATCTCTGCGCCACCGTTGATGGTTCTGTCAACAAGGCGCTTGATGGTTGATTCTAGCATAAGTTCTGTGATGGGAACTCCGGATACTGTAGTGAACCTGGGAAGCGGCACCATTGTATCTCCATGCCCACCAAGCACCATCGCATTAATATCCCGGACTGAGCAGCCAAGTTCAATGGCAATGAATGCGGCAAACCTGCCGGAATCCAGGACACCGCTCATCCCGAAGACACGGTTGGGTTCAAAACCCGTGGTTTTCATGGCCACATACGTCATTATATCAAGCGGGTTCGTGACGGTTATCACCACAGAATCAGGTGCATGAAGTTTGATATTCTGCGAGACATCCGTGATTATTTTTGTGTTTATCTTAAGCAGGTCTTCTCGTGTCATTCCCGGTTTTCTTGCAATTCCGGCTGTAATAACAACAACATCAGAGCCTTTGATATCCACGTAATCGTTCGTTCCCATTACATTTGAATCATATCCGAAAAGCGGACCCGCTTCAAGAAGATCAAGAGCTTTTCCCTGGGGCAGTCCCTGGACTATATCTGTCAGGACCACATCCCCGAGTTCTTTTTCTGCTATTCTTTGCGCAGTTGTTGCACCGACCGCTCCAGCACCGATAATTGTGATTTTTGGCATTTGATGTCACCTGATTTTTTTGTATGAAGGTGGTTCATGGACGATAATGGTTATGCACAAAAGATATATCCGCGGAGTGCATAACAAATCCCTGATGAAAAATCCAATCTCTGCACTTTTTATTGTTTTAATATTGACATCATTTCTCCCGCTATCAGGGGGAACGCAAGGAACCCGTGTTCTTGAGATTTCATCGCTCATAATAAAATTCCAGAAGACAGATGCTGAATTCACGGTGAATTATGACATTGGCATGATCCCGAAAATGTATATTCTTCTCATGGGAGGAAAAAGCATCGAACCAAACATGAAAGAACTTTTCTCGAATTTTGATTATGAGGTCATAAAAATGGATCAGAATAAGGCAATTCTGCATGTAAAGAACATCTCACGGTTTGAAAAAGGGTATTATTTGCATGATTCGATCGGTTTTGGGACCCGGATACATTCTATGACCATCTACGTCCCCGGAGACCAGCAACCCACACAATATTTTGGCCTTAATGCCACAAAAAATACCTTTTACAGTTAGTGATCCTTCTTTTTCTTGAAGACAGAAGGCAAATTTACGATGTATGTGCCATCTTCCTTGAGCGCCATGACAATTTCTTTTCTTTCCAGCAGCGATTCAAGATTCAATTCATACTGCCCGGGTGATAATATCCTTATAGATTCAATCCGGTTTCCAACCTCTTTTGTTTCGGTCTCAGGTTCCTTCTTTAATTCAGGTGTTTCATCCTTTATTCCAAGGAGCTCATCGACTTCTCTTATGAAATTCGATGCTTCCGGTGATATCTGGGACGTGTTCGTACTGATCTCGGTTTTTGCAGGTAACCCCGGGGATTCATCCCTCACATAAAGGAATTTATTCCAGCCGCATTTCGGACAGCCGTTCAATATTATAGCTGCGCCGTCCCTGAATATATTCTCGCATCTTGTGCATTTATGTGGCATGGCTTATGGTGAAACGAGAGCGCTTATCAAATCCCTATCCTTTCTTATGGTCTTTAACTGTGAAGCAGGACCTATAACTGTAAGACGCGTCTTGAGCGTGGTTTTTCCGAAGAGCTTGTTCAGGAAATTTTCGTTTTGTTTTACCGGATAACTCTCGATCTCAATTCCTGAGAAATCATCCGGTTCTATCTCAGCCATTGTAAGTTCAATGAGTTTTGTCTGTTCGCTGGGAGTGAGACCTTTTTCAAGTATGAGTATCTTTCCGCTTCTCACTTCGTCAAGAATCAACCTCACTTTTTCCATGGAAGTCATGCCATCAAGTTTTTCTTCCGATATTAAATCCATCTGAATTCCTTTCATATAATCACCCGAAATGCTCTGCAATTTCTTTATACAGTAAATCTATGTTCTTCCCATCAAGAGCTGATATGGGGACAAGTGGATGCTGTGGAAAAGCGCTGTGAATCCTTGCCGGTGACGAATTTGGGAGATCTATCTTATTCGCAGCTATCAATATGGGAAGTTTTCGAGCTTCAAAATTTCCTATTATGACTACATTCACCTGTGTATAGGGGTCTTCAGTGGCATCCATTACCAGTATTACGCCGTCCAGGTCTTCAAGCCATTTTACGGATTCCATTACTCCTTCGGTTGCCTCCTTGGCTCGCCTTTTGGATTCCTCTTCAGGAAGTCCGAATGTCATGAAATCATGAAAATCGATCTTGGTTGCAATCCCCGGCGTATCTATGATATCCAGCGTAACGGATGACCCGTTACTCACAATGGTAACGTCTTCACGTCTTCTTGCTCTTCGTGTCTCATGCGGAATATGGGATACCGAACCCATTGCGTCACCTGTCCAATCCCGGACTATCCTGTTGGCGAGTGTGGTTTTGCCAGCATTGGGAGGGCCATATATTCCGATTTTTGCTGTTTTTTTCTTAAATATTTTTTTCAACCAGGAAAAATCCAGTCCCAGCCTTTTTATTATGCCCATAGTTATGCCTCACTGTTTAATAGAAGTTCCCTCTTTTTTAGTTTTCCCTTAGAATTCGGATAATTTAAGCTGCCTCTTTATGCATCTCTCACCGGGGATCTCAACCGGATAGATCCCGCTTAAACACCCCAGGCACAGGTCATCCATTGGGATCCCCACGGATTTCACAAGTCCATCAATACTCAAATATCCCAGGGAATCGGCATTGATCAATGCCTCGACGCCTTTGACTGCCTTGTGGGCAGCTATAAGTTCTTCACGTGTCGCCATATCGATCCCGAGATAACAGGGAGAAATAATGGGGGGGCTTGCAATCCGCATATGGACCTCCTTTGTCCCTGATTTGCGGATCATATCAATTATACGTCGCGAGGTTGTTCCGCGCACAATACTGTCATCGATGAGAACGATGCTTTTCCCATCAATATTCGGTTTTATGGCGTTTAATTTCAGACGGACGGCAGTTTCTCTCATATCCTGCCCAGGCATAATGAAAGTCCTCCCAATATAGCGGTTCTTCATAAGCCCTTCCATATAATCAATGCCGGATTTCTTTGAAAAACCGATCGCATAGGTGATTCCTGAGTCAGGAACAGGCGAAACGATATCCGCATCAGCCGGGTGCTCTTTAAAAAGCATCTCCCCTATGCGCATCCTGACATTATAGACAAGCTGGCCATCTATGACTGAATCCGGTCTTGCGAAATAAATATACTCAAAAACACAATGGGCGGTATTTTTTGATTTTATCAACAGGTGGCTCTCATATGACCCATTTCTAAAAACCAGCATCTCACCGGGTGCTACATCACGTATTAACTGCCCGTTCAAAATATCAATGGCAACACTCTCGGAGGCCACCACATATCCATTATCCAGGCAGCCAAGACATAAAGGCTTGATCCCGAGCGGGTCACGGATAACAATAAGTGTTTTGTCTATTAAGATCGCAAGTGAATATGAACCCACAATCTGCCTCATCACTTCCTTTACGGCATCTTCAAGACTGCTGTGCAACAGTTCCTTGACCAGGAGATGAGCTATCACTTCCGTATCCGAATCCGATAGGAAGATCCTCCCCTCTTTTTCAAGCTCAGTCCTTAATTCTTTTGAGTTTACGAGATTACCATTATGGGCTATCGCTATAGTCCCGCTTTTGAAACTTACAAGAAGAGGCTGGCAATTCTCGATTTTTGAACTGCCTGTGGTAGAATACCGGACATGTCCTATTCCCACATGACCTTTAAGTTTCTGTATATCTGCCCTGTTAAAAACATCGGGCACCAGACCCATACCTTTTAAGGTGCGGACTTGAGCGCCATCATGAACGGTAATTCCTGCGGATTCCTGTCCCCTGTGCTGGAGAGCGAATAATGCATAATAGATTGACAGTGCGGCAGATGTCTCCTCTTTAAAAGAGACACCAACTATACCGCATTCTTCATGCAACCCTGGTCACCTTAATAACCGCATTTTTCTTGCCATTTGTAGGATCTCATGTGTGCAGTCCTACCAAAACCACATGCTGAGCACATTTTTGTGTGTGTATTCATTGAAGCCTTTCCGCATCTTCTGCATACAACATGGGTTTTCTTCTGGTTCTTGCCAAATGAAGGCGTACCTTTTGACATATTTTATCACCTTTTTAATCTTATGGGGAAATAAAAACGATATTATCCCCGCGTACAACTGCTGTTCCAAGTTTTTTTGTTCCGTTCTCTTTTATTTCCTCGGCATTTTCCAGTACGATATTCATATGGATATCATATCCCTGTAATTCGCCTCTGAACTCTCTCTGGCCCTTTAACCGTATCAGTACTGATTTATTCAACGCATTGTTTAGAATGTCGAGGGGTCTGTTTCCCATAAAAACGCTCCTAATATTAATAAACCATTAATTTAATAGTGCACCAAAGTAGTTCGTACAATATTTAAAACTATTGGTGAATTATGAAAATAAAATCAAGGAATGTATTAAGAAAGACAGACCAGAAAGCGCTTGTTAATGATATAGTCGAAGCCTTCGGCGATGCTTCCCAATTTGAGAACAGGAAGCTTGAATATGTTGAGAGTGATGGGCAGGATTTCATTTTTGTGGATGGTGAACCGCTTTTATTCAAGATAAAAGGAAAGATATTTCCCACGGTAAAAGGGGCCCTGAAATTGAATCCCACACGGCGCAAAGTAATAGTTGATCAGGGCGCTGTCAAGTTTATCATCAACGGAGCAGACACCATGAGCCCCGGAATAGTTGAATCAGACCCGGAGATAAAAGAAGGCGATCTTGTTGTCATCGTGGAAAAAGTTCATGGAAAAGCGATCGGCATCGGCAGGGCACTTGTAGGGGGAAAGGAAATGGTGGGGGGAAAAGGCAAAGCAGTAAAGTCCATACACTATGTAGGGGATGAAATCTGGAACCTGGAACAGAAATAAATAAATAGATATAAACAGTAAGAAGTACAAAGTGAAGGTGATTATGTAATGGGTAAATCAATTATAGATAGGCTTATTGGCGGCGGGAAGACAAAATCAGATGCTGACGAATACTCGGAACTTGATCTTTCAGAATATGAAGATGATCTAGGGTCCGAAACTGCCAGCACCTACATAAGAATAGCTGAACTTACAGGACTGGAAATGATGCCTGAATTAAAAAAACAGATTTATGACGGCAATATTTTGATGATCGATGTTTCACCGGCAAGAAAAGATAAATTGATCTTTGACAGGGCGATCAAAGATTTAAAACAAGTAGTCAACGATGTACATGGGGATATCGCTATGATCAAGGAAGACCAGGTAATCGTGACACCGCGCGGCATGCGGATAGATAGACAAAAGTTAAAGTGAACTCAGAACACAGTACTATTTTAACGGTTACCAGAAGTGTCTGCCCACTTTGTAGTAAAGAACTTGTTACAAACTGGGTAAAAGATAATATTCCTTTTTTTGGGGAAGTAATGCACATTACTTCAAGATGTGTTTGCGGTTTGAGATATTCCGATACCATGATCATGGCACAGCGCCAACCCGTTCATTATGAAATGAAAGTAAGTACACAGGACGACCTTGATGCGCGTGTGGTGCATTCAACTTCAGGAACAATAAGGATACCGGAGCTGGGGATTGATATAGAGCCAGGACCTGCTTCCGAATCCTTTATTTCAAATATTGAAGGCGTGCTTGACAGGGTGAGCGATATCCTTGAAATGGTAGTAAGATGGGATGAAGAAGGTAAAACCAGAAGGGCGCAGGAACTTCAATCCACTATTGAAAAGATCAAGGCCGGAGAATTTGAAATTACGGTTATTTTGGAAGACCCCATGGGCAATAGCGCCATTATTGCGGAAAAAGCAAAGCACTGGGAACTTACCGAAGAAGAGGCGGCCTGTCTTAAGACAGGTATGATCGTGTTTGAGAAAGAATAATGTCCTGATCAGGCAAAAGACCTATAACTCTGTTCTTTTGCTCCTGGATTCAATATTTTCGGGAAAAAAATATCCTGATGTGCTTATCAATGAGCTTTTCAGACAGGAAGATCTTTCGCGGGATGAAAAAACTGTTGTGGTTGAATTTGTCTATGGGATATTACGCCATCTCGGAAGATTAGACTATATAATTGGACACGCATCAAGAGCCAGGATAACAAATCTTTCTCCTGATATATTGAATTCGATCAGGATATGCGCATACCAGGCCCTATTTTCCGATTCATCGGCGGCAGGAATTGTAAATAATATCGTAGCGATGTCATCGCATAATACGAAATTGAGCGGATTTGCAGAAAGGACAATTGAGGCCATATTAAAAAATAAGGATACTGTCGTCTTCCCTGATAATCCCATTGAATATATCCTGGCATACCATTCACACCCGCGCTGGATCGTGGAAAAATGGATGACAGGGTTGGGATCGATCAAAGATGTTGAGGCATTGTGCCATGCCAATAACACGGAACCGCCTTTAATGATCAGGGTGAATACACTTCGGTCCGATATCGCATCACTTCAAAAAATGCTTGGTGAAGAGGGTTATTCTTCCTCAAGAACAGAATTATCACCTTTTGGCCTTATTGTGGATAAGAAAGAAGATATTTTCAAAACCCGGGCTTTTAAGGAGGGATTTTTTGAGGTACAGGATGAGGGAAGCCAGCTTGTTACCCTGCTTACCGGGGCAAAACCGGGAGAACGTGTTATCGATGCATGCGCAGGGAATGGAGGAAAATCCCTTTTCCTTTCCAGCCTGATGAAAAACCGGGGAACCGTAATCGCTTCTGACCTGTCACCGATGAAACTTGCAAACCTTCGAAAAAGGGCAACAAAGGCAGGCGCCTTTAATATCAAGACGGCGAACAAAGAGTCTCTGACTGAATATGATGGAAAGGGGGATTGCGTGTTCATAGATGCGCCGTGTTCAGGCATGGGTGTTTTCAGGAGGAACCCGGATTCGAAATGGCGATTGACCCCGCAGGATGTTGAAGAACTTGCAGCGAAACAGAAAGAGATACTGAGTAAATACAGCAGGCTTGTTAGACCCGGAGGGAGATTGATCTATGCTACATGTACGATAAGCAAAGAGGAAAATGAAGACAACGTGTGCGATTTTCTCAATGAGAATAAGGATTTTTACTTGGTTCCCGTATCAGAATTGTCTGGTTTTGGATCTGGAAAATCACCCTCTGAAGATGGATTTTTCAGATCATTGCCACATATACACAATACTGATGGGTTTTTCGGCGCTGTCATGATGAGGCAAATTGGATAGTATTTTTCAAACAAAGAGTGAGGGATTATAAAAGATATTCAATATATCATCTCTCCATTGATAAACGCCTCAGACCTTGCATCTTTGGGTTTTGAAAAAATCCCTTCTTTGCTGTTGACTTCAATCAATTCCCCGTTCAATAAAATTCCCACCCTGTCGGCAATGCGCCTGACCTGCGGGATATTATGCGTTGCAAGTACAATAGTCGTTGTGCGCTCGTTTCGTATTCGTTTTATGATTTCCTCTATCTTCATAACATTGGCCGGATCAAGGTTCGCGGTGGGCTCATCCAGAAGAAGTATCTGCGGGTCATATACAATGGCCCTGGCAAAAGCCATACGCTGCGCCTCTCCTCCCGAAAGCGTTCGAGCATTCTGTTTTTCCATACCGGGAAGTCCTACGATATTTAAAGCATCACCCACCTTTTTTTCAATGATTTTTTTATCAATGCCGCGCACTTTTAAGCCATACGCTACATTTTCAAAAACTGAATTATTAAATATTGCAGGGGTCTGGAAAAGAAGGGACATCCTGCGTCTAATATTGATTACTTCCGGGTTTATCCCCATGAATTTTATAGTTCCCTTTTCCGGTATTTCAAAAAAATTCAAGATGCGAAGAAGCGTGGTCTTACCTGCGCCGCTTGGCCCGATAAAAGCGAAGATCTCACCTTGCAGGATTGTTAGATCAATGTTTCTTAAGACCTCTTTTTCACCGAATACCTTCTGGAGGCTCTCTATCCGTATCAATTCTTCCACCTTATTCCCTCCTCTGGAAGAAGTTTGCCAGGATATTTACGCCAAGAACAAGACAGATAAGGATGATCCCCAGGGCGATGGATGTTGAGATATCACCCTTGCTGGTTTCCGATGTGATCGCGGTCGTGAGGGTGCGGGTTTCGGATAGTCCTTCACCTATTCCTCCCACGCTTCCTGTGCGGGCGATATTGCCACCCACGATGAGGATAGCCCCGACTTCCGCAAGCGCTCTCCCAAGTCCGGCAAGTACTGCTGTAATAATGCCAAATCTAGCCTCTTTTAAAGTCTCAATGACAGCATCCTGTTGCGTTCCACCAAGAGTATGAACTGTCTCGATAATAGACCGGGGGACTGCCTTTATTGCCGAAAGAGAAATGCCTGTAATTATTGGTGTTATGAGAATATACTGGGCAAGTATCATTGCTTCTCGTGTGTAAACAATATTCAGGAACCCTAAAGGACCCACAGGCACTATCATCAAAAAGACAAAAAGACCAACAAAAACCGGGGGCAGTCCCATTCCCGTATTTACGAGAGTGATAAGTCCCTGTTTCCCCCGAAAATGCATGAAGGATATGGCAAATGCCAGGGGAATCGCGGTCAGGGTCGAAAGGATAGTGGCGGTGCCTGATACTTTTATTGAAACTCCCGTTATGCTGAGGATATATGGATTTATACTGAATATCAGTTCCAGCGCTTTGATGATACCCTGAATCAGAAAGTCAACGCTGCTCATTTCGCCTCTTCTTTTTTATCCTTATTTCCATTAATTGAAAAGATATACATTGACCAGTTCACCTTTTCCAATATCCCTGTTTGTTATAACATACCCTTCAACCACAGCAGAACGGGGAGATGCCGAGATGATCGCCGTATTATATTCTCTATCAAACAACTTCATCTGTCTTCCCATCGAGCTTGCCTTATTATTTACTATCTTCACAAAAAGGATGTATTCAAAATCTTTTTCCGGGAGCATAACATCCTCATTTATCATAAGCTCATGCGTTGCCCTTGGCAGATCAGTAAAATAGCTTCGCACTACTATCTCAAGAGCAGTCAGAGCCCCGGTTGGTTTGCCCGGCAGGGAAAATACAGGAATGCCTTTCACAATACCAACGGCAAGTGGTTTCCCGGGCTTGATGGCAACCCTGTGAAATAAGATTTCTCCGATCTCAGTAATGACATCTGCAACGAAATCGCGCTCTCCTACTGAAACCCCGCCTGTGGTAAATACTACATCGAATTTTTTGCAGACTTCGAGCAGCATGGTCTTTGTTTTAATATAATCATCCTGGACTGCGCCAACAAATGTGGATTCACAGCCCATTTCCTTCATAAATCCCTGTATCAGCACTGCATTGGTATTTTTTATCATACCATTGAAAATTTCTGTGCCTGTAGATATTATGCCAGCCCTGATCTTTTTATATACTGGGACTCTTTCAATACCAAGACTGTATAAAAGCGCAACGCTCTGGGGCATTATGCGGTGATTTTTCTCGAATATCATATCCCCTGCATGGTAATCCGAACCTTTTCGGAAAACATTTTCCCACGTTTTTAGCTTTTTTCCATTCAGGAGACTTTTTCTTACCTCTGAATCCTCAATTTTAAGCACAGTATCCGCGCCTTCCGGGAGTATTGCGCCTGTTGCGATCGCCATAGCCTCACCCCTGTTTATCTTTACAATGCTATCGCCAGCATATACACTTCCGGAGATTTTTAGTGGATACTTATCCTCACATCGAAAAGCAAATCCGTCCATGGCAGAAATATCGAAAACCGGAGACAGATAATCTGCAACAATATCTTCACTGAGTTCTCTTCCCACAGAGTCGGGAATAGAAACATGTTCTGATTCGCGTTTGAAATAATATGTAGTTTTAAGCTGCTTTATTTTTTCAAGTGCTTCTTTAAGAGTTATTATTTTTTTCACATTCTCATTCCTTTATTATATGTATCGCAGATTTCTTTAAGAATACTGCAGCAATCAAAAAAATCGTTATCAAATGTTTTATATTCATGTTTTTAATTTTTTCGAAATAGAGAGACTGTGTAGCGCTTTTCATAAGGTTAACATCTCTTCCGGAGTCTTCACTGGAATATCTGTCCGACCTTCAAAGTGTTTTATATTCCACGTCACAAATTTAGAGCAAGAATGTTCTTCTGCAACACTCAATATCAGAGCATCAGAAAAACTCATCTTCATTATTATTTTTTCAAATACATTATCAAATAACTGCTCTACGAAGGCATCTGTTGATTCGTATGAGGTTACAGGAAACAGTATCCTTATATCATAAACTTCAGAAAATCCTTTGAGCAATTTTTTCAAATCGGTTTTACTCAGATTAAAAGAGGCAATGCCAAGGAGCTCAAACAAGTTGAAAATAGATGTGCATTTTTCCTTTAAATCATTATTTAAAAACTCATTTGTTACTGTATATCTTTTATCGTTATTGAATAACTTTTCAATCACAAATATATCCGTATCGATGAATATCATCGTCTTCTCCTGAGTTCTTTCATGAGGTTATCGGCATCAGTTCCGAAGCGTTCTTTCCAGTCATTCCCTTGTCTTACTTTTTCCCATATAGCATCGAATTCTTTTTTTGAATAATCCCGCTTTAATTTTCTTCCATGCAGCTCTTCTCTTATGAAGATCGCTATATCGCTTTTTGGCCGCTCAAAACCCACAAAATGACGCACAGCATCGATAATTGCCTCGCTTTTGTTTTTATAATAGCCCTCCTTAACAAGGTCTTCAATACTTTTCAGTAATACAGATGGCATTCTTATTTGTACTGCATTAGTTGTCATACATTATTAGATGGGACTTGATATACATAAATCCTTTTCATCCGTGTTCTATTTGTAGGATTCTACCCATATTTTCCATACGGGAACCACCATGACCTTGATTGTTCAGTTCCCAGGTTAATATTCACATTCTTGATATTTACAAATTCCCTTATACCATATCTGGATAAGTCTTTCCCCATCCCGCTATGCTTGATCCCGCCCCAGGAACATTGCGGGTGCAGCGTGCATATTTCATTTACCCATACCATCCCGCACTCCAATTGCGAGGACATATTCATTGCAGTATCCAGGTTCTTTGTCCACACAGATGCTCCCAATCCATATCTTGTCTTGTTTGCAAGAGCAATGGCTTCATCCATATTTTTAAAAACTGAAATTACTGCAACGGGCCCGAACACTTCTTCATTCATTACACTCATTTCAGGAGTGACTCCTGTAAGAACTGCAGGTTCGTAGAAATATCCATTCTGCAGCGACTGGGGTCTTTTTCCACCACATTTGACAATAACGCCCTTCCTGAGGGCATCTTCCACCTGCAGTTCAAGTTTCTCCCTCTGTTCCTTACTGACCATCGGGCCTATATCCGTACATGGATCCAGACCATTACCAATAATGAGCTCCCTGGTCTTGTTTACAAATTCTTCAATGAAACTATCGGCTATATCATCTTCCACAAAGATCCTTTTTGGGGAAATGCAAACCTGCCCGCAGTTCATGAATCTTCCCCAGACCGCGCCGTTTATGGCTTCCTCAATGTGGGCATCCTTAAAAACAATAAAAGCATCGCTTCCCCCCAACTCAAGGGATATCCGGTGCAATTTATCAGCAGAGTTTTTCATAATATTCTTGCCTGTATCCAAACTTCCCGTAAAGGATATCATATCTATATCCGAACTCACAAGGCTTTTACCCGTGAAACCATCACCCGTTACAATATTTATCACACCGTCCGGTATCCCGGCATCCTGGCATATTTTACCGATCTCTATTCCAACAAAAGGGGTCAGGTCAGAGGGTTTAAAAACAACAGTGTTGCCTGCAATAAGTGAGGGCGCTATAGCCCAGAATGGAAGTAATAAAGGATAGTTCCAGGGCTTGATAATACCCACCACCCCAACGGGTTCAAACCTGGTATAGCTGAAGTTATGAGGATTAATTGGAATCTCATCCCCTTCCAATAATTTCTTTCCCTCGTTTGCAAAATATTTTACCATTTCAGATGTTTTGCGCACTTCGATATTTGATTCAAACAGCGGACGACCCATTTCCATAGTTATGAGGTTGCTAATCACCTGTGATCTTTTTAGAAGTTCATCCCCGATCCTGGTAAAAATTCTTGCTCTTTCTAAAATGTCGGTCTTTTTCCAGCCTTTTTGGGCAAGCTTCGCTTCCTTTACAGCTTCTGTTACTTCTTCAACGCCTGCAAGACATGCTTTCCCCAAGACTTCGCCTGTGGCAGGATTCAAAGATTCGAATTTTCTATCACAGGCGTTCCATTTTCCTGCGATCAATAGTTTTCCATCAAGCACGGCTTTTACCTCATATGTCCTAAAATTTAAAACTGTTTATAATATCCTCTCTTGGCCAGAATATACATATAAATTCGGATTTCTTACAAATGCCACAAGTGTCATTCCTACCATTTTTGAAAGCGCAACTCCTGTACTCAACGGTGCAGCCTTGCTCACCACAATGGGAATCCCTGCACGCGCTACTTTTGCCACCATTCCGCCTGAAAGCCTTCCTGTTGTGACAAGGGCATAGTGTGAAAGGTCTATTCCCGAAAGAAGCGCCGCTCCGGCTGCCTTGTCCACAGAGCACGCCCTGCTGACATCCTCGCAAAAAGATACGATGTCACCTTCCCGTGTGCAAATAAGCGAGGAGTGTGTCCCGCCAGTTCTTCTCCAGATCTTTCCCTTTTCTTTTATCTGTTCGATAGTATTAAGCAGCACTTCTTTCTCCATCCGAACGTTTGAGGTGATAGGTTCTATTCCTTCCCATGATGACTTGATGCCTATGCATCCTGAGCTTCTGACCTCAGTCCACAGTTCAAGATCACTCTTATCCAGAGTGCTTTCGCAAAAAACAGTATCATCTTGCACAGATATCGAACGAATGTCTTCTATTTTCTTAAGAACACCCTCGCAAATAAGAAATCCCACAGCAAGTTCGCGAAGCTCTCTTGGAAGGGCAAGAAGAGTGACAAGGTGTCGCCCGTCCAGCATGATCTTTATGCTTTCTTCTTCCACAACATCCAGTTCAATTTCCTTGCGCAAATCTCCTGAAATTTCAATACACTTTGTCAAAATATATGGAGCGGAAGGATCATGCACCTCATCCTTCCAGTAGCTCTTCCATTTGCCCGCTTTTTCCGCGTGCCAGCTTTCTTTCATTTGCCAATTAATTTGGTTTGAGTTTCTTTATCTTCTCAAACAACTGCTTCATGGTATCTTCATTACTCTCTGTAAACTCAAACGGCGACTTGGTGAAAGGCTGGAAATAAATAGGCACATCATCAAGCCTGTAGAATGTTCCATCGCATTCCATGGCATCGATAACGCCAGGAAGCACTACGTCTGAAGCCAGGGTTGTTGGACACGGAGCTATATCAAGACACACCATGGGTATCTCCAGCATGTATTCAGCGCATGTTGCCGGGAAATGAGAAACAAGGTCAGCAGACATTACAAACACAGCATCTACATCCCTTTCCCGCAGTACATCAACGGATGTGAACTCACCAGGATTGTATCTTGGGAACCCGCGTGAAAAGTCAAGCCCGAAAGGATAGCCATAAAGAGAAGAGGCTATCTGGTTGAATCCAGCCACATTGCAGTGGCCGCGAAGAGCCCCTATTACGAACTTGGTGTAACCATTAAGTTCTTTTACAAGGTTTAATGCAATCTCAGTATTCCTGTGTTTTCCGTATGATGATGCCAATCCCAGGCCAACATATATAGCCCCGAAGTTGGTGTTTTTCATCATTTCCATCATCTTTTCCATAGTAGAAATCGATACTCCGGTTATCTCTTCTACCGAAGGATGAGGTTTCTTACCGTGAAGAAGTGTCAGAAGCGCTGAGAGCAGTTCATAATCCGAGTTGGGTTTAAGCTGAACATGGAGGTCAGAGGCATCTGCGGTAATAGATTTTCTTGGATCCACAGTAATTATTTTCCGGTCAAATCTTCCGCGCTTTGTCCAGTACCCCCGCGGAAAGACGCTGTACCGCGACATGTGCCTTGGCATTGATTCAAGCGGGTTGGTTCCCCAGTAAATCGTAAGGCTGCTCCTGAGTTTTGGCTGGCCAGCAGTGGATCCTACCCTTCCAGCTTCCTGAATACCCATTGCAGTCGGGCCATGGCACTCGGTAGCGTTTGAATCCACCAGTGCTCCAAGGTACTCACCGATATGCAGACCCACCTCCATTGCTTCGCAGGATGTCTCACTTCCCATGAAAAGAAGAGGACGCTTTGCGTTAACAAGGATTTCGGCAGCCCTGTCCAGCGCTTCATCCCATTGTGCTTTCCTGAATATTCCATTTTCTTTTATCTGCGGTTCTTTGATCCTGTGGTGGCTTACAATTTCATGGAATTTGGCATTCCCCATCTTGCAGGCGTTCTTCACAGTAATGTTTTCGCCATCATAATCAACCTGTATATCATCACATGATGCCCCGCATACAGGGCATATAATGTTCTTACTGATCATGTTATCTCCCTCCTTTCCCGGGATTCTCAGTTTTTTTAGACGTTGGGCTTATCAAACCGGCATAGAGTTTCAATACAATATCCTCTGCGCTTTTGACTTCTTCTTCCGTGCCTTCTATGAACACCGGACTTCCCTTATAGAGAGATGAGCCTGTGGAGAACGTCTCAGGTTCCGTGACCACGTTTGGCCATATCGATCTTGGCATGAATATCTGATCCTCTGTCACCGAACCTTCACACTTTGCAGTTACAACGACCTCGCGCGTTTCATCATTTGAAATTACTTTCAAGCGCTTGGGGCTGCCCAGTTCTTTGAATGTCCTGGGGTGGATAAATGCCACTGCACATTCCGTCTGGTATTCAGGTGAAAGTTTATCTCCGCCTTTGGCAAGCCTTCCCTCGTCTATCGTGCTTCCTGAGTTCAATATTACTTTGATCCTCATTCTTCACACCTCCTCATTGGCATCTTTTGATGCATACAAAATTCCTTTTGGTGTTTTACTCAAAGCATAGTCACCCGTGAATTTTATGAATTCTCCTGTCAGAACCGTTTCACCGATCTTCGGGTCCTTTTCAGTGCCTATAGACTCAAAGCCTGGAGATAATTGTTTGATCTTCCCGCTTACGACAAATGTTCCGCCTGACATTTGTGCTCCCACGCCGCGGATCGCATCGCCTTTTACAACGATCAGACCGTTATTCATTCTTATCCCGGGGAAATTCTCAACGCTTCCACCAACATGGATCTCTCCACCGCTCATTCCGCCTCCGAGCTGGCTCCTTGCATTACCATCTATCAGGATCCTCCCTCCATACATTCCGCGCCAGCTTCCCCTGTAAGCGCATCCAACATGATCTCCCGCATTCCCGGTAATATGCAAAGTCCCGCCTTTCATCTCCATGCCAGCCCATGAGCCTGCATCGCCTTTCACGAGGATACTTCCTCCTATCATTTCAGAACCCACATGCATGCCAGCAGAACCTTCAATTACTATCTCTCCGGCTTTGATGCCATGTCCGATATGCTTCACTCTGGGCACATTACCTCTTACAATGATCTTTGCATCTGTTGCTGAGCTACCTGCGCTTCCTTCAACATCAAAGAAATCGCAAAGTTGAAGTTGTTTTGCTCCCTGCCATACGATCAATTGTTCGATTTCACTCGTCGTCTTTCCTGCAAAGACATCCGGGTTGATGACTTCTGCCTCGACCATGATATCTATGATGCCTTTTGGCTTCAGTACTACTTCGCTCATCACTTTCACCTCACCACGATCGATTCAAGTGGTTTGTTTACCTGCACAGGCGAAGGATTGCGGATGTATTTATCAGGTACCGGGTAATTCGCAAAACCCAGAGTGTAGTACTTGAACCACTCTTTAACATCTTTTAACATTTCCTTCTCAAGACCATCACCCATATGCGGTTCGCTGAAGAATGTCCTTCCTTTGGGAACCGATATTATCTGTCCGTTTTGTGCAACAACTTCGCCGTCCTTTATGGTGAAAGCGGCGTTCTGGAACCCTTTTATGATATTTGTATAGTTATTTGCTTCTAATTTCGTGGGATCAAAGTCGTATATGGTGACATCGCCATCCGCTCCTGCTGTTAGATGTCCTTTCCTGTGAGCTATCCCAACAGTTCTTGCAGGATTTGCCCTTGTGAGGATAGCTATATCATAGAGTGTCATTTCGCGATCACATCCTCCAAGGCTGCTTCTATCCTGCGCCCACTTATGGCATTCGGCAAAAGTGTCCTCTCTTGCTTTCTGTGACATTATCCATGCGATTATCTGAGGGTATTTGGTGAATGGTCCTCCGTTAGGATGGTCGGTGGTCAGGATGGTCTTCCAGGGATCATTGACAAGAAGCAAAAGCTCAAGCCCGATAGCCCATTGCGCGCTGTGTACCGGATTTGCTTTCATGTAATTAAATGATAATATACCCGAACCGCATTCAAGCTCAACGTCCTTATTAGACCACTTGTTGCCGGTCAGTTTATAAAGATGATGTATCGCAGGCCCGTCTCCTGTCATTACTGTTGCCGGTCCAAAGGGAACAGCGCCGTTATCTATCACGACATGATCCGTTTTGTTCACATAATCTACAATTCCTTTTGCTCCTGACTCAAAATCCCTCCATGAGGTACCACCGAACGAGTTGAACTGGGCATGCGCCAGGTATACGCTCTGGTTTCGCTGTGGATCGATCTTTGTCTTTGGCCATTCCACATCCATATTACATTTAACTTTCACATCGCGTGGAATTTCAAGAGAATTTTTTGTTACCTCCCAACACCCTGGATTTCCCAGATTATTGGCATGAAGGTGCACGGACATAGGCATTCCCAGCAATTCGTTTATTTCGGTAAGTCCGTGGATAATTTCCCTTGGGGTGATCCCAAAATGTATATTGGGCTCATCCAGGGATTCAGTTACGTCCACTCCCCAGCCCCAGTTCTCAACCCCGGCAGGATTGACGCACTTTATGCCGTATGCTTTGTGTGTTTTCATCATCCATGCAGCGTATGCTGCTGCTTTCTCGATATTTCCTTCCTTGAGGTAGCGCATTATGAACCAGTTATTACCCAGAACCAGATACGCGCCCATATCCAGGATGGGTGTTGAGCGCATCTCTTCATGAGTATGCCGTGCTTCCATAGGAGGCATGGCCGCCTCAAAGACCGTGGTGTACCCCATCTTTGCATAATCATAGCCCTGGACGTACACAGAAGGCACAGTATTCCCGCTACCGCTATGGGTGATTTCTCCCTTCTTTGTCACCCATTTGTAACGGTCCTCAGGACACATCATCCGTCCCCCGTTCACCTTTGCGCCGGCGACATGTGAGTGTGAGTCAACGCCTCCCGGCATAACAGTCTTGCCCATTGCATCAATGACTTTTGCATCCCGCAAACTGTTGCCTTTGAGATCATCTACGATCTTACCATCTTTGATAAAAATATCCTTAATTTCCCCATCAATTTCATTCAACGGATCGAAAACATATCCGTTTCTTATAACCATCGTACCAGGCATTATGCCACCTCTCTCTTTTCAAGTCGTATCGCATTCGTGGGACATATCAGGCTGCATGTAGCACACGCACCGCATACTTCCTGATTTACTACATTCACTATGCCGTTCTCAACCTCAAGCAGAGGTTTCCCATCAAGTTCATTGAGATGTCCTGCTGCAAGATAAGGATCTGAAAAAGCATTAACAGGGCAAACGATCACACAATTACCACAGCCCAGGCACGCCTCTTCGTCAGTGATAAGTGTTGAGGTAAGCATTGGTCTGGGAGTAGCCTTTGCGGTTAGCAATTTCTCAAATATCTGTTTTTTCTTCATATCAGGAATTATTGCAGTCTTTCTAACTGTTATTGCTCCGACCGGACAGGCTGCAGAACAGGCGCCACAGTATATGCAGGCATCCTTCCTGTGTGTCACTTTCTCGACTCTTTCCCCGGCTTTCCATTCCCTGTTGAATAGGGCATCGCATGGGCAAGTATTCACGCAAGTGCGACAGGCTTGGCACACATTTTCATCCCGTGAAAATTCTCCTGAAAATGGTTTTTCCATTGTTATAGCTTCAACAGGACAGATGGAGGCACACCAGCCGCAGTGTACGCAGCATTTCTGATCGATTATAGTTTTTCCATCCATGGCCAGGCTCCCATCCTGCGCAAGTTGACGCTTCTGGACTTCTATGCACTCCTGCGGGCACACCTCTTTGCACATGCCACAATGTACGCAATTTTCTTTGACTAGAGTGGGCTTCATTGCGGTATATAGATAAGAGTCATCCATCTCCAGTTTTCCTGCTTTTCTTATTTCAAGCGCCCCTGTCGGGCAAACCTTTGTGCACATGCTGCATAATGTACATTTTCCCGTTCCCTGAAGGAAGTCCTTGTTGATGAGCCCGCGGGCCACAGCTCCCACTGAACCTATCACCATATCCTCTTTTGGGCAGATCATTGTACATGTTGAACATCCGATACACTTTTCCGGAAGATAAACGAGTGTCTTATCTTCTTTCGTCTGAAATACTACCTCTTTCATATGTTACTCCTTTAATACTCCAATCTTTTCTTTACAGCTCAGACATAGAGCCCCACCGTTTTTCCGGACAAAACTCTCGCCACATTTGTTGCATAGAGCTATGCTTTTTTCTGGTTTTTCCGGCAATTCAATATCCATGATCTCATACGAGTACACGCTTTCCCGGGCATCTATCAGTACGGATATCGCCTCCTCATGAGGCACTGTCCCTGTTTTCATGTACCACTCATGAAGTCTGGGATATTTTGCAGTTTTTTCAGGATCAAGCACTATCCTGATGCTTCTAACAAGTTTTTGACCATCAGGAGCTTTCTTGTTCACCAACACAGCCATCTTGCCATGATCTTTGACCCTCAATTTTTTATTCCCGATAGTACACCCGGCAAGGATCTGGAAAGGATCAGGAAGGCAGTTATACGTTTCACAGGTGACATATAGCTGCTCTTTGGGATCAGCATCCAGCAGCCTTTTTGCAATGTTGAGCATCTGGATTCCGATGAATGCTCCGGTGCTGAGATATCCATGGAAGGAACTTACTCTCTCAATCTGGAATAGTAGATATGGATCAGTGATCTTTTTCAAAACATCTTTCATGGAAACTTCCCTTCCTGAATGACCTTTGAAGGGATTGCCATAATCTGCATGAATGCAAACATTGCTCAAACCTGTCACCTTCAGTTCACGGACTGGTTACGTTTCCCGCATCCTCCTTCGGCACAAAAAGCGCTTCTCCAAATTTATCCATGCCATAATTCCTTATAATGTCCTGTCCCTCGGCAGATGTTGCGTACTTGATGTATTTCATTGCAATATCGTATTTCACATTCGGGAATTTAGCAGGATTCACAGCCATGACATGGTAAGGATTAAAAAGATATTTCTGGTCCGATTCAAATATTAGCCCCAGTTTTATTTTATCTTTCATTGCCAGGTATGTTCCCCTGTCCGAGAGCGTATAACCATTCTTGATGTCGGCGGTGGTGATGGTATCTCCCATGCCTTTACCCACTGATTGGTACCATGTTCCGGCGGGTGTGATGTTTGCAGCCTTCCATATCGATAATTCCATCATATGTGTGCCCGAATTGTCACCTCTGGATACGAAGGGGGATTGCTTTGAAGCTATCTTACTGAATGCATCGGTAGCATTGCTGGCATTCCCGATCCCTGCCGGATCGTTTTTGGGCCCTATGATCACGAAATAATTATACATCATATAGGTGCGATTTATGAAACTGCCGTTAGCTACAGCCTTTAATTCTGCCTGGACCGAATGCACCATCAATACGTCCGCTGCTCCCAGCTCACCTGTGGCTATTGCTTTTCCCGTACCTTCGCATATAGTGGATATTTGTACGTTATTCTCCTCCTCAAACTTTTTATTAAAGACATCCAGCAACCCTGTGTCACAGGTAGAAGTGGTCGTTGCTAAACGAATTTTCTCAGGGGCGGATGTTGTTGATGTTGGAGTGATCGTATTGGCGGTTGAAGGAGTTGTCGTATTCGGTGCCTGCTGGACACAGCCGGCAAACAGTGAGATCAAGATTGAGACTATTATCATCTTTATAAAGAGATTTTTCATATTTACACCTTATGTTCACTCAAACATAACGCATATTAATAAAAGTTTCGAAAAAAATCACATTTCCATTTCCGCACTATCTATTATGGTTATTCTTCTTTTCCGATCATTACTTCTGTAGCCTTCACAACCGCCACAACCGAATCATCTTTCTTGATATCCATGGCATCGGCAGCTTCTTTTGTAATGATCGCCGTAATTATTGCGGGTTCAATGGAAATCTTGATCTTTGAGATAAGACCTTCTTTCTTAACCTCGATAATCTTCCCCTTCATCTGATTCCTCGCAGAAAGTTTCAATCCGATCGCCTCCCAGAACGTTTTGTCATATACCGTTTGGTTAAGTACATTTTGATAAGTATTATATTCTTCAAGCAGGTTCATTGCTTTTTCCGTCAGGGATGTTCCCTGCCCCATACCCCCGCGCTGCGTTATTAGTATGGGCTCTCCAGCACTTTCTTCAATCTCTTTTAACAAGAGCCATGCGTGTTTATAAGAAATTTGCATTTTCTTGCATGCCCTGTTCAAAGAACCCTCCTGTTTTATGGCTTCAAGAAGAGCCGCTTTACCTTCTCCTATGATGGGTTCTTCTTCGTTATTTATCAACCACAGTTTGGCTCTTGCCTGTATTCTTTTCATTTTCTCAGGAAATCACAATTCCTTTATTTTAAGGGCAGTATTTTGCACATTCATAAGTAACATACCCAACTGCACATTCTTTCCGCTAAGAACTATCAAGAGGGCATATTCTCCTGCTCGAACAGTCACAACCCTGTTTTTTTTTGATTCGTATAATAACGTATCAACGTTATCACCTGTTAACTCTTCTATTGTTTCATCCGCCCTTTTAAAAGTAGCAGCTCCATAGGCAGCAAATGTTTCCCTGTCCATCATATCCGATTTGGTGCTTGCCATGATCAGGCCGTCACGAGTTATGATGGCTGTGCTGATGATGTCTCCCGTGGAATTTTCTAATTCCGAAAGTGCTTTCAAATATAATTCGGTTTTAGTGGTCATATTTATAAAAGGTGTTTTGATAGATTTCTCAACATTTTTTCAAGGACATACATGGATATGATTGCGAACACACCAAACATAGTTTCCAGGAATTCACGGATAGAATAAGGAACTGGACAACTGATACTTCCTATGAAACCAAGGAATTTCCATAAAATAGCAAAAAAAGCAGCTAATTGAAAAAACATGAAAACATATACAAAACCTCCTGTTGATTTTGTTCCCAGCATATAAGTTGTGTAAACCATTATTGAACCCCCCATGATCCATAAAATATTTTCTATGGTGAAAAAAGTATTCTTTAGATTTTCGGTTTGAGTCCCTGAAAAATACAGGTATATGAAAAAGATCGGGAAAATAAGGGCAAAAACCAATGGAATAAAACCCACTTTTTTGGATATCGTTTTTCTTTTATATATTTTAATATATATAAATATTAAAGCGGATGTCATGAAAATCGCGGAAAATATGCCAAAAACGTATCTTATTGACCCCACCACAGGCGATTTATCCAGATGTCCCAATTCACGGATCCCAAAAAACAAGAATGTCAGGAACAGGTATGCCCATGGCATTTCTCCCACATTCCAGATGCGCCGGTTCTTGTAAGCTGTGATCACAAGGATAAATGATGTCCACCAGAAAAGATTTGAGAGTATTACATGAGGACCCAGAGTTTCCTCAAATCTATAGAAATATGAGCTTTCGACCATTATAATAACGATTACTATCTAACCAAATATATTAGTCTTTAGGTAGTGGATAAAAGATTTAATATAACATCCATTCATAGTGGTCAATATGGAATACCTTGACCTTCATGGTAAAGTATGCCCCTTCGTATTATTTCATACCAAGAAGAAACTGGAAACCATTCCTGCCGGTGAAAAACTGGAAGTAACGGCAGATGATCCTACAGCAAAAGAGACAATATCAGGCTGGTGCAGGGCACATCGTCATGAGATATTAACAATAGAAGAATCTGGAACTAATATCAAGATCACTATTCTTAAACACTGATATGATTTTCCCCACGTCAATTTTGCAGTCATAGGAGAAACTATATCATCTACTTTCACAATTTAATATTTACTTCTTCTAACTCAAATTCAGGTGAATGCCATCTGGGAAAAGGGATGCAGGAAGTTAAAATAAAAGCAAGGTATTACAATGGAAACGACGCCTACAAATTTTAATGTAAAGGACATGACCGAGAATTCAAAAAATGTTAACGCCACTCTAAAAGTTATTGAAATCGGAGAGGTTAAGGACATAAAATCACAATATGGTGATAAGCGGGTCTGTGAAGTAAAAGTTGCAGATGCAACAGGAAGCATCTTATTATCCTTATGGGATGACCAGATTGGCAAAATTGCAGCAGGAGATAGTATCTCTATCCAGAATGGTTATATTTCCGTAGTCAGGAATTCAATGAGATTGAACATAGGAAAATACGGGAAGATGTTGTTGTCAGAAGAACCGGTTGTTGAGACCAACACTGAACTCAATATGTCTGATAAACATGTGGAGATGCCCGAACGCCCCAGACGGACCGGCGGATATGGCGGAGGAAGTGGAGGAGGCCGGCCCAGCAGCGGAGGTTATGGCAGCATGTACGGAAGCGGCGGAGGGGGAGGATACGGCGGGGGCCGGGGCGGCTCAAGCGGAGGTCGCGGCGGTGGCGGCGGCGGAGGCAGAGACCGCGGAAGGGATTCCAGGGATAAAAGAGGCGGAGGAGGAAAGAGAAGGTAATAGTCCTTCTTCTTTTTTATTGATTGATCGATGCATATCGGTTCAGGGGTGGTGAAGCGATAGATGAGGGGGCAGGGAAATGATGCAGTTTGTGATAATTATCATGGTAGTAATCATTTTTTAAATTTTTTGAGAGCGATAATTATATATGGTAAGAAGCTGATTATATTATTACTCTATTCGAGGATAGTGGAAAATGTAAGAGAAACTTGAAAAGAGGTTGGTGGTGAATATAAATGAGGAATATATTAAAAGTTATCGGTGCGTTATTAATTGTAATGTCAACCATAGTAAGCACGGCTATTGCGCCCCCCCCGTCGCAGAATTGCAATGGTGGTGTAACAGGAAAGATCCAGGCCACGACTGCAGATTATAGCAGAGAAACGGACATTTTTTATCTTGGTGAGGAGGTCTATTTAACAGGAGCTAATATTGCAAAGAATTTCCCAGGAGGTATAATCTATCCACTTGTAGGTCAATTAAACTGGAATGTTTATTTACCCGATGAAAATACTGGAGTATCAATTGCTTCGGGAACTGCGGAATTAACATCGATTAATCCTCTTCCTTCTTCAGTATATAAAAATCAAAAACCTGCTTATATCATACCGGTGAATATGCTAGAAATCAAAGAAAGCTATGTAGGGCAACATTTAAAACTTATTGTCACATCTTCGGGAGAAATTGGGGGATGCTCTTATGAATTTCGTGCGGTAGATACCTTATATGGAGAAATCCCCGAATTCCCCACTGTCGCCCTCCCCATTGCCGCAGTGATCGGACTGGTATTCTTCTTCCAGCACAAGAAGAGAAAAGAAGAGTAATGTGAGAGAAATCTAAAATCTCTCTTTTTCTTTTTTTATCACCCTTTTTTATACTCAGCCGTATCATATACCAATCAATGCTTGAAAATATTCCCGAAATATTTCGTTCTATCACGGATAAGGAATTTCGTATTCTTGTCGCCATCGAGAATAAAATGAAATTCTATGAGTGGGTCCCGATAGAAGAAATTGTTAATTTTACGAGATTTGACCTGAAGGAAGTAGAGTATCTCCTATCAAACCTGGCACAAAATAAGCTCATACACAGGAAGGATCAGACCTATGAAGGATACCGGATCTACTTTGAGGCATACGACCTCCTTGCACTGAATGCGTTTGTAAAACGAGGGTCGGTAAATGCCCTGGGTGAAGTCATCGGGATCGGGAAAGAATCAATCGTATTTGATGCCACAGGCGGTCTCATTGACCGGCATGTTATCATCAAGCTGCACAGGGAAGGAAAAAGTAGTTTCAGGCATGTCAGGGTAAAAAGGGAGACTACCGGGGAAAGGCGGCATCTTTCCTGGTTGTATGCTGCGCGCCTCGCCGCAAAAAAAGAATATGATGCCCTTGTCGCCCTTTATCCGCAGGTCAGCGTTCCTGAACCCATAGATAATAACAGGCATGCGATCGTCATGTCCATGGCAAAAGGGCAGCTGCTTGCGCATTCAAGGCTGGATGAACCGGACTGGTACCTGGATGAAATATTGAGCCAGATAAAAAAAACATACGGACTCGGGATCATTCATGGAGACCTGAGTGAATTTAACATATTTGTTAATCCCGCAGGATGTGAGATCATCGATTGGCCACAATTCATCACTCCATCTCATGCAAATGCACAGGAATTGTTAAAGCGGGATATTGACAATGTATTATCATATTTTAACCGTAAATACAGGATCAAAAGGAATATCGAGGAGATAATTAGAAGTATTATAGCCTGAATTATGCCGGAAAATATAATTTCATGAACTAAATGATGCCATTTTCTATTATAGTATTTTGTTTGTATAGGGAAGGGGTTTAAATCGGAGTCATATAATCCCTTCTTTTCAATATAATGACAATATTATAATATATGATTTATGTAGTCACTGTGTAAATGTGTAAAATAATGAGATATGTAGTAATATAAAGTTATATAAAGATTGATTCTAAAAAAATAAGATATGTTGGTTATTTGCATCACATTTATTTCACAACTTTGTTTAGATATATCACATCATAAATACGTACTGAAGATGACATTAACTGATTTATGCATAAGTTTAGGAACAAATTTTGCGAAAGAAACAAATCGTAGATCAGGAGAATTAACTGAGTTAATTCATTTCTATTCTATAATATTAGTATTTGGCTCAATTGCTAAATATATAGTAGATCGCCCAGCAATAATTTATATGTCAAGAATGTTATCATATGATCAAAGATATTTCATACAATTAGAGCAGAGTAGTTCGGCTATTGTTGCTGGTTGCTTGGTAGGTACATTGGGAATAATTTTTTATATTTTGCTTTATAAAAATGGTTATAGGAATTATATTATAAATGGATTTCTTATTAATGCCACTGGGACAATTACGTTGGGAATACTCTCCTTCATATTTATTATGCTAAAAATAAGTAATCAAACATGGCTTACTAATGTAATTTTAAAAACTATAGTTTTAGCCATTGCCGGTATTCTACTTTTTGAGATAGTTAATGTCTATCATGAAGTGAAAATAAAACGATTCTATCATATTATCTCTCAGATAATACACAAATGAACTTTACATTTTGTGTTCAGACACACTGCCATTTGAAAAAATAACATGGATGGCAAATGTATCTGTGCGTTGTAAAAGTTGCTCATATCGCATCCTTGAAGCACTTTGTACTACAATTATAACAACGGTCTTATTTTTCTGATGTTTTGATTCCATATTTATTTACTAAAGAAGACCATTTATTATAATTATTTTCATCTAAAACCGAACCCATCTTATATATCTTATTTAAAGTCACAGCGTCATTATATTCTTCAGATACGCTATCAAATGAACTACCGTCTGATATTTCTAATATTTTTGGTTCACTCTTTAATTGTCCAACACCAATATAATTTGCACCACTATCTGTTATTATGCTTGGAAGAGTAGACTCCACAAAACAATAACCTGAATTTCTATAACTATATTGTTGTGGACATTTAATTCCTATAGCATCATGACTTTCTATATCAAAACGAAATATTGCCACTTCATATCCTATTTCTCTAAGCATGTATGCAAGTAACTCTGTTTTTTCTCCGCACACACCAGAGTTTGTGTATAAAACTTCATATGGGTATTTACTAGTTAATATTCCGGTTTCAAACCCTTGCCAATCATAGTTTATATTTTGTACAAAACTTATAGCGATTCTTGCCTGGTCATCTTTATTTGATGTAATGTTTTGAATTTTATAAATTAATGGGTCTATAAATTCTTTCTGTTCTTTGTTGTCTAAATGCTTAATTATATAATCAATATCAGTAGGTGGCGATTCCCCTTGATAATAACTAATTCCTCTTGGCTGACTTTTCAAATAATCATTTATTCCACCATAAACTGTATAAGGTATTTGTCCTTTAGTCCCTTGTAAATTATAATTGTAATTAACCATTTTTGGATTAGTATTATATTTCTCTATAAATGGAGTCGGAGTGGGTGTTGATGTTGGTATTGGTGATATCGGTGTTTGGATTGGAGTAATAACAATAGTTGAAACTTTAGTTTCTATGGGAGTAGGTGATATTGATGTTTGGATTGGAGTAACCTCTATTACAGAAATCATTACATATAATATAATTATTATTAGAAGTATAAATATAAATGAAAAATGATGGGTTTTATAATCTGGTTTTGGGAAATGGTGATGTTTCCAGGTATGACACCAATTATTTGTTTTTCTTCTTGAACATCTTTTTATCGGATCACCACAGATTTTACATTTTGCCATTAATTAATTATCCTGTATAATTTTACTTGTCCACATAAGCTTTTCAGAAAAATCATTTATACCACCTAAAATAATTACATCTTCAATACGTTATGAATTTTCCGATTTAATCTTTACAGAGCCACAATTTGTCAAAATAGATAGAGAAATATATCTCTCCATCAAAGAAAATGGCTCATATCGAATCATGGTGAACCTTGAAAACAGGAAGCATAGGGCGATTAAACTATTTTCATTCTAATTAATTCAAAACTACTATCCTATACCAATTATCCATATTCAGCCGATAAAATCCAGAGTGTTGAATATATATGGCTTTCATGCCACTGAAATATCCGCCCTGTGATATCGGGATAACCCTTTTATTATCAATGTCTATAAGCCAAACATTCCCGTACACGTCCAGATCAAATTTAGTGAGACCTTCATAGAGATAGAAATCTTCGGTATAATTATCATTTCCCGTAAAGTTATATGCAACAACTGCCCTTACTGTAGATATTGGCGAAGGGGTATGCGATGGTGTAGGTGGTGTTGGTGATGGCACAACCTCAACATATTTCACAACTTCGACTGTTTTTGTTGGCTGGATGCATCCAGACACCATTATTAATCCAAAAATTAATAATAACAGGTTTAAATTTTTAATCATATTTTGATCGCTTCCTTGAAATCCTATAGCATATCACCTATATCTCTCCACCATGACAGATGCACAAAAACCAAATTCTTTTCCTCAAGGCAAGGAATTTACACTATATTTTCTTCATTGATCTCAATTTTAGGTGAATCGTTAATTGATATATCTGTAGGATTTGTTCTTTTTACAGATGAATTCAAAATTTTGTTGATTTTCTTCCTTGCAATATCTGATTTTTCTCCTTCCAAAACTTCTCTCTTCAAAACTTCACTGAGCAAAACATTTTTGATTATATCATTTTCTATTTTTACGCCTGGTGAAACTTTTTTCAATTCTTTTTTAATAGCCAAAAGTATTGGTTCAGATAGGATAATTTGCCCTATGAAAAATCTACTCAGAGCTTGTTTTTGAGCATAATAATCAACGAGAGCTGATTTACTGAATCCTTCTTTTGAAATAAAATATAAGGATTCCAAATCATCTTTATTTTTATGATTCATATTCAAAAAATTAATTTCATAAATCAGTTCTTTATCAATAGGTTTGCTAAACATCAACTTATAAATTTGCCATATATAACCATTTGTCAAAATCACCCAATCAATTCCCAGATTTGCTCCATAATCAATTGCCTGTTTTGTGTGTTCATTTTTTAAATCTAATCCAATAGCTTTTGCTTCAATAAGAATTTTTGCTTTTCCATCAATTCTAATAGCTAAATCACAATATGTTTTCTTTATTAAGTGTTCAGTAGTAATTTCTGTATATTTATCATAACCAAAAATCTCACTTAACATGTCTGTAATAATAACCACAGTGTCAGACTCATTTATGTCCTTTGATTTAGCTGAAGTAAGAACGGGTTGAAACTTTTTTATTCCTGATATTAATCTGTCTTGGATTTTATTCGATAATGATACCATAATACGCTCCTCTAAAATAATAATTAATTTTTAAGATGATGTTCTATAAGTAACTTACTAAATTAGGCTAAATCTGAATATGACAAAAAATATAATATTTGACAATAATACAATGAGTCATGTTCGAATCGGGATATTCTATAAGATTATATCAAATACTTGAAAATGACGTAGTTGATTTTCTAAATTATATACCAATAGATTATTATTTAGGTGAAAAAAAGAAACAAATATTTTCACCTAAAATTGCTGAACTATTGGTTAGAATTGGAAGTCAAGTGGACATTTTTTTTAGATATTGGGATATTGTTCATGAAGTTTATATAAAAAAATATAATCCAAAAAAATTCAAATTAAATGATCTGGATATGGGATATTTTAAAGATATCGAACGAGAAAACAAAATAATACTAAGCAATAAAGAAATAAAAATTATATCTACGGATGAGATTATAATACCATTTGAATTTTTTTCAGGAGATCGTCGATATCCTCTGTTTTGGAATGCATATAATCATGTAAAACACAATGGATTCACTAACAAAAAAGAAGGAAATTTATTTAACGTCATTGAATCATTGGCGGCACTATTTTTACTTAATTGTGTTCATGAAAAAACACAAAACAAATTAGCTGAACATGGATTCATAAGCATTAGAAATCGAGAATTATTTGAACAGCTAGATTTTGATATGAAAAGGTATCCATACTCTTACATTACATCAAAAATTTTTGAGTTTAACAAAAATTAACGGTTCATTGATGGTAGTTAGTAGTCATTCGTGGTATTTTTGAGTCAATAATATGATGTTTGCTATCTGTTCTCTCCAATAATCCATCATCCGAACCGTCACCCGATGACAACATGTCAATTTCCATTTGTTTAAGTACCAAATATTCCAAATTCTTTTTTGCAGATTCGATAAGAATTTCTAATGTTGTTCTATCCTCTAACTCCACTAAACAATCATTTAATTTTAATAGGACTCTTGGAATAATAATCACACTCGATATAGATTCTTCCAAACGCCATGAATCAGTCTTCGCTCAGGAATTCCCTTTTGTATCGGTCTTGATTCTTGATAGATTTTCTCAATCGTCTTTGGTGTGGTCTCTGGAATATCAAGGAGACTCAACTTATCTGTCTTGGTGTCAGTGTTGGTGTTAGTGGACGGGATAGGAATAGGATTTGGTATTGCTTCCGGTTCGGGTTCTTTCAACCAAATCAATTTATCACCTTCAACTCGAACCGCATCCGTATCAAATTGAAACATCTCTTTCAGTGTCAATCCCTTTTTAATCATGTGTTCAGCTCCATATTTTTTAAAAAGTTTTGTTCGATTAGAATATTTCAAATCTGTTTTGAAAAGTGGAATATCTCTTGGCTTTGATTTCTTAACTTTTTTAGGCATGAATTCCCTTGCAGAATCTTTCGCACCTAACATACTGGCATGACTATCTATTACATCATCCAAATCTGCATCATATAATTCTTTGGGAATTTCTGCATCAAGATTTTCAGCATCATTTATTTCAGTCATAATTATTCAATGCAGTTTTGGTTATAAAAAAGTATCGAATTATATTTTATAAGTATAATATTATATTATTATAAAACATATATGATATATATTATATACCACACACATATAAGAAGGTACGGAATTAATAGGGATAGAATGAAATTATTTTGAATGTTCGATTGGATAAATAATTAATTTATTTTTGTGATTGAGATTTCATTTCCATTTCTAAAATTATTTTTTTATTTCTTGCAGACACCATTGAGAAAAATATTCTTTCAGGATTATGTCAGGATAGGGAAGGGAATTAATTTCTACCCGTACCCTATCCAATCACTGCACCTTATCCCCGATCTATTCCCGTACCTTATCCTATCGCCCATCCCATCCCATCACAATATATCCCCCAGACTTCCCCAGCGTGTTTAATTGATAGCTTCCTATCATGCCGTAAGGATAGTTTCGCTTGATTAGTTCTCCAATCCATGTACATGAACGAACCACCACAAGAACCACAGGACATTCTTATACCTTCCTTATCTCTGCAATCCCTACATCAAGATAACTCTCTGCTTCCTCTGCATTGAACTTTAACTCACTCGATATTTTTTCTATCAATTCTTTTCTTAATTCAGGAGTAATTGCATTCATTGCGTAACGGCATTTACTCGCTGTGATGATTTGACGAACTCGAATTAGGTTTTTTAGTTGTGACTTTACGCCTTCACTTTCACTATCGGGAGACGAATTTATTACGACATTACGCCTTTTTGGGAAAAGAACATGTAAGAGAGAATTATTATATCTCTCATTACTATGTACTATTGAATTATACGTAATATACGTAATGTTATCTTTACTGTTATTGATTATATCACGTAAAGTAAGCGTAATATTAACGTAATGTGTGTTAAATTCTTCTTGTTCTATCTTACCTATACCTACTACAGAATCATCTAATCCAGCACTATTAAAACCAGTAAGCCGATAGATTGTTTTTGTTCTCCTTCCTTCATTTGTGGGTATTAATTCTACCTTGGTATAATTTGTTTCTTCAATCCAATCTTTTACAAAGATTTTAGCTTCAGTTAATCCTTTTATTTTCGATAATAATCCGCTATCCTTGACATCATTACGTCCTTTCATGATTTGAGATACTTGAGACTGAGAATAACCAGTATCTTTCATTATATCAGGAACGTCAGCACTATTTACAGTCGAAAGATACCGTACTATCTTTAACTCACGATTGGATAGTTTTGTTTTCTGTCCTGCACTATTCGATTCATACAATGCTTTTGCATCTTCAAAGTCTTGCAGATTAGCAAATAGAATATTGCCATAAACTTTTCGCTGCTTATAACGATATACTGCAAACGCCCTTATCATATCAAGGAACATAGGGAAATTACGCCTATTACCTTTATCTTTCCATTCAATGAGATATAAGAATGGAATATTCACATGAAACAGTTTTGTCTTAATATCCTTGATGATTTCTCGACAGATTAATACATCATCTGCAATGGATGCTCTAAATACTCCCCCCAGCATCCCAGATAGAACTTGATGGTCATATACGGCTTCATCTTGTTCTGGTGATTCGTCTACACTCCCACCAAATGATCTATTAAGCAGTTGGATACTCTGGTCATTCTCTACAGTTGCGAGTATCCACATTATTCTACTTGGTAATGTATGTGTTTCTGGTTCTCTATCCTTATTTAATGTCCTATGTTCTATTTCTTCTTGATAGCTTGACATTGAACGCTTGATTGTTGCGTTCATATCTTCCGTAATGGTAATATCATCACTGAAGATGACTGTTCCGGGTTGAATCTTACTATAGAATAGTACTTTATCCGAGCATGAACCGATTATTTTATGTGATTTCGGTATAAATTCCATGAATGTTTTAGCACTATGAGTCTTTCCTTTTCCGCTTGCACCATCAAGTTTTTTCTGGATTCCATCAGTATTATTGGCACTCTGACACCCCACACCTATTATCAGTGCTTTTGAAATCATATTATCCCCCACATGTAATCGTTGATGTGTATCATGAATAAACTTTACAGGGTCGCCCTTTTCCATGATTTCCATAGCTTTTTCTGTTATGTGTGGCGGAACATCTGGTTCTTTTCCATCAGATTTTTTATCGGTCAGGATGAAATTATCGCATGATATATTACTATATCGAACTGCTTTGTCATGAGTCAAACAATATTCATTATTATAGAATTTGCATTCCTCGCAGTATTGCTTATACTTTTTAGTTTTGTCTGGGGATGTCCATTTTTCACCTTTCTTAGATACCTTTGCCATTATTCCTACCCCCTTATATCGCCTTTGAATGGCTCGATAGATGCCGTATGCGCCCCGATATCAGATACGGGATACATTGAGATACCCTGAAATTCATCAAAAAATGTCATTTCTGCACCTCTTTGTGAATTTTAAAATATAGTGGATATTGGTATTTCTTCCCTTTGTCTTCATATCTAACATGCAGGACTCCCAGGTTAAAAGGCTCAAATCCTCTTTTTTTCCATAATTTTAAAGTCTGTTCTCTAACTGGTTTATCAATGTGCGCGTGCATTGAATAACAGTCTTTGATTAGTTTTAAGTCGGTAGCAACAACACACCCCAAAGGCAAACTTTTAAATGCTTCCCCGATAGTATTATGTTTAGAGATGCCCTTACTTCCTTGCTCGGTTGTCGGGGCTTTCAAATCCTTTTCGGTCATTTTGATGATTCCCCACCTTGAAAATATCTTTCTACATATATCGCTCTGCTTTCTTTCTTTTTTTGTGCTTTCACTTTACAACCACTTCGATTTTTGCAGGACTTGCGATGGCAGTAGGGACATGGTGCTTTTGTTTGTATTTTGAGTCCTTCGAGTGTGTAATAAGCTCTGTTTAGCTTCCGTGCTTCATCCTTCGGTTTGTTTTCAGCGGTGAATGGCTTTTTGCCTTCCATTAACATTTTGAGACTCCCCCTTTTTCCACTACCGTCATGATAATTTCATTATCTCTTAATGTGAACTGCATTTCATCCCCCCGTTTTAAATTAAATAACTCCATAAATGTTCTTGGAATTATTACAACGTAACTTGCCGTTGAAAATTTCTGAATTTTTCTTATAATTGCCATGATTTATTTTGATATTATATAAATTGAAATCCTCAATTATGGACTAAAAACAATACGAAACCGTAAAGTAACGGTTTTCTATTTTAAAGTAGATATTTAGAAAAGTTGTGAAATAAACTATATTAAACCAAGTAAATGCTATTTGCAGTAATTTTCACATTTAAGATGTCTTGCATCTGGTTTTAGTTTACTCACCTTCTAATTTATTCTTATAAACTTATGTATATATAATAGTATCGCTTTTAACATATAACCGAATATACTATACACTCATCTATCGTCCAATACAAAAGTGGAATCATCACTTATAGAATATATCCAATAAACATATAATTTATAGGCTAATTCCGTAACGGGGTTGTAAATATGTGACACACCATATCACAAACATTATCTATTCAGAAGTTAATCTTAAAATTGTGTTCATAGATTCGATGTCGAACACATCAATAGTGTGACACGGGAAAAGGTTTTCTTCCATTATTCCCGTGCCAACCTCGATTTATAGTATCGGGAGAGTCACACCATACCATCATATCACGTCTCCCGATACTGCAATTAACTTATGAATTTCAATGCTTCGGATTCACTGCACCCTTGCCGTATTAACCTATTATAGAGAATTTCCTTTTCTTCGCTTCCAAAGAAAATATAGGATTTCTTGGTATCATCTATTCGTATGATCTCATCGCCCTGAACCTGGACAACATTAGATTCACTAATGGCCATACTGCCAGCTATGAGAAATGCCAACAGGAATAACCCGACAAGAACGGAGATAAGGAGATAATCAATCATGGTTTCCCTTCCTGCTCTTTTATGAATTTATCCACAAATCGTGATGCTTGAGCCTCAACTTTCTCTATTCCTTCCTCTGCTATGCGATATTCGACATCTTTTTGTCTTGCATTTATCAATTGATTAACCATTGCTTCCATAGCACTAAGTCGGGATTCCATGTTTGATTTATTTCCATTCATTTCTTCCATTTTTGCCTTTAGTATAGCATTTTCACTTTCAAGGTCATTCAGCTTTTTACTATCCTTTGTATCAAGTGATCTAACTTCAATTGTTTTCTCGAAAAATGTCAAGTGTGGCAAATATTGAATATATAACTCTTTTAATTCAGCTTGAGAACGATTTGTATAAGCTTTATCTCTGTCATTCACTGTATGCCCCACCATAAAATCAACTTTCGGTTTCGGAAAGCCATTATCTTCTAATGTAGATGTGAAAAACTTTCTAAGTGCATGGCTTCTTGTTTTTACAAAATCTTCACCATTATCATAACCAAGTTCATTTCCTAAGTCTTTGAATATTTTTGTAAATGCCCTATCACTTATTTGACCACCTTTCTTTCCACCATTACCACCACCATTTGAGTATGTGACGAAAACATAATCTTTTTTACCCTTACTTGATAGTTTGGGGTCTCTATTTCTTTCTTCAAAATATTCTTTTAATGCAGTTGTCGCCTCTGGAGATATAAAGGTTATTAGGTCAATATCGACTTTATGTCTTCTTATTGAAATTGTGGAAATACCATCATCCCCAAAGGTAATATCGGACATTCTCAAATTTGTGATTTCTTGTAATCCCATCCCCGATGTAGCCATGCATAAGAATATTGCCTTATCACGGGTATTTTGGGCATAAGTCACCATTTTTTCAATATCTTCTTTTTTCAGAAAGTTTTGATTTTCTCGCTTTGAGTTTGCTTTCTTTTGCTTCTTGATGCTTGAACTAAGCTGTATATCAAAAGTCTCATAAAATGATTTCACAACGGCCATACCTAAAGATTGTGACTTTGGCGCAAGGTCTTTGATACATTTCTTGAATTGGGTTAAATATTCAAAGGTCTTACGTTCACTTAATAATAATCCCTTCTTAGTTTCCTCTTCCGCTTCTTTAATTAATTCTGTAGGATTCTTATCAATACATGAACAAAACTTTTTCATATAGATAAGATATGTTCCTTGGCTTTTTTCGGATAAATCTTTAATGTTGAACCACTGTATTATCTTATTATCATCTTTTATATCCATGAGTATCACAATTAATATAACGCAGTAATGACATAAATAATTATCTAAAAAGTAGCATCAAATGGTTCAAGAAAATATAATTTTTGGTATAGATATAGCAAAAGGTTCTTTGCATGCCCGGGAAAAACCAGCTTATGCTGTCGTGATACTCAAGAATGGGGATATCGAGCATCACAAAATGGTAAGTCTCCATAAATTCATGCGGATGGTCTGGAAAGAAAAACCATCCATTATATCAGTTGATAATATCCATGAGATAGTTTCCGATAAGCAGGACCTTATTTCTTTTCTCCAGAAATTACCTTCGAACACAAAACTTGTACAGGTAACGGGGGGTGAGCAGCTTTTGCCGCTTACGAAACTTGCCCGTGAAAAAGGACTTTCCTTTGACAGGTTCGATCCTGATGCTGAAGCCCTGATATGCGCCAGGCTTGCCCAGATGGGTACAGGCTATGAGGTATCTGCATTTGAAGATAAAACAATGATCAAAGTCAGCAGGGGGCGCTCACCAGGGAGAGGTGGATGGAGCCAGAACAGGTACAGGCGTAAAATGCACGGTTATGTCAGGCAAAGGTCAAGGGAAATCGAGGATGCCCTTAATGAACTCTCAAAAACCAGCGGAGTCACCTATTCCCAGACCAAAACAGAGAGGTTTGGTGGATATTCAAAATCCGAGTTCATCGTGGATGCGCCAAGAAACCTGATCCATATCGGTTCGGGAAAATATGGTGATGTGCAGGTAAGTGTAAAAGGCATAGAACGGGATGCCCTTGTTTTTAAGCCGCTTAAAGAAAAAAAAAGGGATTACATTATCGTAGGGATCGATCCAGGAACCACAACGGCTATTGCCGTTCTTACACTCGAGGGAGAGTTGAGAATGCTTCATAGTTCAAGGACCATTTCAATACCCGAAGTCATAGAAATGATAGCACAGGAGGGAAGGCCGCTTGTTATCGCAAGTGATGTATACCCCCCCCCGAATGCCGTTGAAAAGATCCGGCGGGCGTTTTGTGCAGTATCAAGTTCTCCTTTTGAAGTACTCCTGGCGCAAGATAAGATTGATTTTGCGGCGCCGTATGGTTATTCTAACAACCACGAACGGGATGCCATAGCTGCTGCCGTATCGTTTTACCGTAAAAACAAAAATAAGTTCGAACAAATCAGGAAAAAAATACCCCCCGGATTAGATGCCAGTGAAGCGATAGCACAGGTTGTCAGGGGTAAATCCATAGAAGTTGTGATATCAGGATTAACCAGGACTGAAATCAAAGATCAGGATGTACATGTAGTTTCGAGAAAAGATGAAACATTTTATTTAAGGGAATCAATACGAAAATATGAAGGAATAATAAATGAAATGAAGATCCACCAGGACTTCTTAAGAAATGAACTCGCTTTGAGGGATAAGAAGATCCAAGAATTGGATGAACAGATCAAAAGGCAGCGGTCAGAAGTTTACAAAAAACTCAAAAAGGAAAAAATAATGCAGATCCGGGACATGGATATCCAGCGCCTGCAGAACAAAATCTCCGAGAAGAACAGGAACATTTCAGAATTAAATGAAAGGATCCATAAGCTCAAAAAGGTCCGAAGGCTTGAAATAAGCGGGCGCGTCATTCCCGTAAAGATACTATTTTCTTTTACAAAGGACAGCATCCTCAAAACAAAAGAAACGGTAGGAATTAAAAAAGATGATCTGATCCTGTTGAAGGATTCAAGTGGCGGGGGAACAATTACCGCCAAAATGCTTGCTGACCTGGGAGTTCAGGCTGTGATAATCTGCAATGATATGTCGCATGCTGCAGAAAATGAACTCTTTAACCTTGGTGTCCCTGTGTTAAGAGCAAAGGATGTGAATATCCAGTTTGACTCTATAGAAGAGCTCGCAGTGATCGATCCTGATGATATTGGAAATGCATTGGAAGATTGGAACAGGAAAGCTGCCATTCGAAGGATGGCAGCAAAAGAGGAATGGCTGAAGTCGCTCGTGGATGAATACAGGAGCGAGAGGAAGAGAGAACTGAAAGATTAAACAAGAGCATATATTTAAATTAATATAATATTTTGATGCATAAGTTTAAGTATTTGGCAAATAAAATGGCTAAATATATCATTATTAATGATTTAAGTAATAATAATAGTGATGACAGGAGTGTTCATATGCTACAAAAAAACGTTTCAAAGATAATTATAGGAATAGTATTTGTGTTCTTGTTACTGCAGGCTATTCAACCTGCACTATCAAAAGCGCCGGATATACTCAATAACTCATGTGCTGATTGCCACAGCAAATTTCTTTTCAGTTCGGAGACACAGAGGCAATTTGTGGATATTCGCATAAAGCATCTTGAAAGCGGAATTTCATGCTCGATCATTTGCCATGAGGATAGACTAAATAAGTCAACGGCCAGCACTTATGCCATGTGGTCAATATCCACACACGCTCTTTTCGAAGTAACATGTGAAAAATGCCATGGAGGAGATCCAACAAAGGTTTCAAAGCAAGAAGCACATGTAGGTATTTCAAGTATAAGCATTCAACGCGCCGATACTCCCGATATGTGCGGGAAATGTCATTCCCCCGAACTTGATGAATTCAAGAGTTCCCAGCATTTCAAAAAGCTGGAATCAACCCAGGAATTGCCAGCACCCGCATGTATCACCTGTCACCAGGCGCATAGCGTCAGGGTTTTGACCGCATCCGAAATCGAGGATTTCTGCAGCAATTGCCATAATAATATCACCGGTATTAATCCGGAAGTGCCGAAAAAAGCTGAGACTGCCTTATCTTCGGTAAAAGAATTGCTTTTCGAGATCTCAACAGCAAGAAGTTCTGTCCTTGCAGCAAAAGCAATGGGAAAGGATGTTATTGCAGCCGAGGGGGATCTTGAATCGGCAACCCAGATACTGAGGAACATTCCTTCTGTCTGGCACAGGTTCAATCTTACCTACTTTGATATTGAAGTACAGAAAGGATTAGTTGATGCCAGGAATGCAGAAAAGGCAATGCCTGAGGGAACTGCGCAACCTGAGCCTACGAAAGCGCCAGGATTCGAATTACTACTGCTGCTATCAGGTCTTCTTGCAGCATATCTATTAAAACGGCATTGAAAGATCGTTATTGAAAATTGAAGAGAAAGGTGATTGAATGAGAATAAGAAAAACGATTATAATAGCCAGTTTTATATTTTTAATCGCAATATTTGCCGGGGCCGCAGCAGATAATTCATGCCTTGATTGCCATGAAAAACTTACGGCATTCAGCGAAAAAGCAAAAGAACTCAATGAAGTGAGGATAAAACATCTGCAAAGAGATGTTGCATGTTCCATTGATTGCCATGCAACTACTATTGATGAGATCGCAAAAAGCAACTATGAGCAGTGGACACATTCCAAACATGCCCTGTTTACTATTACATGTGACAATTGCCATAGCGGCAATTCCAGTTCTGATGTAAAAGAGATAGCGCATATTGGAGTTTCTCGGTCTTCCGAAACCAACAGTACCGTTTTTTACAGGAATGTACCTGAAACTTGCAGTAAATGTCATTTAAATGAATTTAACCAGTTTAAAAATTCATTGCATTATCAGAGATTAAAGGCGCTAAAACAGGCGCCAACATGCGATACATGCCATGAGCCGCATGAATTCAAGGTCCTAAATAAAACCCAATTCCAGGATCTATGCAGCAGCTGCCATAATACTGATATGAAAATTGCTCCTGACATCCCTGAAAAAGCTGTAAATGCACTCGAAAATGCTGAAGAATTAAAGAACGAGATAAAAAAGGCCCAGGACGCTATAAAACAGGCAAAACAAAAGGGAAAAGACGTTTCAGTTGCCCAGAAAGAACTTGACTCAGCGATTGCAATCCGCGATAATCTTCCCATACTCTGGCATAGTTTCAACCTGCCGCACTTTCAAAATGTGACAGAAAACGGAATTATTTACGCCAGGACATCGCAAACGGATTCGGGTGTCCCTCCTGAGGAGCCTTCAACTCCCGGATTTGGAACAATATTATCCCTGACCGGTATAATTTCAATTTACCTGTTAGTGCGCAGGAGATAAAAGAGGTGTATTCAGAATGAATGAAATTAAAATAAATAAAATCATAGTCCTGATTGCATTGATTCTCTTGCTCTTTGTTCCTTCTTTGGCTTCGGCCAGACCCGAATATGCGGCAAAGGAGAGCAGGAATTGCCCGTATTGCCACACAAGGGACGGTCCTCCGCAACTCAACGAGATAGGTGTTTATTATGTGACCCATAATCATTCGATCGAAGGTTATGTTCCAACACCGAAAGTAACGCCGACCCCTGAGCCTGAAAAGGAAATCGAGATTGGGGTTCATATGACAACATGGGATGTGGGACTGCGAGGAATGGCAATTATTTTGCTAATTCTTGCCGTAGTTTATATAATAAGGTTGTGAGGTAAATCCATGCACATAGAGAAAATCGAATATGGACCGGAAAAAGAAGGTTTGTGGTCGCAGGTTGCTTTTGCATTGATAATCCTATTGACATTTGCCGCAATGGCCATTACTGGTTTGATTTTCTGGAAGATCTTATCCAGTGATGCCCAGGTTGCATCAACACGGCAATTCACGGAAGAGGTTGGAAAGCTATTCGCATATCTCCTGTTTGACCTGGCAGCTATCATTTACCTGTATGTTAAAGGGCTGCTGCAAGATGAATACGTTACAACACTGGAGTGATACCATGAATGATAAGATCACTTTTACAATCACAAGAAGAAAACTTACTGAAATCTTGATGGGACTTATTGCACTACTTTTCGCAGGAGGGGCCTTAGCATCGATATTGAAATACCTCTGGCCGGCATCTACTGCAAAAGGAGATAGTGTTGAAATCAAGATCGCCAACGTTGATGAAGTGCCAACAGGAAGTGTGAGGAAATTCATGTTCAATGGAAAGGCGTCAATACTCCTGCACATGCCTGCAGGTTTTCGTGCTTTCGGATCTGTTTGCACGCATCTTGGATGCATTTCCTACTGGAAACCGGAAGAGAATATCGTATTCTGCCCGTGTCACCTGGGCAAATTCGATCCCAATACCGGTGCGGTGATATCAGGACCTCCCCCATCGCCTCTCCCGGCAATTGACATAGTCGTGAAAGAAGGGGCAGTATATGCATTAAAATGGAAAGACCCTGACTATGTGAAGACTATTTCATTCTATGCGGGAGCTGCGTGATCATATGAATCTGGAAGATAGGATATTCAAATGGTTTGATGAGAGATTTAAAATAAAGGATTTGCTGACCTCTGTAATCAAGCATCCTGCCCCTGAGTATGCAGCGACAAATCCATTATATTGCCTGGGAGGAATTGCGTTCTTGTGTTTCATGATACTTGTTACAACTGGCGTATTCCTGGCGATGTACTACAAACCCACACCGCTGGAAGCGTATAAGAGCGTGGAACATATAATGACTGTAGTTCCGATGGGAAGCCTGGTTAGAAGTATCCATCACTGGGCAGCCAACACGATGATAGCTGCAGTAATGCTTCATATGATGAGGATTTACTTCATGGGCGCATATAAAAAACCGCGTGAATTGAACTGGGTCGTGGGTGTAACACTCCTTTTGATAACCACAACCTTCGGTTTTTCAGGGTATCTGCTGCCATGGGACCAGCTTGCATTCTGGGCAACAAAAATTGGAACAGGGATCGCAGGATCGATACCTGTCATAGGCGAGTACATTTCGTTAATACTTGTGGGAGGGACGGACATCGGTGCTGAGACCATGACAAGGTTCTTTACAATCCATGTCATGATCCTTCCTATTACCATTGCAATTCTACTGTTACTGCATTTTGCCATGGTAAGGATACAGGGAATTTCAGGGAGGCTTTAATATGTCATTGATCGAAATTGAAAAACATGAGATAGAGGAAGAACGACCTGTGAGGATACGCGGACTTCCGTTTTTCCCGCATTTCCTGCTTCGTGAAGTGGTTGTTATGTGTCTTATTGCAGGAAGCCTGATACTTATGGCCTCACTTTACCCGGCAGGTCTTCTGAAACCGGCTGATCCATTTGATACACCAACCCCGATTTATCCCGAATGGTATTTCCTTTATGTCTTCGGGTTCCTCAAATTCTGGACATGGGATATCGGGCCATTACCGGCAAAAGTCATTGGCGTAACATTGCCGATGGTGTTGTGGTATGGCCTTCTTTTCATGGTGCCCTTCATAGACAGGAATCCCTCAAGTGATATAAGGAAAAGAAAAGTCGCGGTTGCCCTCGGGATTATAGCAATCCTCGGAATTCTGTATTTCACATACTTTAGCATTGTCCACCATTGATGAAGCTGTCAAAGCATAATAAGATAGATGCATTATCAAAATTCATGGGCCTGATACTTCTGGCTGTGAGTATAGATAATGCATCAAAGGGAAATTATTATACTGCCCTGTTTCTTTTTGGCCTGGGCGGGATAACAGGGATTGCACCGCTGTTCATAGAAATTGAAAAGTCATGATCCGCATTCATGTTAAACCCCGCCAGCGGCGGCGCAACCGTTGGGGTCTGGGGTCGCACCCCAGCGCCGTTAATGTTGAACGAAGGTGTTAATTGTACGCTTATCAACGGTTTCTTTTTTCCAGATATTTCATGATAGCCTCAACACCAAACTTTTTGACAACCCCACTAATATTCCCTGATAATCTTATAACTGGATGTCCTCTCAACAGGTATCCTCCCTGCATTCCTGATCAAATGAATAAGCCTGTCCTTTGGCATATATTCAGGCGCAACGCCCCCGGCTGCATGAGTGATTCGCTCTTCCATAACCGTACCGTCAATATCGTTGGCGCCATAGTGAAGCGCAATTTGTGAAAGCTTTTCACCCAGCATCACCCAGTAGCTTTTGATATTATTTACATATCCGTTCAATAAAAGACGTGCGACAGCGATCGTTTTCAGGTCATCAAATCCCGTAGGTCCTTCTGTCACGATCCCGTTTTTCGAAAGATATGTATTATCAGGATGGAATCTCAATGGTATAAATGCCTGGAATCCGTGTGTCTTTTTCTGCAATTCCCTTATTCTCAGAATATGGTCTACAATATCCTCATAGCTCTCGATATGACCGTAAAGCATCGTAGCATTACTTTTTATCCCCAGGCCGTGTGCGTCTTCCATGACATCAAGCCATTTTTCACCGCTTATTTTATCGGGGCATACCTGTTTCCTGGTACTCTCATTGAATATCTCCCCTCCGCCTCCCGGAAGACCGGTAAGACCCGCTTTTTTTAGCCGCAAAAGTACCTCCCTTACACTCATTCCGGAGATCGTGGAAAGATGTGCTATCTCAACAGCAGTATATGCTTTTAATGATAATGCAGGATATTTTTCATGAAGCTTTGTAAGTATCTCCTCATAATATTCAAATGGCAGCGCGGGATTCAGGGACCCTACGATATGAAGTTCGGTTGCTCCCATATTCGAGGCTTTTTGCGCTTTTTCCATTATCTCATCGATAGTCAATGTGAAAGCCCCATTTTGCCCTTCTTCCCTGAAATAAGCGCAGAACCTGCATTTTGAATTGCATACATTGCTGTAATTTATATGGCAATTTGTAACGAACATGACCCTGTCGCCCACTGTTCTTTTTCGAACAACGTCCGCAAGCGCCCCTATGAGAGAGAGGTTTTTTGCCTCCATAAGAAGCAAACCATCATCAAAATCAAGTTCCTCTGATGACCGTACTTTATTAATTATAGCCGATAGATCTTCCATCTAATTCTCCATATTTGCAGAAGATAGATAAGAGCATTGCTAAAAAAATGAGGGTTATAACCCTTCCAATTAAAAAATATTGAAAAAAATTTAAATTTACTTAATATCTCTTTGGCTTGTGCTTCTGATAGCATTCTCTGCAATATACAGGTCTATCGCCTGATGGCACAAAGGGTACTTCAGTTTCCTGACCGCAATCTGCACATGTTGCTTTATGCATTTCTCTTGGTCCGCTGGGTCTGAAGCCTCTGTCTCCACGGAAGCCGCCTCTTCTGTCATTATCCATTTAATTCACCTTTTAATTGATTATTAAAAAAAAAGTTCAATATCTCTGTGGCTTGTGCTTCTGATAGCATTCCCTGCAATATACCGGTCTGTCGCCTGATGGCACAAAGGGTACTTCAGTTTCCTGTTTGCAATCAGCACATGTTGCTTTATGCATTTCTCTTGGTCCGCTGGGTCTGAAGCCTCTGCCCCCACCACGTGGACCACCTCTTCTGTCATTGTCCATTTAATTCACCTTTTTTATCAACTATTAAAAAAAAATCGTTCAATATCTCTTTGGTTTGTGCTTCTGATAACATTCCCTGCAATATACCGGTCTGTCGCCTGATGGCACAAAGGGTACTTCAGTTTCTTGCTTGCAATCAGCACATGTTGCTTTATGCATTTCTCTTGGTCCGCTGGGTCTGAAACCTCTGTCTCCGCGGAAGCCGCCTCTTCTGTCATTATCCATTTATTTATTTCCTTTATTTTATAAACCAATTAACCTAAAAAAAACAGCCTTAGATGGTTTAATTCATCCAATAGTTGCCAAATAAGCCAACCGATTAACACTAATTTGGACATTCTGGAATATATATCTTTCCCAAAACCATCAAATGATGATATTTTGAACTTGGAAAAAAAATTAAAATGCAAATTTTCTTGATTTGATATAGTAAACTATTTATCTTGATTACATTATCATAATTATAATATGAAGAATTTCACAATAATATTATTAGTTCTCCTTTATACCAGTTCTATCCCTGCAGCGGCTTTCCTTGCAAATGAAATTGAGTGGGCACCTGCGGTCGAAGGTACTCTTTACAGGGGAAACACCTTCACTAATGGGCCATATATGGTAAAAGCACTAGAATTTTCTTCTCCTGTTCAAGGGTATAAAAACGGTAAAGGGGATATAGTTCCTGAGACTCCTGTTGATCCGATGGTATATCTTGAGGTATATAAGGACGGAAACTTCCAGAGAGAAGTGCTCTTGACCATCCAAAGTGGTCCAGACATAGACCCTGATTATGAGGTCATGATATCAGGAACGGGTTTTCTTCCGGGAACTTCAAAGGAGTGGGTACAGGAATACTATAATCCCTGGTCAAAAGTTGGAATTTCATTGAGAGGAAAACCTGAACTTGATGTAACTGTTTCGACAGATAAATCAACATTTACTTCAAGCAGGGATCAGACCATCACAGGTAAGGTTGAAGTGAAAAACAATGGCGATGCAGTGGCCAGGAATGTGGATGTCACATTGAATATAGATGACCTAAAACTAAGGGGAGGCTCTACAAATCAGCTCCATCAGACTTATATGGAATTGAAGAAGGGTGAAAGCAAAAGTTTTGAAGTGGTACTGATAGTTCCTGACCTGCTGGATCAGAAATCATATAACTTGACTGCAAATACAAAGAGCTTTGATGTAAAAAACCTGGAATATAAATCTGAGGGAAAAAGTTCGATAATCGTCGCTATTAAGCAGGATTATTTCACGGTCAGCAAAGCCATCAAGACCCGCATGTATCTCAAGGACACCATAATGGTCAGGTTAACCATCGCAAATAGCGGTACTTACGATATGAATGATATCGTCCTTATGGACGAAATCAATCCAAATTTTGAGTTAACATCAGATACACCATTGTTCTGGAACATTCCTGTCCTGCATCCGGGCGAGTGGAAAGACATAGGATATTCCTTAAAACCACTGGAAACAAGCCTCACCGGTTTTGCAATTCCGGCTTCTACAGCCGGATTCACAGTAAATGGCAGACAATATAACATATCCTCTGAGGAACCTAATGTTATAGTTAATGGCCCAAAAATAATCATTAACAAGACCACGGATAAAAAAATTGCAAATATTAGTGAAGATGTAACAGTAAATGTGAGCATTAAAAATATTGGAAATATAGCCACAAAGGCAGAAGTCATGGATTTCCTTCCTGAGAGTGTAAGCCTGGTTAGCGGTTCAACATCCCTTGAATCCACATTTTTAGAATTAAATACTCCCGTTGGATTCAGCTATATCATAAGGTTGAATACATGGGATGATATTGAACTGCCTGCTGCTGTTGTCAAGTATACAGGCGTAGAGTACAGGGGAATGACACGCTCGTCACTGGAATCAGAACGTCCCTATATTACCCTTATTGACCCAACGAAGAATTCATCGACTCCAACCCTGACACCTAATGTTCCTGAAGTGCAATCTGAGGAAGCGCCACTACCCCCATCAAATACATCATCAATACCTACATCAGAATCCACACCAGTAACTCCAGGATTTGATATTATGTTTGGGATCATTGTATTAATTTCCACAGCTTTCTTCCTGCGCAGAACTCGATAAAGAAATGAAGCTTAAATTTCCATTTTTTCATTTATTTAACTTCGTTGGATTCAAAGGGTGAGCTAAGTCCCCTTCCGCAAGGGAGGGGATACAGCGAACCCTTTGCAATAATACTTTCGCCTTGCATGGGATAAGCAGATATAGTTTCTTGGAAATATAAGAAAGTATGAAATACAAACTGGATAGGGGAGCACATTCTGTATATGCTTTACAGTATCATCTCGTCCAGTGTGTGAAATATAGAAAGCAGGTATTCGACAATGACGGTATTATCGGTCTTCTAAAACAGAAGTTGTGGGGAGAAGCATTCTGGTCTCCGTCATATTTCCTTGCGACATGTGGTCAGGTTACGCTGGAACAATTGAAAAGATACGTAGATGGGCAGGGAGAGCCGGATGCAGCTAACTGAAAAGGTCAGGATATACCCAACCATGGAACAGGAAGAGGTATTGTGGCACTTATCAGAGCAATGCAGGCTTATCTACAACTTTGCTTTATCAGAGAGAAGGCGACAGTGGGAACTGAACAATCTGTTGTTTGAGTTTCAAGTATTTCCGTGGGGAAAGCCTGAGTGGATAGGTTATACCAAACAGCAGGACGACCTTCCTGAGATAAAGGAAAAATATCCACGATATACCTGTG